>NHBR02000011.1 GCA_002167435.2 Allomuricauda sp. TMED12
AGTTGCGCCACGGGGCCTTAATTTTTATTTTAAGAACTCAATTTAGTTTTTACTATGGCAGATATGGTTTTTCCATCGGCTTGACCTGCCAATTCTTTGGAAACAATTCCCATTACCTTACCCATATCCTGCATACCCGAAGCTCCGACAGAATCGATGGTCATTACCACCACTTTCTCAATTTCCTCTTCGGTAAGCTGTTCGGGCAAAAACTTTTCGATTACGGCTACTTGTGCCAATTCTGGTTCCGCCAAATCTTCTCGACCTTGCTCTTGATAAATCGCAGCGCTATCCTTACGTTGTTTTACCAATTTTTGAACCAACTTAATCTCGTCTTCTTCAGACATTTCAGCACCTCCACCTTTATCGGTCTTAGCCAATAAGATAGCAGATTTAACTGCTCGCAATGATTCCAAGGCAACGGTATCTTTTGCCTTCATTGCGGCCTTCATTTCTGTCATCACCTTTTCTTGCAAACCCATGTGTTCCGATTTAGTTCGCGAAGATAAAAAATAAACCCGAAAGTTTTGTCACTTTCGGGTTTATGCTCTCCATTAAAATGGATGTTAATTTAAACACTACTAATCAACATTATCGTGCAAAAAAGAGTTATTGGAACGCAACTGTAAATCATCGTTGCTATCCTCTCCCAAGGAGGTCCTGGATACTTTTTGTTCCTTTGGAACATCGTTTAAATCCACTCCTTGACGCTTGTATGCGGGCTCTTTTTCAATATCATCTATACTATTGCGGTTATTCTGGAACTTATAGTTGAAGTTCTTCAGTTTTCTTCTACGTTCATCAGCACGATCTTTCAATATATCGCTAATAGAACTGTTCATTGGATCTAGACTATTTGTAGTCTCTTCGTTTTGCCCTGAACTTTCACTTTTTTCTTCAACCTTTACCGTCTTCTTCTCAAAAACAAGTTCATTCTCAACCAATTTTGGTTCATGGGTTTCCGCTTTTGACTTCGCACCGGTCAACTTGTTTTCCAACTCCATGTATTCTTGAAGATCGTATCGGGTCTCGCCCTCCTTTTTATATTCCAAAACAGGCTTAACCTCCACATAATCGTTCACTTCAACATCTCCTACCCCCTCATCCAAATTAAAGGTTACGGTGTGCTCTTTTTCATCTTCTTCTTCAGCCTGACCGTTCAATGGCATATCAAAACTTAGTGTGAACTGGTCCTCATTGTTCTTGGAAGAGACTTCTTCGGCATCAACAACATCAATATTATTGATTACATTCTTAGCCTCAATGATTACGAAGTCATCCTCAACGTTCTCTGCAACAACTTCCTCGTAGAACACATTAAAGTTTCTTATATAATTGGTTGTTGGAATTAAATCAGGGTCTTTTGCCTCGATTTTGGGAGCCACTTCCTCTTGTTCCTCTTCCATCTCCAAGGTGTGTTTCACCACAGTTGGTTCTGGTGTTGGCTCTGGCTCAGGTTCAGGGGTAGGCGTTTTATCAAGGTTCACTTCCTGCACTGCTGTTGCTTCCGGAGTTAAATCCTGTTCTGCTGTTTGCTCATCTTCCAAGGTGTAAAACACCTTTTTGGACTCGGTATTCACAATATTGTCTTGCTGATCTACATTGAAACCTGTGGCAATTACGGTTACAGCGATAGCTTCGCCCAACCCTTCGTCTTCACCTACACCCATAATGATGTTGGCTCCGTGACCTGCTTCAATTTGGATATGATCATTGATCTCACCGATCTCATCAATAGTGATTTCTTGTGATCCGGAAACAATGAGCAACAATACATTTTTGGCCCCATTGATTTTGTTATCGTTCAACAATGGGGAGTCCAAGGCTTTCATAATAGCCTCGGTGGCCCTTGCAGACCCTGATGCTGCGGCCGACCCCATAATGGCCGTGCCACTATTGGAAAGTACCGTCTTGGCATCTCTAAGGTCAATGTTTTGTGTGTAGTGGTGGGTAATTACCTCTGCGATACCCCTTGCCGCAGTGGCTAAAACCTCATCCGCTTTTGAGAAACCGGCCTTAAACCCAAGATTACCGTATACTTCTCTAAGTTTGTTGTTGTTGATTACAATCAAGGAATCCACGTTAGCACGTAGTTTCTCAATCCCAAGCTGCGCTTGCTTATTACGCATAGCGCCTTCGAACTGGAACGGCATGGTAACGATACCTACCGTAAGAACATCCATTTCTTTGGCAATCTTTGCAATAACGGGAGCTGCTCCTGTACCGGTACCACCCCCCATTCCTGCGGTAATGAATGCCATTTTTGTATTGTGCTCCAACATGGCCTTTAAATCTTCCATGCTTTCCAAAGCGGCTTGCTCTCCAACTTCGGGGTTGGCTCCTGCACCCAATCCTTCGGTAAGGGAAACCCCTAATTGGATTTTGTTGGGTACTGAACTGTTTTGCAATGCCTGGGCATCGGTGTTGCAGATTACAAAATCCACTCCATTAATACCGGCCTGAAACATGTGGTTGATAGCGTTACTTCCGCCGCCGCCGACTCCGATAACTTTAATTACGTTGCTTTTGTTCTTGGGCAAATCAAAAGCGATGTTGTCAAATTCAGTGTTCTTACTCATGACAGTTGTGTTTCTCTTATGGGGTTATTATTCTGCATTGTCCAAAAAGTCCTTCAACTTTTCTGACCATTTGTCAAAAATGGATTTTCTCTCAGTATGTGAAGCCACATTTGTCTTGGCTCCCATATCGTGTTCTTGGCCTACCAAAACCTCTTCTTCGTGCATCTCTTCCTGATCCACGACTTGGTTTTTCTTGTTGGCCTCCAGGGAATTCATTAGCAACCCAACAGCTGTCGCATACAATGGGCTGGCAACCTCTTCATCAGAGTCACCTGCAAGATGCTCATTGGGATAACCAATTCTTGTATCCATACCCGTAATGTATTCCACCAATTGTTTTAAATGCTTCAACTGGCTTCCTCCACCGGTAAGTACAATTCCTGCAATCAATTTTTTCTTTTGTTCCTCGTGGCCATAATTTTTTATCTCCACATACACCTGCTCCACAATCTCCACTACACGTGCGTGGATGATCTTGGAAAGGTTTTTTAAAGTAATTTCTTTTGGTTCACGACCTCTTAAACCAGGAATGGAGACTATTTCGTTGTCCTTGTTCTCTCCAGGCCACGCGGACCCAAATTTTATTTTCAAAAGCTCGGCTTGCTTCTCAATAATTGAGCAACCTTCTTTAATGTCTTCGGTGATTACGTTACCTCCAAATGGGATTACGGAAGTATGGCGGATGATACCGTCCTTGAAAATCGCAAGATCTGTAGTACCACCACCTATATCAATTAAAGCGACACCTGCTTCTTTTTCTTCTTGACTCAACACTGCATCTGCGGATGCAAGAGGTTCCAGGGTGATATTCCCCAAGTCCAATCCGGCACTTTTGATACATCTACCAATATTTTTTATGGATGATACCTGACCAACAACTACGTGAAAATTAGCCTCCAATCGACCTCCGTACATTCCTACGGGTTCCTTGATCTCCGATTGGCCATCCACCTTGTACTCCTGTGGCAACACATGGATGATTTCTTCACCGGGAAGCATCACTAATTTGTACACTTGATTGCACAATTTGTCCAAGTCCTCATTATCTATCACCTCTTCGGAATTGGGTCTAGTAATGTAATCGCTGTGGTGCAGGCTTCGTATATGCTGACCTGCAATACCGACAACTACAGAGCCTATTTTTAGACCCGAATTCAGTTCGGCTTGTTCCACCGCCTGCTGAATGGACGAAATGGTCTGGGTAATATTGTTGACCACTCCACGGTGAACACCCAAACTTTTAGATCGTCCGGTGCCCAAAACCTCTATTTTTCCATACTCATTTTCCCTACCGATGATCGCTACGATCTTGGTAGTTCCAATATCCAAACCAACTGAATAATTACCTTGTTCCATACTTTAAATTTTGGTGCAAACCACTTGATTGTTGAATTCCAAACTAACTGTTGCATAATCTTCCAAGGAATTGTCCTTGGTTGCCTTTGCATAAAAGGCCATAAAATTGCTGAACTTCTTGTTCAGGTTATCCACTCCGCCCAAATTCACCACAAAGTTCTCCATGCGGAATTTGAGTTGATATTTTCCTTCGTCTTCAATATGTATCCCAATGACATTCTTTCTCAGAAAATCATCTTTGTTGATATAGTCCAAAATCACATAGGCATCCTCCAAGGTTTTTCCCGTAATTTTTCCTGTAATTATCGGGACCCTTGCCGAGTGATGCTTTGATAAAGGCATACGTTCACCACGATCATCCAAATAAAATTTGGAGACACCTTCTATTCTTCCAATTGGCTTTCGCTGAACAATCTTGGATACAAGTTCCCCGTTTACAGTAAGATAGACCTGGGCATTTTTGACCATATCATTGGATAGTATAACTTCCTCTATGGTATTCAAAACTAACTGTTCTTTAGGCGTATTCTCTAGGGGTCCGTAATTTTGTATTAACAATTTATTAACCGCATCTTCAGTCAAATACAAATTGTTATCCCCCACAAATTTCACGGAGACATTATCTACCATTCTTTTTTGGTTTCGCTGGTCGGCAAAACCGTAAAGCGCAACTACAGCGACGGACAAAAATGCCAGCTTTATGTAATCCCAATTAATGCGCATAACTCAATTCTTTTTTGATTTTTGGTACTTCCAGTCCAATATCCCCTGCGCCAAGAGCCACCAAAACCCCTGATTTGCAGTTTTTCACTTCTTCCAACAATGCTGATTTTAAAATCAGTTTTTTATTGGGGTTCTTTATTTTATCCAGTAACCACTGCGAGGTAACTCCTTCGATAGGCTCTTCCCTTGCTGGGTAAATATCCAATAAGATGATTTCATCAAAATCTGAAAGACTTGTAGCAAAATCATCCACAAAATCTTGTGTTCGTGAAAAAAGATGGGGTTGAAAAACAACGGTTATCTTCTTTCCTGGGTGCATTTCCCGTATCGCCTGATGCACAGCACTGATTTCTGTGGGGTGATGGGCATAATCATCAATAAAAACAAAGTCTTTTTCCTTTATCTGGTACGAGAACCTACGCTGAACTCCTTTAAAGGTCCCCAAAGCTTTGGCAAGGCGGTGTGGTGGGGAACCGGTTTGCACCGCCATCGCAAAAGCAGCTAATCCATTGAGCAAATTGTGCCTTCCAGGTTTACTGAACTTTACGTTCCTAATCACCTCTGAAGGCGTTACGATATCAAATATGTAGGCTCCATGTTCTATTTCAATATTTTCTATGCAGTAATCGGCTCCGTCTTCAATACCAAAAGTGATACCTTCCAAAGGAAGTCCCTTGCGCACGAACAACTTTCCATTAGGTTTGATTCTACTCACAAACTCCCGAAAAGAATGTTCCAATTCCTCTTTGGTGCCGTAAATATCCAAGTGGTCGGCATCCATGGATGTGACACAGGCTACGGTCGGGGTCAAGCGCAAGAACGAGCGATCAAACTCATCGGCCTCCACCACAGAATATTCGGTACCATCCAGCACAAAGTTGCTGTTAAAATCTTCCGAAATTCCACCCAAAAAAGCAGTCAACGGCAAATCACATTCACTAAGTAAGTGTGCTAAAATGCAGGTCGTTGTGGTTTTACCATGAGTTCCTGCAACCGCTAAACAAAAGGAGTCTTTGGTAATAATTCCTAGGACTTCCGAGCGCTTTTTAACATCAAACCCTTTATTCTTATAAAATTGAAGTTCCGAGTGCGAAACTGGTACGGCCGGTGTGTAAACCACCAGCGTGTTTGGGTGTTTGAAGGTTTCAGAAATCAAATCGATATTATCTTCAAAATGAACCGAAATATCTTTTTCAGTTAACGCGTCGGTGATAGGCGTCGGAGTTCGGTCGTAACCAGCCACTTCTTTGCCCACAAATTTGAAATAGCGGGCCAAGGCAGACATTCCGATGCCGCCAATACCGATAAAATAAACGCTATGTATATCTTTCAAATTCATACAACCTTCCTGTCAGTTCGAGCGCAGTCGAGAACAAAATTTGAGAACAACCGTACCTCTCGACTGCGCTCGAGGTGACACTTCTCAATACTTTGAAAATCGTTTCCCTGCATTACTTTTTTAATAATTTCTCAATTTCATCCACAATATGTTCTGTGGCCTTGGGCATTGCCATTTTCTTGATGTTTTTTCCCAGTTTTTTCTTGTTCTCTTCAGAACCTATTAAGTCCGAAAAACTATGTTCAAATTCAACATCTAACTCACTTTCCCGAAGCATAATGGCAGCATCCTGGGCCACCAAAGCTTTTGCATTTTGGGTTTGATGATCTTCTGCAACATTCGGCGACGGGATAAAAATCACCGGTTTCCCTACCAAACAGAGTTCAGAAACCGAACCTGCTCCCGCTCTGGAAATGATAACATCCGCTGCGGCGTAGGCCAAATCCATTCTATTCACGAAGGCCAATACCTTTACGGAATCAGAATCGTATTTTTTGTATTCTTCGTAATACAGTTTGCCGCATTGCCAAAGTATCTGTAAGCCTTTTTCTTCAAAAAAGCCAAGTTCCTTTTCAATTAGTTGATTGATTCGTCTTGCTCCAAGACTACCCCCTAAAACAAGTATTGTTTTCTTATCAACATTCAAACCAAAAAATGTGGCTGCCTCTTGTTTTCCTGCTTTCACATCCACCAAATCGGTACGGATGGGATTTCCCGTTTTTATTATCTTTTCCTTAGGAAAAAAACGTTCCATGCCATCATACGCAACACATATTTTCTCAGCTTTTCCCGCTAATAGTTTGTTGGTAATTCCTGCGAAGGAATTCTGTTCTTGCAGCACGCATGGAATACCCGAACTTTCAGCCATTTTTAACAATGGTCCGCTCGCAAAACCTCCCGTACCAATAGCTACATGAGGCTTGAATTGTTTTACTATTTTGCGTGCTTCCAACAAACTACTTATCAGTTTAAAGGGAAACATGAGATTCTTCAATGTCAGTTTCCGTTGTATTCCACTTATCCACAAGCCTTTTATCTCATAACCGGCCTGCGGTACTTTTTCCATTTCCATTTTATCCTTGGCGCCAACGAACAAAAATTCCGCATCAGGATATCTCCTCTTCAACTCGTTCGCTATGGCCACGGCGGGATAAATATGTCCTCCCGTTCCTCCTCCAGAAAGTATAAACCTATATCTGTCCACTTAATACTTCTAAAGGATTCGTTTCATCTATTCCATGGGATTGCTCCTCTAAATTTTCTTTTTTATTGCTCGCACTCAGCACAATTCCGATGGCCATACAAGTCATCCAAATAGATGTTCCCCCCATACTGATCAACGGCAACGGCTGACCCGTTACAGGGAACAACTGAACCACTACTGCCATATTGATAAAGGCCTGGAACACAATAGGCAAACCAACTCCTATCACCAATAATTTTGAAAACACCGTTTTGGACGAATGTGCCACGACCACAATTCGGAACAGTAGCAACAGATAGAAAAAGAGCAAAGCTCCTCCTCCCAACAATCCATATTCTTCTATTATGATGGCAAAAATGAAATCCGAAGTACTTTGCGACAACATATTCTTCATCACGCTCTTACCCGCTCCTTTGCCCACTACCCCACCTTCGGCCACAGCAATTTGAGCCAAGGTCAGCTGGTGCAGATCATCCTTATCGGCCTGTTCGGGATGAATAAAAGTTTCTATCCTTGATTTCCAGGTACCTGCACGTTGAGGCAACACTTCGGGTGCTTTAAAAAGTACAAACAGGAACATTCCAGCCAATACGATTCCTGTCGCCACCATGGCAAACAAATATTTTAAAGGATATCCACCCAAAAAGCATAATACCAACACCATGAAACAAATGATGGCAGCAGTTGAAAAATTTTCAGGTAAAATCAATAGTACCACCAAAGCAACAGGTAACCACAATGGTAAAATACTCTCCTTGAATGTGATTTTGGTTTCTTTGATTTTAGTTAGATATCTGGCTATCCAAATCATTAATACCACAGCCGCCAGAGTAGAGGTCTGGAAATTGACGCCCACCAACGGAATTTTTATCCAACGGTTTGCGGTCACCCCTCCTATACGCGTTTCAACGGTTAAGGTGTAAATCAAAAGCAGGATAACAATGGGCATCCCAATTATGGAAAGCCCTTTGAAGTAATGCGTGGGAATCCTGTGAACGGCATAAATAATACCAAAGCCTAAGAACAGGAGTACAGCATGCTTCACCAAATGGCCCAAAGTGGTCCCATCACCGTTGACGTACACCAAATTGGTACTGGCACTATATACCGGCAAAAATGAGAAAAGCGCCAATAGGGCCACTACGCCCCAAATGGCTTTATCACCTTTCAGATTTTTGAATATTCCCAACACGTTTTACAAGTTTTTAATTGCAGTTTTAAATTGATCTCCTCTATCCTCATAATTTTTAAAAAGGTCGAAACTGGCACAGGCTGGAGATAACAATACAGCGTCTCCCCGCTCGGCCACTTTATATGCCACCTTTACAGCTTCTTCCATGGAATAGGTTTCGACCATAAGATCGATTACATTACCAAAAGCATCAATTAACTTGGAATTGTCCACTCCCAAACAGATAATGGCCTTCACTTTTTCTCGCACCATCGGCATCAACTCGGAATAATCGTTTCCTTTATCCACACCTCCAACAATCCAAACAATGGGTTTTTTAATACCGTCCAAAGCATAAAAAGTGGCATTCACATTGGTTGCCTTGGAATCGTTGATGTATTCCACATGGTTTATCTTCAACACTTTTTCCAATCTGTGGGGTACCCCCTGAAAAGACTGGATACTATTGCGAATGGTCTCTTTCCTGACCTTAACCAGCATGGCCGCCATACTTGCCGCCATTGTATTTTTTACATTGTGCTGACCTTCTAAGGCCAAAATATCTTCACTCATTTCCAAGGTTTTATGTTCTAATTTTATTTTTATCGTTTTGTCTTCCAACCAAGCTCCTTCTTCCAGTTTACTTTTTACTGAAAAAGGAACCAATTTGGATTGAACTGGGTGTTCTTTTAGCCAAGCCTGAATCACTTCATCATCAGCATCATATATCAGGTAATCATCTTTACCCTGATTCATTGCTATTCTAAATTTGGATGCGATATAGTTTTCAAACTTGTAATCATATCTATCCAAATGATCGGGCGTGATATTGGTTATCATGGCGATGTGGGGTTTAAAATCCACAATACCATCCAATTGAAAGCTGCTTATCTCCAACACATAGAGAGCATAATCCTTTTCAGCAACCATTTTAGCATAGCTGTCACCAATATTTCCAGCCATACCCACATTTAACTCACCACCTTTTAAAAGATGATAGGTCAGCATTGTTGTCGTGGTTTTTCCGTTGCTTCCCGTGATTCCAATCAATGTGGCATCGGTATATTTTGACGCAAATTCTATTTCAGAAATCACCGGAATTCCTTTTTCAACCAGTGCTTTTACCAAGGGCACCTTATCCGGAATACCAGGACTCTTCATTACCACATCAGCATTTAAAATCTTGGCTTCGGTATGCTCACCGGACTCCCATTCAATCTCAAAATGTTCAAGAACTTTTTTATACTTCTCTTTTATTTCACCTTTGTCCGAAACAAAGACCTCAAATCCCTTTTGCTTTCCCAAAATGGCGGTTCCAACACCACTTTCTCCTCCTCCAAGTATCACCAAGCGGCCCATTGTTATCGAATTTTAAGAGTAACAAAACTGATGATTGCCAGCATAATTCCTATAATCCAAAACCGGGTTACTATTTTGCTTTCGTGATATAATTTTTTCTGATAATGATGGTGTAATGGCGCCATCAAGAATATGCGTTTTCCCTCACCATACTTTTTCTTGGTGTGCTTGAAATAACCCACTTGCAACATTACCGATAAAGACTCGGCGAAGAAAATTCCACATAATATCGGAATCAATAATTCTTTTCTTACGATAATGGCAATTACGGCAATTACGCCTCCAATGGTCAAACTTCCTGTATCTCCCATAAATACCTGGGCCGGATAGGTATTGTACCATAAAAAACCGACCAATGCCCCCACAAATGCAGCAATAAAGACCACCAGCTCACCTACTCTGGGTAAGTAAAAAATATCGAGATAGTCGGAGAATTGGATGTTACCGGATACCCAAGCAAAAATTCCCAAGGTCAACACAATAATTGCGGATGAGCCTGCGGCAAGGCCATCTATTCCATCGGTTAAATTTGCCCCGTTGGAAACTGCTGTAACTATCAAGATAACTACAGGAATAAAAATGAGCCATGCGTAATCCTCCGCTCCTTCTCCCATCCAGGAGATGAAATCCGCATAATCGAGTTCGTTGTTTTTAAAGAAAGGGACGTTCGTTCGAACGGCCTTTGTCTCTTCGCTAAATACCTGCTCCACCTTAAAATTTTCTGTTATGGTAGTAGTATCTTTTTCCTTGATGGTCACTGCTGGGTGAAAATAAAGTGTCAATCCAACGATTAGCCCCAATCCAACCTGCCCCATCACCTTGAACTTCCCTTTTAGCCCTTGCTTATCCTTTTTAAAGATTTTGATGTAATCGTCAATAAAGCCGATTATTCCCATCCAAATCATTGTTATGATCAGCAAGATCACATAGATATTCTTAACGTCGGCAAATAGCAATACAGGTAATAAGGTAGACCAGATTATGATCAGCCCGCCCATGGTTGGTGTTCCAGCTTTCTGTTTTTGTCCCTCCAGACCTAAATCACGGATACTTTCCCCTATCTGCTTTTTTTGTAGAAATCGTATTATTCGCTTTCCGTATACCATAGCGATCAATAGCGACAACAATACGGACAATGCAGCCCTAAAGGTTAAGAACTGAAAAAGTCCCGCGCCTGGCAGTTGGTATTGTTTCTCTAAAAATTCGAACAAGTAGTATAACATGGACTACACTATTTTTTTAAGCTCTCAAGAGCTTCTTTAATTTCTTTAAAATCATCAAAATCCACCCGGACTCCATTGGTTTCTTGATAGGTCTCGTGGCCCTTTCCCGCCACGAGGATGATATCGTTGGCCATGGCCAGTTTACATGCCGTATTTATGGCCTGCCTTCTATTTTCTATGGACAACACCTTTCTAGTGTTTTGTGGCTCTACTCCAGCTTCCATCTCTTTAATGATTGCTGATGGTGATTCCGTTCTAGGATTATCTGATGTGAAAATGGCCTGATTGCTCATTTCTGAAGCGATATAACCCATAACCGGACGCTTAGACTTGTCACGGTCACCACCACACCCCACTACGGTGATGACGTTTTCATTTCCAGTCCTCAATGCATTGATTGTAACCAATACATTTTTTAGTGCATCCGGCGTATGGGCATAATCAACAATAGCCGTTATTTTTTCTTTTGATATGAAATATTGAAACCTGCCATCCACGTTTTCCAGCTCGCTCATCAATCTAAGGGTCTCCAATTTTTCGAGCCCCAGAATATCTGCCGTGGCATATATGGCCAGTAAATTGTAAGCATTAAAATCTCCAATTAGTTTGGTCCACAGCTCGTTGTCATCAATCTTCAACAATTGACCATTGAATTGCTTTTCCAAAATCTGCGCCCGGTAATCAGCAAAGGATTTTAAAGCATAGGTATATTTTTTGGCTTTGGTGTTCTGCAGCATTACCAATCCGTTCTTATCGTCAATGTTAACGAGAGCAAAGGCGGTTTTTGGCAATCCATCGAACAATTTCTTTTTGGTATCCCTGTACTCCGCAAAGGTTTTGTGGTAATCTAAATGATCATGGGAAAGGTTTGTAAAGATGGCCCCTTCAAAACGAAGTCCTTGGGCTCTTTTTTGATCAATACCATGGGAACTTACCTCCATAAAACAGAATTCCACACCAACATCGTTCATCTTGGACAAATAGTCATTTATAGTTAGAACATCAGGCGTAGTATGGCTTGTTTTGTACTCTTTCTCATCTACCAATACTTTGATGGTAGAGATGAGGCCAACCTTAAACCCAGCTTTTTTAAACAGATTGTACAAAAGTGTAGTCACTGTGGTTTTACCATTGGTTCCTGTAACTCCAACCAATTTTAGGTTCTTGGAAGGATTGTCGTAGAAATTAGAAGCAATTATGGCCAATGCACTATTGCAATCGGTCACCTGTAAATATGTAACTCCATTCACCATTATCTCAGGAAGCTCTTCGCATACAATAGCTCTTGCACCAGAATCAACAGCTTTTTGGATGTATTCATGCCCATCGGTAACGGTACCGCGAACCGCAACGAACACATCGTCCATCTCGACTTTTCTGGAATCGAAATGAACATTGTTCACCATTACATTGGTATCTCCGCTAACCGCGGAAAGGCTTACACCATATAATATGTCCTTCAATAACTTCATGAAAGTTCCAGTACTATTTTTTTAACCTGTTTAATATTGGTCCCTTGGCTTACCGACTGATTTTTGACTTTTCCATTGCCGTGTACTTCAACCTCGATTCCTAAATTTTCCAATAGTGAGACAGCATCCATACCACACATACCTTTAACATTGGGGATGGTATTATATTTTTTCTGTGCTTCGGCATAATATTGTTGATACTCTTTTTCCAAATCAGCATCTTGAATATTCTTGCTGTCCACTTCATCCACCATGGGTGAAATAGCGTGTATTTTCTGTGCCATGGACTTGAATACAGGACCGGAAACATCTGCTCCGTAGTATCCTTCATCCTTATCTGGCTCGTGAATCACCACGATACAGGAGTATTTAGGATTATCCGCGGGAAAATAACCGGCAAAAGAGGAGATGTACGCCAATTTATCCGGGTTCTTCTCCACATAGTTTTTTTGAGTAGTTCCCGTTTTTCCGGCCATGGAAAAGTTTTTGGAGTACATTCTATGTCCAGTCCCATAATCTTTCTCCACAACATCCTTCAATAATTGCTGTGCCTTTTTTACCGTTTCCTTGGAACAAATCGAAGAGTTCAACACTTCCTTATCAAATCGCTTTAATACTTTGTTGCCTTCACGCACCTC
>NHBR02000012.1 GCA_002167435.2 Allomuricauda sp. TMED12
ATTGAACAGCGAATTGATGTTGCAATTAGTTGTTGCTGTGGTGATTGGGGGGAGTATCGGTTCCTATTTGTCCAACAAAAAGTTCAACCTTAAGTTTTTGGGTGTGCTCACCAGTATTTTGGTGCTCTACGTTGGTTTCCGATTGATTCTACTTCACGGATTTGGTATTAAAATTTAAATCAACCCCAACATTTCATCCGTATGCTCCTGTACTGTTTTAGTAATTGTATCGTTCATTTTTTGGAAGGTGGCAAGTACTTTTTTCCCCGTCTCGGTTAATTCGGCGCCTCCCCCTTGAGTACCACCTTTATGCAGTTCCACATAGGGTTGCTGACCTCGTTGGTTCATATCTTCAACCATGGCCCAAGCTTTACGATAGGACATTCCCATTTCTTTGGCCGCTTTGGATAAAGAACCATTTTTTTCAATTAAAATAAGCAGTTGCGCCCGCCCAGGTCCAAAAAACTTTTTTCCGTCAATATCAATCCAACATCGTACTTTAAGTTCTTTAGTCGCGCTCATAACTTTCCCTTTTTAAAGCTTAAATCAATATACTCAAAACTTGGTTATTGGGGCACATTCAATAAAAGAAAGGATGAAATGAAGACTTTTACATCATTCCTTTTTCTTGGAATTTTCCCATTTTTCAACAATGGGTTCCAAAATATCGTCTTCAACACCGTATACCTTGCCTTCCTTGGCAAGCGGCATAAACTCATCAATATACTGTTGGCTCAGTGCTTCGGAATCACCGTATTGCTCACGTAGTTCATCAAGCTTTTTGTGTAGGTCTTTTTGGATTTCTGCATAGGCAGGATCATCGTAATAATTATGTTGCTCCAATGGATCTTTTTTTCTGTCGATCAACTCCCAATAATCCATATCAAAATAATAATGGATGAGTTTGTAGTCTTTGGTAATGGCCGCATAATGCCTATTCACGTTATGTTCCGATGGGTGTTCGTAGTAATGATAATAAACGGCATCCCTGTTCCAGTTTTCCATATCGCCAGTAAGCACCGGTACTAGGCTTTCACCTTGCATATCCTCAGGTTGGGGAGCTCCCGCCACATCCAAAAATGTCTGTGCAAAATCCAAATTTTGAACAAGTTCATCGGAAACGGTTCCTGGTTTTACACGATTCGGCCATGAAACCAGTAGCGGGGTTTTTAGACTCTCATCGTATACAAATCGTTTATCGAACCAACCGTGTTCACCCAAATAGAATCCTTGGTCGGAGGTGTAAACGATAATGGTGTTTTCCATTATGTCATTGGCCTCCAAATAGTCCAAAACGCGTCCAACGTTCTCATCAACCGATTTTATGGTGCCCAAATAGTCTTGCATATACCGCTGATAGCGCCATTTGGCAATATCCTCGTCGGTCATATTGGGATAATTCTCGATAAACTTTTCTGCGATAGCTCCGTAATATTTATCGAAAGTGGCTTTCTGGGTAGAATCCATCCTGCCCACGGTCATTTCGTATCTGCGCTTGTCAAAACCAATTTGCTCTTCCAGTCCCAATTGGTCCATTACTTCCGGGGCTAGTTTACTATCAGCTGACCATCCCATATCACCGTCAACCTTCATTTCGGCAACTTTGGCTGCTGGCATTCCCTCATGGGTATCAAATAAGGTAGCAGGTTCCTTGAACGTTTTATTGGTATACTCTTGCATATGACGCTCTGCCATTAACCACGAACGGTGCGGTGCTTTGTGGAGGTACATCAGCATAAAAGGTTTGTCCTTCTCACGTTCATGGTCGAGCCAATCCAGGGTCATGTCCGTTACGATATCGGTAACGTATCCTTTTACGTTGATCTCGCCTTCATTCTTGGTAATAAAATCCGGGTTGTAATAAGCACCTTGTCCCGGTAATATTTTAAACTGGTCAAACCCTTTTGGGTTATTGCCAAAGTGTAGTTTTCCGAACATAGCAGTTTGATAGCCTGCTTTTTGCAATAGCTGCGGAAAAGTAACATTGGTGGTGTCAAAAGGGGACACATTGTCAATTTTCCCATTGATATGGGAGTGTTTCCCCGTTAGAATCGTAGCTCTGGAAGGTGCACAAATGGAGTTTGTGACACTTGCATTGGTAAATAACATGCCCATTTTGGCAATTCTATCAATATTCGGTGTTTCTATCAAACTATTGTCATAAGCGGAAATTGCTTGGTATGCGTGATCATCGGACATAATGAAGACGATATTGGGTCGCTCAGGTGCTTCTTTAACTTCCGATTTACAACCAATCAGTATAACGAGTCCTAGGACGAGATTGGTTAGGGTTAGCATCCTTTTTATGACGGTTTTTGGCTGGTTAATTTTTATTGGCATATTAGTTTTTTTAAAGAAATCAATTAATCCGGGTAGAAGATAGTTAATTCCATGGATTTTATTGATGATGGTCCAAAATGAGAGAGGGTTTGGTATGTTCTCATAAAATCAAATGTATATAAGGAAAGGCTTAGATTTTCCTGTATGGTAGAAAAGTTGACTTTCAAATACTTAAATAAAAAACCCACAACATATGTTGCGGGTTTCTTTTTGCGGAGGAAGAGGGATTACCTTTGGTTTTCCCTATGAACTCATTTTGCAAATGCCTAAACCCTTAAAATAAAAAAACCGCTAGAGACAACTCTGCGGTTTTTTATTTTCAAGCTTTGCGCTTGATTGCGGAGGAAGAGGGTCTTCTTTAAATTGAAAAAACCACTGTTTTTAGGGGTTGTAAAGGGTGGGGAATTGATACTGACACCGAAAGGGACACCTTTTTAATAGTAATTTAACAATTATGGGCTTTTTAAATGCCAAATGGATACAATGAGATTTAAAATAAATTAAAGAGCTTCAAAATGACAGAATTTAAAATTGGGTAATACCAGATAACGAAATCAAAATTTAAAATAGAAAGTCTATTTAACCAGGATGTTAAAAACTTTCAATAGGTCACTTAATGAAATCTCTATCAAAGAAACCTAACTTTCCTGGCAGGCAAGAGGTCACCGGTTCGAATCCGGTATTCTCCACAGTAACAGTAAGGCTTCAAGAGTTTTTAACTTTTGGAGCTTTTTTTATTTGCACGCAATTTGCACGCAATTTGCACGCAAACTTAGGTCAAATTTGTTTTTGATTATTTGTTGCAAATTGGACTATTTCGATGTTTTTTCACTTATTTCTGAGTAATTTGAAAAAGTTATATACCCATTGGATATCTTTGACCTTCTTTTCCTTTTATCAACCAGATTCCCGGCCATAGTAACTTTTGCCAACCAATCCTTACCGTTATTGTACAGATAGCCGAATTCTAAAAAAAAATGATTTCACAACTATTAGGGCACGATTCACAACAAAAAAAGATGATTTTATATCATCAGGGTAGGGAATTCGTTAGTATGATTGTTTAACCTATGGAAACTATAAAACAACAATTCTTAATTAATCAATAGTAAAGTATGAAAACCTCAAATCTATTTAAATACTTAATAGCCGGAGTAATGGTCCTTACCGTCATTGCCTGTAGCAAAGATGATGACCCTT
The DNA here is from genome assembly GCA_002167435.2 of Allomuricauda sp. TMED12. Lineage (GTDB taxonomy): Bacteria > Bacteroidota > Bacteroidia > Flavobacteriales > Flavobacteriaceae > Flagellimonas. The sequence goes on from NHBR02000012.1 coordinate 3,541, forward strand.
TTGCGAGTGTAACGGTCAATGGAACAACATTAAGAACAAGCCCTTCCGACTTTACCGTTGGTGACCGGTCGGATTTCAATGGTGACATCGATGCAAGTTTTACCGGCAACGGTGGTTCTACCACCCGTATATTCAGCTGGAACAACAACCTCAGTACAGCGGATTATAATGCCGATATCACTGCGACTACGGAAGGTACCTTCAATATGGTGGTAACAGATGCAGATGCAAATATCGTGTTGAATAGATCATTGAACGGTGCGGTTGAGCCCGATTCTTTCTCTGGAGTAACCGACGCAGGCACTTCCGGAATATGGACCGTAACGATTACAGTAGAATCTTTTAGTGGTGATGGCAGTTTTTCTTTGAGCGAAGGAAACTAGTCAATTCTCCTACTTGTAAATACATAAAAGCACCTCATAAACGGGGTGCTTTTTTTTGAAGTAAAGTGAACAGGTTTAAAAAGCTAACCCTTTTCGAGACAGTATTCCAGAGCTACCTGAATGTTTTCATCCAATAATCAATCGTTTATTGGTGCCCAAAATTTTATATCTGTTTATTTCAATTGTTGATAACTCAATATCCTTGTATTCTAAGAAAATTCGATTGATGTCATTTGATTTGATTTAGAACAAAATTTTATTTGCCATTTTTCATTTGGTTTGATATGAACTGATATGATGTAAGTGTTTGCACATCAATTTTTTGTGGATAAAATTCAATCCATAAACCTTACTTTCCCTCCGCCCTCTATTATCTTTATCCAAAGAATTCTTCAAAGGAAAACAAAAGCGCTTTTGTTCATTTGTAATCGTTAAAAGGAACAAAATGGACAATTTTTTGATACTCGAACGGCTTGACCGTTTGGAACGACTTATGATAGCCAATAAAGAAGTACTGACCTTTGATGAGACCTGTGATTACACCGGCATATCAAGAAGTTATCTGTACAAGCTTACCGCTGCGGGGCAAATCCCGCACTCCAAGCCCAATGGAAAACTTATATTCTTTGAAAGGGAAAAGATAGTCAGTTGGTTGCTACAGAACCAACGTAAGCCATTGCCGGAAAGCGAAACGATTGTGGATTCAAATCCTTAGCCACGGATTCATCTTTAAATTATTTGTGGATTCACCAAAAATGGAAGTAATCACAAAATTTCAAAAGCACCAATATGGAAACAGTACCATACATAAGGGTCGGGACCACCTTTTACAAGTTGGTAAGGATTCCGACCATTTCTGGACATTTCAACGAGCAGCTGGTCCCTTGGAACGAGCATATCATCAAGCAGGACCATGGCAAGGACTATTTGGGCAAGGTGCCCAAATATGATGGGTTCGCCTGTATTCCCTGTCATGTGGACTTCAAAAAGGAACACCATGGTTTCTACAATACCTATTCCCTTTTGGCACATGAACCCAAAGAGGGAACCATCAAAAGAACACGGGCCTTTTTAGGGCATATCTTCGGCAACCAGCTGGAACTTGGGCTGGACTATCTGAAACTCCTGTACCAAAGACCGGTGCAGGTGCTCCCCATCCTCTGTCTGGTCTCCACCGAAAGGAACACCGGGAAAAGCACCTTCCTCAAATGGCTCAAGGAGATCTTTGGCAACAACCTTACCTATCTGACCAATGACAGCTTTGCAAGCCAGTTCAATGCGGACTGGGCCAACAAGCTGTTGATATGCGTGGACGAGGTGCTGTTCAACAAGGAGGAGCTCACCGAGCGCATCAAATATCTGAGTACCACCAACAGGAACAAGCTGGAGGCCAAGGGCAAGGACAAAAGGGAAGTGGAATTCTTTGGAAAATTTATCCTCTGCAGTAATAACGAGGACAGTTTCATCAAGATCGATGCCCATGAGACCAGGTTCTGGGTTAGAAAGATTCCTTCACTTAAAAGGGAGGACACCGATTTCCTGGACCAGTTGTCCAAGGAAGTGCCCGCTTTTTTGGATTTCCTTTCAAAAAGGGAATACAGCACAAAACAAAGAACCCGAATGTGGTTCACAGCTAAACAGGTTTATACCCCTGCCCTTAAGAAGCTGGTGAACAATAACCGAAATAGGGTGGAGAAGGAACTGGCCAGTCTATTGCTGAGTGCCATGGAAAAGTTCGAGATGGACTCGGTGGACCTTTGTCCCATCGATGCCCTGCACATGCTCAACCGCACACGGGTCAAGACCGACCTGACCCAATTGAGGCGGTTGCTGAAAAAGGATTGGAAACTGGACAACCAGCCAAATTCAAACAAGTACCAAAAAATCACCATTTGGAACAACGGCGAGATCAACACCGAGGACGCCAAGGGAAGGTACTTTACCATAAAAAAGAATTTTTTGGTCCAAAATTTTGATGATTTGATGACAGATTGATATAAGCCCAGTGTTTATAAGGGTTTAGGCTGTCATCACTTTGTCATCATTCTGTCATCAAAATAAAAAATGATGACAGGGACAATGAAGAAAAAAACAAAAGTGATGAAACGATGACAAAATGATGACGGGGGAACAACCAGTATTTATAGGGTCCCCCAGAGGTTTGTCATCAAATCATCAAAAATCGATTAAAAACAGAACCATGAGAGAAAAAAGAATGGACTGCGAAAAAGCCCGCAACATTAACATCGTTTCCACGCTGGCCAAGTCGGGGCACTTTCCAGTCCGGAAAACGGAAAAAGAAGCTTGGTTCCTCAGCCCGTTCCGGAGCGAGACCCAAGCCTCTTTCAAGGTATCATTGAAGGAAAACTACTGGATAGATTTTGGGACCTTTGAAGGTGGCAGTACCATAGACCTGATCATGAAAATGGAAAACTGTTCCGTAAAGGAGGCATTGGAACGATTGTCCGGGAACATGGGCCATTTTTCTTTTCACCGGCGGCCGAATCCAACCAAGAAGGAACATAGGGCCGACCCGATTGAAATCATCCAGGAAAAGGAGATCGAGCACAGGGCCCTGCAAAACTATCTGAGCTCCAGAAAGGTTTCGACCAAGACCGCAAGAAAACTGTGCAAGGAGGTCCATTATAAGATAGGAGAACGGACATACTTTGGCATAGGATTACAGAACAGGTCTGGAGGCTGGGAACTGCGGAACAGCTATTGGAAAGGATCCACATCGCCCAAGGATGTTTCGATGATGGGGAACAGATCAAAGAAATTGGCCATTACCGAAGGCATGTTCGATATGCTCACCCTAATGGAGCTGATGCCGGATATCGTAAACAGCCATGACCTTCTGGTATTGAACACCACGGCCTTCGTAAAACGGATGGTCACAGAGATAGGGGAATATGAAAATGTGGAGCTGTTTCTTGACAGAGACAAAACGGGACTGGGGATGACGGAACTTTTATTGGAAAAGTGCCCGAACAGTAGGGATATGTCCTTCCTCTATGAAGGTTTTAAAGATATAAACGTATGGAAGGTAAAAAACGCAAAGGATGAAGTTCGGAAACGAATTCAAGATGTGTCATTGTCATGACAAATCTTGCTTTTGCTCCCGAAGGTCGCAAAAGTTGATGGGAAAATGAAGAAAGAGTTCGTCCAGTTCCGCTGCTCGGTCTACGAGAAGAAACTGCTGAAGGTAAAGGCCCTGAAGAGCGGTCTTTCCCTCAGCGAGTACTGTCGACGTGCCGCATTCGATGACCGAATCGTGGAGCGGATGACGGACGAACAGATAGAGGCCTACAAGCTATTGGTCAAATACCAACGGAATTTTAGGCTGATCACCAACATGTTCCGGAAGCGGAACACCAGATTGGCCGAGGAAACGGCCCAGCTGGCCAAAGAGATAAGACAACATCTTTTAAACTTTAAAAAATGATAGGAATGGGAAAGTCCATATCGCATACTGCAGCCTCGATGAGCTACGGGATGAACCAGGAGAAAGGATCGGAGATCATCCATAGCCAATATCTGGCCGGGGAGACCCCAAGGGAGATCACCGAGGAGTTCAAGGTCATCCAAGAACAGAACGAGCTGTGCCGGAAGAACACACTGAGCTTTGTGCTCAGTCCCACCATAGAGGACGGGAGGAAACTGGAAAGCGAACGGCTCAAGGAAATGACCGAAAGGTTCCTCAAGGAGATGAACCTCAAGCAGCACCAGGCCGTTGCCTTTATCCATAGGGACAAGGAACATGTACATGTCCATCTGTATGCCAACCGGATAAACTTTCAGGGAAAAGCCTACAATGACAGTTTCATCGGAAAGCGGAGCCAACAAGTGGCGGAACGGGTGGCCAAACAAATGGACCTGACCACGGTAAAGGAGGTACAACAGGAAAAACTGTACCGGATGCAACATGTCCGATCGGAAATACAGAAGATCCATGAAAAGGTCATGGCCAGGGAACGGCCAAGGGACTTTGATCAGTACATCAAGTCGATGGAGCAGAACAATGTAAAGGTCATTCCCAGCATCAATAGGCAGAACCAATTGCAGGGCTTTCGTTTTGAGTACAAGGGAACCAACCTAAAAGGAAGCGAGGTGCACCGGTCCATGTCCATGGGCAGGATCGCCCGTCAAATGAACTTTGAAAAGAACATGGCACAGCGGATAGCCAAGGACAGGAGCATGCAGCTTTTGGGCCGGACTGTGAATATCCCAACAAGCCTGACCCAGACCATCATAAAGAAGACCATCAAACTGGCCATAAAAGTGGTCAGGGACACTGGAATAGGAATCTAAACAGAACATTATGGCAAAACTGGATGAAATAGCGGAACTGTTGACAGAGGAGGTCAACGGGTTTGAGAAGAGTATAGACCGTTTGGAAAAGGTGCATGAAAATTTGCAAAATCTCCCATTGAGGCCAGATACCACTGAGTTAAATAATCTTCTAAAGGAGTATGGCAACAACCAAAAAAACAACATTAAGGAACAACAAAGACTGATGGAAAGGATTCTTCATAAAGTAGAGCGGTCCATTCTCTTGCCCGGTTGGGCCATAAAACTTACTTGGGGGTTGTTGGTCACGGTCTTGTTGGTCTTTGGATTTTCAATCTATCAGGTGTCAAGGATAGCCAAGAAGGAAGAGACAGCATATATAAAAGGTCAGGATGATGCCATTGAACACTATGGGACATTCTTTAAAGAAAGCCCAGAGGCAAAGGAACTCTATCAAAAATGGCTGGAGGTAGAAGGCAAAAAGTAGGACAGCGCCCTATCCTATTTTTGTTATACGCTTTTCTTTCCGAACTGCTACAAAAATAGGATAGGATCCGAGCGCTGAAGTTGGGGTAAGGGATTTGGGGACAAGTGGTCTCCCCATAAACCTTAGTCCCCCTTAATAACTACTTTAATCAGACTTAGAACTGAAATCCAATTTTGTGAATACCTCCGGGGGATGGCTGTTGTTTGGTAATAAAAAATCCTCGGAGCAAGCCCACGAGGTATTCAACGGAACAATATGTTATCATTTTTTAAAAAACCATCCGTTTTTTAAACATTTCCTTTACTACACCCGAGGCAGAGCCTTGGGGAATTCTATTAATTAAAATAGATGCCCTAGTAGGTGTATATAAAAGATTATTTTTACATCAAATCACTGATAATGTCTGAAACAAACAGAATAGAATACAAAGAAAAATTAACCAGAGACCTGGATTTGGAAAAGGAAGTGATTGCTTTCCTCAATTATTTGGAAGGCGGGTTAATTTACTTAGGCATTGATAAGCAAGGGAAAGTACTTGGTGTAGATGATATTGACAGTGATATGCTTAAAATCAAAGACCGTATCAAAAACAATATTGCTCCTTCGGCCATGGGTTTATTTGATGTAGTGGCTGAAGAACGTGACGGTAAAGACATTATCAAGATTATTGTTGCCGGTGGAAGTGAAAAGCCCTATTTCAAAAAGAAATACGGCATGACCGAAAAAGGCTGTTTTATTCGTGTAGGCACAGCGGCCGAACCCATGCCGCAAGCTATGATTGATAAACTTTTCGCCAGCCGTACACGTAATTCAATAGGAAAAATAAAATCGCATCGCCAGGACTTAAGTTTTGAGCAGCTACATATCTATTATCAGGAGAATGGTAAACCTCTTAACAAACAGTTTAAAAAGAATTTAGAACTACTTACCGAAGACGGTTTCCTTAACTATGCAGCCTACCTTTTAGCAGATGTAAACAATGTATCTATTAAAGTTGCTAAATATAAAGGCCTAGATCGGGTAGACCTTCTTGAAAATAATGAATATGGATATTGCTCGCTCATTAAGGCCACAAAAAGTGTACTGGATAAAATTGCAGTAGAAAATACAACTTTTGCGACCATTACATCAAAAGAACGTATTGAGCGAAAGTTATGGAATCCTGTAGCCTTGCGTGAAGCTATATATAATGCCATAGTACATAATGACTACACCCGAGAAGTACCACCTAAGTTTGAAATATTTGACGACAGGATTGAAATAACATCTGCCGGTTCCTTACCGGACGGACTTAGCAAAGAAGATTTTTTTGAAGGCGTTTCTATGCCGAGGAATAAGGAGCTAATGCGTATATACAGGGATTTGGATTTGGTAGAGCAACTGGGCTCTGGCGTTCCACGGATTTTAAAGAGTTACGGAAAGGAATGTTTCCGGTTTATGGATAACTTTACCAGAATGACTTTTCCTTCTTCTGAAAAAATCACCGAACAAGTTACCGAACAAGTTACCGAACAAGTTACCGAACAAGTTTCAAAATTACTTTCTGTAATAGGTAGGGATGAAACTACAACGGCAGAATTAATGACAAAGTTAGACATGAGGCATCGTCCAACATTTTTATATAATTATTTACAGCCGGCACTTGATGCAAAATTGATTGAAATGACAATCCCGGATAAACCGAAAAGCAGTAAGCAACGATATAGGTTAACGGAAAAGGGAAAACAGATTAAGTAACTTTAATGGTGATTTTATTAATTTCTATTTGAATATGTCCTATCAGTCAAAAAATGAAAAAGATATTACCGGCTCAAAAAAACAGCACTAATTTTTTGTTTCCCATTTGTACGTCATACCTTGTTAACCCCTGTAAAATAAGGAAATTTACATATTGCATCAGGGTTTTTCCGGAACTCCCTTTGTTAAGGCCATATTTCTTGTGTAGCCCAGATTTTAGGATTTTCCAATCTTTTCCGGCTTCTGGGTCAGCTATGTGGTCGGCCAAACGCTAATTGAGTAATTTTTGGTGCTCTAACGATATTTCTAAATGCTCTTCTTCCTGATATGTTTCTACAAGGGCCAATATCAAGGGGCAAAAGGTTTAAGCGTTTTTTGACTTGATCTTTTCTTGAAAGCTCAATTTCTTTTTTAACAATTGCATATCTTCACTGACCTTTCGGTTCAATATTTTTGCATAATGCTGCGTGGTTCGGAGTGATTTGTGCCCCAGCATCTTGCTTACAGACTCAATGGAGACGCCATTGGAAAGTGTCACGGTAGTCGCAAAAGTATGTCTGGCCAAATGGGTGGTCAGGTGTTTATTGATTCCGCTTAGATCCGCTATTTCCTTTAAATAGGCATTCATTTTTTGATTGGTCAATACGGGTAGCACCTTTTTATCTACAAGTAAGGGGCTATGCTCGTATTTTTCAAGAATCATCAATGCTGTTGGAAGAACGGGAATGTTACTTTTTGTTTTTGTCTTGGTACGTTTGGTGTTGATCCATAAATCCCCGTCAATCCCTATCACAAAATCGTCATGTGTCAATTTTTTCACATCCGCATAGGCCAATCCGGTAAAGCAACAGAAAACAAAACAATCCCTTACATGCTCTAACCGTTCATTTGTAAAAGGATGATTCATTAGTCGTTGAAGCTCTTCATCAGTCAGGAATTCTCGTTCTACAGTTTTTAATCGGGCTTTCCAATTGGCAAAGGGGTCTGTTTTGATCCAGCCATTTGCATAAGCGATCCTTATGATTTTTTTAAAGTTCACCACATATTTGATGGCCGTGTTATGGCTGCACTTTCTTTTTGTCTTTAGATAATATTCAAAACCTGAAATAAATGAATGATCTACATCTACGACAGGAATATCTTTCTTTCGAAGTTCGATCTGTAAATATTCGGCCAGATGACTTTTTGCTGTTTTGTAACGTTCTGCTGTACCAGGAGCAAAATCTTTTCCAACTAATTTTTCAACCCTGTCATTGTGCTCTTGAAAGATTTCCAATAACATTTTTGAGGGCTTATCCGCACCTAGGTAAGAATTTTTAAGTGACACAGCAGTCAATGGTCGGCCCTTGTCTTTCAATTTATCCGCATGCCGAAATAGGTCGGTCCGTATTTTCATTAATTGCGAATTCAGTTGACGTACTTCTTGCGAGAACCCTAACACCTTCCCATTGGTGGCATCCCAAGTGTTGGGATAAATTTTGCGGCCCGTGCTGAATTCGGAACGCTTTCCATTTACCGTGATTCTGATGTATATCATTGCCCGGCCTACTTTGTCGGTTTTGTGCTTTTTGATGTAGAATAAGAGAGATAACATAAAAGGGACACCTATTTTAACATTATTTGCCTTGAAATTAGTAAAAAAATATTAAAAAATAATCCCTGTAATATGTTGATTAATAATATTTTAAATGATATTAGGTGTCCCTTTTTGGTGAGATTGCAGGTGACACCGAATTGGGCACCTATTAGGATGATATTAAATGATATCATTTGATATCAAAAAAAATAAAAACCCTGTAAATCAATAATTTACAGGGTTTCTTGTTTTGAGATGATGTCTCTCAGCGGAGGAAGAGGGATTCGAACCCCCGGAGGTGTGACCCTCAACAGTTTTCAAGACTGCCGCATTCGACCACTCTGCCATTCCTCCTAAGCGGGTGCAAATATATAAAGCTTTTTTTTATCCCAAAAGACCTTTTTGCATTATTGTTTAATTCACTGGCTCAAATCATTTTACATCAACTATATAAAAGTTTGTAAAAATCAGTTGGTGGGTTAAAAACAATGGTCATACCTTTGTTTTTATGCTAGAATGGTACCACTATTTGCTTTTGGTGGCTGTAGGTTTCGCGGTCGGATTTATAAACACGGTAGCTGGTGGTGGGTCTTTGCTATCATTGCCCACACTTATCTTTTTGGGGTTGCCGCCCGCTGTGGCGAACGGTACCAATCGGGTCGCCATAGTTATCCAAACAGCCATGGCAACTGCCGGTTTTAAGAGCAAGGGTATTTCCACCTATCCCTTAAATGTATATTTGGGAATCTCTGCCTTTTTGGGGTCTATAATAGGGGCTTATATTGCCGTGGATATAGACGGTGAAACCTTCAATAGGATTTTGGCCATTGTAATGCTGGCCGTAGTACTCATAATCATATTTAAACCCAAGATGAGGGTGGGGGAACTTGAGGAACGGCTTACCGGCAAATATCTTTGGGTAAGTTTGATCGTGTTTTTCTTCTTTGGGATTTATGGAGGTTTTATTAATGCCGGTCTTGGATTTTTGATGATGCTTTTTATGCATTTTTATAATCGAATGAATTTGGTACGGGTAAACACCACTAAAGTTGCCGTTGTGTTCATTTATATGTTGGCTGCCTTGGCCGTTTTCGCATTTAATGATAAAATTGATTGGAAACTGGGTTTTATCCTTGCCATTGGAAATGGTTCGGGGGCATGGTTCGCCAGTAGGTTCTCCGTAAAAAAAGGGGACGGATTTATAAAAACATTTTTAGTCATCGCCGTGGTTTTGATGGCCATCAAACTATGGTTCTTTTAAACAAACAGAAATATGCCTGGATTTGAACTTTTTGGAGATAAGGAAAGAAAAGAAGTACAAGATGTAATGGACTCGGGTGTACTGATGCGTTATGGGTTCGATGGCATGCGCAACGGACATTGGAAAACGAAGGAGCTTGAAACTGCTTTAGCGAAAAGAATGCAATCTAAATATGCACATGCTATAAGTAGTGGAACAGCTGCGTTGACGGTAGCCCTGGCAAGTGCAGGTATTGGAGCAGGGGATGAGGTGATCATGCCCACTTTTACCTTTGTTGCCAGTTTTGAATCCATTTTAGCATTGGGAGCTGTTCCTATTCTGGTAGATATTGATGACACACTGACCTTGAACCCCGAAGCGGTTGAAAAGGCCATCAATCCAAGAACAAAAGTAGTAATGCCTGTACACATGTGTGGTTCCATGGCTAACTTAGATGCCTTGAAAGCGATTTGTGATAAAAATGGATTATTGTTGCTAGAAGATGCCTGTCAGGCCATAGGCGGAACTTATAAAGGCAAACCTTTGGGTAGCATTGGCGATTTGGGTTGCTTTTCTTTTGATTATGTAAAAACAATCACTTGTGGAGAGGGCGGAGCCGTAATCACCAACAATGAAGCGTATTACGAAAATGCTCATAAATACTCCGATCATGGGCACGACCACATCGGAAATAACAGGGGAGCAGAAGAACATCCTTTTTTGGGGTATAATTTTAGAATATCGGAAATGAATGCTGCGGTTGGAGTGGCCCAATTATCTCGTTTGGATGAGTTCATAACTATTCAAAAAAGAAACTACACTATTCTTAGGGAAGCTTTATCAAGTATTCCTGAAGTGGTTTTTAGAACTGTACCAGATGGAGGAGAGGAAAACTATTCCTTTCTGAATTTCTTTTTACCTAACGAAGATATCGCTCAAAAGGCCCACCAAGCTTTGACCGATCATGGAGTGGATGGATGCTTTTACTGGTACAACAACAATTGGCACTATTATAAAAAGTGGGAGCATTTGACCGAAATGAAATCCTTGGGCAAATTACCTAAAGATGTAATTGAGTCCTTGCCCGATTACAGCAAAGCTGATTTCTCTGAATCCGACCAATGGATGTCCAGAAACATCTCCTGTTTGATCAAATTGGGATGGTCCGAAGAGGAAGTGACCGAGCGAGCCACTAAAATGGCGGGAGCTATTAAGTCCGTGCTTTAATAATTCACATACTCTACAATCTCTAGACCGTAACCTACCATGCCCACACGTCGGGTTTGGCCTGAATTGGTCAATAATCGGATTTTGGAGATATTCAGGTCGTGTAAAATCTGAGCACCGATACCAAAGTCCTTGTTGTCCATTTCAATTTTTGGGGCTTTGCTAATGCCTTGGCTTTGTAATTGCTTAAACTCGGACAATCTGGATAAAAGGTTTTTGGATTGGTTGCCTTGGTTTATAAATATCATGGCGCTTTTTTCTTCTGCATTCAAAGCATCGAACATGCGCTGCAAACCTTCATCAGGATTGTTTGTTAAAGTCCCTAACATATCATTGTTTACCAAGGTGGAATTAATTCGGGTCAATACAGGTTCCCCGCTTTTCCAATTTCCTTTCAGTAAAGCAATATGAACTTGATCATTGGTAGTTTGTTGATAAGCTCTTAACCTGAATTCACCAAACCTGGTGTTAATGGTAAATGCCTCTTTAAGTTCAATTAGGCTGTCGTGTTCCATACGGTAGGCTATCAAATCCTCGATGGAAACAATTTTAATGTCAAATTTTTTCGCAACTTCCAACAATTGTGGCAGTCGTGCCATGGAACCGTCTTCGTTCATGATTTCAACGATAACTCCCGCAGGTTCCAATCCCGCCAATCGAGCAAAATCAATAGCTGCTTCGGTGTGGCCTGTACGACGCAAGACCCCACCTTCTTTGGCAATC
>NHBR02000013.1 GCA_002167435.2 Allomuricauda sp. TMED12
CTTCACAATAGGGACTTTATCCTGTCCCGCTTTTTGATTCCCTATCTATTCACGGTGGGGCTTAACATAAGCTTGTTGCGGTTGCAGTCCCTTTTCCCCATCGACTTGTCAAACTCCTTGGCAATCTCGGCCCTATGCGGATTGGTGGTGCCCCTTTACGCGATGTCGGTTGCCTCCCTGGCAAAGAACCGGATGCAAGGAATGATCTACGTCAAGGTCTTCAATATACTGGTACTTGTCCCTATTATTGCCTATTTCATTCCCCCAGGCTACCAGGACCTGTTCACGATTTTTCCGACCCATTGGATATTTGCCGCGGTGGACGGTGCCGTCAATGGAAACCCCATCAGGACAATCACTGCCATAGGGTTCATCTTCCTTGGCGGAATGAGCTTTGTACTATCCCTGGTCTTCAAAAGACGTTATGTGGCCTAGCTGCATTGAACTTAAGATAGCTTAAGTATTATGTCCCGTGATATCCCGATTTTTGAACAGAAAATGGATATGGACACCCTACCGATCCAAAATCAATACAGAACAAACCAATCAATATGCCACACTTTATCATTGAATGCAACCAGGAAATCACCGAAAAAATCAACCCGGAGGAACTGTTAAAAACAGTCTACCATGCAGCCGATGCGACCGGGCTCTTTGAAAAATCCGATATCAAGGTCAGGATCAAGGTCTATGAACATTATCTCAACGGAGGAATCAAAAAGGATTTTATCCATGTCTTCGGCAATATTCTCTATGGACGTTCGGACGATCAGAAGACCTTGCTCTCCAGAAAGATTGTGGAACGGCTCCATCATCTGAGTCCGCAGACCGAGATCGTTTCCATCAATATCAGGGACTTTGACAAGGCTTCATATTGCAATAAAAATATGATCACTTAACACACCCCCGATGGAAAAATACGATCGCATCGGAAAAGGGTACGATTCGACCCGATCGGCGGATCCCCATATCCTTGGGCGCATGGCCGACCTTATGGGGTCGGTGAAAAAGGCCCGCTACCTGGATGTGGGCTGTGGCACTGGAAACTATACCGCTGGATTACAAGCCAAAGGCTATCCCATGACAGGGCTCGACCCATCCGCAGAGATGATCGCCTCGGCCAGGAAAAAATTTCCAAAGATCGAGTGGCAGCTCGGCAAAGCCGAAAACCCTGGCATGCCCCAGGAAAGCATTCAAGGGGTATTTGCCATACTGACCCTGCACCACTGGCCCGACCTAAAATCGGCCTTTAGGGCACTGGACACCATTTTGGCAACAGGCGGTCGGATGCTCATCTTTACCTCCGATCCCCAGCAGATGGCTGGGTATTGGCTGAACCATTATTTTCCGGATATGATGCAAAGCTCCATAGAGCAGATGCCCTCCTTGGCTAAGATCAAAAGGGGATTAACGAGTACTTCTTTGATCCTGCAAAACACAGAGGACTATACCATCCGTCCTGATCTCAGGGATTTTTTTCTTTATTGTGGCAAGCATCGGCCCGAACGCTACCTGGATCCACGGATACGCAATGGCATATCTTCCTTTGCCGATCTGGCCCATGAAAGCGAGGTAGCCCAAGGATTGACCCGACTGGAAAAGGACATCAGATCGGGTCAAATCGACCATATTATGCAAACCTATGCCAACGGTGATGGAGATTACAGGTTCATTGTCCTTGAAAAACCATCATCCCCATAAAGGGCGGGACAGCAAACAAGGGAGGCTGACGCCCCTAACCCAGTAAATACCCTAGCTTATGACAAAAGACCGTACTTTCATCAAAATGTCCAATATACAGTAGCAATGACATGGAGGAAACCAGACAAAAACTGATCCATTACGCCTATACCGTTCTCGGTTCCCTGGAGGATGCCAAGGACATGGCCCAAGAGACCATCAGGAAGTTCCTTGCCATGGAACGTGGCCATATCAAAGACCCTTCCAATTACATGATTAAAATGGTCATCAACGAGGCCATCAATTTTAAGAATAGGCACAAACGCTCCGTTGGATACGGTACTTGGTTGCCGGAGCCCGTGGAAACCCCAAATCAGCGTTCCTCCATCGAAAAGGAACAGATCATCAATTACTCCCTGCTCGTACTCTTTGAAAAATTGAACGCACGGGAGCGGGCCGTATTTGTTCTCAAGGAAGCATTTGGCTTCGATCACAGGTACATTTCCGAGCTCTTGGAAATCAGTCCAGACAATTCGAGGCAATTATTGGCCCGTGCCAAAAAGAAGATCCGGTTCCTGCCGGGCGGGCAAAAGCCTTCGACAAAGATCCGGTCCCTCGAACCCTATATGGCCGCGATAAAGGACCGGGACATCGCAGCCCTGGAAGAACTGCTGGCCCATGATGTGGAGCTCCAGGCAGATGGGGGCGACAGCGTCCAAGTGGTCACGGCAAGGCAACAGGGGCGGGACAAGATCATTCCCCTGGTACTGCATGTTTACCAGGCTTTCCAACAAGGCCAACAGATCAGCTATACCATCGTCAACCATCAACCGGCCCTATTGTACCACGACAAAGGAAGATTGGTCAACTGCCAGGTCTTTACGGTCCGGGAAGAAAAGATCGTCCAGATCTTCTCCATCCTGAACCCTTCCAAGTTACAGCATCTCTCCCGGTAATGGGACATCCAACTGTCACAAATCCCCATACGCAACTGTCGTAATCATATCTAAACAGCGATCATGGAAAAAAAGGTGTTACAGGTGATACAACGGTACATCAAGGCAATGGATACCGGGGACCTTGAGCTGCTCAAATCGGTTTTACATACCACAAATGACAATTCCCAAGAGGACCTGTTGCGCTCCGATCGGCACCAAAGGAGGGACAAGACCACTCATGGGAATCCGACCCCCGGCCGGTGGGTTCATGACACGGCACACAAGCTCGGCCAACTGCAACTGGACATCCTTGGGTCGGTGGCCCTGGGCAAAATCCAGTTGGAATCCGGACCGGTGGCCATGCTGTTGATCGTCCTGGTCAGGGAAAAAGGACAATGGTTCGTCATCGGGCATTACCCCGATTCCGGACTACATGGCCGCACAGCCTCCCCTTGAACCTTTTTGCATCATTTTCGGGCCCTGTCGTCTACAGGGTAAAACATGTACAATTAAAAATATGCAATCATGAAAGAACGACGATCAAAAACCGCCGTAATCGCCGAGACCTGTTGCGAAGGGTCCCATGCGAAAAATGCAACCCCCGAGGATTCCTGTTGTACCCAACCGGAAGATGGCGGCCCATGCTGTGACCCACGGGCCAGTAAGGAGGACAATGCCGCAAAGACCGGTTGTTGCTAGCACCCAAGGGATACCATCCATCGGGCCATGCTGGGAAAGGACCGAGCAGGGGAGCGTTGGCTTCGAGCGGCGTACTGTCCCTATCGGGCCTTGGTGATGCCCTACTGTACCCCATATTGCCCGTTTTTGGGCCCAGTATGGGGTTCTCGGATTTGGGCATCGGTCTATTACTGTCCATCAACCGATGGATCAGGATTCCCGGTAACACCTATATGGCCCAGGGACTTAACCATACGGGGATCAAAAATATGGCCTTGATCGCTTCCGTACTGGCCGTCCTGACCACTTTTTCCTATGGCATGGAACTTGGTTTCCTCCCATTTCTCATGGCCCGTATCGTTTGGGGCTTAAGCTATTCGGGGCTGAAGACCGCATCCCTGGCCTATACCCTAGAGGTCAAAAAATACCGGGGACGCATCTTTGGCATCTCCCACGGCATAAAGTCCATGGGCGGCATCATCGCCATGGGAACGGGCCCCTTTATTATGCAGAGCATGGGCATGGACCGTGGGTTTTTTCTGTTGGGCAGCCTGAGCTGTCTTGGAACGCTTCTGGCACTGGGGCTGCCCAAGGTTCCCCTACCCTATCAAAGGGTACATTTAAAAATGAGCTTCGTGCCCAGTCCCTTCAACCTTGTTGTTTTTGGCAGTTCCATGGCCATGGACGGTATCCTGATCGTGAACTTGGCCCACTTGCTCGGGGCAGGGACGGGTTCCCCACAACGCCTAGTCGGCATAATGGGCTTTTATTTATTGATCAGGAACACCTTGGTCGCTGCCCTGCCCATCATCGTCGGTTGGCTCGGCCGGACACGGTCCATCCCCAGACTGTTCAACAGCTGTCTTTTGGTGGGGATCCTGATGTGGGGTGCCTTGGCATGCGGCCACACAGGACCATCCCTTATCGCCATTTTTGGCTGTCAGGCCATCGTTTGGGCCTATACCCCCTACATAGCACATCACCGATATAAAAAAAGTCCTTTGCCCACCATTGCACAGGTGGGTTCATGGTCAGACCTGGGGAGGGCCCTGGGTGCGCTTTCCGGGCTTTGGCTTTGGCAACTGCTGGGCAAGGAAATATTGTGCACGTTCTTAATGTGCACCATGCTATTATTATACCTAAATTATATCCAATATGAAAAAAGAAATCGCCCCCCACTATAGACCGCTCCATAATTTTGTAAAGAAGCGGGTGAACAATACTCAGGATGCCGAGGACCTGACACAGGAAATTTTCCTGAAGTTTGCAAAATCCTGGGACGATAAGGTACATATCCATCTAAAGGCATGGTTGTACACCATAGCCAGAAACAGTATCACCGATTATTACCGGACCCGGAAAACAAGTCCCCGTGAACTTTATGATATCGCCATGGAGGATGAAGGGCAGCGGGACAGGGCCCTAGAGGAACTCAGTGGTTGCATCCGGTATTTCATCCAGGAACTGCCCGCACACTATCGGCAGGTCCTGCAACTATACGCCATCGAAGAACTTTCACAAAAAGAGATCGCCAAACGTTTGGACATGAACCATGCCACCGTACGTTCCAAGGTACAGCGCGGTAGAAAACAATTGAAGCAGCTGATCACGGCCTGCTGCGAGGTATCACAGAACGGACGTGGAAACATTGCTGCCTATGCCAAAAAAGGCCACTGTTCCGGAAACTGTTAAGATGGCGTACGGTACCTGATCGATATATGCGGACACCTTCTTGACCCTGGGTTCGCCCCTGTCTTCGTTCAGCCTGCTCATTGGGAAGCTCCCTGCCCGGCCATGATCTTTAAAAAATTCTGTTTGTACACCCGTCCCAAGGGCAGTTCCTTTCCGTTGATGGTCACCGAGGCATTGGTATAGCTATCGATGTATTGCAATTGCACAACAAAGGATTTATGGATCCGGACAAAATGGGTCTCGGGAAGTTTTCTTTCCATATATCCGATCCGGGAATAGGCGATAAGATCGCCCTTGGAGGTCACCAATCGGATGTAGTCCTGTAAGCTCTCGATCCATAGGACATCCTTAAGGTACACTTTGGTCATCGCCCTGTCCACCTTGAAGTACATATAGGCTTCCCCATAGGAGGTCGGACTGAGTTCCTCCTGTTGCTCGGTGGCCTGATGGTACTTGCCTATACTTTTTAAAAACCGCTCAAAGACAATGGGCTTGACCAGATAGTCGAGCACCCCCAGGTCAAATCCATCGGCGGCATATTGTCGATAGGCCGTGGTGAACACGATCTTGGGACGGGGCACAAGCCCCTTGACCAGTTCCAGTCCGTTCATCTGTGGCATCTGGATGTCCACGAACAACAGATCGACCTGGTTCCTTTGCATATAATTATAGCCATCGATCGCATTGGAAAACGACCCGACCAGCTCAAAACCGTCCAATCTCCTGATATAGGAACGGATCAACTCCCTGGCCGGCGGCTCATCATCTATGATCACACAATGTACGCTCATCTGTTCGTCTTTATCTTTAATATGGCCATGAACGAAACCTCCTCTTCGAGCAGCTGCAGTTCATAGGCCTTTGGGTATAATATTTCCAAACGTTTTTTTAGGTTTTCAAGCCCGAGTCCAGAGCTTTTCTGTGCCCCGGTGGACCGATCTTCCACCACACTGTTCTCGATTTTTATCGTCAGCCAGGCATCATCGCGGGTAAGGTCCATACGGATCCACCGTTGGGCGTCCTCGTCCCCCAAACTGTGCTTGAGGGCATTTTCCACCAAGGGAAGCACCAACATGGGGCTGATCCGTACATCCCCCATGGTTTGGAACAGGTTCATGGAAATATCGAGTTCCCCGTCATACCGTACACGTTCCAATTCGATATAGTTCCGGATAAACTCCAGCTCCTTTTCCAGCGATACGGTTTCCGCACTTACCTCGTAGAGATTATAGCTCAAAAAAGCGGAGAGCCGATAGATCAGGTCCTTGGTCCTGGCATCTCCATTTTCGGCCAGGGCATAGATATTGTTCAGGGTGTTGAACATAAAATGGGGGTGTACCTGTGATTTGAGCAATTGAAGCTCGGTTTCCACCTTGTCCTGTTTCAGGGCCGCACTGATCTGTTGTTGCCGATAGAGCTCGCGCACAAAATGAAACATGGCATACAGTCCCACAATAAGATAGATATTGACCAGGTCTATCAACAGCTTGGGCCAATAGAGATAGGGCATCTCCTCCAGGGCATGGGGCAGGTAGGTCGGATAGATGTAAAAATAATGAAAGCCCCTGCGCGCCAAGGTGAACACCAGGGCACTGAGCAACAGGTACAGCCAGAATTCCTTTCGGCGTCCCGTTACAAAAAATCGGGGGACCAGTACCTTTACCGTAAAAAAACTGGCCACAAAACTAAGGGGCACCAGGACACAGGCCGTTTCAAAATAACGATCGAACTCATCGCCCACCGAGGCGAGTCCGAGCCATTCGTACAGAAAATAGATCAGCCAAAAATAGATATTGAACCGTACTTCCCTATTGTGCACAACACCAGTTTAAATCCACATTGAACTACAAGATACCAAAAGAAATAGGTTCCGGCGAACCGGAACCCATTAAAAAGAAAACCAACTTTCCCCAACTACTCCAAAAAATAACGGACATAGGGCTGTGAATACATCCTTTTGCCCGTGGCCCTCTGAAGTGCTATGGCCACTGCCGCCCCGGCAGGGGGCAATGCCGGTTCCCCCAGGCCTGTCGGCGCGTGTTCGTTCTCCACGAAATAGGTTGCTATCTCCGGTACCTCACGTGCCCGGATCAGCCGGTAGCGATCGAAATTGGCACCGGAGGGCACGCCCTTTTCAAAACCAAAATCCCCGAACATGGCATGGCCTATACCATCGATGATGGAACCCTCGATCTGATTGAGGGCTCCCATTTTATTGACCACAATGCCGCAGTCCACCGCCACCGTTATCTTTTTTACCCTTGGAAAACCTTCCTCCATGACCACTTCGGCCACTTGGGCCACATAGGTATTATGGCAAAAATAGACCACCAGCCCCTTGTGCACGCCCTGTTCTTCGCGATGGTACCCCGATCTTTCAAGCACTAGATCCATGACCCCCAACATGCGTTCGGGGGTGTATTCGATATGTTCGTCATCCTGTCCCTTGAACTGCGCCAACATTTCCCTGCGCAGTGCTATGGGATCTTTGTCCAAACGTTCCGCCAGCTCATCAAAGAAATTCTGGTCGGCAAAACATAAAAAGTTGGAATGTGGGGCCCGCCACGCCCCGGTCGAGACATTGCTCTGGTAATTGCCCGTATCCACTTGGTAGTTGTCCACTACCCCAGCTGGGAAAAAATGGGGGATGGTATGGTGCATATTCCCATTGATGGCCGCTTCCCTGATATGGTACCCGGTGATCTGCCCATCTTTTATGGCCGCCCTAAAACAATAATGGATCGCGGGCCTGTAGGTTCCCATGGTCATATCGTCCTCCCTGGTACAGACCATTTTTACAGGAAGGCCAACGGCATCGGAGATTTCTGCCGCCTCCAGCACATAGTTTCCAAAAAGCCGTCGGCCAAAACCACCGCCGGCACGGGTCATTTCCAAATGTACCGCTTCACGCTCCCTGCCCAAAAGATCGGCCACCAGACCGGAAGCCCATTCCGGCGTCTGTATAGGCCCCACCAAATGCACCGATGCTTCCTTGACATCGGCATAAAAGTTCATTGGTTCCATACAATTGTGGGGCAAAAAAGGGGAACTATAGGCTCGCTCCACGATGTCGTCCGCTTCCAAGAATGCCCTGTCGATGTCCCCGTCCGTTCGTTGGGCCTCCATGGGCCCATTGTCCAACAGCCCGGTCAATACCTTGTCATGAAAGGCATCGTCCTCATATTCGGATTCCTGGACCCAAGTGGCTTTTACCTTAGCCTTGGCCTGAAAGGCCTCCCAGGTGGATCGGGCGATCACAACGACCTTATCACTGTTGCCGACCATCCCCAGGGATTCCAGCCTACGACGGTCTACCATGCCCTCCATCATGGCCTTGAGCTTGGCCCCTATCCGTATCACATCGATCACGCCCGGCATCCCTTTGGCCTGCGAGGCATCAAAGTCTTTCAAGACCTGCCCAAAGGCCGGTGGTCGCAGGACAGCGGCATATACCATCCCATCGGTCCTATAATCCATACCGTACATCGGTTGACCGGTCACGATCTTATGATTGTCCACATTGGGCACCGGTTGCCCGATGATCTTAAAATCCTTTGGATCTTTTAACGCCAACGTCCCTTCCGGGGCATCTGCCGTTTCTTCGTCCATCGCTTTCATGCGCTCGGCCTCCAACAAGGCCGCTTCCCTGACCACTTCTCCATAGCCAAGGGTCTGTCCCTTGGTATTTGAAATGACCCCATCGCTGGTATTGCAGTCGGATGGATCGACCTCCCAGCGTCGGGCCGCTGCGGTCACCAACATTTGCCGGGCATAGGCCCCGGTCTCCCTAAGGGCCTGCCAGCTCAAACGTATGGATTGGCTCCCACCGGCAGCTTGGCGTGTATATTTTATGGTATCCAAGGGAGCTTGTACCACACGTACATGGGCCCAAGGAACATCAAGTTCCTCTGCAATGATCATCGGCATGGAGGTCTTGACCCCCTGCCCTATTTCCGGATTGGGTGAAAAAATGGTGACCCGGCCGTTGTCGGCAATCTTGATGTACGCATTGAAATCATGGTAATCCAAGGAATCCAGATCCACGGGCATTTTCACATCCGGGCCACAGGCCGTAAAAAAATTGACTCCCAGCAATATACCTCCCCCGGCAAGCGAGGTTGTCCTGATAAAGTTTCTCCGTCCGGGCATTCGTGCCCCTTCTTTTGTTCTATTTTCCATCCCCTGTTATTTTTTTGGAGGCCAGTTCCACGGCCAGGTTGATCCTACTGTATGCGGCACAACGACAGACATTCCCGTGCATGGCACCCTTGATCTCATCCCGGGAAGGTCTGGGGGTTTCGGCCAAAAAGGCCGAGGCCGTCATGAGCTGTCCGGCCTGACAATATCCGCATTGGGGCACGTCGGCCTCCAACCAAGCCGCTTGTACGGGATGGGAGCCATCCTCGGACAGCCCCTCAATGGTCGTAATCTCCCCTTCCCCGACCTGGGCAACGGGCAAGAGGCAACTGCGTACGGCCCTTCCCTCCAAATGGACGGTACAGGCACCGCACTGCCCTATACCACAACCGAACTTTGTGCCCACCAGGCCCAAGTGGTCGCGCAATACCCACAGCAAGGGCGTGCTTCCATCGACGGATACCTGGTGCTCGCTCCCGTTGATCTTTAAACTGAATGTTGACATAATATACTGCTTATCCTACCAAATAAGGGCAATTTCCATCCAGGAACAATCCGATTTAGATAAACCGCCCCATAGCGAGATCAAAGGGGCATGGTGACCACGAACGCCGTTCGTCGAAAACCACATCGCGCCGCCGATCACAGATGTTCGCAGGGATGTCCCGCTTCCCGGAAGGCATTGAGGACCAAACTTCGATGACAGGCATGTGGCACATCCTCCACACAAAAAAACGCTATTCGTTGATGCCGCGCAGCTGACCACCTTGCCAGGGCCCCGTCCACATCGAATCCTTGGAGCACTTCGGCGGTATAGGCTCGAATATAGGGTTCACAAAGAGCATTACGTTCCCGCTGCTTTACGCCATGGGCCTTGTCATGGTCTAGCTGGAGCTGTCGGATCTCCGGAGAGGGTGCAAGGGATTCCAAATGCTCATAGGCAATATCCAGGGTTTTCAGTTTTTCTTGCAACCGGGCACTGTTCACAAAGGAATAGGTGGCCCCCCGGACCCCGCGCCGCATCCTTATATCACAGAAAAGATCGATGCCATTGGCCATAAGCTTTTCAAAAAATGCCTCTTCCGTACTGTTATAGACCCCTAGGGTATAAAATTTCATGCTCATTGTATTTAGGTGTATAGATCTCCGTTCAAATAGCGCAGTCCGGTATCAATGATCACCGTGACCACTTTTTTTCCAGGCCCAAGGATCTTGGCACGTTCCAAGGCCGCCCACACATTGGCCCCCGAGGTAATGCCCCCCAACAGGCCTTCCTTGGTGGCCAGTTCCCTGGCTGTCCGATAGGCATCTTCGTCCTTGACCGGTATGACCTGGTCGATCAGGTCCCGCCGCATAATGCTCGGCACAAAAGAGAGCCCGATACCTTCCAATTTATGGGTTCCACTGGTATCGCCCCCAGAGACGTTGCGGACATGGTAGGGCTCCACCGCGACCGTGCGCATCCCCGGGATATGGGCCTTGAGAATCTCCGTGTTGCCGGAGATACAGCCCCCCCCACCGGCCGCCATGACAAACTCATCGATATCGGTGCCCAAATCGTCTATGATCTCCTGGGCCATTCCGTAATATCCCTTTTTGTTGTCCATATTGTTTACCTGATCGGGCCAGAAGACACCCGGTTCAGCGATAAGTTCATGGGCCCGCTTGATCATCCTGTCGATGACATTGGCCGTCAGTACCCCATCCTTGGCATGAATCAGTTCCACTTCCGCCCCGAAGGCCCGCATGGTACGTATCTTTTCCTCCGCAAAACCGTTGGAGGATACAAAATGGGCCCGGTATCCCTTCATGGCACAGATCATGGCCAAGGAACTTCCTGTACTTCCCCCGGTATATTCCACCACCTTTCCCCCGGGCAGGAGATCCCCTCTTTTTTCCGCCCCTTCGATCATGCTCAGGGCCATCCTGTCCTTCATGGATCCCGTGGGGTTGGCCCCCTCGAACTTGACATAGACATCCGCCATATCCCCATGGGCCAGACGTTCAAGACGGACCATTGGGGTATTTCCTATCAATTGTTTCATGTATGTATGTTTTTGATTGCCCTATCACAAAAATTCTCTTCCTCCAACTGTTGTTCCAACAGCTCCAATGCCCCCATAAAATGGGGGTTGGTCTCCAAAAGTTGCCGTACGGCTAGCTGACCTGCATCCCAGACGGACTCAAACTGTGGCAAACGCTGTTTCGCCTTTGGAGATAGTGATACAAGTTTTCTGCGGCTGTCCGAGGGATCGCTCCCCATTTGCACATAGCCCATGTCCTCCATCTTACGTATCATCTTGGTCACTGCGGGTTTGGACAGGTTCAGGATATTGGCAAAATCCAACATCCCCACTTCCCCATGTTCCTTCAAGATCAGAAAGACCAGATGCCAACTGGGCTCGATATCGATATCCATTTCTTGGTAGAGCTTCCTGATGCTATAAAACAGATTGTCGCTCAACCGCTTGACCCGCGCGGTCATGCCCAAGTATTCCAATGTTTTCAGATAATCCGGTTCCATCCTCGTGGTTTTACGGTAACAAACATAAATAATTTTAGTTAACTAGTTAACTTTATTTTGAATTTTTAACGAAAAGCCAATTCATAGGGCCCAATGAATTAAAAAAGGCCAGGACTGTACCCGGCCTTTACCGACTTCGGTCCCCTATCCCATCCCATAAAACAATAACAGTACTTCCCCGATGGATGGGAACTGACCTCAACGAGACCAGCTCAGGGGCCAACAGTCAAAAAACATCGCTTAGGAAATTGAGATCCCACCATCGGTCGGCAGCACCACCCCTGTGGTCCAGGTCGTTTTGCCCCCGATCAGCGCAATGGCGTTCTCCACCACATCGGCCACTTCACCGCGTCTATTGAGTGGTATTTCCCCTTTTTCGTATGCATGGATCTCCTTAACGGTCCGGTCGTCAAAACCAGCAGCCTTGAGTATCCCCGTGTTGGTCGGCCCGGGGGCTATGGCGTTCACCCGTATGCCCATGGGCGCCAATTCCAGGGCCCAAACTCGCGTGAGCATATTGAGCCC
>NHBR02000014.1 GCA_002167435.2 Allomuricauda sp. TMED12
TGTATGGTCCAGAATATCTTTCTTGGCATAAGGAACCAGTAATTTCTTCAGTTCCACATCATCTCCATCAACAATTACCAGTCCTTGGTTCCCAAATAGGGCATTCGCCAGATAGCGGGTTGCCCCGGTCAAATTGGAATGCTCCAGATAGGCTTTTTTAAAAAGTTCCTTTAATCTGTCAGTAAGTCCCAAATTACCCAGTTCCGAAACAAATATCTCATAAACCTCGTCCAGCCCTTCGGTAGATAACCTACCTACTGCACCCGATGCCTTTTTGTTCCAGTGAATTTTTTTTCCATGCAGATTAAAGTAGTTGATCTCGTCAAAATCATGGTCTTCCGTGGCCATCCAATAAACCGGCACAACATGATGATTTGGATGTTCCTTGTTGAGTTTTTTGGCCAGGTTGATCGTGGAAACAATTTTATACAGGAAATATAATGGTCCTGTAAACAAGTTCAATTGGTGTCCCGTGACCACCGTAAAGGTTGTCTCCTTGGACAACGCATCCATATTTTTTTGGGTCCCCTTGGAAACCTCAACATTGTAGTATTGCTTTTTTAAGGATTCAACTAAGACAGATCGGTTAGCTTTGGGATAGTTCGCGGCCTTTTCCCTGATTTGAGCTGCAAAGTTCTCAGGTACAGGGTATCTATTAAAAAAGGGGGATAAATCCTTTTTCCGATCTAAGTAATCACAAATGAGTTGGGAAAAATAACCGGTTTCCTTAAAGGGTATACATTCTACTTCCATTCAAACTGTAATGAGGTGTTCAAAGATAAGTCTCTTCTTTTTTTCTCTTCCTAAAAATACGTTAATTGAATTTTATGTAATTATAGTGAGGCGACCCCGGATAAAATTAGGTTTCTGGCTCAAATTATTAGTAGATTTGGTAGAACTAATTAACCAAGCATGACCAAATATTTCTTTTCCCTCATTCTTTTAGCATCAATTTGTGTATCCGCACAACAATTAAAGTCCCCTTCAGAATTTTTGGGATACGAACTCGGAACACAGTTTACACGCCATCATGAAGTGGTGGATTATTACAAATATTTAGCAGAATCCGATCCCGACAGAGTGCAATTAACCATTTACGGTAAAACCAATGAGCGCAGGCCCCTAATCTTGGCGTATGTTTCTTCGGAAGAAAATCTTGCCAATCTGGAAACCATTCGACAAGAACACTTAAAAGATACCGAAGGAACCGGAAACTCTTCAAAAGCGATTGTTTGGTTGAGCTATAACGTACATGGCAACGAAAGTGTGAGCACGGAGGCTTCCATGAAAACCATTTACGAGCTTTTGACCAAAAAGAGTTCTTATTTGGAAAACACCGTAGTGATCATGGACCCATGTATCAATCCAGATGGGCGCGACAGATATAGCAACTGGTACAATCAATATAAAAACACTCCTTACCAAGTAGACCCAAATAGTAAGGAACACCACGAAGGCTGGTGGAGTGGACGTAGCAACCACTATATGTTCGACTTAAACCGTGACTGGGCATGGCTTACTCAAATAGAAAGTCAGCAACGGTTAAAAATGTTCAACCAATGGCTACCGCACATTCACGTGGATTTCCATGAACAGGGTGTGAACAACCCCTACTATTTTGCACCTGCGGCCGAACCTTATCACGAAGTGATTACCGATTTCCAACGTGACTTCCAAGTAACCTTGGGTAGAAATCACGCCAAATATTTTG
Organism: Allomuricauda sp. TMED12; assembly: GCA_002167435.2. Taxonomy (GTDB): domain Bacteria; phylum Bacteroidota; class Bacteroidia; order Flavobacteriales; family Flavobacteriaceae; genus Flagellimonas. The sequence goes on from NHBR02000014.1 coordinate 1,712, forward strand.
ATGCCAACGGTTGGTTCTATTTCACCAAAGAGGTTTTTGACCTCTTGTACCCAAGTTATGGCGATACCTACCCCATTTATAACGGCTCCATCGGAATGACCTACGAGCAAGGCGGTAGTGGAAGAGCTGGATTAGGAGTTATCACTGGCATTGGTGATACACTCACCTTAAAGGACAGAATTGCCCATCATTTTACAACTGGACTTTCAACCGTAGAGGTTTCTTCCCAAAACGCGGAGAAATTGAATGATGAATTCAGAAAGTTCCATCAAAATAAGGAATTCAAGTACAAAAGTTATGTGCTAAAAGGAGATAAAGACAAATTGGATGCCCTAAAATCCCTTTTGCAAAAACATAATATCGAATACGGAGACCTTACAAGTGGTTCTTACAGAGGACACAGCTACAGTACAGGCAGCAACGGTAGCCTCTCCATCAATAAAAATGGAATGGTGGTTTCCACAGATCAACCCAAAGGAACATTGGTAAAGGTATTATTTGAACCAAATGCCAAACTTTCGGATTCGTTGACGTATGATATCACGGCTTGGTCCCTCCCCTACGCATACGGATTGGATGCCATTGCCTCTACTTCCATAGTTTCCAGCCAAAATATGCAGGAAACATCAGTTTCCTCCAATATTAGCAGCGGAAGTTATGCGTACCTAACGGATTGGAACAGCATGGACGATGCCCGTTTTTTGGCTACACTCCTAAATAAGGGCATACGTGTGCGTAAAGCGGACCATCCGTTCACAATTAAAGGCAAATCTTTTGATCGGGGGACATTGATCATCACCAAAGGTGATAATGAAAACAAAGATGGCTTTATTCAGACACTGCAAACCATTGCTACAAAATTTAAAAAGGATATTACACCAACCAGTACCGGTTTCGTGGATTCAGGGAAAGATTTTGGTTCTTCATCCATTCAAATGATTACCAAGCCAAAAATTGCCGTCTTGTCCGGTGGACCAACATCGACCTTACGATTCGGGGAAATTTGGCACTTTTTTGAACAACAACTGCATTATCCACTTACAATAATTGATGATGATTATGCCGATAGTGTGGATTTAAACGATTATAACATTTTGGTGTTGCCCGATGGACGATATGGAAACCACTTTAATGAAGACCAACTATCCAAACTAAAAAATTGGGTTAGGCAAGGTGGTAAAATAATCGCCATGGGCGGTTCCATTGACGCTCTTGATGGTGAAAAAGGATTCGGAATCGAGAAAAAGAAAACGGAAAAAGACTCCAGTGAAAAATCACCTCAACCTTATAAAGATTGGGAAAGAGAGCGTATTAAAGGAGCGATTACCGGTGCCATCTTTAAAACCAAAGTAGATAATTCCAATCCCTTGGCATATGGGTATGGCTCGGACTATTTTTCCTTAAAACTGGGAAGTAGTTCCTATGAATACCTAAAAAATGGAAATGCAGTATACTTGGAACAAAACACCAAACCCTTTTCCGGCTTCGCTGGTATCCAAGCACAAAATAAAATTTCAGAGTCTTTGATATTTGGAGTAGAAAACTTTGGCCGAGGACAAGTGGTGTACATGGTGGACAATCCTTTGTTCCGAGGATTTTGGGAAAACGGAAAACTATTTTTTGCCAATGCGCTCTTTATGGTGGATTAAAGGGCTTTTTTGCTGATTTTAAGTCGATTATTCAGTTTTTTAACGAGAACTGTATAGATACATATCTTCAAAATTTCGTATTTTTAATAAAAAGAAAAAATTGCAGATATGTCATTACAAACCCCATCATCAACTTTAAATAAAAAATGTAAGGTACTGCTGTTATCGGCATTATGCACATTGGCAATGCTGAGCCCAAAAGAATCCTTAGCGTTCCAAGAGGACGACGCTGTGGTCGATTATAATCAATATAGTGGAGAAGTCAAGGAAGAATCGAGCAATAAACCCTTGGTTTTCGCTACACTCACCGTTGAGGGTACCAATATTAGTACCATTACCAATACAGAAGGGAACTTCCTTTTAAAAGTACCCAAAGAATATACCGACAAAAATGTAGTGGTTTCATTTTTGGGGTATAAAACCAAAAAGGTTCCCATAGCCAATCTTGAGCCAGAAAAGAACGAAATATCTTTGGAAGTATCGGTTACATTACTTTCAGAAATTAATATCAATGCACCAAAAGATGCCTTGGTCTTGGTAAAAGAGACCCTGAGGAACAGGAATGATAATTATTTTGAAGATCCAACTTTAATGACAGCCTTTTATCGGGAAACCATAAAAAGGAGAAGAAGAAACGTTTCTTTGGCGGAAGCCGTGGTCAATGTGTACAAAACACCTTATAGTTCTGCTAGGGATGATGTGGTCGAACTTTACAAAGCCAGAAAAAGCACAGATTATAGTAGATTGGACACCGTTGCATTAAAGCTTCAAGGAGGTCCTTACAATACCTTATATGTGGATATGATGAAGTATCCAGAGTATATATTTTCGGAAGAGGCCTTGTCCAATTATAAATTCACTTTTGATAGATCAACACGAACCAATGATAGATTGATATATGTGATTAAGTTTGATCAATATGAAGGTATTATTGAACCTCTTTACCATGGTGAATTGTTCATTGATGTTGAAAACAAAATCTTGACAAGTGCCACTTTTTCCCTCAATATTACTGATAGGAAAAAAGCAGCCCAACTCTTTGTGAGAAAAAAACCGGCAAGGGTGGACGTTTGGCCCACAGAAGTCTCCTACCACGTCAATTATAGGGAAAAAGATGGGAAATGGTACTACGGTTACAGTAGCGTATTTATGGAATTCAAAGTGGATTGGGAGGATAAATGGTTCAATTCGGTGTACAGCATGACCGCAGAAATGGCCATTACAGACTGGGATAAAAACTTAACCGGTAAAATACCTCGATACCGAGAGCGAATCAAAAAATCCATAATCCTTAGTGATGAAGCTTCTGGCTTTTCAGACCCAAATTTTTGGGGGGAATACAACATTATAGAACCTGAAAAGTCCATTGAATCTGCCATTAAAAAAATCCAGAGACAATTGCGCAGAGAGGAAAGAAACAGCGATTAGTTTCTACTTTTCTTCTAAATTTGTTCATCTTTATATTTGTGTTGCATAATCCAAATTAAATGTCCAAAAGAAGAAGCTTCTTAAAATCGGCAACAGCCCTTGGTGCTGCCACCCTTTTTCATCAAACGAGTTGGGGCAATGAGCCGAAATCCACAAACGTACCAAAAGTAAAACCAAAAAAATTAAAATTAGGGGATACTATTGGCCTGATTGCACCAGGATTTGCGATAAAAATGGAGGCGCTCTACCTTACCTTGGAAACTTTGGAAAAAATGGGTTTTAAAACCTATCATACAGATAGGATTAAAAGCAATCATGGCTATTTCAGCAATACCGATGAAGAACGAGCAAAGGACTTGAATGAAATGTTCATAAATCCAGATATTGATGCTGTACTTTGCGTCCGTGGCGGTTATGGCTGTACTCGCATCTTGGATTTATTGGATTATGACAGTATAAAGAGCAATCCAAAAGCTTTGATTGGCTTTAGTGATATTACCGCGCTGATCAACACCATTTATAAGAAAACCGGTCTTGTTGGTTTTCACGGTCCGGTAGGGAAAACGTTAGATGATGAATATAGTCAGACTTATTTCAAAAAAGTTTTGATGGATCCCCAAGAATCACTCCCCATTAAAAATGCCATATTGAAAGACCCCAAACAATATCGTAACAGTGAATATTATCGGTACACCATAACCAAGGGCATTGGCCAAGGAGAACTTGTGGGAGGCAGTTTATCTTTGGTAACTGCCATGATAGGCACGCCATATGAAATTGATTTTACGGATAAACTCGTTTTTTTGGAAGACGTTGAAGAAGCTCCCTATCGCATGGACCGTATGCTCACCCAACTTACCCAAGTAGATACTTTTTTAAAAGCTAAGGGAATAATCTTTGGTGTTTGTAAAGGCTGTGACCGCAAAAGAACCACCGAAAACTTTACGCTTAGAGAAGTGATTTTGGACAGAATCGCACCTTTGAACATCCCTGCGGTATATGGTATGAGCTTTGGGCACATACCACAAAACTCAACACTCCCCATAGGTATTGAAGCTACTTTTAACGCCTACAAAAAAGAACTCCGTTTAATGGAGGCCGCTGTTTGTTAAAATAGTATTTCAAAAAAAATTTAATCTTCAAGTTTGGCCACAATTTGTCTTTTCCCTAGAAAAGACTATGGATGAGGTCAGCAGTTTTGAATTTAACATCGCCACAGGATTTGGGTATGATCTCACGGAAGATTTCTTTTTTGAAGCCAGCTACACTTTGCAAATCAACAATACCTACACTGGTAGCGAAGATATCAAGGTAAGAGGCAATTACCTGTCCTTGGGTCTGGGATACAAATTTTTGTAACACGCTACTATAATTACAAAAAAAAGGCGGTTAAATAACCGCCTTTTTTTGTAGCCTTTATTTAGAGAAATTCTCGAGAGTTTTGATAATGATGGAAACACAATCCATCAATTGTTCACGGTTCATCACCAAAGGTGGCGCAAAACGGATTATGTTACCATGTGTTGGCTTGGCCAACAAGCCGTTTTCCTTTAAAGCCATACAAATATCCCATGCTGTGGAGCTATCTTCGGTATCGTTGATCACGATCGCATTGAGCAATCCTTTTCCGCGTACTTTAACCACTAAATCAGAGGTAGAAATAAATTTGTTCAATTCTTCGCGGAACAATTCACCCAACTCCTCGGCATTCTGAGCCAAGTTTTCTTCCTTGATTACCTCAAGAGCAGCCGTACTCACCGCCGCAGCTACAGGGTTACCTCCAAAAGTACTTCCATGGCTACCGGGTGTAATCACCTCCATGATATCATCGTTGGCCAAAACACCTGAAACAGGATAAACACCACCCGAAAGGGCCTTGCCCAATATCAAGATATCGGGTTTCACATCCGGTGTGCCGCTACAGTTTTTATCAGCGCAGCTACAATTGCCGCACGTGGCAAGTAACCTTCCTGTTCTGGCAATACCAGTTTGGACTTCATCAGCGATAAAAAGCACATTGTATTTTTCACAAAGGGCCTTTGCTCCTTTCAAGTAACCTTCAGATGGCACATAAACCCCTGCTTCGCCTTGAATGGGTTCCACCAAGAAACCGGCTACGTGTGGATTACTTTTTAGTGCGTTCTCCAAAGCCGTTAAATTATCGTATTCTATTTTTATGAACCCTTCGGTGTATGGGCCGTAGTTTTCTCTTGCCACTTCATCATTGGAGAAAGAAATAATAGTGGTGGTCCTTCCATGAAAGTTGTTTTCACAAACGATTACTTGCGCCTGGTTCTCTGGAATACCTTTCTTCTGGTAAGCCCATCTTCTACAAATTTTCAAGGCGGTCTCCACTGCTTCAGCCCCGGTGTTCATGGGCAACAACTTATCAAACCCAAAAGTCTCCGTTGCGTATTTTTCATACTTCCCCAACATATCATTGTAAAAAGCGCGTGACGTCAAGGTCAATGTTTTTGCCTGCTCTACCATGGCCCCTACAATTTTTGGGTGACAATGCCCTTGATTCACGGCAGAATATGCCGAGAGAAAATCGTAATATTTCTTTCCTTCCACATCCCACACATAAACACCTTCGCCCTTACTTAAAACCACAGGAAGGGGGTGATAGTTGTGCGCTCCGTACTTGTTTTCCAAATCTATCGCTTGCTGCGATGTTAAATGCTCTAAAACAGCCATTTCATTAAATGATTAAAATTGATAAAATAACCATTCCTACTGTACCTTTATTCTTTCGAAGTCTCGAAAAAGCAGCGTGGGAGAGAAATCATCCCTTGGAGTGCCCGCAAATTACAAATTAATTGATGAAAATATAATTTTTCGAGGGCGATTCCCGGTTGAATCACTGAAAGTTTACACGCAATTTAAGAGGCCGCGTTCTGTGAAATACCAAAAAGAACTTACTTTTGCGGCATGCGTAAAAACAGAAGGAGAAAAACGTTTGAAAACGTAGAAGTAATCGATGCTGGAGCAAAGGGAAAATCTGTGGGCAAAGCCCCAGATGGACGAGTAATTTTCCTTACCAATGCAGTTCCAGGAGATGTAGTGGATGTGATGACCACCAAAAAACGAAAAGCTTATTTTGAAGGGGTTGCCACCAAATTCCATACCCTTTCCGACAAGAGAACGGAACCTGTCTGCCAGCACTTTGGTACTTGCGGGGGATGCAAATGGCAACATATGGGCTACGAACACCAACTCTACTTTAAACAAAAAGAGGTGGAGAATAACCTAAAGCGCATTGGCAACCTTGAATTACCCGAAACCACTCCCATCCTTGGATCCAAAGAACAGTATTTCTACAGGAACAAAATGGAGTTCTCTTTTTCTGATAGTAGATGGTTGACTCCTGAAGAGATCAACTCCGACATTGAAATTGAGGACAGAAATGCTTTGGGATTCCATATTCCCGGTATGTGGGACAAAATTCTGGATATTAAAAAATGTCATCTGCAGCAAGATCCCTCCAACTCCATACGATTGGAAGTTAAAAACTTTGCCAACAAAAATGGACTGTCCTTTTTCAACCCAAGAAAGCAGGAAGGGCTTTTACGAACATTGATGATCCGCACGTCATCAACTGGAGAAATTATGGTGCTCATTCAATTCTTTGAAGATGATACTCCCAAACGCGAATTATTGTTGAACCACTTGAAGGAGAAATTCCCTGAAATCACCTCCCTACTTTATGTAATCAATTCCAAAGGAAATGATACTATTTATGACCAAGAAGTCATCTGTTTTGCGGGTCGAGATCATATTTTTGAGGAAATGGAAGGGCTACAGTTTAAAATCAATGCTAAGTCTTTTTACCAGACCAATTCCGCGCAAGCTTATGAACTTTACAAAGTTACAAGAGATTTTGCAGGGCTTACTGGCGACGAACTAGTATATGATTTGTACACTGGAACTGGCACCATTGCCCAGTTTGTTTCCAAAAATGCTAAAAAAGTGGTTGGGGTGGAATCGGTACCTGAAGCTATTGAAGATGCCCAAGCCAATGCGCTTCATAACAGTATTTCAAACGCTGAGTTTTTTGTCGGCGATATGAAAAATGTGTTCAACAATGAATTCATTGAAGCACATGGACAACCTGATGTAATTATTACGGACCCACCGCGGGATGGCATGCACAAACAAGTAGTTGAGCAGCTTCTGCAAGTGGCACCACCAAAAATTGTGTATGTGAGTTGCAATAGCGCGACCCAAGCAAGAGATTTGGCCCTTATGAAAGAAAAATATGAAGTCACAAAGGTTCAACCGGTAGATATGTTCCCACAGACGCACCACGTTGAAAATGTTGTACTTTTGGAAAAACGGGTGTAATTTTTGAAATAAAATCCATAGGTAACCGGAATGAAGAAAATAATCCCTATCCTACTTATTGTATCAATGCTTTACTATGTTTCTTCCTGTGAAAAGGATGACATCTGCGTTGATGGTGATACACCTCTTTTGGTCATTGGTTTTTTTGACATTGAAGACACAATAGCGGCAAAGACCGTATCATCCATAAGAATAAGGAACATTGATATTGATAGTGTTTTAACCAATAGTACTTTTGGTGATAGGTCAAACTCTCCCGACTCACTTCAAGTTCCGTTAAGAAGCAGTGACACAAGCACTATGTACCAGATTATTTCTGGCTCGCAGGATGATGCTGATACTGGAGAGGAAACTGGGAATATCGACACCTTGACCATTTCTTACGATCTTGGCGAAGCTTTTGTTTCAAGGGCATGTGGATTTGTGGTCAATTACAACAACATTACCGTTACCCTAAACGAGGGTGCAGAGAACTGGATTCAAGATATTAGCGTTGTTCAACCTAATGTAGAAAATACCGATAGCATTCATGTCAAAATATTTCATTAATATTTTACTTGGGCTGCTGCCTATTTTGGCACTAGCGCAAAGCGAGCCAATAGATCTCTCGCAAAAAGATACCATAGAGTATAAGGAGCAATATGGACTTCGTGTAGGAGCTGACATTAGCAAACTTGTACTCTCCTTTTTAGACGAAGATTACACAGGATTGGAGTTAGTGGGCGACTACCGACTTACCCATAAATTATATTTAGCTGCAGAAATTGGTAATGAAACCAAAAGACAGGATGAAAACCTGAACAATACCGTTTTGTACGATTATGAAACCTCAGGAAGCTATATTAAAGCTGGTGTTGATTTAAATACCTATGAAAATTGGTTTGGAATGAACAATGCAATTACCATAGGAGGGCGTTATGCTGTTGCCAGTTTCAACAACACACTGTACGACTATAGCCTTTACGAGACAGATCAGTTCTTTAATTCCGAATTCTTGCCCGGCACCAATCCAAACAGGGAATTTAGCGGTTTATCTGCTACTTGGTTGGAATTTGTAGTAGGAACAAAAGTGGAACTCTTTGCCAACATATTTGTAGGTATGAGTGCTCGATTGGGATTTTTGGTAACCAATACAGAAGACGAACAATTCCCTAACCTTTGGATTCCAGGGTTCAATAAGGTTACGGATGGAAGTAATTTTGGTGTGAACTACAATTATTCCATTAGCTACTTTATCCCGCTTTACAAAAAGTCCAAAAAGCAAAAAGAAGAGAACAAACAATAATATGAAAGCCGCACCGATTGATTATATTGAGTTCAAGTCAACAGACTTAAAGAAAACCAAGGTGTTTTATAATGAACTCTTTGGTTGGACTTTTACAGATTACGGTCCAACATACACTTCTTTCTCCGAAAGTGGTGTTGCCGGTGGTTTTGAGTTGACCAACCGCCCAATAGTTAATGGTGTTCTCATTGTTTTGTACTACGAAAACCTTGTTGAAATTAGAGAGAACGTGAAGTCCGCCGGAGGAACTATTACCAAAGAAATCTTTGAATTTCCAGGAGGTAAAAGATTTCATTTTACAGACCCATCAGGCAACGAATTGGCCATTTGGTCGGAATAATAAAGGGAGCCACCGTGGACTCCTTTTACAAATTTAGTTGAGTTAGTTAGTCGTGTTTCAAACACATTCCAAATCTAAACAATTCTTTTTGCTTGTTCCAAAAACACGATAAGACAAACCTAGAATGTTTTGTTTCATCCAAAACTAATCAATCCTGATTTTTAGCTTTCTTACTACCCTCGTATATATCGTACTTTACCAATCTTGCTTCTAATTTACCATTAAAAGTCTTTATTCTTTTGGATGTCTTTAAGCCTATGTGCTTTAATGCCTCCAAGTTGGAAGTAATCAACCATGCATCGGTTCCAGGATAAACTTTTTTGAAGGTATCTCCAATTTTACCATAGAAAATTTCCATGTCAATAGGTAATCGTTCACCGTAAGGAGGGTTAAAAACCATGTGTAATTTACCTTCTACAGGTTTATCGGCCCTAAAAAAATCTTTACGTTCTATGGTAATATAATCCGAAAGGTTGGCGTGGTCTACGTTCTCTTGTGCCTTTCTTACTGCGGAAGGAGCCTTATCATAACCAATTATTTTATGATGGAACTCACGTACCTTCTTTAAGCTAGCATCAACGATTTTGTCATACAGTTCTGCATCATAATCATTCCAATGCATAAAGGCGTATGATTCCCTATTGATGTTTGCAGGAATATTACAAGCGATCATGGCCGCTTCAATCAGAAAAGTTCCGCTTCCACACATAGGGTCAAAAAAATCCGTTTGACCGTCCCATCCACTTTTTAGCAACAGGCCAGCAGCCAATACCTCATTGATGGGTGCAATATTGGTCAAGATACGATATCCTCTTTGGTGCAGCGAATTCCCGGAACTATCCAAAGAAACCGTACAAGTATTTTTATAAATATGAATATTGATTCGGATATCAGGGTCTTGGGTCTTTACGTTGGGACGCTCTCTCACCACCTCCCTAAACTTGTCCACAATGGCATCTTTGGCCTTTAGGGAAACAAACATGGTATTGTCAAAAACCTCAGTATTGGCAATACTATCGATGGCAAAAGTTTTCTCCACATCAAAAATATCGGGCCAATTCAAATCAAAAATATGTCTGTAAAGGTCATTTTCATTAAAAACCCTGAATGTTTTGATAGGTTTAAAAACTTTCAAGGCCGTTCTAAGACAAAGGTTGGCCTTGTACATAAAACCGGTATCCCCTTCAAAAGTTACATTACGAACTCCTTCTTCCACATGACCTGCTCCCAAATCACGTAGCTCCTTTGCCAAAATGGGCTCAAATCCGTAAAGGGTCTTGGCCATCATTTTAAAATTCCCTGCCATACTATCTTAAAAAGTTTACGCAAAAATAGGCTATTTTTGCTCCTTTAATTCCACCTATGGATTTTCCTTCCGCTATAATATATATTATCCCCATTGTGGCTGTGTGGGCTGGATTTGGATTTGTTTGGTTGACAAAGCCCAAGAACAACGACAATATTAAACTCTTGCTAGCTTTTAGCGGGGCATTTTTGTTGTCCCTAACGTTTTTTGAGCTCCTACCAGATGTTTATAA
>NHBR02000015.1 GCA_002167435.2 Allomuricauda sp. TMED12
TGGAACCATGCCTACTCCAACAAAAACACGGCCCTTGCCAAGAGGTTTGCAGAAGAATTTAACCGAAGCCTTCATTTAGCAAAAGATAGGGAAAGAGGAAAAACAACCATAAGGACCATTGTAGATGATAACTATACCGGACTGGATTGGAAAAGAGAGGGAAATATGGATATTATTTCCGTTACCTTAAACGAAGTTCTAAAGCCCGGAGAATCAATTCAACTGTTTTTCACCTATACCATTAGACTCCCTGAAGCTAAATTCACCGGTTATGGACACACAGGCAATGGTGGTTATTATTTAAAGGATTGGTATTTTACTCCAGCTGTATTAGATGGAGATTGGAATTTGTACAACAATATAAACCTTGATGATCTCTATACCGATGTAACGGATACAAGAATCAATTTTACTTTCCCCGAAAAGTTGTTTTTGGCGTCAAATTATAGAATGTCCAGTATTTCCAATTTTCCAGGTGGGCAAAATGTTCAACTTTTTGGTGACAAAAGAAAAAACTGTGAATTTATTCTAACAATAGATGATAGATTTACCAAACATGTAACAGATTACCTAACAATCACAACAGATATAGAGTCCAATAAAGCCGAGGAAATCACACAGGGAATCTCAATTAATAAAATTGCCGAGTTTCTTCACGAAAACTTGGGGAAATATCCTCACGATAATCTTCTTGTAAGTGAACTTGACTATGCCAGGTCTCCATTATATGGAATAAGTCAACTTCCATCGTTTATAAGGCCGTATGAGGAACAATTTCAATTTGAAATGAAGTTTTTGAAGACGGCTATTCGCAATTACCTCAAAGAGTCTTTATATCTAAACCCACGAAAAGAGCGGTGGGTAAACGATGGTATTGGGTTTTATCTAATGATAAAATATGTGGATGAACACTATCCCAATCAAAAATTGGCAGGAAAACTCTCCAAAATCTGGGGGGTAAAAAATTTCCATTTTGCACAAATGGATTTTAATGAGCAGTATACGCTCTTCAGTATGCTTTCGGCACGAAAAAATATCGATCAAGCTTTAACAATCTCAAATGATTCCCTAATCAAATTCAACCAAAAAATTGCCAATGGGTACAAGGCAGGACTGGGCATGTCTTACCTTTCCACCTATTTAGGGGAGAAAAAAATAGATAGCACCTTACTGGATTTTTATAAAAATCACAAACAAAAGCAACATGTAACCGCATCTGATTTTAGAAAGACTATAGAAAAATATGCCCATAAGAAAGTTGACTGGTTTTTTGATACTTATGTTGCTACAGACAAAAAAATTGACTTTAAAATCAAAAAGGTTGAAAAAACGGAGGATTCCATAACCTTTGTCTTAAAAAACAAAAGGGGGACCAATGTACCCATATCAGTTTTTGGACTTGAGAATGACTCTGTTGTATCCCACTATTGGTTTTCGGACATAGACAGTACCAAAAGTATTACCATTCCAAGAAAAAGTGAAGACCGCTTGGTATTGAACTATGATCAAAAAATTCCAGAATTCAATCAACGTGACAATTGGAAAACCCTGAACGGATTCTTTTCTAGTAACAAAAAACTTAAATTTCAGTTCTTTAAGGATACGGAAGACCCGTATTACAATCAGGTATTTTATGTACCTATCGCAAACTTCAACTTATATGACGGGATAACTCCGGGGTTGAGACTTTACAACAAAACATTTTTGGAAAGGCCATTCCAGTACGATATATCCCCGACCTACTCGTTTTTGGAACACACAATGGTTGGAAAAGCCAGTTTTAGGTATCGCAAGTATCACAAAAAAACAGGTCTTTTCGTATCCAACTATTCGTTTTCGGCATCTACTTCGCATTTTCAGGAAAATTCCAGATTTACCACACTAACACCCGCAGTTAGTTTTGGTTGGCGTCCAAATGATCTGCTGTCTAACCGTAGACAATACCTTTTATTAAGGTATAGGAGTGTGATTAGGAGTATCGACGATAATCTAATAGGTGAATTGGATACCGACCCTGACTATGGGGTCATGAATGCGCGTTTTACCGATGTTGACAATAATATCTTGAATTACTCGTCGTGGTCGGTAGATGCTCAGCATTCCAGCGAATTTACAAAACTAGCCTTTGAATGGGAATATAGGAAGTTGTTTCAAAGCAACAGGCAATTGAACCTGCGCTTTTATGCCGGTAAATTTTTACGAAACAAGACAGAATCGGACTTTTTTAGCTTTGCTTTGGATAGGCCGACAGACTATATGTTCGATCTTGCGTATTTAGGCAGATCCGAAAGTTCAGGGATTTACAGCCAACAGGTCATAATTGCTGAAGGAGGATTTAAGTCAAAGCTCGAAAATCCCTTTGCCAACGATTGGATTGCAACCACCAATGCAAGTACAAACATTTGGAGATGGGTAGAAGCTTACGGAGACCTTGGTTTTTTAAAAAATAAAGGGGACAATCCACGATTTGTCTATGACTCCGGTATCCGTTTAAATTTGGTGACTGATTATTTTGAATTATACTTCCCCATGTACTCCAATAGAGGTTGGGAAATAGGTCAGGACGACTACGGGCAACGTATTCGTTTTATAGTTACAATTAGCCCAAGAACACTGATTGGGCTATTTACTCGAAAGTGGCTTTAATTATCATATTGACAATAAATGCTTTTCTGAGCACCTTGAAATTGATAAATAACTAGTATTTACCCCTTATTATTAAAAGTAATTCATTTTATTAACGCATTTGCATATTGCAATTTTGATTGATTTTTAGTAATTTTGCATAAATCTTCGACAATCCATGAAACCTAACCCTAGTACAAGTAGCGATATTTCTTTTGACGATTTCAAATCTCAAATTCTTCAAGATTATGAGACTGCCGTCACCAGTAGGGAATGTAGCTTAATGGGACGAAGAGAAGTTCTTTCAGGGAAAGCCAAATTTGGAATTTTTGGTGATGGCAAGGAACTGCCGCAGTTGGCCATGGCAAGAGCATTCCAGGATGGCGATTTTAGGAGCGGTTATTATCGTGACCAAACTTTCATGATGGCACTTGGATATTTAAATCCAAAAGCTTTTTTTCACGGACTTTACGCGACCACCGATATAGAAAAAGAACCCATGAGTGCCGGAAGGCAAATGGGCGGTCACTTTGTAACCCACAGTTTAAATGAAGATGGTTCTTGGAAGAACCTGACCGAACAAAAAAACAGTAGTGCCGATATTTCCTGTACTGCAGGTCAAATGCCTCGATTATTGGGTCTTGCACAAGCATCCAAAATATATCGTAATGTAGAGGGCATTGACCAGACCAACTTCTCTAAAAATGGAAATGAAGTAGCTTGGGGAACTATAGGAAATGCAAGTACCAGTGAAGGGCACTTTTTTGAGACATTGAATGCCGCCGGGGTAATGCAAGTTCCCATGGTAATCTGTATTTGGGACGACGAATATGGGATATCCGTACCTTCAAAATACCACACCACCAAAGGTGATATTTCGGAAGCACTTAGCGGACTTCAGCGAGATGAGGACAATGAAGGTTTTGAAATACTTAAAGTAAATGGATGGGACTATACGGCCCTAATCCATGCTTTTGAAAATGCTTCGGACATAGCCCGTGAAGGTCATATTCCAGTACTCATTCATGTTAAAGAGCTCACGCAGCCCCAAGGTCACTCTACATCTGGATCTCATGAAAGATATAAGTCCGCAGAACGTTTGGAATGGGAGCGCGAAAATGATTGCAACAAACGTTTCAGGGAATGGATTATTGATAATGGAATAAGCACTGAAGAAGAGCTTAAGAAAGTTGAGCGAGAAATAAAGCATAAGGTACGTGCAGCTAAAAAAGAGGCGTGGTCAGAGTTTTTAAAGCCTCAATTGGAAGCTAAGAAACAGCTGGTGCAATTGCTCGACAAAGCAGCAGGCCAGAGTCCAAACCGAGCTTTCATCACCAAACTGAAAAACGATTTAATTGCCATTGAAGAACCTCTCAAAAAGGATTTAGCCTCTAAATCAAGAAAAGCACTACGCTATCTTTTGGGAGAATCCACTCCAGAAAAACAACAGCTTCAACAATGGGTGGATAACTTCATCACAACCCACGAATATGAATACGGATCACACCTTTACAACGAAGTAGGCAATAAGGCTACAAAAATTGAACCTGTACTTCCTTCCTATGCCAATGATACTGATGAGGTAGATGGAAGAGTTATCTTGAGGGACAATTTCGATAAATTGTTCAGTAAGTACCCTGAGGCATTGGTTTTTGGTGAGGATACCGGAAATATAGGAGATGTTAACCAAGGTCTCGAAGGTCTTCAGAAAAAATTCGGAGAACTTAGAGTAGCTGACACTGGAATACGGGAAACCACAATAATTGGTCAGGGAATTGGTATGGCTCTTCGCGGGTTGCGCCCCATAGCCGAAATACAGTACTTGGATTATATCCTCTATGCCATCCAAACATTGAGTGATGATTTATCCACTTTAATGTACAGAACCGTTGGCAAACAAAAAGCGCCGCTTATTGTACGTACACGAGGACACCGTTTAGAAGGAATCTGGCACTCAGGCTCGCCCATGGGCGGATTGATTCATTTGCTACGGGGAATGTATATCCTGGCCCCTAGAAATATGACTCAGGCTGCGGGTTTTTACAATACACTTATGAAAAGTGATGAACCTGCCTTGATCATTGAAAGTCTAAATGGATATCGCTTAAAAGAAAAGAAACCCTCCAATTTAGGTGAGTTCTGCACACCAATCGGTAAGGTGGAAACACTCAAAGAAGGAACGGACATTACGCTGTTGTCTTACGGCTCCACCCTACGGATTGTAGAGCAGGTCGCTCAAGACCTTTTGGAAGTCGGGATAGACGCCGAAATAATAGATGCCCAATCATTGCTCCCCTTCGATTTAGAGCACGATGTGGTAAAAAGTTTAGAAAAAACCAATAGGTTCTTGGTGGTGGATGAAGACGTTCCCGGTGGATGCTCTGCATACTTAATGCAAGAAGTGGTTGAAAAACAGGGTGGTTACAGGTATTTAGACAGTGCACCGCAGACATTATCTGCGAAAGCACATCGTCCTGCATATGCATCGGATGGCGATTATTTCTCCAAGCCCAATGCTGAGGATATTTTTGAGAAAGTATACCAAATCATGCACGAATCCGACCCAAAATCATTTCCAGCGCTTAGGTAGCACTTTTGGAGAGAAGGTGATTCCAAAATGCTTTTCGTCGATTATTGTTGCGTTTTTTAAAACTTAATTTATATTTTCACGGGGATTAAATTTCCCCACATGAAAAATAACACTTCCACACACGCAGGGTTAGCATTACTAAGAATTGTACCATCTGTGTTTATGCTTACCCATGGCTATCCAAAACTTATGAACCTTATCAGCGGTAACACAGAATTTGCCAATCCATTCGGGATTGGTCAAGCTCCTTCACTCTTTTTGGCTGTTGTAGCTGAATTTATCTGCCCGGTTTTAATCATTATAGGTTTTAAAACAAGATGGGCAGCCATACCTACTGCCATTACCATGTTCGTTGCCGCTTTTATGATTCATTCTGCAGATCCATTTAACGTTAAAGAAAAGGCTTTGCTTTATTTGGTAACCTTTATTGCAATAATGCTTCTTGGTCCTGGTAAATACAGTGTGGACAAAAAGTAGATGATTAAACTATTTCGTACAGAAGTTCCTTCAGTAAATCGGCTTGTGCCATATTACTGGCTCCAACTCCCTTGCCCTTTAAATCCAAAGTTCTAAGGCTGGAAATAATACCGCTCACCCTTTTCATAGGATAGTTCTTTGCAGCTACTACGTACTCGTTCACAAAATATGGGTTCACCCCCAAGATCTTGGCCACATTACCAGGAGAGTGGTCATTAAGTCCATGATACTGTAACAATTGGGTGAAAAAAGTATTCAAGAGGGTAATCGTTACCACAAATGGGTTGTCCTTTGGATTTTGGGCAAAATAATCAATGATTCTTGAAGCCTTTTTTACATTCCGTTCACCGATTGCCTTTTTTAATTCAAAGTTGTTGAAGTCCTTGCTAATGCCAATGTGTTCTTCTATTAACTCAGGTGTGATTTCGGTGGTTACCGGTACAATCAAGGTCAATTTATCCAATTCATTGCTGATCTTGCTCAGGTCCGTGCCCAAAAACTCAACCAGCATCACACAAGACTTTGGAGATATCTTATATTTTTTACCTGCCAATGTTCGTCTTATCCAATCCGCTACCTGATTTTCATAAAGTTTTTTACTTTCAAAAAGTTCTCCACTCTTTTTAATGGTTTTATAGAGTTTTTTTCGCTTATCCAACTTTTTATACTTGTAGCAAAGCACCAAAATGGTGGTTGGTTGCGGATTCTCGGCGTACGGAACAAGACTTTCTATGGTTCTGGATAAATGTTGTGCTTCCTTTACAATGACAACCTGGTACTGCGCCATCATAGGGAACCGTTTAGCATTGGCAACTACCTCATCTACAGAGGTATCTTTGCCATAAAGCACCATCTGATTAAAACCTTTTTCATCTTCGGTAAGTACATTATTTGCAATGTATTGAGAGATGCGGTCAATATAATAGGGTTCCTCCCCCATTAAAAAATAGATGGGTTTTGGATTACCATTATTGATTTCCGATACAATCTCTTTTACTTTGTCCATTCAAATTATATCACCAGTTTTGTAGAATGCAAGATTTGAACTTTCCACCTTATTCATTTCGAATCAAAAATAGCCAAAATAAACAGTACATTTTTGACGGAATACGTAAAAGATTTGTGGTACTTCAACCTGAAGAATGGGTGCGCCAGCATGTGCTTCGTTATTTGGTGTTCACAAAAAATTACCCGAAGAGCCTCATCAATGTAGAAAAACAACTTACTGTAAACAAATTAAAGAAACGTTACGATGTTGTTGTTTTTAATCCAGATGGCACTATTTTTCTTTTGATTGAGTGCAAGGCACCAGAGGTTAAAATCACCCAGTCCACTTTTGATCAGATAGCGCGGTATAACTATCAACTAAAAGCCGAGTACCTGATGGTGACCAACGGTTTGGAACATTACTATTGCGAAATGGACCACAACAATGAAAAATATGGGTTTTTAGAGGATATTCCTGATTTTAGCCGTTAATTTGCCTCCGTTTTGAAAATCGCCGTAGTCATACTCAATTGGAATGGAGAAACCTTACTAAAAAGGTTCCTGCCCTCTGTTATGGAGTATTCCAAGGGTGCGGATATTTACGTTGTGGATAACGCTAGTACTGATGGTTCCATCGCTTTTTTAAAAAGAGAATATCCCACAATTGGTATTGTTCAAAATAAATCCAATGGAGGCTTTGCCAAAGGCTACAATGATGGGCTCAAGAATGTTGATGCAGATGTTTTCTGTCTATTAAATTCCGATGTCGAGGTCACACCAAATTGGTTGGGACCCATAAAAGACGCTTTTGAAACACTTCCTAAAGCTTCTATCATTCAACCTAAAATACTGGATCTTAACCAAAGGGATCATTTTGAATATGCTGGTGCAGCCGGAGGGTTCCTTGATATGTTTGGATACCCATTTTGTAGGGGAAGAATCTTCCAAACCATTGAAAAAGACGAAGGACAGTATAACGACATCAAAGAAGTATTTTGGGCAACCGGCGCCTGTATGTTTATTAAGAGTGAAGTTTTTAGAGCTCTTGAAGGTTTTGATGAGGATTATTTTGCCCATCAAGAAGAGATTGATCTTTGTTGGCGAGCCAAAAATGCCGGGCACAAAGTATATTATGTAGGAACCAGTGAGGTCTATCACTTGGGAGGAAGTACATTATCCAACATGAATCCGAAGAAAACCTTTCTCAATTTCAGGAACTCTCTCTACTCCATCACAAAAAACCTACCCAGAAGAAAAGCGTTTCCCATCATAATTGCTCGCTTACTGCTAGATGCCATTGCTGCAATCCGATTTATTTTTCAATTAAAGTTTGATCACTGTTTCGCGATCCTCAAGGCTCATCTCAGTTTTTATGCTAACTTTATAAAAATGTACAGAAAGCGCGAAAAAGCTAATTTTTTATTAAAGTATTACGTTGCGACATCCATAGTGTGGTCCTATTTCGTACATCAAGTAGCGAGTTTTAACATTTTAGTAAAAGATTAACGAAGCCGAAATATAGGAGCCTTGCTTTTTATCTAATTTTGGTGTAGTTTTTTAACATTTGATATATCTAACAATCCTTAAATTATACTCTGAACTATGAAAAAAATTTTTCTAGGAACATTGGCGATGACAGTTTTATTATCTTCTTGCGTATCGCAAAAGAAATATGCAGATCTTGAAGCCAAACAAAAAGAAACGCAAGACCTATTGAACTCTGCAACCGTTAAGCTCAACGATTGCTTGGAAGAAAAAGCAACTGCAAGTTCTAGGTTGAAAACTCTCGAAGACCAAAACGCATTCCTAAAAGCAAACAACCAAGAGCTCATCAATAACATGGGCAACTTGACCACACTTACCACAAAAGGTGCTGAAAACCTTGAGAAATCCCTTGAGAGTCTTCAGGAAAAAGACCTTACCATTAGAAAATTACAAAATGCCGTTACACGAAGAGATTCTGTTAACCTTGCATTGGTACAGAGCCTTAAAGGTGTTTTGGGCAACTTGGACGATGAAGACATCGAAATCAGTGTTGAGAAAGGTGTCGTTTTCGTATCCATTTCCGATAAATTGTTGTTTAGAAGCGGAAGTTATAACGTAACAAGTGCTGCCAAAGAAGTACTTGGTAAAGTAGCCAAAGTAGTAAACAACAAGCCTGACTTTGAATTTATGGTAGAAGGTCACACTGATAATGTGCCAATCAGAACTTCAGAACTAGCAGACAACTGGGACTTGAGTGCCAAAAGAGCAACATCTGTTGTTAGAATCCTACAAAATGATTTTGGTGTAGACCCAGCTAGAATGACAGCTGCTGGACGTAGCTACTATGTCCCACTAGTTGATAACGACACTTCTGCCAACAGAGCAAAAAACAGAAGAACTAGAATTGTTGTACTTCCAAAAATCGACCAGTTCTATAACATGATCGAAGAAGGAATGAAAGATCCTGCCATTGGTGGTACAGGCAAATAAGAAATAAGCAAGTATTAGCTTAAATAGAAAAGCGGCCAAATGGCCGCTTTTTTTATTCAGTAAATTTCAAGACTTCCCTTGCCCTCCCGTATAACTTCTGGTTCATCTCCAGAAAGGTCTATTACCGTGGATGCTACATTATCCCCATATCCTCCATCAATAACAATATCTACAAGATTCTGCCATTTTTCAAAAATAAGTTCTGGGTCCGTAGTGTACTCCAAAACATCATCATCATCTCTAATGGATGTAGATACAATAGGGTGTCCCAACTCGGATACCAATGCCCTGGCAATGGCATTATCCGGCACCCGGATACCCACCGTTTTCTTTTTCTTAAAATCTTTTGGCAGATTGTTGTTTCCCGGCAAAATAAATGTATAAGGACCTGGCAGTGTTCGCTTTAGTATTTTAAAAGTGGAACTATCTATTTGCCTTACGTAATCGGACAAATTGCTTAAATCCGCACATATAAAGGACCAGTTGGCTTTTTCCAGTTTTATACCTTTAATTCTGGCAATGCGCTGTAATGCTTTGGAATTGGTAATATCACAACCAAGGCCATAAACCGTATCCGTAGGATATATCACAAGCCCTCCCTTCCTAAGCACATCAACTACTTTTGCGACCTGTTTTGGGTTCGGGTTTTCTTCGTAAAGTTTTATCAGCTCAGCCATTGGTAGAATAAAATGTCCCTGATTTAAAAGGAATTCATAACAAAGATACTACTTATTCCAGCTAAACATAGGTCGCCCAGTAGTGTGCTGAGTATTAGTAAATCTTAACCTATAATTTGGAATCTCCATAAAGGGAAATGGGCCATTCATCAATCCATATGTGGGGTTGGTTGATTTTGGCCATTTGCAATGAGATAAATATCCCAACTTTAATCAAAAGTTTTATTCTTATGAGATTAAAAACAATCATTTTCCTGTTGATGGGTTTCGGATTTCTGACATATTTTACAAGCTGTAACATCTCTAACAACAGGGAGCGCAATCAATTTGATGCCAAGGACATTTTTGTCCAATTGGACAGTTTATTGACTCAACTAAACAGTTTGGAAGCATGGGATTGTAAAAATCTGAATGAGATAGTGACCCTTAACGAAAAAATGCGCAGAATAATTGAAGGGATACGTTCTCCAAAAGAATTTGATGAATTGGTAATCGCTTTTGATGCGGATAAACACAAGATTGGCTTTTTAGTTTCGGAAGATGATCAATTTGGTGTTTTCTCTTGGCAAACAAAAATGGATTGTTTAGGCCATGGTATTAAAAATATAGCTCTTTATAAATCCAACGATAAGGTAATGGTATCCTCCCTGTATGGAGACCCAATGGTATATCATAACATAGAAACCAATAAACAGGAGAAAGGCAAACCCGTGTACATTCTCTTAGGTATCTCTTCAACCGAAAACGATTTAAATAATTTGACCAAAAAGGGGTACAAAATCACCAACGGATACTTGGTTGAGTCAAAAATCCCTCAAACAAAAAAGGCTTTTGCAAACAATTAATCACTTTTAAAGTAGTAGTGTTTGATGTCAACTAAAACCATTCTCCTCTTGCTTTTATTAATCCCATGCCTTCAATGCAAAAAGGTGGATAGGGATATTGATGGTTCCAATACTAAATCCTCGAGTTTAACTCATGGCATTGAATTGATTGATTCAGTTGCCATACTGCTTCATAATCTTAATAAACTCAATGTGGATAGCACCAATTTCGCCAAGGGTGCCAGTCAAATCAATCAGGCTATATCAAAAATACTGGAGGAGGTAAGCAATCCCAAAATTCTTATTGATTTTACAAAAATTGATGATTTAGATGAAGGCTTGTCACTCTCCATGACACAGGATACATCAATGGCGATCCTCTCTTGGGATTCCAGACTTGGTGGCTCAAGTCCAGAAATAAAGTCCGTTGCATTACTCCAAAACAATCAAAAGATCAAGTCATTCCCTTTACATGGCCTTTCTGCGAGATTTACGGATATTTTTATTCTAAATCAACAATCACAAGCCCCCATTTACATTTTCAAAGGAAATGGTCGGTCTTCAGGAATAGAAGGTTACGTTACACTTCATGCCTATAGATTTAAAAATGGTTTGAGCAAAGCTCTGATTTTCCCCAATAACCAAAGCTCAATCACCATCGAGTACACTTTGGGCAACACCATTGATTTTATAGTAAGTAATGATGCTTCCAAAATATTTATCCCAAATAAAACCTATCCAAACAATGATTGGGGATTAATCTACAGCGTCCTTTCTTTTGATGGAGAAAACTATCATCAGCAAACATCTCAAATAGATTTCCCGTTAAGCTCGGACTCTTTTAATGGCCCTAATAATTATGACAATGGCTATTTAGAAGGATCGGAAATACCCATTGACACAACTCAAAAAGAAAATTTAACTTCCTTCACGCTTGTTTTTAAGGATTCTATCCAAATAGAGCGCAACTACGATCCAGACGAAGAAACTACCCTATTAAAAATCATGGCAAAAAATGATAAGACGCCCATAGTGCTTCCTTTTAAATCGTATGATGCAAGATTATGGGCCAAACAAAAACAATATTTGTTTGTGGGACTTTCTGGAACTTCAAGCCACTCCCCCCTATTAGTTTACGATATCAACAAACAGGAATACATCACCAGTATTTCTCAAGCGGGAATAAAACTCCATAATGAGGCGGTTTTGGTCGCCCAGCCTTTAGCAAAAAACAATATTGGAGAAAAACCTAAGTGTGTCACGAACTACGGAGATCAAACAGCATACTTCCAAACGTTCATATTGGAATATCGTTCAGAATATCCTACAATAATGCCGACAGGACAGCAATTCTGTGGCTTTTCGGAATGAGCCATTATTGGGTGGTATCCCGTTCCACTCGTTTATAAAATCCAATATCATCCAAGACAACTACACCAAGAGAATCCTTGTCAAAAACCAAATGGATACTTTGTAGTTTATTCAGTTTTAGGTTATCGGTCTTTTCTAAAAAGGAAGAAATTGGAATGTAACAACTTTTCAATTGTACCTCCGAATCCTTACCAATCATATCTTTATCCAAAAATTTAAACTTGGTAAACTTGGTTTTGATCGTACTCGGGAGCCTGTTTTTATCATCCAACTCCACAGAAGCGGAATTCCCTAAACTATCTTTGAGCACAACGCTAAAATTGAATCCGATTTTTGGTGTTTCGGTTTTTTTATCTTCATCTTTAAGTTTTAATTCTGATAAATCCCCCATAGCCATGGAAAGAGCTAAGGTATCTGCGTTACCTAAATTCTTTAAGGTATCCGGTATTCCAATTGTATAGATTGGGATAGAATCCTTGCTTACATTCGTGCCATAACTCCAACCCAGTACCAAAGCATTGTTCTGCTGACTTCCACCATCTCGAGATTCCAACTCCATTTCGCGCCATACCTTAAAGTTCTCAGCAGATAGTTTAATTGCATTTGATGCACTGGTCACATCTATATCGCCCTCAAAATTTACTAGAACTTCTTTGTGCACATCGCTATATTGGCTTCTGTAATCCTCTTTTGGCAACCAATCGCTTACCAAATCCACGTTTTTGAACATGGGTTGGTAATCCTTATTCCCATTTAATACTGCCTCCGCAAAAGCGCTCACATAAACTTTGGCCGTTTGACGCTGCTCTTCGCCTGAAACCAAAGGTTTAAGATTGAGCAACCATTTCATGGGCACACCAAAATCCGATCGTCCCCAGGTAGAATTAAACTGGCCATGATTGGCATGATTCATATACAAACCTGCCTTGAAGCCATCAAAGTCTTTTGAAAATTTAAGACGGTGAAAAGGTCGCATGCCCCAAAAACTGGTCTCGTCGGAGTCGTAAGCCCCTTGAATGGACAAATAATTAATGTCTTTTAGACTAATTTCTCTATTATACCTATAATCAGTGGGTGCTATTGTTATGATCCCTTTGATTCCAAAACCAAAATCGAATTTTTCATTGCCATTGTCAGGGAACCTATCCAATGTATTAAAAGCCGCCGCAATGGACACTGCCTCTCCTCCCCTGGAATGGCCCACAAGTACAATATTATCCAAGTCCACTTTGCCGGCCAAATCAGAACTACTTTCTTGATTCCATTTTTCCCATTGTTCTAAATGCTTTAACAATAGCCATCCACGAGTAGGCATTTCTTTGCCCATAAAATCACCAGACCAATGTCCATTGATAAAATTCTCATCCACAGAGACCCCTATAATACCCCTGCTAGCCAAAAGTTCGCCCAGATAACCATAGCCATCATCGGAATAATCCAACATGCTATGGTTACCGTGCACCATCATTACCATGGGGAAAGGGCCATCGCCTTTAGGCATATACACACGGGCATTCAACGGGAAGCTATCCACGCCAAATCCCCAATAGCTTTCTCGCCATTTTTTCTTTTTCCCCTTCCAATCAGGTAGCAATAAAGAAGCATCTACCGTAGGTGTCTTCATTTTCACCCCATCGGCATATTCTGGTCGCTTTTCATCTGTTCCACTTCCATAAGTGAAAACATCTACCTCAAAATTTCCTTTTGTAGCTGGGTTTTCAACACCTCTTTCACTCAAATAAGTTATATCAGCGGTTTCTTCTGCTACTGATGCATCCACATATGGATCACCATCCAGGGATTTAAATCCATAAAACCCTAAAACCACCGAAACAACACTTAAAACAATAAGGATGCTCCCTTCTTTTGCATTCTTCTTTTTAATGATTTGCCAAAGACCTAAAGTGAACAATACTAAACAGATAAAGCCAAAAAGTGCAAGACCATAAAATAAAACAGCAGGCCATCTAAAAGCATACATCCGCAAAATGTACAAGGTTAAAAACCCACCAAATAGAGTTGTTACAGCTGTTAGCGGTATTTTCTTTACTAAAGGTGCCAGCCAGGTCAATAGTATTTTTAATAGGACGAGCAATACAATACCTATCAGTATTCCGGCCAACATGGTTGCCCAAGCTGGGTATCCTAATGCATAATGATAGCCAGCAATTCCAAAAAGGGTAACAATAAGAATGGATACAGCTAGAAATACAGGTTTGAGAAAGAGATTTTTCATAGGGGAAAGTTGGTTGGTTTGGTCTAAAAATTCAAAAATTCAACTCTGAATTTAAGCATTTTTAACCACCTATGTGGACTCCCAAAAATTATTTAGAAAATCCCTAAACCGGTGATGGTTTAATTATCAGAAAACAAAAATTTATATCAGGCATTATCCAAAACCTCAAGTTTGGCAAAACGCAGCAACAATTTTTTGATTCCTCCTTGGTCAAAATGAATTTCAGCTTTTCTATCGTTCCCGGCGCCTTCAATGTTCAGTATTTTTCCCCTTCCAAATCGGGTGTGGTTCACGCGGGCGCCCACAACCAATCCAGGATCAATATCCGTCGCCATAGCTGGTGAAGAAATTTCGGGTTTTAGCTTTCTTAACTTCCGTAGCTGGCTTTCGTTAGGCTTCTGAGTACTTGGGGGCGTACCATTTTGAGGCTTAATTTGTCGAAGCTTACTTTTGTCCACCTCACCGAAAATATTCTTGTCGATCATCGATTTATATCGATAGCCATCGTTCACAGGAGTTAGGTTCTCCACATACTGCTCTTCTATCTCTTCCAAAAAACGACTGGGTTCCGCATCAATCAATTTACCCCATCTATACCGGTTTTGAGTATAGGTAAGGAATGCTTGCTTTTCGGCACGGGTCAAGGCCACATAAAACAACCTTCGCTCCTCCTCCAATTCGCTTCGCGTATTCATACTCATGGCCGATGGGAACAAATCCTCTTCCATCCCAACAATATATACATATGGGAATTCCAATCCTTTGGCCAAGTGGATGGTCATTAGGGCGACCCTGTCATCATCCCCAATATCTTTATCCATATCCGTAGCGAGGGCCACATCTTCCAAAAATTCGGTCAGACTTCCTGTGGCATCAGCTATCTCTTTTTGACCTTCTACAAAATCTTTTATACCGTTCAAAAGTTCCTCAATGTTCTCCATCTTGGCGATACCTTCGGGAGTACCATCCTTTTTAAACTCCAACAGCAAGCCCGTTTTCTTGGCAACATGTTCTGCCAAGGTAAAAGCGTCCGAACCCTCGTTCATGATTTGAAAACTCTTAATCATGGTAACAAAATCCGTCAACTTGCGCTTGGTCCCCGCATTTATGTTCAAATTGAGCTTATCCAGATGCTCCATTACCTCATAAATAGAACGGTCATAATGATTGGCTGCCACTACCATTTTATCCACGGTGGTTTGCCCAATTCCCCTAGTCGGGAAATTTATGACCCGCTTTAGCGCTTCTTCATCTTTTGGGTTGATGATAAGCCGCAAATAGGCCAACACATCCTTGGTTTCCTTTCTTTGATAAAAGGAAAGTCCACCATAAATACGGTAGGGAATATCTCGTTTACGAAGCGCATCCTCAATAGCCCTTGATTGAGAGTTGGTCCGATACAATACCGCAAAATCACCGTTTTGCATCTGATTCTGCATCTTGCTCTCAAAAATAGAGCCTGCCACATAACGCCCTTCTTCAGCATCGGTAACGCTGCGATGTATTTTTATAAGCCCACCATCATCGTTGGAGGTCCAAACATTTTTCTCCAACTGGTTTTTATTGTTGGCTATTATGGAGTTGGCAGCGCTAACAATGTTTTTGGTAGAGCGATAGTTTTGCTCCAAACGGTACATGGCCACATCATCATAATCCTTTTGAAAGTTCAAGATGTTACTAATGTTCGCTCCTCGGAAAGAATAAATACTCTGTGCATCATCCCCTACCACACAAATATTCTGGTATCGGTCAGAAAGCGCTTTTACAATAAGGTATTGTGAATGGTTGGTATCTTGGTACTCATCCACTAAAATATATCGGAATCGATCCTGATACTTCATCAACACTTCAGGAAAACGGGTCAACAACTCATTGGTTCGCAATAAAAGGTCATCAAAATCCATGGCGCCCGCCTTAAAGCATCGATCCACATAATTCTGATAAATCTCTCCCAACCTTGGACGTTTGGCCATGGCATCGGCCTCCATCAATTCAGGGTTCTGGAAATAGGCCTTGACGGTGATTAAACTATTCTTGTAAGATGAAATTCGGTTTTGGACCTGCTTATACTTGTAAATATCCTTGTCCAGCCCCATTTCTTTGATGATGGAAGCAATCAAACGTTGGGAATCTTGGGTGTCATAAATGGTGAAATTGCTCGGGAAGCCCAATTTATCGCCATCAAAGCGAAGTAATTTGGCAAAAACGGAGTGGAACGTTCCCATCCAAAGGTTCTTGGCCTCAGAATCCCCAACAATTGTGGCAATACGCTTTTTCATTTCGCGTGCTGCCTTATTGGTAAAGGTAAGTGCCAAAATATTAAAGGAGTCCACCCCTTGCTCCATCAAATGGGCTATTCGATAAGTCAGCACCCGGGTCTTACCGGAGCCTGCACCGGCAATCACCATTAGAGGTCCATCCTTGTGCAGCACGGGAGCGCGCTGCGCATCATTCAATTCATCTATAAAATTACTCAAGGGCCAGAAGCTTTTTAAAGTAGGCGTGAAATTAGCCAATATTGACCTTTTGCTAAAATGAACCTTTCACTTTTTATAAACACTGTTGTCGGATTTACGTTGTTTTTTGAATATATTTAGGCTCTCAATTAATATTGCTGATGAATTTTCACCCTTTCCCCCTATTTCTTTTACTTTTTATGACATTTTCCGGAATTTCCCAAAAAACCAAATCAGGCCCGATTATAGAAGACTATGGAGCTGTTTGGGAAATAGACAATCCCGACTTCAAAACTGACACTTCTCAAGAATTTAAGGTAGTTTTTGATGTTAAAGACGGTCCAGAATCTGATACGGAAATCAATAGAAACTTGAACACGGTTGCGCGTTTTTTAAATTTACACGCACAAAATGGATTCTCGCTTTCCCAATTAAAAGTGGCACTCATTGTTCATGGAAGCGCTGCCAGAAACCTGTTGTCAGATGAAGCATTTCAAAAAAGATACGAGGTGGACAACCCAAACCGTGAACTTGTAGAAAGTTTATTGGGTGCCGGTGTGGAAGTCATCATGTGCGGACAATCATCAAAAACAAGGGAACTTCCAAAAGAAGATTTGATTCCTGGAGTTAAGATTGCGCTATCTGCAATGACAGCCAACATCCAATTACAAAACCAAGGATACCGTCCAATTAAATTATAAACCAACACATTATTATGAAGAAAGTTTTAGCACTTGCGCTCTGTTGTGCAAGTTTAACCATGTATGCCCAAGACCACGGGCTCGAAAAAGATATTGCCGCTGTCGAATCCAAGGTGATCGAATGGCGCCGCGATATGCACCAAAACCCTGAACTCAGTAACAGAGAGTTCAAAACTGCCGAGAAAATTGCAGCGCACTTAAAATCTTTAGGAATTGAGGTGCAAACTGGGGTGGCACATACTGGTGTAGTAGGAATTTTAAAAGGAGACCATACTGGAAAAGTTGTTGCACTCAGAGCCGATATTGACGCCCTGCCCGTAGTAGAAAGAAACGATCTCCCCTTTAAATCTGAAGTTAAATCCGAATATTTAGGCAAAGACGTTGGTGTAATGCATGCTTGTGGACACGATACTCACATTGCCATAATGATGGGAACTGCTGAGGTTCTGGCAAAAAACAAGGATAAAATCCACGGAACCGTAAAATTTATATTCCAACCTGCTGAAGAGGGAGCACCTCCAGGAGAGGAAGGTGGAGCAGAACTTATGGTAAAAGAAGGGGTGTTGGATAACCCAAAAGTAGATGCCATTTATGGGCTTCACATCGGTTCTTACCTTCCTGTGGGGCACATTGCCTACAAGCCAGGTGGAGCTTTGGCCGCAGCACAACGTTTTGTGGTCAAAATCAAAGGAAAGCAATCCCATGGTTCGCAACCTTGGGGTGGAGTAGACCCCATTTACGTCGCTTCTAAAATTGTAGATGGCTATCAATCCATCATCAGCCGTGAATTGGAGTTGACCAAAGAGGCTGCTGTAATCACTGTTGGAAAAATCAGTGGTGGGGTTCGTAACAACATCATTCCCGAAAGTGCGGAACTGGTAGGCACAATCCGTACGTTGGATTACGATATGCAAAAGCAAGTGAACGACAGAATGAAAGAGATGGCGGAAACCATTGCAAAAGCATACCGTGCCGAAGCTACCGTTGAAATCGCCAAAGGAGTGCCAATCACTTTTAACGATACTGAATTAACTGCAGCATCGCTTCCAAGCCTCCACGAAGTGGCAGGTGCGGAAAATGTACATTTGGTAAAAGCCATTACGGGGGCTGAGGATTTTTCTTTTTATCAAGAAAAGATACCCGGCTTCTTTTACATCTTAGGAGGAAAAGACCCCAATGCCGGGCCCGATGAACATTTTCCTCACCACACACCCGATTTCAAAATTGATGATAGCGGGCTGCAATTGGGGGTAAAAGCAATGACCGAAATTGCATTGGATTATTTGGATAGAAGTAAATAGGCCAACTTTAAGAAAAATAAAATTTTAGGCCCCAATATCCTCCAGCATTTGGAATTTGGATATTGGGGCTTGATATTTGTAGCTACTACTTCAAATTATACAAATGGAAGCATTGCTTGATTTTTTGGCCGATATCCCTTGGTGGGCTTGGGTTTTGATATTCCTGCTCATAATCGCCATCCGTGATATTTTTTTCCAAAAGGCCCACACTATAAGTCATAATTATCCTATTGTTGGGCATCTTCGTTATTGGTTGGAGAGCATTGGACCAGAAATGCGACAATATTTTGTGGCCAACAACCGAGAGGAACTCCCCTTTAACCGCATAGAACGAAGCTGGATCTATGCCTCGGCCAAAAAAGAAAACAATTACGAAGGCTTTGGAACCGATAGGGATATTTACAAACACCAACATATCTTCATCAAAAATGCGATGATCGGATTTCAAGTACCAAAAAACCATCCAAATAAAGAACATCCCTATTTTTTGCCCTGTGCCAAAGTGATGGGTGCCTACAACAAACGCAAGAAACCATATCGGCCAGCTTCCATTATCAATGTTTCTGCTATGAGTTTTGGCTCTTTATCAGCTGCAGCAATAAAGTCTCTAAATAAAGGAGTGGAAAAATGTGGCGCTTATCATAATACCGGGGAAGGTGGGCTTTCCCCATACCATAAACAAGGTGGAGATGTTATTTTCCATTTTGGAACAGGCTATTTTGGCGTTCGGTCTAGAGATGGTGGGTTCTCTATGGACAAATTAAAGGTCTTGGTGGATGAAAACCCTTGCATCAAAGCCATTGAAATAAAACTCTCCCAAGGAGCAAAACCGGGAAAAGGTGGAGTACTCCCTGGTTCAAAAATCACGCCTGAACTTGCAGAAATCCGTGGGGTTGAGGTGGGCAAAGATGTTATCTCCCCTCCCACTCACAAAGCTTTTTCGACCATTCCGGAGCTTTTGGCATTTATTGAATCCGTTGCGGAAGAAACAGGACTCCCCGTGGGCATAAAAGGGGCTATTGGAAAAGTGGAACAGTGGGAGGAACTGGCAGATTTAATGAAGAAGACAGGAAAAGGTCCCGATTTCATCACTATTGATGGTGGTGAAGGCGGCACTGGAGCAGCTCCTCCTAGCTTTGCAGACCATGTTTCACTACCTTGGACCTATGGTTTTTCCAAAGTTTATAGCCTGTTTATGGAGTATGGACTTACAGAGCGAATTGTGTTCATTGGTAGCGGAAAGCTTGGTTTCCCAGGAAAGGCAGCCATGGCCTTTGCTATGGGAGCGGATTGCATCAACGTGGCCCGGGAAGCCATGATGAGCATTGGATGCATTCAAGCACAGGTTTGCCATACGAATCGATGTCCTGCTGGGATTGCCACTCAGAACAAATGGCGCCAAAACGGCATCAACGTGCCTTTAAAATCGGATAGATTGGCCCAATACTTTAATACATTTAAAAAAGAATTTTTGGAAATCACGCATGCTGCGGGCTACGAGCATCCTTGTCAATTTAAGATGGATGATGTGCAAGTAAATGTAGATGATGATTACCTTAGCAGTGATTTGAAATCCGTATATAGGTATCAAAAAGAA
>NHBR02000016.1 GCA_002167435.2 Allomuricauda sp. TMED12
GATGGCACTCCTTGAAAAGAAATCGTTCTGTTTGATCCATTCCTTATTGAGGTTCTTCATGATGATGGTGGCCGCATCCGAGGCATCGATCTGTGACTTCATCAAATAGGGGCTAATGGGATTGTTCCGGTGGGTCCTTTCTGGATCATCGAAGGAAATGGTGTAAAACCCAGGCAGGGAACCCAGCTTTTCCGGATCATCAGTTCCGAGTTGTTCCTTCTTTTTCAGCCAATGGTTATAGGCGATACGGGACAATGTATCGAACTTGAAGTCATAGATGAGCAAGGTGAACATCTTTCCGATAAGCTGCTCGATGATTTCTTCAAAAAGGGCAAACGACTTCCCACTTCCCGGTGTGCCGATGATCAACAGGGCCCTGAAAAGGTTGACGAAGTTGACCCAGCCTTTTCTGATCTTTCCCTTGAAACGGTAATCATAGGGAATGTTCACAGAATAGGGGGTATCGATCTTTTGTTCCATCTGTTGGAACGTCTCGTTCCCGTCATTGAAAGGGTCTTCTTTGGAGAGGTCGGTAAAGGACAGCACCTGAAAGAGATGGACACTGCCCAATAGGGAAAACAGGAACCCCAGGAAATAGCAAGGTATGGAAGACCAATACAAAACAATGTTGGGAACCTTAAGGGCATCACCGACGCCAAAAAATATAATTCCAAGGGTCAGGTACAACACTCCCTTGGTATAGGTCTTTCCCGCTATCTTTTTGGGATGGTACAACATGACCGCCGCCACGATGGACATGAGCAATAACAATTTGCCCAGGTATTTTTGGTGCAACGGCCCGAACTTCATAAAAAACCCATAGACCCATCGGAGTATCGGCCCATCGATCCCATGGTAGGCCAATAGCGCATAATGATCGATATAGCCGATCACCGCAAAAAGGGCCACGGAGAGGAACATGGCCGAATATGCCAACCTTTTATCTTGCATGGAAGGGAAGAATATTGTCCATTATGGGATCAACCAAAGGTCCTTTCCCTCCATCCCTCCAAAGCGATGTCGGATGCCTCCTGAAAGGAAATCCCCTTCTCCCGTACCATTTCGATGGTAGTGTCCATCAGGACCTTGGATTGGTCCCGGATGAACTGGGTATATCCATCCCCTATTTGGAGGCGGTTCTTGAGTTCCATATCGTTCTCTTCGATAAGTGCATCTAGCAGTTCATAGTAATATTGGTGGTCCTTCAACCCTTCCGATAGTTCTTCCATTATTTTCATTTGTTTAAATTTAAGTCAATACATTGATATTTGATCATTCCCCTTTCTATGGGTATTTGGCCTGTCTTGAAAGATCCCTAAATAAGGGCTTTATATTTTTATTTGTGCGATGTTTTCCTTTGAGAACTTTTTGTGCCTAAGGTGTGCCCCAATGGCCCGAAAGGGGACCATATAGGAATACCGGAGCCCAAAATCGGCCAAGACTCCAGTGGTGCGTATTTCCTCCACGATGCCCTGATTGGGGGCACCCTCCGGTCCACTGTTGGTCTTGAGGACGATCTTGTCCCCTGGGCGTATCCTATCCGGATACACGGTCCCAAGTTGTTCGTACCTTTCCTTCTTGCTGCTTTTCAGGTCGTCGTTCCAATCCTTGCCCCTTGATTTCATGATCTTGGCCCTTACAGGAAGGTACAGTCCGACCAAGGTGGTCAAAAATGACCGTAATGCCTTGGCCATCTGTGGATCCAAGATGGTTGTGGATCTGGATTCCGGGATGGAAAATTCAAGGGCCAACTTGTCCGAAAAAAGGATGGTCTTGAACCCTTGGCCCTTTGGGAACACTTTACCCATCGAGTCTTCGATCGTACGGGCATCATGGGCCATTTGACCTCGACGGTCCTTATGGTAGTGGATGTTCATCGATACCCTCTCCCGGTTGATCCTGTTCTCGATATAGACGCCTTTTGCCAATCCATTGATGAGCTTGGTAAAAACCTGGATGTCAAATCGGTGTCCCGTGGCATCGTTGTCGAAAATGGACACGAGCTGGACCCCTTTTCTTGACAGAATGGGGGTGATGAGTTCATAAAAGAAATCCAGTTTTTCGGTATAGACGTTCCCCCCAAAGGAAATATAAAAATCCCCCTTTTTTCCCTCAAGTTCATGGAAGGACAGCAGGTCCACCTCGCTTTCCCCAAAAACGATCCGTTGGGCCCCTTCCTTTGGTGGATTGGAACTGAACAGAAAATGGTCCTTTCCGTTGAGCACCAGGCGGAATTTTTTGGATTCCCCCGTATGCCTGTCCCTATAGGGCCTGTTGTACAGGATATAGTTCCTGGGGGTTCCCCCGATATCGAATTTTGGAAAGGCCACATTGGCGATCTTGCCGCCATTGTCGTTATGGTGGAAGGCATTAAAGATCCTGCCCCTAAAGGGATCGGATGCAAGGGTTTCCATCGCAATGCCCCTTTCCTTGGTCAGGTATATGGCATTCCGCATTGGTACTATGTTGTAATTTTCCTCCAAGGACTTCGTTCTGCCTCTTTTTTGGGGGACCTTTGCGTTTTGTGCAACATGTTCGTGGGAACTGTCAATGATTTCCAGGCCCTGTTCGACGGCCCTGTAAAAGTTCTCCTCCCTATTCTTTAGGAACGAAAAGAAAAGTCCCTTGTCCTCCGAGTCATTGCGGTTGAAATAGGAGATGGGTTCCCTTGATGTCATCAGGACGATACGGTCGCCCTCCTTGGCGAATTCCATCGATCCTGCACTTTTTTTGAGCAGTACATGGCCCGTGCGCAATAGATGGCCCGCAAAGTCCACTTCCCGGTTGATCTTACCGATCAACCGCTTATAATGTTCTGGGTCTTCTTTGTAACTTATGGTGTTCTTCATTGCCGATAGGATTGAAAAAAAGCCGATATATCTGAATATGTCGGCTTTTGTTCATCAAATGGATCTTTTGGCCCCTATTTGCTCATGACATTATGCCGTTTCTTTTTTTTTTCGTCCCCGACCACAACGGCACCCTTGGTTTCCAGATCCTTTACATTGGCCTTTTCCGGGGATTTTGTAATGAACCTTTCTGCCCTGGGGCTATAGGTGACGCTATAGGTCTTCCTGCCCTTCTTGGTGGCTATGGACATTTCCACGGCCTCTCCCTTGTTCATGGCATCGGCCTGCTGTTTGGTCAACTGCTGCCCATAGAAATAGGTATTCTCCGAAAGGGCGGTCTTCGTCCTGATGTCATTGAGCTTTGGCTCGTAATAGGCCAGCTTCGGGAACATTTCCCCATCCTTGGTCACCCCGTTGAAGACGATGGATCTGCCCTCGTTGACCATGGCCTCGAACTCTTCCTTGGAGAACTGGTGGTTATAGGCGGTGGCCTGGGCAAGGGTCACGGGCTCGTTCCTTTTGATCTGTACATCCAATTTGGACCCGCTCTGGGAACTGTACATCAATTGGACGGCCTTGACACTTTCCTTGAGTTCCCCTTCGTTGACATAGGTGGAACGATGGATGTACTCCTCTCCCTTGACCAGGGCATCCTGTACGTTCTCGGGAAGCTTGTCAAAACTGATATAGGCGCC
Source organism: Allomuricauda sp. TMED12 (assembly GCA_002167435.2). Classification (GTDB taxonomy): domain Bacteria; phylum Bacteroidota; class Bacteroidia; order Flavobacteriales; family Flavobacteriaceae; genus Flagellimonas. The sequence continues at coordinate 3,545 of NHBR02000016.1, forward strand.
CTCCAATTTTTCCTTGGCCTCCCCATAAGCGAACCGTTGGGCGGGGGACCGCATTTTCTCCACATAGGGACTGGTCTCGTCAATGTTGAATTCCAGACCTCCCCGGGTCTTGATCTTTAGGATGCTTTCCTCTTTGGAGAGGATTTCCCCTTTTTGCCAAACTTGGTTCACTTTTACGAAAACCCTTTCTACTTGTTTTTCCATTTTACTGAGTATTTAATTGTTAAGGAATATTGATTTTCGTACCTTTGCGGTACTTGTTGATATTCATTTATTAATGAGTTAAGGAATATTTCGGAAAGAGGGCGGGAGCGCTCTTTTTCCATTTTATAAAGCTATCCGGTAATCCTCCATCTGCACCTCCTTCCCCTTTAATGTAATACTTTGGTCAGATTCCCATTCCAAATGCCAATTGGCCATATTGGGTTTGAGGATATCCAATGTTTTGCCCAGATAGTTCTTATGATAGGACCAGACAAAATATTTGATGGCACCCACCTCAAGGGGCACCCTTACCGAAATACCGTCCCCTTCCTTCCCCACCACAATACTGTGGCGATTGATGCGGAATTGATCCAGGGCCTTGTTGTACTTTAAAAAGCTTTTTGCCAATCCCTGGTTGAAATCCTTTATGGAATTATAAAAGCGCAGAAAGGATTTTTCGTCCCCTGCGTGGAACTTGACCTTTAGGTCCCCTTCACCAAGTTTCAACATGAAATTGGTGTCATCGATGAAGGAAATGAAACTGAGGTCCCGTAAATACCCCTCTATCTTTTTGCTTCCCGTGAACGAGAGGATGATCTTTTTCACTTTGGTCAATTTGCGGATCTCGAACAAGATCTTGGTGGTCTCGTAATTGATTTCCCCAAGGGCCATATAGACGGCATTGTCGAGTTGGAACTTCCCGTGAAAGGCAATGGCCTCCCTGGGATCCTTGAACACGACCAACCATTCGATAGTTTTTGGGATATTGGAATACCAAAGGGAATGTTTGGCATCGGATTCACCAAAGGGCAAGACACCCTTGTCACCGTCCAGGAAATAGCCCGAGGTCTCGTTCTGGATATTGTAGAGGGGGAACAATGGCTCTCCCGAAGGGGTATCAAAGATACGGTCCTTAAAGGCATCCGTTCCTGCAACATCGGAATAAACCCCTTCCGATTTTTCCTTGAACGGCATCGCATAGGAATGGAAGTGGTTAAAGTCAGTAGGGACCCTTTCAAGGCCCACATCCTTGGACGTATCCGACATCAATTCCTTGTCCGCTGTCACCTGATGGTACTTTTGATCGACCTTGTCCCAAAGGGTTTCGCTCTTTTTTCCCTCTGTCCTGGAGACCTCTTCCAAGACAAGGTCCGAAGCGGACAGTTTGTTCTGGGGGCTCTCCACATGGTAATATAAAAACCCTTTTTCGGTATGGATGACCACGCTGTAACGGCCGTTCCTTTTGAACAGGACATGGGTGGGTTCCCTTTTTACAGGTTCATGACCGAAATGCCCGAACAGGGCGGGGAGGTCTATCAAATGGTCTTTGTCCAACCAACGGTCCAACATATGATTAAAAATTGTTTATTTGTAAATAATTAATAAGTTTGTAACTGACACCACAAATATATAAAACTTTTTCAAATGGCAATGGTTTTCAAAAAAAAAGGTCTGAAACGGATATTGGGACATCTGATGTCCCTCGGCAAGAAGGAGGTCCGGTACCTCATATTCCTTATCGTTGCCCTAACGGTACTTCTATTGGGCAAGGCCTTTTCCATGATGGAGGAGGATATCGGGGAACAGATGGTGGCCATGGGCCGCTATGGTATGTCCCTCAGGGCCAATACAGGGAATGCCCCAATGGACAGTATGGTCTCGGACAGGGAAAGGGAGCGGTTGCTCTTTGAAATAGAGGAAAGGATCGTAAAGTATCTTTTTCAGATACCGGACTACACCTATATGTCCTCCCTGGAAACCTATTTCAGGTACAGTCCCGGACTGTTGGACGAAATCCCCTCGTGCACGCCCTTGGAAAAAGGGGACTATAGGTTGAGCAGTGCCTTTGGGTACCGTGTACATCCCATTTCCGGAAAAAGGAAAAAGCACATGGGATTGGATTTTGCAGCACCGAGGGACAAACAGGTATATGCCACCGCATCGGGCACAGTGGTTTCCATTGTCCGTTCCAAAACTGGATATGGGACCCACATCATCATCCGGCACCGTTTCGGTTTCAGGACCCTTTATGGGCACCTGACAAAGATCTTGGTTAGCAAAGGACAATTTGTCCAACAGCACGAATTGATCGGGACCGTGGGCAGTTCGGGGGATTCCACTGGGTACCATCTGCATTATGAGGTCAGCAAGAAGGGTGAAAAGATCGATCCCATTCCCTCATTGGACCTGAAGCGTAAAATCATACTTGAACTCATCGAACAATAATTATGGAGCCATTACAGGAAAACAGACCACTGGACCCATGGAAAAGGACAAGAAAGCTCATGGCCAGATTATGGAACCTTAAGGAAAGGTTATTGAACAGGGACTTTAGGGACTTTGCCACCTTGGAATATGAAAGGGTCCGCACGAAGGACATCCGGGACATCCAAAGGCTCAAGTATCACAGGAACCTGGATATGGCCAAAACAGGGCAATCGGATGCTTCGTTGAACGGCCTGATTTCCTATCAACGAAAAATAGAAGGGTTGGTGAAACTCGATCAAGGAGTGGTTGCCATGGGAACCATCAAGGTCAGGGAAAATGACGACCTCCTGGCCTCGATCCGGTTTGGGTACGACAGACATCGGAAGGCCCCCGTTATGGCCCTGAGGGACCATGATAACATTCCCATGTGGAAACCGCTGGATTGGCGGGAACTCTTGGGAAGATTGTCCAGCCTTCATCCAAAGGCAACTGACGGACTTGAGTTCGGACATTCCTTTTTTGCAAGGGACATCCAAAGGACCGTTCCATCCGATTTCGAATCCCTCGGTAAAATGTATGACCTCATTATCGAAAAGTCCTTTAGGTCCAATAAGTACTTTGGGAAGGGGGTATTGCCATTGGATGCAGGGGTATTGGAGCATCTGCACAGACCGATCCTGTTCCCAGCATCGATAAAAGGCCATGAGATCCTAAGGTTGACAGAGGTCAATGCACATTATCTTGTCTTCCAACCCTTTCTCAAGACTTCTTCGGCCATTCTGCACCTTACCCGTGAAGAGATCCAAGAAATGCTCCAGAACGCAAGGGTCGATCGGATTGCCAAGCTCAGGTTCGGACTTGTCCTCGGCATCAGGGAGGGGCAGTTGTACATTGGTAAAAGGAACGTCGAAAATACCCAGGGGATGGACTGGAAAACTTTCAGGGAAGCCATGGAGTCCCCTGCCCATAGTGCCAAGGTCAAGTACTATCTGGCCAAAAAGATCGTAAAGGAAAAGGACTTTGTGATCGAAAAGGATGCTATTCGATTGGAAAGCGGTAGATGGACCGCTTACCTAAAAAGGCATTATAAAGATGGTCGATGGCACTATGCCGAAACCGGTCGCAACAATCAAGAACTACATTTCAGGCCTGCCGATGGACCGGTCATGGTACACCTGCGGACACATTTTTCGGATTCGGAAAATCTACAAATGGCATTGGATGCGATCAAAGAACAGAAACTAGATATAAGGAAAATCGAAAACACACTAAATATATGAACCATGAAAACAAGAACAATCAACAAAACTGGCCAGTGTGACCATTGGCAAAGGGAAATCGTAAGGGATGGATCGGGGATCCATTATGTACTTGTGGAGGGGGTGCCCCATCATACCACCAAAACGGGAGAACCTACATTTCCGTTACGAGACTTTGTGTTCCAGGACCTGGGAAAACCGCACACATTTGATAGTAATGATTACCCCTATGGATTCGATCCAATGCTATATGGTCTGGAAGAGGAGCAGGTCAAGAAACCCAAAGAACAGAACAAGTTAAAACTATAAGTCATGAAATCCACCCTTGACATTCATGCATTCGGCATTAACATTTAAAAGAACATAATACTATGGCGTTATAATCTTAAAACAGGGGGCAACCCCTACAGGGCCGACCTTAATGGACGGTCCGGAAAATTCCTTAACTCACGATCTATGAAATACTCAAAAAAGAAATATCTGGACTTTATGGTCCGGACCATCGACGCATTGCGAAATTCGGACACCCTTGGACACACCTTTATCAACAATCCGGGTTTTGGCAATATCTTCGACATCCTCAAAAATGAAAAATACAGGGAACGGTTTTTAGGTGCATTGAACCAGTATGTGGGCGATACGTATACGGATACCCTTGTGGACAGCCTAAAAAAGAGTTCCCTGAACTCATTCTATACCCCAGTGCCCGTAATCCGGGCCATGATGGATTTTTTTGCCGGGATACCCGACTTTTCCCCAAGGACCATTTTGGAGCCCAGTGCGGGGAATGGGCTGATCATCAGGGAACTGTTGCACAGATATCCCAAGGCCAGGGTCACGGCCTTTGAAAAGGAGATCCTGACCGCACGGATCTTGGAACATAATTTTAAGCACAGGGACAATGTCCGGGTGTTCGGCATCCCATTTGAGGGTATCGGCCAGAGCGATGCCACCAAAAGTTATGATCTGGTCATCAGCAACATTCCCTTTGGTGCCAATAGGGTCTTCGACCCGGATCTGGCGGACCATCCGTTAAGGGACGGGCTTACCAGCAATGTCCATAGCTACTTTGTCCATAAAAGCCTGGCATTGGTCAAACCAGGGGGAATGGTGGTATTGATATGTACCAAGAATTTCCTCGATAAGGCTAAATATGGACAGATCCGGGAAAATATCATTAAGGACAATGATTTTTTGGGCGGGGTCAGGTTACCGGACAATGCCTTTGAGCAGGAAAACACCTCGGTGATCGCCGATATCCTGGTCTTCCAAAAAAGCCGTGCCAAGAACCCATCCTTGGAACAGAAGGAGAGGAACCGACTCTTCACGGCAACGGCAAAGGTCGATCTTGAAGACAACGAAATCCAGATGAATGCCTTTTTTGATGCCCATCCCGAAAATATCCTGGGGACGGTGGAACCGGGAGGGCTTTATGACCATTCCGATTACACCGTAAAGAACCCCAACAATATTGCCACGATCGAACCCGCCATAAGGGATGCCTTAGTGACCTTTAGACCATCGAGCATAAAATCCAGAATCATAACGGAGAAAAAAACGGATAAGGCCGCTGTGCCTATAAACCCTCAGCAGTCATATGAGGGCCCATTAAGACCGGGCAACCTGATCGTGGCGGAACAAAAAATTGCAAAGATCACCGATTCTGGTCAGTATTACTACCTGAAGACCAAACCGGCCGAATTCGATAAACTGACCAAGATCATTTCCCTGCGGGACACCTATGTAAGGCTGTTGGACCCCAACGTTGAAGATGGCAGGAAGGTTTGGGAGGACTTGAACTATCAATATGACGTGTTCCTTTTTCAATATGGGAACCTGAACGACAAGCCCAATTACCATTTGGTGACCCTGGATGTCCAGGGACCATTGGTGCTGGCATTGGAAATTCCCGAAAAAGGGACTTTTACCAAGGGTCAATTCCTTCTTACCCCTTGGGCGCCTCAACTGGAAGAAAGCCCCGAACGGTTGACCTTGCAGGATGCCATCTATTTTTCCCTGAACCGGTACAATCGGATCGATATTGATGCCATTGCCGGGCTTACGGACAAGCCGAATGAAACCGTGATCAGGGAATCTCTTTCCAAGGGCCTGTTGTTCATCGACCCGACCGAAGATGGGTGCAGGCTTGCCCCAAAATATCTATTCTTGTCAGGTGTCATCCATAAAAAGATACAATGGTACCGGAACAACGACTTTGGGGAGTTCCGTTCCTTTGTGGACAGGGACATCCTCTCCCGATCCATTTTGGAACTCGAAAAGGTCAACCCGCCAATCACCCCGTTCGAGGATCTCGATGTCAAGATCCATGAGCCCTGGTTTCCCATTGAGGTGACCCAATCCTTTATTTTCGACACCTATGGGACATTGGCACACATAAGCTACAATGAGACCACTTCAAAATACATGGTCAAGATCGAAAAATACGACTATGCGAGCGTCAAAAAGTTTTACGTCAGGTCCGAACACCGATACTATGGTTTCAAGGACATTCTCGAAGGTGCCCTGAACTCCACCATACCCTATATTTCGAAGGGGTCCGGGGATTTTAAAAGGACGGACAAGACCAAGATGCAGGAAGTGAACATAAAGTTCGAGATCCTATACAGGGAATTCAACGAATATGTGATCGGGAACAGTGAACTCAAAAAGTCGTTGGAGTTCCAATTTTACTCCATCTACGATGCCAAGATTATGCCCAAATACGATGGGAGCTATCTGGAGTTCCAGGGATTGAGACACTTTGAACCCTACCAAAGCCAAAAGGACACGGTGGCCGGGATCATTATCAACCAAGGGCTCTTGGTCAATAAGGAGGTAGGGTTCGGAAAGACCTTGGACATGGCACTTTCCACCGAAAAGCTCCGTGAACTCGGCCTGTCCAAGAGGACGGTGATCATCGGCCTGAGATCGACCGTGGTACAGTTGGAAAAGGAGTTCCGCAATGCCTTTCCCCAAATGAAACTGCTGGTGGCCAATGACAGGGAGGTGGCGGGACTCCGGAAAAGGAACGCCTTTTTTGCCAAGGTCGTCTCCCAACGGCCCGATGTGGTATTGATGAGCCACGATACCTTCAAGTTCATACCGCAGTCCCCCGAGATCATCAAGGAAATCATCCAAGA
>NHBR02000017.1 GCA_002167435.2 Allomuricauda sp. TMED12
AGAAGGCCAAGAACTAGACCTGTTGCAATGAACCCTGTTGATCACCCAATGGGAGGTGGTGAAGGTAGAGCTTCAGGAGGTCATCCAAGATCTAGAAACGGTATTCCTGCAAAAGGATTCAGAACCCGTTCCAAGACCAAGGACACCAATAGATATATCATAGAACGTAGAAAGAAATAAAAGAAAAGTAAATGGCACGTTCGTTAAAAAAAGGACCATATGTTCATTTTAGTCTGGAGAAAAAAGTCCAGGCCAATATAGAATCGGGTAAAAAATCAGTTATCAAAACATGGTCTAGGGCCTCTATGATAACGCCAGACTTTGTTGGGCAAACCATCGCAGTGCATAACGGTAGGCAATTTGTCCCTGTTTTTGTTACTGAAAACATGGTAGGTCACAAACTAGGGGAATTTTCACCTACAAGATCTTTTAGAGGTCATGCAGGAGCTAAAAACAAAGGTAAAAAGTAAGTAAGCTATGGGAGTTCGTAAAAGAGAAATGGCCGAAAGGTTAAAAGAAGAGAAAAAGCAACTTGCTATTGCAAAGCTTAACAATTGCCCAACTTCTCCAAGAAAAATGCGCTTGGTCGCTGACTTGATAAGAGGTAAGCAAATTGAAATGGCATTGGCTACCCTAAGGTTCAATCCTAAAGAAGCATCCAGAAAGCTGGAAAAACTTTTACTTTCTGCAATTGCTAACTGGGAAGCTAAAAATGAGGGCGCTGATATCGAAGCCGCTGATCTTTTTATCAAAGAAATCCGTGTAGACGGAGGAACTATGTTGAAGAGGTTGAGACCAGCTCCACAAGGTAGGGCACATAGAATCAGAAAGCGTTCCAATCATGTTACCATGATTTTGGAGGCCAATAACAACGTTCAAAGCTAGAAGAATAATATGGGACAGAAGACCAATCCAATAGGAAATCGCTTAGGAATTATCAGAGGATGGGAATCCAACTGGTACGGAGGAAATGATTACGGCGATAAACTGGCTGAAGACGATAAAATCAGAAAATACCTTTATGCACGTTTGGCGAAAGCTAGTGTATCTAGAGTTATTATAGAGAGAACCTTAAAGTTGATTACCATTACCATTACCACGTCTAGGCCTGGTATTATTATCGGTAAAGGTGGGCAAGAGGTAGATAAACTTAAGGAAGAGCTTAAGAAAATTACCAACAAAGAGGTTCAGATCAATATTCACGAGATTAAGAGACCTGAACTTGATGCAAACTTGGTAGCTGCAAGTGTCGCAAGACAGATTGAAAGCAGGATATCATACAGAAGAGCTATTAAAATGGCCATTGCAGCAGCAATGCGTATGAATGCAGAAGGTATCAAGATTCAGATTTCCGGACGTTTGAACGGTGCTGAAATGGCACGTTCCGAGTCTTACAAAGAAGGAAGGATTCCATTGTCTACTTTCCGTGCAGATGTGGACTATGCCTTGCACGAAGCTCACACTACTTACGGTAGATTGGGAGTGAAGGTATGGATCATGAAGGGAGAGGTTTATGGTAAAAGAGAACTTTCCCCATTGGTAGGATTGAGCAAGAGTCAAGGAAAAGGCGGCAAGGATAACAAGAAATCCCGTCGTAGAAAGTAATTAAGATAAAGTAAGGTAAAATGTTACAGCCAAAAAGAACAAAATTTCGTAAGGCCCAGAAAGGGCGTATGAAGGGTATCTCCCAGAGAGGACACCAGCTTTCCAATGGAATGTTCGGTATCAAGTCGATGGATTCGCACTTCATTACTTCCCGTCAGATAGAGGCTGCACGTATCGCTGCGACAAGATACATGAAAAGACAAGGTCAGTTGTGGATCAAAATATTCCCGGACAAGCCTATCACCAAAAAGCCTCTTGAGGTTCGTATGGGTAAAGGTAAAGGTGCTCCAGAATATTGGGTAGCCGTGGTTAAGCCTGGAAGAATCATGTTCGAGGTCGGTGGTGTACCAATGGATGTTGCTAAGGAAGCGTTGAGACTAGCAGCGCAAAAACTGCCGGTTAAAACCAAGTTTATCGTGGCTAGGGATTATTCCGCCTAATTTTTAATTGAGAAGAAAGATGAGACAATCAGAAATAAAAGAACTTTCAATTGAAGAGCTAAAGGAGAGATTGGCCGAGTTGAAAAAACAACACGCTGATCTTAAAATGGCACACGCTGTTACTCCTTTGGAAAATCCTTTACAGATCAGAAAGACAAGAAGGACGGTAGCAAGACTTGCAACTGAATTAACTAAAAGGGAATTACAATAATCGGTTCTGCCTTATGGAAAACAGAAATTTAAGAAAAGAAAGAATAGGCGTTGTTACCAGCAACAAAATGGAGAAATCGATAGTGGTTTCTGAGGTAAAAAGAGTGAAGCACCCTATGTACGGGAAATTCGTTCTAAAGACCAAGAAATATGTTGCCCACGACGAGAAGAACGATTGCAACGAAGGTGATACCGTTAAAATAATGGAAACTAGACCACTCAGCAAGACAAAATGCTGGAGGTTGGTAGAAATCCTAGAAAGAGCTAAATAATTATGGTACAGCAAGAATCAAGATTAAGGGTTGCGGACAATACCGGTGCAAAAGAAGTTTTGACCATCCGCGTACTAGGAGGAACAAAGAGAAGATATGCTTCCTTGGGTGACAAAATTGTTGTTACCGTTAAAGAAGCTACTCCAAACGGTACTGTAAAGAAAGGTTCTGTTTCTACAGCAGTTGTTGTTAGAACAAAGAAAGAAGTTAGGAGACCTGACGGTTCTTACATCCGTTTCGACGATAACGCATGTGTATTGTTGAACCCAACAGGGGAGATGAGAGGAACACGTGTATTCGGTCCTGTTGCAAGAGAATTGAGGGACAGACAATTCATGAAGATTGTTTCATTGGCGCCTGAAGTGCTATAACAGAAATATCAGAAAGATGAAGTTGAAAATAAAAACAGGGGATACGGTAAAAGTCATTGCGGGAGACCACAAAGGCAGCGAAGGCAAAGTACTTCAAGTAGACCGTGAAAAGAACAAAGCTATCGTGGAAGGCATCAATGAGGTGTCCAAACACGAAAAGCCTAGTGCGAACAACCCTCAAGGAGGCATAACTAAAAAGGAAGCTCCAATACATATTTCCAATCTTTCCTTGATCGATCCAAAATCTGGTGATGCCACTAGAGTTGGATACGAGGTAAGGGATGGGAAGAAAGTAAGGTTTTCTAAAAAATCCAATGAAGTAATTTAGTCATGAGTTACATTCCAAGATTAAAGCAAGAATATAAGGAGCGCGTGATCAAGGCGCTAACGGAAGAATTTGGTTACAAAAACGTAATGCAAGTTCCTAAGTTGCAGAAAATAGTAGTTAGCCGCGGAGTTGGTGCTGCTGTTTCGGATAAAAAGTTGATTGATCATGCTGTAGATGAATTGACCAACATTACAGGTCAAAAAGCGGTCGCCACCCTTTCCAAGAAAGACGTTGCTACGTTCAAATTGAGAAAAGGAATGCCAATTGGGGCGAAAGTGACCCTTAGAGGAGAACGCATGTACGAATTTTTGGATAGATTGATTACAAGTGCCCTTCCCAGGGTTCGTGATTTCTCTGGTGTTAAAGCTACAGGTTTCGACGGTAGAGGTAACTACAATTTGGGAGTTACCGAACAAATCATCTTTCCAGAAATCAATATAGACAGAATCAACAGAATCAACGGAATGGACATCACATTTGTTACTTCTGCTGAAACTGATAAAGAAGCAAAATCATTGTTAACCGAACTGGGAGTACCCTTTAAAAAGAACTAGTATGGCCAAGGAATCAATGAAAGCCCGTGAAAGAAAAAGGGCTAAAATGGTAGAAAAATACGCCGAAAAAAGAAAGGCTCTTAAGGAGGCGGGAGATTATGAGGCTTTGCAGAAGTTGCCAAAGAACGCTTCTCCTGTTCGCATGAGAAACCGTTGTAAATTGACAGGTAGACCTCGTGGTTACATGAGAACTTTCGGTTTATCCAGAGTAATGTTCAGAGAAATGGCCAATAAAGGGTTGATTCCTGGAGTTAAAAAGGCAAGTTGGTAATTTAGATAAAGAAAAGAAATGCTTACAGATCCAATTTCAGATTATTTGACCAGATTGAGAAATGCCAACATGGCAGGTCATAGGGTTGTAGATATCCCTGGTTCCAATCTAAAAAGACAGATTACCAAAATATTGTTCGATCAAGGATATATTTTGAGCTATAAATTCGAGGAAGATAAAGTACAGGGCAATATTAAAATAGCCCTTAAGTACGATAAATTTACCAAGGAGCCTATCATTAAAAAATTGCAGAGGGTAAGTAAGCCCGGTCTGCGCAAGTATTCAAACTCTAACGATTTGCCTAGAGTATTGAATGGCTTGGGAATCGCTATCGTGTCTACTTCTCACGGAGTAATGACAAGTAAGCAAGCCCAGCATGAGAACGTAGGTGGCGAGGTATTGTGCTACGTATATTAATTGAGAAAAGAGAAGAAAAATGTCAAGAATAGGTAACAGTCCAGTTAAAATTCCTGATGGAGTCACTATCGAAGTGAAGGATTCCGTTGTTACTGTAAAAGGTAAATTGGGAGAACTTACCCAAGAGTTTTCGGGAATTGACATAAAAGTTGAGGACGGAAGCGTTGTTTTGGAAAGACCTTCCGATGACAATAAACACAAATCAAAACATGGTTTATACCGCGCTCTTATCAATAATATGGTAGAAGGTGTAACTAATGGTTGGACCAAGGAATTGGAACTTGTAGGGGTTGGTTACAGAGCTAGCAACCAAGGACAAAAATTGGATTTGGCCCTCGGATTTTCTCACAACATTGTTCTGGACATCGCACCAGAGGTTAAAATTGAGACTATTTCGGAAAAAGGGAAAAACCCTATCGTAAAACTAACATCTCACGACAAACAATTGGTAGGTCAGGTAGCCGCTAAAATCAGAGGTTTCCGTAAGCCAGAACCTTACAAAGGAAAAGGTGTGAAGTTTGTAGGTGAGCAATTAAGAAGAAAAGCAGGTAAATCAGCTTAATAATTAAGACTATGGGATTATCTAAGACTGAAAGAAAATTACGCATCCGAAGAAGAATACGAAAGGTATCCTTCGGAACTGAAGCAAGACCAAGGTTGTCTGTATTCAGAAGCAATAAAGAAATATACGCACAGTTGATTGACGACGATAAAGGTGTAACTTTGGCGGCGGCTTCATCCAGAGATAAGGATGTAGACTCTAAAGGATCTAAGTCCGAGATTGCAACCAACGTGGGTAAGGCCATAGCTGAAAAAGCTCTTAAGCTCGGTGTTGAAGCTGTAGCTTTTGATAGGGGAGGAAACCTATATCACGGAAGAATAAAATCATTGGCTGAAGGAGCTAGGGAAGCAGGACTAAAATTCTAATAAACTATGTACCAGAAATACAAAAACGTAGAAACAGTAAAGCCAGGTGGACTGGAGTTGAAAGACCGTTTGGTTGGAGTACAACGTGTTACTAAGGTAACTAAAGGTGGTAGAGCTTTTGGTTTTTCAGCTATAGTTGTTGTTGGTGATGAAAACGAAGTTGTTGGACATGGTTTGGGAAAATCCAAAGATGTTGCCACAGCTATCGCTAAAGCCATCGAGGATGCCAAGAAAAACTTGGTTCGAATCCCATTGAACAAAGGAACACTTCCTCACGAACAAAAAGGAAAATACGGTGGAGCACGCGTTTATATCAAGCCTGCATCACATGGTACCGGGGTAATTGCCGGTGGAGCTGTCAGAGCCGTATTGGAAGCTGTAGGTGTACAGGATGTACTGTCTAAATCACAAGGATCTTCCAACCCGCACAACGTTGTAAAAGCTACTTTCGATGCCTTGTTGCAGTTGAGAAGTGCTGATACCGTTGCAAAGCAAAGAGGAGTTTCTTTGGAAAAAGTCTTTAAAGGATAAATAGAGGATATTATGTCAAAGATTAAAGTTAAACAAGTAAAGAGCGGCATCAAAAAGCCACAGAACCAAAAAAGAACTTTGGAGGCTCTTGGATTGCATAAGATCGGACAGGTAGTTGAACACGAAGCAACGCCTAGTATCCTTGGAATGGTAAATAAGGTAAAACACTTGGTTTCCACAGAGGAAGCTTAAAATATAAAGGCACATGGATTTGAATAATCTAAAACCAGCGGATGGCGCTGTGCACAGAGAAGGAAAACGTGTAGGACGTGGAGAAGGCTCCGGTAAAGGAGGAACTTCCACCCGTGGACACAAAGGAGCCAAGTCTAGATCTGGATATTCCAAAAAGATTGGTTTCGAAGGTGGTCAGATGCCATTGCAAAGACGTGTACCTAAGTTTGGTTTCACAAATATCAATAGGAAAGAGTACACGGGAATCAACTTGGGCAAACTTCAAGAATTAGTGGATAAAGGAACCATTAAGAAAGAGGTAACTTTGGAAACACTTATTGAAAACGGTTTGGCCCACAAAAATGATTTGGTAAAGATATTGGGAGACGGTGAATTGAAAGCTTCTCTAAAAGTATCTGTACATAAATTTACTGCTTCCGCTAAAGCTGCCATAGAGTCAGCTGGAGGTGAGGCAATAAGTTTATAAGAAATATAGCATGAAGAAATTTATTGAGACCATATCAAATATCTGGAAGATTGATGAGTTGAGACAACGTATCATCCTTACATTGGGACTACTGTTGGTTTACCGATTTGGAGCCCAAATTGTTCTTCCTGGTATTGATACCGCCCAGTTGGCCCAATTATCCTCGAACACCGAAAACGGTATTTTGGGTATTCTTAATGCTTTTACGGGTGGTGCTTTTGCGAATGCTTCGGTATTCGCTTTGGGTATTATGCCCTACATCTCCGCATCCATTGTGGTACAGTTGATGGGAATTGCGATTCCTTATCTACAAAAACTGCAAAAAGAAGGAGAGAGTGGTAGAAAGACCATCAATCAAATAACTCGTTGGTTAACCATCGGTATCTGTATTGTTCAGGCCCCAGCTTATTTGTATGGTCTAGGTGCTCTAGGTGTGCCCGATAGTGCATTTGTTTTGGGCAAAGGTTTGGATTTTATTGGTCCAGCTGTTATCATATTGGTTACAGGATGTGTATTTGCAATGTGGTTGGGTGAAAAGATCACCGATAAGGGTATCGGAAACGGTATTTCTTTATTGATTATGGTCGGTATCATCGCAACGTTGCCACAAGCATTTGCGCAAGAATTTGTTTCAAGAACTGCCAACAATACAGGTGGTATCATGTTCATGTTGATTGAGGTGATAGTTTGGTTCTTGGTTATTTTGGCCAGTGTGTACTTGACCATGGCCGTAAGACAGATTCCAGTTCAGTACGCAAGAAGAACAGCTTCTGGCGGATATGAAAAGAACGTGATGGGAGCACGTCAGTACATTCCACTTAAGTTGAATGCATCTGGTGTAATGCCCATTATTTTTGCACAGGCAATTATGTTCGCACCAAGTTTGATTGGTAGAACATTTAACGATACTGCTGCTGGTCAGTGGATGGAAGTACAATTCGCCGATATTTTTGGATTGGCTTACAACCTCCTATTTGCAGTATTGATTATAATATTCACTTACTTCTACACAGCGATCACTGTGCCTACCAACAAAATGGCCGATGATTTGAAGAGGAGTGGTGGTTTTATCCCTGGTATACGTCCAGGCAAGGAAACAGGAAACTATTTGGACAAGATAATGTCCTTGATTACATTACCTGGATCTGTCTTTTTAGCATTGTTGGCCGTATTGCCTGCAGTAGTGGTTAAATTGATGGATGTACAGGCCGGTTGGGCATTGTTTTATGGAGGTACATCGCTATTGATCATGGTTGGTGTAGCAATAGATACTGTACAGCAAGTAAATTCTTATTTGTTGAACAGGCATTATGACGGCTTAATGAAAACCGGTAAAAACAGAAAAGTAGCATAGTTTATGGCAAAGCAACCAGCAATAGAACAAGACGGGACTATTATTGAAGCATTGTCTAATGCAATGTTCAGAGTGGAATTAGAAAATGGGCACGTGGTCACGGCGCACATTTCCGGGAAAATGCGTATGCACTACATTAAGTTGCTTCCTGGAGATAAGGTAAAGTTGGAGATGAGCCCATACGATTTAACAAAAGCAAGAATTACTTATAGATACTAGTTACATGAAAGTAAGAGCATCAATAAAGAAGAGAAGTGCCGACTGCAAGATTGTTCGCAGAAAGGGCAGATTGTACGTAATCAACAAAAAGAATCCTAGATTTAAACAAAGACAAGGGTAATTATGGCAAGAATTGCAGGGGTAGATATACCTAAACAAAAGCGTGGCGTTATTTCGCTTACCTACATCTTCGGTATAGGTAAAAGTAGGGCGCAAGAAATTTTGGCAGCAGCCCAAGTAAGTGAAGATACCAAGGTTTCTGATTGGACCGATGATGAAATCGGAAAGATCAGGGAAGCCGTTGGAGCTTACACTATCGAAGGTGAGCTTCGTTCTGAAACTTCAATGAACATCAAGCGTTTGATGGACATTGGTTGTTACCGTGGAATTCGTCACAGATCTGGATTGCCGTTAAGAGGTCAACGTACCAAGAATAACTCTAGGACCAGAAAAGGAAAAAGAAAAACAGTTGCCAACAAGAAAAAAGCAACTAAATAATAAGTAGGTAGTATGGCAAAGGCAAGTACTAAATCAGCTAAAAAGCGCAAAGTAGTCGTAGAATCTACCGGAGAGGCGCACGTTGTTGCATCTTTCAACAACATTATTATTTCCCTTACTAATAAGAAAGGTGATGTTATTTCATGGTCTTCCGCAGGAAAAATGGGATTCCGAGGCTCAAAAAAGAACACTCCTTACGCAGCTCAGGTTGCAGCGGAGGATTGTGCTAAAGTTGCTCACGAAGCAGGATTGAGAAAAGTGAAGGTTTATGTAAAAGGACCAGGTAACGGAAGAGAATCTGCTATCCGTTCCATTCACAACTCTGGAATAGAGGTAACAGAAATCATTGATGTTACCCCACTTCCTCACAACGGTTGTAGACCACCAAAAAGAAGAAGAGTTTAATTATCATTTAATTAATAACGGCCCCCAAAAGGGTCTTCACCCGAAAGTGCAGTTAGATTATCGAAGGATAAGCCTTAATTCATAATCGCACTTTCAAACTAATAGAAGATGGCAAGATATACAGGACCAAAATCAAAGATCGCTAGAAAGTTTGGAGAAGCGATTTTCGGAGACGACAAGTCATTCGAAAAGAAAAATTACCCTCCAGGACAACACGGTAATAACAGACGCCGTGGTAAAAAGTCTGAATATGCAATCCAGTTGATGGAGAAGCAGAAAGCAAAATATACGTATGGTATATTAGAAAAGCAATTCCGTAACCTTTTTGCTCAAGCCAAAAGAAAAGAAGGTGTTGCCGGTGAAATCTTGCTTCAATTGTGCGAATCCCGTTTGGACAATGTCGTTTATAGAATGGGAATTTCTCCTTCAAGAAGAGGAGCGAGACAATTAGTATCGCACCGTCACATAACCGTAAACGGAGAGGTAGTAAACATTCCATCCTACTCACTAAAAGCAGGCGATGTAGTTGGTGTTAGGGAAAAATCAAAATCCGTACAATCCATTGAAGACTCTTTGGCTAACAATAGCAGCGTTTACGAATGGATCACATGGAACTCTGAAAAGAAAGAAGGTACATTTGTTGCCGTTCCAGAAAGACTTCAGATCCCTGAGAATATCAAGGAGCAGCTGATCGTCGAATTATACTCTAAATAAGAATTCAACATTAATCCAATTATGGCATTACTTAATTTTCAGAAGCCCGATAAAGTTATAATGATCGATTCAACAGATTTCGAAGGGAAATTTGAATTTCGCCCTTTGGAACCTGGTTATGGATTAACAGTTGGGAATGCGCTGAGAAGGGTATTACTTTCCTCTTTGGAAGGTTTTGCCATCACTTCTGTGCGCATAGATGGAGTTGAACATGAATTTTCTGTTATTCCAGGCGTTGTGGAAGACGTAACGGAAATTATCCTGAACCTAAAACAAGTTAGGTTTAAAAGACAGATTGATGATGTTGAGAGCGAAACTGTATCTATTTCAGTAAGCGGAAAAGAACAAATGACCGCTGGTGACTTCCAAAAGTTCATTTCAGGATACCAAGTGTTGAACCCAGATTTGGTAATCTGCAACATGGATCCCAAAGTGAGCATCAACATGGAAATCGTTATCGAAAAAGGTCGTGGCTATGTTCCTGCAGAGGAAAACAAAAAATCCAATGCACCATTAGGTAGCATTGCGGTTGATTCTGTTTACACTCCTGTAAAGAATGTGAAATACAGCATCGAAAACTTCAGGGTAGAGCAAAAAACCGATTACGAGAAATTGGTTTTCGAAATCATCACTGATGGCTCAATTCACCCAAAAGATGCCTTGACCGAGGCCGCTAAAGTTTTGATTCACCATTTTATGTTGTTCTCTGATGAGCGCATTACGTTGGAAGCTGACGAAATTGCTCAAACCGAGACCTACGATGAGGAATCATTGCATATGCGTCAGTTGTTGAAAACCAAATTGGTAGACATGGATTTGTCCGTAAGAGCATTGAACTGTCTTAAAGCTGCCGAAGTGGATTCTTTGGGAGATTTGGTTTCCTTCAATAAAAACGATTTGATGAAGTTCAGAAACTTCGGTAAAAAATCTTTGACCGAATTGGAAGAATTGGTCATCAATAAAGGCCTGCAATTTGGTATGGACCTTTCCAAATACAAATTAGATAAAGATTAATAATCATATTTTGCTCTCTCTTTAAATTGGGATTTGGTAGCAAGATGATAACCTAGAAAAATGAGACACGGAAAGAAGTTTAATCACTTAGGTAGAACAGCTGCCCACAGAAAGGCTATGTTGGCCAATATGGGTAGTTCCCTAATAGAGCATAAAAGAATCAACACCACGGTTGCAAAAGCCAAGGCGTTGAAAAAGTTTATCGAGCCTTTGATCACTAAAGCAAAGATTGAGAACAACCAGACTACCGAAAAAGGTACACATAACAGAAGGGTGGTTTTCAGTAACTTGAGAAGTAAAGAGGCCGTAACAGAATTGTTCAGTACAGTTGCCGAAAAAGTTGGTGATAGACCAGGAGGTTACACAAGAATTATTAAATTGGGTAACCGTTTGGGAGATAACGCTGATATGGCGATGATCGAATTGGTGGATTTCAATGAGCTTTACAACGCAGGTAAGCCTAAGAAGAAGTCAACCAGAAGAAGTAGAAGAGGAGGCGGAGGCGCTAAACAAGCTGAAGCTCCAGCTCCAGCAGCCGAAACTAAAACTGACGATTCTGAAGAATAAGAAGAATGTTATTAACTATTGTATTTAAGGAAAAAGGATAAGTGAAAACTTATCCTTTTTTTATGTTTTTTTGTCTTAACCGAAACTAGAGCACGAAATGAAGTATCACACAAAGAAAAAAGCATTGATTTTGTTGGCGGACGGAACCATTTTTTATGGTAAGGCCGTTGGAGGAAGAGAAGGTACCGCAGTAGGAGAAGTTTGTTTCAATACCGGGATGACAGGGTACCAGGAAATTTTTACCGACCCCTCTTACTACGGACAGTTAATGGTAACCACCAATGCCCATATTGGAAACTACGGGGCCCACGAAGACGAAGTTGAATCCGATTCTGTGAAGATCGCAGGCCTTATCTGTAAAAATTTCAGTTACGAATATTCAAGACCGGATGCAACCATGAGCCTCTTGGATTTCTTGGACAAAAGCAGCTTATTGGCAATTTCCGATGTTGACACCCGTGCTTTGGTGAGCTACATAAGAGACAACGGAGCCATGAATGCATTGATCTCCACAAAAGTGGACGACATTGATGCGTTGAAAGAAGAATTGAAAAAAGTACCAAGTATGGAAGGTTTGGAACTTTCATCCAAGGTTTCCACAGAAGAGCCATATTACTACGGGGATGAAAATTCTGATGTAAAAATCTCCGCTTTGGATATTGGGATCAAAAAGAACATCTTGAGAAACTTGGCGAAAAGAGGAGCCTACATCAAAGTATTCCCATACAATGCATCTTATGATGAAATGAAGGAATGGAACCCAGATGGATATTTTATATCCAACGGTCCCGGTGACCCTGAGCCTTTGACGGATGCCGTAGCTGCGACCAAGGAAATGATTGCTTCCGACAAACCATTGTTTGGAATCTGTTTGGGACACCAAGTATTGGCCTTGGCCAACGGCGTTTCCACTTATAAAATGCACAACGGGCACAGAGGTATCAATCACCCAATCCTTAATTTAATAACAGGAAAAGGAGAAATAACTTCCCAAAACCACGGATTCGCGGTAAATAGGGAGGAAACTGAAGCAAATGCAGAATTGGAAATTACCCACACGCATCTGAACGATCAAACGGTTGCAGGTATAAAAATGAAGAACAAGGACGTATTCTCGGTACAATACCACCCAGAAGCAAGTCCGGGGCCACACGATGCAGATTATCTGTTCGATCAGTTCTTTGATTTGATCAAGGCTAGCAAAAACTAAAACGTTATAGTTTTGTTTTTAAGCAATTAAGTGTGTTTTGTGAGTAATATCATGGAGTAAAAAACGTCACCTTTTGTATCTTAGCCCAATAATCACAACTAAAAACATTGAATTAAAATGAGCATCATTATCAACATTCATGCAAGACAGATATTGGATTCCAGAGGAAATCCAACAGTAGAAGTAGATGTAGTAACCGAAAATGGAATTATGGGAAGGGCAGCAGTGCCTTCTGGAGCCTCTACTGGAGAGCATGAAGCCGTTGAGTTGCGTGATGGTGGCGATTCCTTTATGGGTAAGGGAGTTGGTAAAGCCGTGAACAACGTAAATACCATTATAGCAGAGGAATTGATCGGAACTTCTGTTTTTGAGCAGAATTATATCGACCAAACCATGATTGAATTGGATGGTACCCCAAACAAATCAAAATTGGGAGCTAATGCTATCTTAGGAGTGTCCTTGGCCGCAGCAAAAGCAGCTGCCAACGAATTGGGAATGCCATTATATCGTTATGTAGGTGGTGTTAGCGCCAATACGCTTCCAGTTCCAATGATGAACATTATCAACGGAGGTTCACACTCCGATGCTCCGATTGCATTCCAAGAGTTTATGGTGATGCCCGTTAAGGCAAAAGACTTTAGCCATGCCATGCAAATGGGAACTGAGATTTTCCACAACCTTAAAAAAGTATTGCACGACCGTAACTTGAGCACTGCAGTAGGTGATGAAGGTGGATTTGCCCCAACTTTGGAAGGTGGTACCGAAGATGCTTTGGATACCATTGGTAAAGCTGTTGAAAAAGCGGGTTACAAGTTAGGCGATGATGTAATGATCGCTTTGGACTGTGCATCCGCTGAGTTCTATGTTGACGGTGCATACGATTACACAAAATTTGAAGGTAGCAAGGGAGTGGTAAGAACTTCTGAAGAGCAAGCGCAATACCTTGCCGACCTTTGTGATAAATATCCGATTATCTCTATCGAAGATGGTATGGATGAAAACGATTGGGACGGTTGGAAGTTGCTTACCGAAAAAATCGGTGACAAAGTACAATTGGTTGGTGATGATTTGTTTGTGACCAACGTGGAGCGTTTGTCTCGAGGAATTGAAAATGGTATCGCCAATTCAATTTTGATCAAAGTGAACCAAATTGGAACATTGACAGAGACCATCGCTGCCGTAAATATGGCCAAGAATGCTGGGTATACTTCTGTAATGTCTCATAGATCTGGTGAAACAGAAGATAATACCATCGCTGATTTGGCAGTAGCATTGAACACGGGTCAGATTAAAACTGGTTCAGCTTCCAGGAGTGATCGTATGGCCAAATACAACCAATTATTGAGAATTGAGGAGGAGTTAGGTGACATTGCTTACTATCCTCAGGAAAAAGCCTTTAAGATAAAATAAGCTTAATGTTTTTTTAGCATAACAAGAGCCTTTTCCAAATGGGAAAGGCTTTTTTTTGTTTCACAAACAAACTTTGGTTAAATTAAGCGTTCACTAAACTACCATTCAAATTTTCCCGCATGAATAACTTTCTTTTTGTCGCCGCCGAAAACGATGCTTTGGAAAACTGTAAAGCAGGTGGTATGGGCGATGTGGTTCGCGATGTGCCACGGCAGATATCCGAACGAGGCGATAAAGTGCACGTTGTTGTGCCGGCGTACTCCAGACTTCATCATGGAGGACTGCCCAGGACGACCTTAAACTTTTCACTACGCGGTATTACTTATACAGCCGAATTGTACGAGGTAAAGCCAAAAAAAGAGTTTCCGAACATTTTCCATTATGTACTGCATCATCCAGAAATCGAGGCCGGAGACATTGCGCATATCTATCATAATGATCCCGAAGAACCATTTTATACCGATGCCATTAAATACTTCATATTTTGTACCGCCGTAGCGGAAGCCATAAAGCAAGGAGCGTTTGGAGAGGTGGATATGGTGCACTTGCACGACTGGCATTCTAGTTTGTTGTTGTTTTTGAGGGAATATCATCCGGAATATACCAATCTGAAAGACATTAGGATAGTTTATAGTATTCATAACTTGGCCATTCAAGGAATACGACCGTTTGATGGAAACTATTCATCCTTGAAAAATTGGTTCCCCAATGTGCCTTTGGATTATCAAAAATTGATGGATTATAGATACCAGGATTGCATCAACCTAATGGCAGTGGGGATACGGTTCGCGGACGCTGTGCATACTGTTTCACCATCATATAAGGATGATGTACTATTGCCTAGTTCCCCACCGGAATTCATTGGAGGTGAAGGACTGGAAAAAGACTTACAAAAGGCGGACGAAGAAGGGCGTTTGTTCGGTATTTTGAATGGATGCAATTATAAAAATATCAATAAGGAAAAAAAGGGGAATATTTATCGAAATACGGTAAAGGCCCTTTTTAGGTGGTTGCAAGAAGAATCCAAAAAGTACAAAGCTGATTTCTTGGCCCATACGGGCGAAAAAATTATGGCATTTGTCGATGATAGACCCAAGTTTATTGCATCCAGTGTCGCACGATTAACGGAACAAAAGTTCTATTTCTTTATGCGTTCACCGGAAGCTTTTGTGGAAATATTAAAAAAACTGGAAAAGGTTGATGGTATTTTTATGTTGTTGGGTACTGGCGCCCCGGAATATGAAGAGCTGTTTCGAAAGTTAAGCTACGAGCACAAGAATTTTGTATTCACTAATGGTCAATCAGAAAAGTTGATTGATTCCATGTATTTGGAATCCGACCTATATTTTATGCCCAGCCTTTTTGAACCCTGTGGAATCAGTCAAATGTTGGCCATGAGAAACGGGAACCCCTGTTTAGTGCATCATACTGGTGGATTGAAAGATACCGTAGATCATTTGAAGACTGGTTTTGCTTTTGATGGGGATAGCTATGATGAAAAAATAAAAAACATGTTGGAAGCTTTCGATATTGCTTTGGATGTGTTCGAAAATGATAAGCCGACCTGGAAAAAAATACAAGCTGCGGCAAGAAAAAAGCGCTTCACTTGGAAGAAATCCGTGGACGAATATTATAAACTGCTCTATAAATTGGATTGAACCAATTTCTCAAAATCATTTTAGCGTTAATATCAGCACAAATCGAGGCTGTAAATTGTTAATGGCTGTGCTTTTTCGTAATTTTAACATTCAATTTTTACTAATCTATTAAAATATAAAATGTCGGATAAAGCTATACTCGAATACGGGGGAGAAAGGTATGAATTCCCCGTTATCAAAGGTACTGAAGATGAATTGGCCATAGATATAAAAACCTTGAGAGCCGCAACAGGAATGGTGACCATCGACCCCGGATATAAAAATACGGGATCGTGTGAGAGTGCAATTACCTTTCTAAATGGTGAGCAAGGAATATTGAGGTATCGTGGTTATTCAATTGAGGATTTAGCAGAGAAAGCCGACTTCTTAGAAGTAGCCTACCTTTTGATTTTTGGGGAATTACCAAATAAAGAGCAGCTAGAAAAATTCCATAATGATATTAAGGAAGAGTCCCAAGTGGATGAGGAAATGAAGAAAATTTTGGATGGTTTTCCAAAATCAGCACACCCAATGGGTGTACTTTCTTCGTTGACCAGCGCCCTGGTCGCTTTTAACCCATCATGTGTGGATGTGTCTTCGGAGTCCGCAATGTATGGTTCTATTGTGCGCATCTTGGCTAAGTTCCCTGTTTTGGTCGCTTGGGCCATGCGCAAGAAAAAAGGTCTTCCATTGGATTATGGGGACGATACCTTAGGGTACGTGGAGAACATTCATAAAATGATGTTCAAAAGACCAAATCAAGAATATAAAAGGGATCCTATCGCTATTGATGCTTTGGATAAACTGTTGATTTTGCACGCAGATCACGAGCAAAACTGCTCTACATCTACAGTTCGTATTGTTGGGTCTTCTCATGCAGGACTGTTTGCTTCCCTTTCTGCCGGTATTTCTGCACTTTGGGGACCATTGCACGGTGGTGCCAACCAAGCCGTTCTAGAGATGCTTGAAGCAATCGAGGCCGATGGAGGTGATACCAAAAAATACATGGCCAAGGCCAAGGATAAAAATGACCCTTTCAGATTAATGGGCTTTGGACACCGTGTGTACAAAAACTTTGATCCAAGAGCAAAAATCATTAAAAAATCAGCGGACGAAGTGTTGGGCAACCTAGGTATTGAAGATCCTATTTTGGACATTGCCAAAGGGTTGGAAAAAGAAGCCTTGGAAGACAGTTATTTTGTGGATAGAAAATTGTATCCCAACGTAGATTTTTATTCTGGAATCATTTATCGTGCATTAGGCATCCCAACGGAAATGTTCACTGTTATGTTTGCCCTTGGTAGATTGCCCGGATGGATAGCACAATGGAGAGAAATGAGACTTAGAAAAGAGCCGATAGGAAGACCAAGACAAATTTATATCGGTGAAAACCACCGAAGCTTTGTTCCTTTGGAAAAAAGGTAAGATTTGGGGCATTAGAAAATAAAAGGGGCGATATTCGCCCCTTTTTTGATATAAACTTCATCTTTAAACTAAAGTCTGCCAGCAGTATTTTGGTTTAAAGATTTGTCGCTATCATAGCAAATTCGCATAATTTCAAAATGGTAGTGTTTCTGGATATCAGAAATATCTTTGTTGCCAATAGCATTTTTGGCCTTTTGAAAAGCCTGGTGGATAAAATCATGGGCATCCACAGTGCTCAAATTCTTTAAAGTGGAATCCAAGGATTTCCCATATTTTTTCGCCGATTCGTTGACCTTGGTAAAATACCAATCAACATCTTCATTCTTCAGTTGCTTGGAATATAAAGGATATCCATTTGGAAAATCACTCTCCATGATACAGTCATCGTATTTAACCGCATAAATGGTATCAACCTGTATATTCGAATCTACTTTGGATACAAAACCGATTCGCTCCATTCTTTGGAAAGCATCCATACCTCCCAAAACGATAAATACAGTCGCTAATAAAATTGATGTAATTATAATTTTTTTCATAAGTAGGAAAAATCTTAATACAAATGTAATCATTAAAACAAATCAATAACCTGACATTTGTCAATTTTTTAGGTTTTGACAGTGATTTTAACTATTTGACGAACAACTTCTTGACTGAATTTAAAATACCCTTGTTTTAAAGAGTGATTCACGAAATAAGGTGGGTGATTTTATCATTTTGATTGGCTAATAAATTGAACTAAAACACTAGATTTGCCACAGAATTTTTGAGGATTTTCCTTATTGTTTTCAAAGGTCAGTGTTTTTTGGCCCCTAATACATCTTTATGATTGAATTGAACGTTGTTGATGAGACCAGCACATTAAAAGCTGTTATATTGGGAATAGCCCAAAGTAATGGACCGGTTCCTACAATTGATGAAGCCTATGACCCTAAATCAATAGAGCATATAAAGGCAGGCACGTATCCCAAAGAAGTGGACATGATCAAGGAAATAGAAGCTTTTGCCAAAGTTTTTCAGAAATATGGAGTAAAAGTGTACCGACCGGAAGTGCTGGAAGATTGTAACCAGATATTCGCAAGAGATATAGCTTTTGTAATAGAGGACAAATTGTTCCATGCTAATATTTTGCCCGATCGGGAACGTGAGTTTGAAGCTATTCATGAGGTGTTGGACAAAATTGACCCTAAGAAGATAATTCGTCCACCAAAGGAAGTTCACATTGAAGGTGGAGATGTAATGCCATGGAACGACCATATCTTTATCGGAACCTACACCGGTGATGATTATGCTAGTTACATTACCGCAAGGACCAATATCGAAGCTGTGGAATTTATTCGGGAAATGTTTCCGCATAAAACCGTTAAGTCTTTCGAGTTGCGAAAATCCAACACCGAACCAAAGGAGAATGCATTGCATTTGGATTGTTGTTTTCAACCTGTAGGTAGAGACAAGGCAATTTTACACAAAAATGGATTTTTGGTAGAGGAGGAATACCAATATTTAGTGGATTTCTTCGGGCCAGAAAATATTTTTGAGATCAATAAAGAAGAAATGTACCAAATGTTCAGTAATGTTTTTTCCATTTCCCCCGAAGTGGTGGTTTCGGAAAAAAGTTTTACCAGATTGAACAATTGGCTCCGGGACCAGGGATTCACTGTTGAGGAGATTCCCTATGCCGAAATAGCCAAACAAGAAGGCCTGCTACGGTGTAGCACCATGCCTTTGATCAGAGCATAATTTTTTAACCCAACTTCCTGCTGCCACAGGTTTGATCTAAACAGTCAAGTATTGAGAAAACAGATTACCAACACCATTCTTATGGTGCGTCCAGTAAACTTTAGGATGAACGAGCAAACTGCGGTCAATAACTACTTTCAGGAAGACCCGCATCTAAAAAATGCCGAAGTCAATAAAAAGGCACAGCAAGAGTTCGATCAATTTGTAACCGTTTTGCGGGAACACGGCGTTAATGTGATTACCATTAGCGATAATATGGAGCAGGACACCCCCGATTCGATTTTTCCGAATAACTGGGTTTCTTTTCACGAGAGCGGTACCGTTTGTATGTACCCGATGTTTGCCGAAAATCGAAGAAAGGAACGTAGGGAAGATGTTTTTGAACTGTTGGAGGAGAATGGTTTTGTGATTAACAATATCATGGATTATACGGCTGCCGAAGAAGAGGGAGTGTTTTTGGAAGGTACCGGAAGTATCCTAAAGGATAGAGTGAACCAAAAAGCATATTGTGCCCTTTCCGAGCGAGCACACGAAGACCTTTTTATAGAGTTTTGTGAAGATTTTGATTGCTTTCCCGTTATTTTTCATGCCAACCAAACGGTGGATGGTAAGCGATTGCCCATTTACCATACCAATGTAATGATGGCCATGGCAGAGACTTTCGCTGTGATTTGTCTGGACTCCATTGACGATAAAAAGGAAAGGAAGAATGTTGTCGAGCATATTAAGATGGACGGCAAGGAAGTTATCCGAATTACCGAGGAGCAAATGTGCCACTTTGCAGGGAACATGTTGCAGGTTTTAGGCGCCAACGACCAGCGTTATATGGTGATGAGTACCCAGGCCTACAATAGCCTTGCCGAAGAACAAATCCAAGCTATCGAAAAGCATTGTGCTATTATCCACAGTCCTTTGGATACTATTGAGACCTGTGGGGGAGGTAGTGCTCGCTGCATGATGGCCGAAGTATTTTTGCCAAAGGCATAGTACTTTTTTATCATTTCGAGCTGATACCTCCGAGCGCAGTCTAAGAGGTAGTCGAGAAATCTAGAACCATTGTTTGACACATCCATATTGCACGAATTATCACAAATCTTCAGCCTGTCATTCTGAAAAGCGTGAAGAATCTCTTTTCCGTTACAGGTTTATGGTTTGACACGAATTACACCAATTATCTCAAGGTCATATTTTTGTCATTTCGAACGAATGTGAGAAATCTAAGAACAGTGAAGATTTCCCGATAGCTGCTTTGCACCTCATTTCGAAATGACGCCGCGTAATGCTGAACTTGTTTCAGTATCTCATTCTGAATAATATTGTTGCATTGCAACTTATAAATTGAATAAATTCGACCATGCGCAGAAATTTTGAAATCTTGGGGCTTTGCATGGGCTGGTTTGCCGTACTTGCCCAACTTTACTTGATGCTTCAAAACCGAGAAGCGGGCATTGTAGAGAGCTTGCTGCGATTTGTCAGCTACTTTACTATACTGACCAATATGTTTGTAGCTTTATTCTTTACCACTCGGGTGTTTGGTGCAGACCAAAAACTATTGCCCCTTTTCCATAGAAATGCGACGCCCATGGCCCTAACCGCTTTTATTGTTGTGGTGGGATTGGTATACCAATTGGTACTACGTAAAATTTGGGAGCCGACCGGACTACAAATGGTGGTGGATGAACTATTGCATACCATTATTCCTGTGTTTATGTATGTGTATTGGCTCATGTTTTGTGCTAAGACTGTTGTTAGTTGGAAACAACTCTCTAAGTGGTTACTGTACCCTTTAGGGTATTTGGTTTTTATGATGGTTCGAGGGCAATTCTCAGGATTTTATCCCTATCCATTTTTAAATGTGGATGAACTTGGTTTCGGACCAACCTTGTTGAATGTCTTCTTTGTGCTCCTGCTTATGCTTTTGATTATGGTTGCGCTTTACTTTTTAGGAAAACTACTACGGCCCAGACAATGAACAAAGCACAATGAGCAATAAACAATTTACCATACTCAATTTTCTTTTTTGCCACGAATTGCACGAATTATCTCAAGATTATTTTTTTCATTTCGAACCGACTGAAAGGAGTGTGAGAAATCTAGAAAAGTGTAGATTTCTCAATCAATGCTTTGCATCTCATTTCGAAATGACGCCCTGTCATGCTGAACTCGTTTCAGCATAACATCTAGATAATTGAGGTTCTGTGTCGTACTTCGACTACCCCTTCGACAGCGCTCAGGGTGACAGTTCAGCAATCACAAAGGATGACAACTTATAAACTATTCTAAGTCAAATGAAATTGCCTCTGCAATCTAAAATCTATTCCTCTTCAGCGGTAAACCCACGAATGGCTTGGTTAGGTTCCATAATGGTGTACCCTTTCCAAAACTCTGGGTTGTATCTGGGCATATAAGTGGCTCGAACCGTTTTGTCTTCCGTGTAGGTTTTAAACTCGTTCTCCGCAATTTCGTCTTGGTTAAATACCACCAGTTCCCATTTGGCGGTCATGTTCATACGGAAGTCAATGTTCAGTTTTAGTTCGTTCTGCTTGCGACGGCCTTTTACGTGTTTGTTCTTTTCCACCACTTTGAGTGGCCGGTCCACACCAAAGTATTTACCATCAGACAAATCCATAAACTGAAGGTCGTACTTGCCATTGGGTAATTTGGCAAAACGCATGGTACCCTTGTACACCGTTTCACGATAGGTAATGCCCAATAGTCTAAAATTTCGCAGGCGCTGAGTGTTCGCGAAATCGAGTCGCATTACGGCAAAGTCCTCTATATTTATATAGAGGCGCCCTTTAAAGTCGGCACTGCTCCTCTTGGGCCAAAAGTCGATCACATAAACACCTGCGTCGCCAATATCGGCGTAACCTGCCAGTTTAAACTCGTACCGACGGGTTTTGTCCACAAAGTCGAGTTTGGTGTCGTCCTTATAATATAATTGACTCAACATTTCCTTAAACTGCCAACGTTGGCTGTCAACCAAGCCCGAAACACTATCTTTTTCCACTTGGGCCTTAACCTTTTTCACTTGATCTATCCGTTCATCATCCATAGTGTCCAAAATAGAATCAACCTGAATTTTTTCACTAAAAATGCCTGATTTAATCTTAAGGTAAGAGCCAGGTTTTACATTCTGTTTAAAGATCTCTTCCATATGCTCTGCCAAATCCTCAAAAGAACCTACTTCCTTTTTATCATAAAGGTCAGCCGCTTTTATGATGTTGAGTTTGTATTTCGTATTGTTTTTATAGAGATCGCCAAAACTTTCCGTATAGTGGGCCGCATTTTTTGGGATGGACCTCGAAATGCTGTCCATGAGTTCCTTGTTCAACTCTTTAATGGATGATTTTTCGAATCCAAAATCCACTTTTTGCATATTGGCCAGCTCCGCTTTCCGTAGAAAAAAGCGTTGTTTTACAGGGCTTTTGTTTACGTTTTGTGGAATGTTCTCTATCATTTTTTCAATGATATCGTCTACTTCCAATTCCTTGTCAAAAACATAAACGCCACTCAGTTCTATCGCTTTTGCATTCAAGGGAATCAAACTGTCCTGCATTTGCTCTAGGATGAATCCTTTTTTTTCGTAACCCATGGAGGTTACATAAATGGAATCGGGTAGGGAGGTGCCTTCTTCTAGCACAAAACTGAAACGGCCTTCCTCATTGGTTATTACTCCTTGGTGTTCCCCATATTGAATAGTAGCATAGGGAATGCCCTTTTGGGTCTTGGCATCCACCAAACGCGAACTTATGGTTTGTGCGACCATGGGAAGTGCCATCAAAAGCGAAAAACAGATAAGTAGAAAGGTCTTTTTAACGGACATAGTTGAATATATGGTTTCATTAATAAGACACCTTTTTGGGAATAAAGGTTGCCTATGGTTTAGACGAACTCGGGAGGAATTTGTGACAAAGTGCAAAGAAAAACGTAATCGGCGATGGTGCTTAATAGAATTTTAACAACGAAGGAGTTGGGAGCAATAATCAATTAACAATTAGCAATGTTCAAAATGAAGAGTTTTTTGTTGAAGACTTTCCATTAAGGGAATCGAACAGTAAGGAAGCACAAACGAAAAAGGATTAACGAGCAAACGAGTGAAGCAAACATCAAGCTTTAGCGATATTTCGAATCATATTCCCAAAAATAAAAAGGTGAAACGGAAGCACGGAATACCAGTACAATCTTCCCAATAATCCCTTTGGGCGAAATGTAGCGGTTTGATAGAGTACACCATCTACAATTTTAAATTCCAACCAAGCTTCTCCAGGGGTTCGCATTTCGGCAAATAGTAGTAAACGTTTACTCTTTTTATCTGCCAATAGCACACGCCAAAAATCTAAGGCATCGCCTGGGAATATTTTATAGGGATGGGTGCGTCCGCGTCGGAGTCCTGGACCTCCGACCAATTTATCCAAAAACCCACGAATTTTCCACAGCCAATTGCCATAGTACCAACCGGTTTCGCCACCAATACGCCAAATATTCTCCAAAACTGCATTTTCATTTTCAATGGGAATGGATTTTTTATCCTGAAGCACGCCATACTTGGGCACTTGAATATAATTTTCAAGATCTTCTTTGATTTGTCCGCTGGCAATGCTGTCTTTCCAACTGCTGATTACCAAATTTTGTTCAATTTTTTTGAAAGCTAAATCGATGGCTTCTTCGTAGGTGTGCGTTTCAATGCCTAGCATTTCCTGTAACCGATTGTCTTGGGCCACAACTTCCATTTTCATGCTGTCCACTAGGTTCATGGCCAGTTTGTAGGAGGTTGATGTTACAAAATAAAGCCAGTA
Source organism: Allomuricauda sp. TMED12 (assembly GCA_002167435.2). Lineage (GTDB taxonomy): Bacteria > Bacteroidota > Bacteroidia > Flavobacteriales > Flavobacteriaceae > Flagellimonas. The sequence goes on from NHBR02000017.1 coordinate 23,574, forward strand.
GGAAGATAGTTTGGGGGTCATCACAGGAACGGTTAAAATCCAGTTTTTAAAGCCACGGACCTTCGCATAACGATGCAGCATATCCTTGTAGGTGAGAATATCTGGGCCGCCAATATCAAAAGATTGGTCGTAAGTGTCTTTGTTGCCCAATACTTGGGTAAGAAACTGAATCACATCCCGAATGGCAATGGGTTGCGTTTTGGTAAGCACCCATTTGGGTGTGATCATCACGGGCAATTTTTCGCAGAGGTCGCGAATAATTTCAAAAGAGGAACTACCAGACCCAACAATGATTCCGGCGCGGAGCACCGTAAGATCAAAAGAGCCTTTATAAAGAATCTCTTCTACATTTTTTCTGGAGCTTAAGTGCTTGGATAGTTCTTTATCATTAACAATACCACTGAGGTAAATTACCTGTTTGCATTGGGTATTCTCTAAAATGGTGTTGAAGTTTTTGGCTGCTTGTGCCTCTTTTTCATCAAAATCTGTAACAGAAGAGGTCATAGAATGTATCAAGTAGTAAGCAGCATCAATATCTGTTGGAACTTTTTGCTTTTCCGGGTCATCCAAAAAATCAATTTCAACTATATCGATTTTAGAACGGGTCTTGGCATCGACCGAAAGTCGTTTTTCATCACGAACAGCACAAACCACGGTATGCCCCATATCCAAAAGTTTGGGCAGCAAACGCATCCCGATGTAGCCATTGGCTCCTGTCAGTAATATTTTCATAAATCTTCAAGATTGGTGGGAAGGTGGTCCGCGCGGTAGTCCAATAATTTTCGAAAAAACCGTTGGATGGCCTTGGTGTCCGAACGTACTTTAATGAAATAATGGTCCATATAAATGGAATAAATGCCAATATCTCCTTTGTACACATTCAATTTGTAGTAGGGGATGATCAGACTATAGGTCTCCAAACGGGAACGGAACCGAACAATAATGCCATTGGGACGGATTTCAACATTGCAGGTATTGGTGCTGTTGTCCAAAACGAGCAGGTTGTATATGTCGATACTTGCTTCGGTAATATGCAGTTTGGGTGAACCGATACCACCCATGGCAAAACGCTCTTTTATGGACAAGGGTTTACCAACTGCTTCGTCAATTTTTTTGGTGATTTTTTTATCGTTGTAGGAGACGTTCAATAGCATATCTAAAATTAATCAAATTACGGCGGACCATTTGGTAATGGTGTGGTAAAAGCCCAAAAAATGCGTAGTTTTGCGCCCTGAAAAGCCTTTTAGATGAGTTTGCAAAACGATTTGACCCAAAAAGTGATCGAGGCGGCAAAACAACTGTACCAAGTTGACCTGCCTACGGTGGAATTTCAACCTACCCGAAAGGATTTTGAGGGTGATATTACCGTGGTGGTGTTTCCTATGTTGCGCCATATAAAGGGAAATCCTGTTCAGATTGGGACCAAGATAGGGGAGTATCTCGTTGCAAACGTCGATGAGGTGTTGAAATGTAATGTGGTACAGGGCTTTTTAAACATTGTTATTGATAATAATTACTACCTAAATTTCTTCAATGGCATTTTTGATGAAGCGGATTTCGGTTATGTGAAATCCCAATCCGACGATGCGGTCATGGTGGAATATTCTTCGCCTAACACCAACAAACCTTTACACTTGGGACACATCCGAAACAATCTTTTGGGGTATTCCGTGGCCGAAATTTTGAAGGCTTCGGGCAAGAAAGTCTACAAAACGCAGATCATTAATGATCGTGGCATCCACATCTGCAAAAGTATGTTGGCCTGGCAGAAATTTGGCGAGGGTGAGACTCCTGAATCCTCTGGTTTAAAAGGGGACCATTTGGTGGGGAAATACTATGTGGCTTTTGATAAAGCATACAAAGAACAAATTGCTGAATTGATTGAAGCGGGTACACCAAAGGAAAAAGCCGAAAAAGAAGCTCCCATTTTATTGGAGGCGCAAGATATGCTTAGAAAATGGGAGGCCGGTGATGATGAAGTAGTGTCCCTTTGGAAGAAAATGAATGGTTGGGTATATGAAGGGTTTGATATCACATATAAAAACTTGGGTGTTGATTTTGATACCTTGTACTACGAAAGTGATACGTATTTATTAGGCCGTGATGTGGTAAAGGATGGTCTTGAACGTGGTGTTTTCTTTAAAAAGCAAGATGGTAGCGTTTGGATCGATCTTACCGAAGATGGATTGGATGAAAAAATTGTATTGCGTTCCGATGGAACCGCGGTATATATGACCCAGGATATCGGGACTGCCATCCAACGGGTAACTGATCATCCTGATATCAACGGAATGGTGTACACGGTAGGGAACGAGCAGGATTACCATTTTAAGGTGTTGTTCCTTATCCTGAAGAAATTGGGTTATTCTTGGGCGGAGCAATTGTATCACTTGAGTTATGGCATGGTAGACTTGCCTAGTGGAAAAATGAAAAGTAGGGAAGGTACCGTGGTAGATGCTGACGACCTAATCCAGAATATGGAAGATACAGCTCAATCCATTTCCCAAGAATTGGGCAAATTGGATGGGTATTCCGAAGAGGAGAAAAAACAATTGTACCGTACCATAGGTTTGGGTGCCCTTAAATACTATAT
>NHBR02000018.1 GCA_002167435.2 Allomuricauda sp. TMED12
ACTTAACAGCTGCAAGCAAGTCGAAAATTGGCTTTCCTACGATAAAGTTGTAAGGAAGGAAATTAAGGATATAGAGGAAATAATTAAAAAAGGTGACGTTTATTTTGAGGTTCAGAAGATGATTGATGAAGTACCTCACGGATGGTTGCCCAGAGTAAAGAAAGAACTTGAAAAATACATAATTGCATGACACCACCGACACTCGATGAATTTCTGGAGCATGGAGCGCAAAGATTACAGATAATGGGCGAGAATCCCGAAGCCTACAAAAAGAGTTTGATAGCTAAATACCTTGCGTGGAGCGATAACGATTGGGTCACAGGGAACGGACGGAAAATAAAGAACTGGAAGTCCACATTGAGCAATACGCTTCCTTATTTGAAAGCAGAAAAAATAACGGTTAACGATGCCAAGGAAGTACAATCTAATTTTTTAAAGCAAAGATATGGGGTCAACTGAATTAATGGAAATAAAGGGCTATAACATGCCCATACACACGTTGCCCGATGAATCATGGAATGAGGTAATCTGTAAAGGCCTTATCCCTAGAATAATGATGTTGTTGTCCATTAATCTGGAGAAGAACCCGGAACGCATTGCAGCAACCGAAATGATGATAAAGGAATCCGCCAACCGTATCAGTCCGGAAGAAATTGAAAAGGCATTTAAACTGTACGTGTTAGGGAAACTTCCAGCACTTGAACCAATGGACAACCATTTAACGCCTATTCTTTTCAATAAGGTGGTAACGGCTTACAAGGAAACCAAACCAAAAGAAAAGCACGAACCTATCAAATTGGATATTTCAGATGATGAAAAACAGCGTAATGCATTCATGAACTGTGTTTATGCTTTCGATGATTGGGTGGGCAAAAAAGAGGTGGACTACAATTACCACACCGCCTATGACGAGCTCAAATCAAGGGGGTTTATTTCAGCACCCAGTAAGGAAGAATCCAAAAAGGTGATGGAGCTCGCAAAGAGCAGGTTACTTAGGGAATCATCCACCAATAGACAGTTAAAGGAAACTCTTAGAAGCGTTCTAGGAACGAAAAAAGAGTATGACTGGGTAGTAAACTACGGAAAGTGCGAACTGCTTTCCAGATACTTTAAAACGATTCACGAACAAAAGAAACACATTAAGGATATACTATGAGAGAAATAAAATTTAGGGCTTGGGATGGTAAAAAAATGATTTTACTGCATTTAGATGATTGGACTTTTTTTAATGGTGAACTATGTCATAGAAATGCACCTAAGTATCCAGTAATGCAGTACACAGGACTTCACGACAAGAACGGAAAGGAAATATATGAGGGGGATATTTGTAAGCATAATGAAGAAGATGATGCTATTTCATTTGTCGTTTTTAGTTGTGGATGTTGGAGGTTTAACTCATGGATGCCAAGATCAATGAAAGTTTTTGATTTAAAAGAAAAAATACAAGTAATCGGAAACATACACGAAAACCCCGACCTACTATGACAATTGATTACGAAAAGCTATTGGAAGACATAGAATTGAAAATGTGGGAGCATGGTCTTAACCAGAAAGATGCAGCAGCGCAAATGGGATTGGCACCGGGCATTTTTAGGAGATTGAAGAATTATAAACAATTGTACTTAGAAACGTACTTAAAGATTATTAACTGGCTTAGAGCCGATTTAAAAGAATACCTGATATGAAAACAATAAAATACATACTACTGGCAATAGCCTGTTGGATGGTGTTCACCTCTTGCACGGATGAAAAAGAACAGTTGATAAGGTTCAGGGGCGTTTACGCTTATTCTTGGTACGAATACGCAGGGGATCGTGTTGAAATCGATATAAACGGGCAAACCATCAAAACAGGACTTCACCCAATAAAGGGAGGTATTGAAAGTGGATGGTTCTACGCCCCTATGGGATGGAACGAGGTAACGGATGTAAGGATATACGAGGACGGGAAAGAGGTGTATTTCGTGAAGCACATTTCGCAACTAGGAGAAGAAGGTGGAATGGTGGCTACAGGAGTTCCTTTAAAAACCAGCGGGGATATAATGTTGCAGATATTTAAAGATTAAACATATGATTATGGGAAGTCCTCACCTATACAATAATCATGTAATACAATGGGTGTTTGATGATAAAATTAAAATAGTCTTTCCTTATGAAAGATACGATTTATGGACCAACTCATTTAATATAGTCAGAGAGGAAGTGGTTAAAAAGCAAAAACAAGAAGTTCAGTTAAAGTTATTTTAAATGACAATAGAAACAGTAACAAAGGAAGAAGTAAAGTCTATGGTCGAGTTTTATTTTGACCCTGGACTTTTAAGGCGTGAAACAGCAGCCAATTATCTTGATATGCCCCTTTCAACTTTTGATGCGTTCGTAAGGGATAACCCAAGGTTAAAAAAGTACAATGGCAAGCGTGTAAGATACTGCCCAAAGGAACTTAAGAAAGCCTTTCAAAATGCGATATAAAATCCAAAGCCTTGTCCATACTTGTCTTTCCTATGTACTTTAAAAAAGTGCTTTCCGAACTATGTCCTGTTATGCCCATCAAAACAGGAGTGGGTATTCTGCCAAAGAAATTAGTTGCGAAACTACGCCTAAGGTCATGCGTTCCCACAAGTTCCCATTTTTGGAAATACCCCGTTTCACTTGGCTTTCCTTTTTTACCTCGTTTGAAACCACATACTTTTTGGGTCATATCCGCTTTTTTACACACCTCTTTAATATAGTTGTTCAGTTTCTGCAAACTGATTGGGTGAGGGAAATCATCCAAAATCCAATCAACATCCTTAACGATCGGAAGCATTATTTCCTTAGCGGTCTTGGTTTGCCTTAATTCAAAATATTTCACGCCTTTTACCTCTTTTAAATCCTTCAACCTTAAAGATAAAAGGTCACCACCCCTTTGCCCTACCATACACCCCAATAAAAGCCATTTACGGGCATTATCAAGATATGGCGGTAATACCAACCCTTTTATTGTTTTCTGTTCTTCTGGGGTTATTATGATAAGTTCTTTTTTACGCTCGGATAGTTTGGGCACTTTCTTTATTTCCGGGTTTATCTTTTTACCCTCTCTTTCCGCATCCCTGCAAACTGTCTTTAGGACTTCAATATGTTTACCAACGTAGTTGACGGAATACCCTTTATCAAATAACCACTTTTGAAAGTCCTTTGCGAATTTTGCATCAACCCGTCCCAAGGGAATATCTTTTTGGTATTTATCCAAAGCCTTGTTAAACGTCTTGTAAATCTTTATCCTGCCATCTGAAAGCCCTATACCGCCTTTGTGGTTTTTTCTACTATGTGCTGTTGCCAATATTTCAGCTATTTGGCTCTGCACAGTTTCATCCTTGTTTTCAGAATAAAGTATTGATTCAATCCACTTATCGTTATGTACTTCCACTTCATTGTAGCTTTCCTCGATTTCATTTTGCAACTTCCTTAACTTTAATTGCAAAGGTTTATCTTTAATCCAGTTCTCTGAATTACAGATAAAGCGTGTTTTTTTCCGGAATAGTTTTTCCCTTGAAATTGACACACGCACATAAACGGGTACAGTTTCCCCTTTGGAACGGACGTAGTATTTGATTTTCATGTGTGCAACGGTTGTGCAACCGTATTGATAGTTAGTTACACAAAACTATAAGAAAGAAACGAAAAAATGCGGGTTTACAATCATAAATTGTAATTGACTATTGATAAAGTTGCCCCTCTCTCGCTACTAAATCAAAGTCATTTAGCTGTATTTCAGTTGAATGGCTTTTTTATTTTCTGCGTGTTCTTTTTTTCCTAACTTCAAGTTTTAAAACCAACCTTCGAATGAATTACTTCAAAAAATTAGGAACCGCCAATTTGTTGATGTTGACTTTGTGTGCGCTGATCATTCTTGTAGCAGAATATCTATTTCTTAATGGCGACCCTGAACATGGCATATTTATAGGCCTTTGGGCACCTACCCTTTTAGGTGTTATGATTTACTTAAAACTTGTGGACAATGACAGCAAATGATATCGTTTTATGGTTTTCCATAGTTGTTATTGTGCTGGTTGCTATTTGGGCGATACTCATGATACGTGCATACAACAGAGCAAGTAATGGGAAGTAGGTGAAAGTGTTTTATATCAAATGTTTTAATCTCTTGATTCCTTAAACAATTCCATGTATTTAAGATAAATACCCCGTATCGCTTTTCCATTTCTTCAATCAGCAATGAAAACTGGTCTTTATTAGCGGTCTTTTTTAATTTTATGCAATGTATTCATGGGATTTACCCTTAAATTTAGGTTACCATGAAGAATACCATCTCCGAACGCATTGCCGACTTTTTAAAAAACTATCCTCCGTTCAGCGCTATGGAGAAGAGGCAGCTGGAACAGTTGTCCATCGAAGTGGTGATTATCCACAAGGAGACCAATACCATTGTTTTTTCCGAAAACGAGAACCCGCATGAGCATTTCTATGTGGTTAATAAAGGAGCCATAGCCTTATCAAAAGAAGGTTCTTCCCAAATACTGGATATCTGTGATGAAGGCGATGTGTTTGGCCTTAGGCCTTTATTGGCGAACGAAAACTATAAATTAGAGGCCAAGGCTTATGAGGAGACCATTCTTTACGCCATTCCCATCAAAGATTTTAAGCCTTTGGCGCTCGAAAACAAACGTATCGGAAATTTTCTGATAGAAAGTTTTGCTTCCAATACCGGGAACCCCTACTCCATTAAGCACCGAGGAAAACTATACGGCACCAATAATGAGGAAGATCAATATTCCACCAACAAAATATTGGACCTTCAGCCCATTAAATATTCCACCGACCTCATTACGTGTAAAGAAGGTACCAAAATCAAGACCATCGCCAATAAAATGACAAAGCACAATGTGAGTTGCATATTGGTGGAAAAAGATAATATGCCCGTAGGCATTATAACCGATAAAGACCTCAGAAAAAAAGTTGCGACCGGACTATTTCCTATCACAGGATTTGCTAAATCCATAATGTCGTCTCCCATTATAACCTATCCCAAAGAATTGACTTTGGCACAGTCGCAAATGGCCATGATGAAAAGCAACATCAGTCACTTGGTTCTCACGAAAGATGGTACAACGGATACACGAGCTGTCGGAATACTTTCTAAACATGATATCATGCTGGCAGTTGGAAACAATCCTGCAGTGCTTCTAAGGGCAATTAAAAGAGCTACAGATGCAAAGAGATTGCGAGGGATTCGACATGGCACCATGAATCTGTTAAGAGGTTATTTGGATCAAAACATTCCCCTGGGACTTGTATCCAAAATTATTTCGGAACTCAATGATGCTTCCACCAAACAGGTTATACAAATTGCATTATCCAAAATGGAGGAAGAACCTCCGGTAAAATTTACCTGGCTAAGTATGGGAAGTCAAGGTCGTGGCGAACAATTACTAAATACCGATCAGGACAATGCAATCATTTTTGAAGATGTCCCTAAGGAACAATTGGAAGCAACCCGAAGTTATTTTTTAAAACTGGGAGAACGTATTTCCAAAAGGCTGAACACCATCGGTTTTGAGTATTGTCCTGCCGATATGATGGCTTCCAACCGCTCTTGGTGTCATAGTTTAAGTGAATGGAAAAACGTTACAGCACATTGGATTCACAATCCCGGACCTGAAGAAATTCTTCTATCATCCATCTTTTTTGATTACAATGTAACCTATGGGGAGAAATCTCTGGCGGATGAGCTTTCCCATAGCATTTTTGATCATGCCAACCACTACCCGCAATTTTTTACCCATTTGGCAAGTGGTGCATTACAGAACCCTTCGCCCTCAGGGTTTTTCAGGGATTTTTTAGTAGAGCAAGATGGAGAGCACAAAGATTTTTTCGATTTAAAGCTCCGTGCCCTAATGCCGATTATAGATGCCGCACGGGTACTTATACTTTCACATTCCATCAAATCCATAAACAATACCGCGGAACGCTATGAAAAATTGGCCGAGCTGGAACCTAATAACAAAGAACTTTATCTTGCGTGTTCATACGCTAGCAAGGCATTGCTCAAATTTAGGACTAGACAAGGTTTACTTCACAATGATTCGGGTAGATACATTGCTTTGGACAAACTGAACAAGGAAGAAAAAATCAAACTAAAGCGAACTTTTAAGACCATAAAGGAAATTCAATCTTTGATTGAAGTTAGGTTCCAAGTAAAAAATATGTTGCGCTAATGTGGCCGTTCTCCAGAAAAATAAAATTGGAACTTCCCGATTTTTGGTGGGAATATGAGGCCCATTTCAAGGAAAAGCTACCAGAAGTAATCCATGAGAATACTTTTGTAGTATTGGATACAGAAACCACAGGATTTAGCATGACCAAAGACCGTATGCTTTGCATTGGAGCGCTAAAGTTGCATGACAATAATATTGTGGTAAAGGACAGTTTTGAGGCGTACATTCAGCAAGAGCACTATGATTCGGAGAGTGCGGAAATACACGGAATTCTGAAGAAAAGTAAAAGGGACAGCATGTCAGAACTTGATGCCTTAAAACAATTTTTGGTATACGCTAAAAACCATATTTTGGTGGGACATCATGTAATGTTCGACATCAATATGATCAATGCTGCTTTAAAAAGAAACGGATTGCCCAAATTGAAGAATAAAACGTTGGATACCGAATCCCTTTATGTTAGAACCTTGTTGATTTCCACTGTGGTGCAAAGAAAAGAAAGATACTCCTTGGATGATTTGGCCAAAAAGTTTAGCATTTCTTGCAAGGACAGACACACTGCATTGGGCGATGCTTTTATTACCGCCATTGCTCTCTTGAGGATAATAGAAAAATTAAAACCCAATAAATTGAAGGACCTCCTTAGATAAAGAGGTCCTAGTATATTTGTTCACCAAAAGCTACTAAAGGCTTTCTTTTATAATGGATTCTACAATTTCTGGGTTCAACAAGGTTGATGTATCCCCGAGATTACTTGTATCCTTAGAGGCAATTTTTCTTAGAATTCTTCTCATAATCTTACCACTTCGCGTTTTGGGCAATCCTTCGGTAAACTGAATTTTATCCAGTTTGGCTATCGGACCAATATGCTCGGTAATCAATTGATTGATTTCCTTTTTCAGGTTGTCACGGTTACGGTCTTCACCCGTTTCCTTCAAGATAATATATCCATACAATGCATTTCCTTTGATGTCGTGAGGGAAACCAACAATGGCCGACTCGGCTACTGCTGGATGCTCGTTGATGGCATCTTCGATAGGTGCTGTTCCCAAATTGTGACCTGAAACGATGATGACATCATCTACCCTACCTGTGATTCTATAGTAACCTACCTCATCACGAAGCGCACCATCCCCTGTGAAATATTTTCCTTCGAAAGCAGAGAAATAGGTGTCCTTATATCGTTGGTGATTGCCCCAAATAGTTCTGGCAATGGATGGCCATGGGTATTTAATGCACAATCTACCATCCACTTGATTACCCTTGATTTCTTTACCATTTTCATCCATAAGTGCTGGTTGAATCCCTGGCATGGGTAAGGTGGCATAAGTTGGCTTTGTTGGTGTTGAAAATGGAATGGGGGAAATAAGGATACCTCCTGTTTCCGTTTGCCACCAAGTATCTACGATCGGGCATTTTTTCTCACCAACGTGGTCGTTGTACCAGTGCCAGGCCTCCTCGTTGATTGGCTCTCCCACTGTTCCTAAAACTTTTAAGCTGGAAAGATCATATTCCGTCACAAAATCCAGATTCTCTTTTGCCAATGCCCTAATTGCGGTCGGGGCCGTGTAAAACTGGGTTACTTTGTGTTTTTGAACCACATCCCAGAATCTTCCAAAATCTGGATATGAGGGCACACCCTCAAACATTACCGTAGTAGCACCATTGGCCAGTGGTCCATAAACAATGTACGAGTGACCCGTAATCCATCCGATATCGGCTGTACACCAATACACATCTTCTTCACGATATTGGAATACATTTTTAAATGTATATGCGGTATATACCATGTATCCTCCCGTAGTATGCACCATTCCTTTTGGTCGGCCAGTAGAACCAGAGGTGTAGAGGATGAACAAGGGATCTTCAGCATCCATGATCTCCGGCACACAATCGGAATAAGCTTTGTCCAAAAGAGGCTGAATCCATATATCGCGTCCTTCCTTCATGGTTACTTGACCACCTGTGCGCTTTGTAACCAAAACCGTTTCAACATCAGGACAACTTTCCAAAGCTTCATCTACAATGGATTTTAGGTCGATAACCTTGGTCCCTCTATATGAACCATCCGACGTTAGTACCATTTTTGCACCACAATCGTTGATTCTAGTGGCCAATGCAGTTGATGAAAATCCTGCAAAAACTACGGAGTGAATCGCTCCGATTCGGGCACACGCCAATAAAGCAATGGCCAGATCTGGGATCATGGGCAAATAAATTACTACCCTATCTCCTTTTTCAACACCTTTATCCTTTAAAACATTGGCATACTTACAAACACGCTCATGTAGTTGTCCGTAAGTAATGTGTTCCGCCTCCTCATTCGGGTCATTGGGTTCAAAAAGAATGGCGGTCTTATCTCCACGGATTCTTAGATGACGATCAATACAGTTTTCGGTAATGTTCAGTTTAGCCCCCTTGAACCAACTGATTTCTGGCTTAGTGAAATCCCATTCTAAAACGGAATCCCATTTTTTACGCCAGTGGAAGTGCTCTTCTGCTACTTCTTCCCAAAATCCTTCGGGGTTTCTCACCGATTTTCGGTACACCTGAAAGTACTCTTCCAGATGCTTAATATGATAATTACTCATGTAACGTTAAGTTTAGTTTATATCTAAATAATTTGTTCTATTCCGTATCTTTATTTTCATCCCAATAGCCCTTCAATATCGGATATGATTTTTTTTATGGAAAAAGGCTTGGTCATATAACTGTCCGCTCCCATTTTTAATCCCTTTTCAATATCTTTTTCCTTACTTTTTGCAGATAGAAAAACTACCTTGGTGTGTTGTAGCTCTTTATTGTTTCTGACTCTTTTCAAGGTTTCGTATCCATCCATTTCTGGCATCATAATATCCAATAGAATCAGATCAGGTGTTTCCTTTTCGGCTATCTCAAGTGCCTCTGTTCCATCCCTAGCTATAAAGACGTCAAAATCCTTCTTTTTAAAGGCATATTCCAAAGACATCACAATATTGGGCTCATCATCTACTATCAGTATTTTTTTATTCATAATCCTTTCGGTATTGTAAATATCAGTTGAGTTCCTTTTGCAAACTCCTTGTCCACAGCAATGGTTCCTTTGTGACTTTCAACAATTTTTTTACAAATTGCCAAGCCCAGACCACTCCCTTGGGGTTTCTTGATATTTTGATTTTTTGATTGATAGAATTTTTCAAAGATGTAATCCTTGTCCTCATCGGGTATCCCCCTACCATTGTCCTGAACGGCAACCAAAACCTCTTTGCCGAGGTCCTTTAAAAGAATTTTTATCCTTCCTTTATGAGGTTCTGTAAATTTAAGGGAATTAGAGAGCAAATTCGTCAATACTTGTAAAATTCGGTCCTCATCATAGGCTGCCAGCACCTGTTTTTTATCGGGAAACTTGATTTCGACATCTTTTTTGGTTGCAATCTGTTCCACTCCCTTGATTGCTTTATGAATGGTCTTGGACATATTATGTTCACTGATGTCTAAATCTGTTCTATTGCTCGATAGCTTTTCAAGATCAAGTATATTGTGTATCAAGGTATCCAATCTATCAGTGTCACGACTTATATTCTCCAAAAATCGGTTACGTAGCCCTGGAGGCATACCTTCATCTTCCAACACTTCAGAAGCCGCTTTTATAGAAGTTATCGGGGTTTTAAGTTCATGGGCCACCGTATCCAAAAATTCGTCTTTTAGTTTATCCTGAACACGCAGTTCTTCATTGGCCGCTTTTAATTGATGTGCCATAGCAGAAAGCTCTTTAGATTTTTCGACCAGCAATTTATTACTTGCTTTGGTTTCCTTACTTTCTTCCAAAATATTGAGTACCTCTACCAAACTTATAGGTGTTTCTTTGGATACTGATGACAATAATATTTTGGCGGAAGCACTACCTATACTTCCTGTCAACAATTTTTCGGAGAAGTTGATCAATCTTGCATCCGCTCGTTCCTCTGTTTCTGATATGTTGTACTTTTTATTGAAAATTTGAAGGGCCCTATCGGTACGTTGTTCTCCCAAAAACCTGTTCAATAATCGTTTTATATCGGCTACATAGGCTTCTCCTTTCCAGATAAACCCTCCCTCTTGAAGATTACCATAGTTTTCGTGGTTTACGAACATCTCGGCGTAATTTCGTTCCCTATAATTACCCTTGGTACGCAGAGAGAATCCAACAAAAGTCAACGTATTGAAAGAGATACTCCATAAAAAGGCATTGCTTTCCGGTGTTAGGTAATCCAAGCCGAACAAATGTGTGGGTTGAAGCCAAGCATAACCGAACAGGCCTTCTTCCACAAATTTGACATTCGGCATCACCACTTGACTTATAATAGGCAGAAAAAGGGTATAAAAAACGATGGCCAAACCAACCAAAATGCCAATTTCTGCTCCTCTGGCAGTACCTCTTCGCCAAGTAAGTCCCATAAAAAACGAAGGAGCGAGTTGTGCTATAATCACAAATGATATCAACCCGATGGAATACAGTGAAAGCTGAACCGAAAACTTTACATAAAAGAAGTATGCGATAATGATCAAAAGAAAAATAGCAACCCTCCTGATGTTCTTGATTCTTTTGGTGTTCTCTTCAGGATTACCTTCTACCAATGTTTTAATGAAGCCATAAGGGATTACGATATTGTTACTTACCATGGTGGAAAGTGCCAGCGTGGATACAACAATCATGGAAATTACAGTGGTAAATCCACCAATAAAAACAAGGAGCGCCAATCCATAATTATTCCGCTGTAATGGCAGCAAAAGTGAGTAATAATCATGATTCACAGTTTCGGGAAGACTTATGTTTCCTGCCCACGCGATAAATATCACAAACACATTGAACAACAAAAGGTATAAGGGAAACAACCAAATGGCTTTCCGTAAATAGCTTTCGTTATCATTCTCCACAACAGCAACATGAAACTGTCTGGGCAACAGGAATATAGCAAAGAAAGAGAGGCAAATGGTGAAAAGCCAGTTAAATCCATTCTCGAGCCCACCGAAAGAAGTCAACTGCTCCAGATTATCCTGCAAACTTGCCTGAGTGTATACATCGGATGTACCGTCAAAAAGATAGAAGGTTACGTAAATGCCAATGGCCAAGAAAAACGATAATTTTAGAATCGATTCCAGTGCCACTGTGGCAATTATCCCTTTTTTGTGCTGTGATGTATCTGTGGAAAGTGTTCCGTAAAATGCAACGAACACGGCAATGAGCAAAGCAATATAAAAAGTAGAATCATCAAAAAAACCAGTAGAAACATAACTCTCCTTAGTTGATATCAATGAAAATGTTTCCGAAACTGCTTTTAACTGTAAAGAGATATATGGAATAATTGCAAACAGACATGTAATGGTAACCAATGCTCCCAACAATCTATTGTTACCATAGCGCATGGAGATAAAATCAGCAATACTGGATATTTTGTGCTGCTTTGAAATCCTTATTACCTTGCGCATTACCACAGTCCAAAGTGGTAAAGCTATTACCGGACCCAAATAAACAGCCAAAAAGCTAATACCAGAACTAGAAGCTATTCCGACACTGCCATAATACGTCCAAGCCGTACAGTAAACGGCCAATGAGAGTGTATAGACGTATGGATTACTTACCCATTTTCCCTTTGGATTCTTTTCAGCAAAATAGGCCAATACAAATAGCATGGCCAAATACAATACAATAACAAGTCCTACAACATAACTACTCATAGAACCTTTTTAAAATAATATAGGCCAAAACAATGGAGAACAGCCAGCTCGAAAAGATAAAAACATAGAAAATAGGGAAACCCAAAATCTCAGCATCACCATCAAAAATGGTGACAAATGGTACATTCCATAAAAAGAAAAGAACTATAGAAATAAGTATCAATTTCTGCTGATGTCGCTTCTTCATTTTTATCTGCATGGTAACCGACTTAAAATTACAAAAAACGGTGCGGCAAAACTATACCACACCGCTTTTTCACAACCAACTAATTAATGTGATGCTGCATCACCTGCACCACTAGGTATTCTTATGTGTTCCACTATTTCCTGCACTTCTTCCGGTGGTTCTGGAGTGAATTTGTTCACTACAATGGCCACTATAAAGTTGACTACCATGGCTATAGTTCCAAATCCTTCGGGAGAAATACCAAACCACCAGCTTTCCTGTAGTCCGGGTACAGCTTCTTTTCCTCCATCGAAAATTCCAAATTTGAACTTCAACATATAGAAAAGCATCAGACAAAGCCCTACGACCATTCCTGAAATTGCTCCTTTGCTGTTCATTTTCTTATAGAAAATTCCCAAGATAATAGCTGGGAAGAACGATGCTGCGGCCAGACCAAAGGCCAGGGCGACCACTGCTGCCACAAATCCCGGTGGATTAATTCCAAAATAACCCGCAATTACAACCGCAACGGCAGCTGAAAGTCTTGCTGCCCAAAGCTCTCCTTTTTCTGAAAGGTCCGGTTTAAGTACGTTTTTAATCAAATCATGCGAAACAGAAGAAGAGATTACAAGTAACAAACCAGCAGCGGTGGACAAAGCAGCTGCAAGACCCCCAGCGGCAATCAATCCAATTACCCATGCAGGCAAATCTGCCACCTCGGGATTTGCCAATACCATGATATCCCTGTCAACCGATAATTCATTTACTTCTGGGTTGGCCACATATTGAATTATGCCATCCCCATTTTTATCCTCATGTCCTATTAACCCTGTAGCTTCCCAACGGCTGAACCATTCAGGCATCTTATCATATTCCTTGCCACTAACGGTTTCGATCAGATTAGTTCTTGCAAAAACAGCTACGGCGGGTGCAGTGGTATATAAAATGGCAATGAACAATAAAGCCAGTCCTGCGGATTTTCTAGCGTCTCTTACCCGTTTTACGGTAAAGAAACGAACAATTACGTGGGGCAGTCCCGCTGTACCCACCATTAGGGCCAAAGTAATGGCAAACACATCAACCAAGCTTTTTGAACCATCAGTATATTCCGCAAAACCAAGTTCGGTGGAAAGTCCATCCAACTTATCCAAAAGATAGGTACCAGAACCATCTGATAAGGTACTTCCAAAACCAAGTTGTGGCACTGGATTACCCGTCATTTGAATGGAAATGAAAATAGCCGGGACCATAAAGGCAAAAATCAACACACAATACTGTGCAACTTGGGTATAGGTAATCCCTTTCATTCCTCCCAGAACGGCATAGAACAAAACAATTACCATCCCAATGACAACCCCGGTATTGATATCAACTTCCAAATACCTTGAAAACACAATACCCACGCCACGCATTTGACCTGCCACATAGGTAAATGAAACAATAAGGGCACATACAACCGCAACAATTCTGGCAGTTTTGGAGTAGTACCTTTCTCCGATAAAATCAGGAACAGTAAATTTTCCAAATTTTCTAAGGTAAGGGGCCAAAAGCAGTGCCAAAAGCACATAACCTCCGGTCCATCCCATTAAATATACAGCACCATCGTACCCGGCAAAGGATATGATACCAGCCATGGAAATAAATGAGGCCGCTGACATCCAATCCGCTGCTGTAGCCATACCATTGGCCAGTGGGGAAACTCCTCCCCCAGCCACATAATACTCTTTAGTGGAGCCCGCTCGGGACCAAATTGCAATTCCTATATAAAGACCAAATGATAGTGCGACCAAGACATAGATCCAAATTTGTTCATCACTCATAATTTAAAATTTTTGTTGGTTAGTTAATCTTCGTTGTACCCGTATTTTTTGTCCAATTTGTTCATCAGGCGTACGTACACAAAAATGAGAATGACAAATACATAGATAGACCCTTGTTGTGCGAACCAGAATCCTAGTTTAAATCCACCGATACGGATATTGTTCAAGGCATCTTTAAAGATGATACCTGCTCCGTAGGAGACCAAGAACCAGATGGCCAGTAGAATGACCAAGTATCTCAGGTTCTCTTTCCAATAGGCCGTGGCCTTTTTTTGTTTTTCTAACATAATTTGTTGGTTTGTTTAGTTTATAAATAAATCTGTGCTTGCAATGTGACCACACCATTACTATTGCCAGTTCCAACTTTGGAATTGGCATACTCCAACGTTAATTTGGAATGATGCCCGGTCATAAAGAGATTAATCCCTAGTCCCAATCTTGTGGCGTTGTCATCAATTGCATCTATTGTTCGTGTTTGATAGGACAAATAGGGCTGAATTCTTGAGTTGTCCGGAGCACTAGGAATTAAATAGCCTACATGTCCATAAACCATGTTTCCAGTACCGTATGGTCCGAGGCTGAAGTTACGACCATAATCGTTATTCTGAAAAACTGCATAAGCTGTTATTGCTGAACCATCTTCACCAAGTGGAGTATCATAAAAAGCATCCACTGCAAAAATGTTTACGTCTTCCCCTTCCAAACTCCCTGAACCGTCCATCACAACAACTCCATTTTTATGGGTAAAAAAACCTGCACCTACATTAAATACTCGCTTACTTCCTAAATAGGTGCCAACTTTATAAGGAAGAAAATTGGATTCCTCATCCAAGAACTGATAATCAAAATAGCCTTGGAATACTTTACCTGCATCCGCAGAACCTAATAGCTCACGACCACGATAAACAGCTCTACCATTTGGTGTGGGGTCATTGGCAGCATCTAACGTATTGGTGATGGCCTCATTGAAGGAAACCCTATACTGTAATCTTCCGAATCTACCCTTTATATAGACCCCCAAATGACGGGCAAATTGATCACTAAGCCCCAGTACCGCCCAGGACTGGCGATTATTATCCAACGTCATAAAATTTAGAGTGCTACTATTGTTTAAACGAGAAATACCATTCCAATAATGAAGCCCAGTTCCTGCATAAAAATTCTTGGCCACTTGCCATTCACCCCAAAAAGCATGGTAAAATAGCTGAGAAGAATCTCCTTTCCCAGTTGCACTCAGGTTGTTACCATTCAAACTGTTAAGTCCAAAATGGGAAAGCACCAAAAACTTTTTGTTCAACTGTGTAAATGTGAGCAACCTTGCCCTTCTAACACTGAGGTTGATATTACTCTCATCTTCTGGTGCATTGTCATTGTATTGGGCCCAAAACTGACCCCATGCTATCATCCGTAGATATTTGGAGCCATCTTCGTTGAAGTTGATTTTGAACCCCCCGGTGTACTCGGTGTTTCCCTGTGAAAATGATTTAGGAATGAACAGGAGAGCGAACGCCATTCCAATAAATATTTTTTTCATTTCAGTTTGGATGTTAGATAGTTATGTGCTCTACGAACATCCTAAAAAAATGGCCTGAAATAAAAATCCGTATATATAAATGCTAATTAAATATATTTAATCTTTAAACCTGTCCCATTTTATAAGCATAAACTTATCTCCAAGCTCCGTTACCAATTGCCCTGCCCCTTTTAGGTTTTCAGGGTTTTGAAAGTATTTTTGAAGTTCTGTGTGGTTTAATATTTTATAGGTGGGATGGTATTTTGAGTTATAGGGACGCTTAATGTTATATTTCCTCACCCAATTCATAACAGACACATGTGAAACTCCTAGAATCCGTTCGATTTCACGATAGGTCAATCCTTCCAAATAGAGCTGTAGCGCCTTGTTTACAAAATAGTCGTCAATTTGCTTGCCTAATTTAGGGACCGTAAAATAGTAGCCGCAGGACTTACATTTATAGCGTTGCCTATCCTTGACAATTCCGGCTTTGGTAAACTCTGTGGACAAACAATTTGGACAGCTTTCCATTTATGATATACTTAATTAGCATAAATATATCAAATTAGCTTTAAATATTTATTAGAACAGCTGGAATAAAAAAAGGGAATTCATAGAATTCCCTTTAGTTTATTGGTCAAATCACAATTTTGGTTGGTTATTTTGCTAAATATGCAGTTACATTGGTCAGGATACGCTCCTGAAGGTTGGAAATATCACTTTTTTCAAATTGTTCTCCCGTGATGTTTTCATAGAGTTCAATATAACGGTTGGAAACCGATTCGATGTAGTCATCGGACATTTCGGGAACTGACTGCCCTTCCAAGCCTTGAAAACCATTGGAAATAAGCCATTGCCTCACAAATTCCTTGGAAAGTTGTTTTTGGGGTTCTCCTTTTTCTTGACGCTTTTGGTACCCATCAGCATAAAAATACCTAGATGAATCGGGAGTGTGAATCTCATCAATCAGTACGATTTCCCCCTCTTTGGTTTTCCCGAATTCGTATTTGGTATCCACCAAAATCAGTCCGCGCTCTGCAGCTATTTCAGTTCCTCTTTGGAAAAGGGCTCGGGTATATTTTTCCAAGACTTCGTAATCTTCCTTGGAAACAATGTTACGCCTCAGAATATCTTCTTTGGAAATATCCTCGTCGTGATCTCCCTTTTCGGCTTTTGTAGCCGGTGTAATTATAGGTTCGGGGAATTTATCATTCTCCTTCATCCCTTCGGGCATGGGAACACCACAAAGCAACCTTTTACCTGCTTTATATTCGCGTGCAGCGTGACCAGACATATAGCCTCGTATCACCATTTCCACTTTAAAGGGTTCGCAAGCTTTCCCTACGGCCACGTTAGGGTCTGGAGTGGCCATCAACCAGTTGGGAACTATATCTGTGGTTGCCTCCATCATTTTGGTGGCAATTTGATTTAATATTTGACCTTTAAACGGAATTCCTTTGGGCATTACCACATCGAATGCAGACAAACGATCTGTGGCAACCATTACTAAAACATCATTTTCTAAGGTATAAACCTCTCTTACTTTTCCTTTATAAACAGATTTTTGCCCAGGAAAGTTAAAATCCGTGGACATCAGCGTATTCATTCCCATAATTTTCTTTAGAATTGATTTTGGTGCTCTATGTTTTGATAGGCATCAATCACCTTTTTAACCAATTTGTGTCGGATCACATCTTTATCATCCAAATAAATAATACTGATGCCATCCACATTTTTCAAAATAAGCAAAGCTTCCTTCAACCCTGAAATTACCCTTCGTGGCAAATCTATCTGCCCAGGGTCGCCGGTCAACAAAAACTTGGCGTTCTTTCCCATACGGGTCAAGAACATTTTCATTTGAGCATGCGTAGTGTTCTGTGCCTCGTCCAAGATTACAAAGGCATTGTCCAAGGTACGACCTCGCATAAAGGCCATCGGGGCAATTTGTATGGTGCCGTCCTCAATATATTTTTCTAATTTTTCAGAAGGAATCATATCCCGAAGGGCATCGTACAAAGGTTGCATATACGGATCTAGCTTTTCCTTAAGGTCACCCGGAAGAAAACCAAGGTTCTCCCCTGCTTCCACTGCGGGACGGGTTAAGATAATTCGTCGTACTTGCTTTTCTTTTAAAGCTTTTACGGCCAAAGCGACTCCCGTATAGGTTTTTCCTGTTCCCGCTGGACCAATGGCAAACACCATATCATCGACTTTACAGGCATCCACCATACGTCTTTGGTTCGCAGTCTGGGCCTTTATCAACCTACCACTTACTCCGTGTACCAAAACATCACCACTGCTGGAAGAAGAAGTGTAATCCGCTTTGCTTGTACTGGTGAGTATCCGCTCGATCATATTTTCATCGAGCTTATTGTACTTGGCAAACTGACTTGTAAGTTCGTCAAAACGTTTGTCGAACTCTTCTAAAAGTTCTTCATCGCCAAATACCTTTATTTTGTTGCCCCTTGCTACAATCTTAAGTTTTGGGAAGTATTTTTTAAGCAACTCAATGTTGGCATTTTGTTGCCCAAAAAATTCCTGGGGGCTGATTTCCGTAAGTTCTATTACAAGTTCGTTCAAAAATAGTGAGGTGTTACAGTTGTTTTTGAAGAATTTTATTCTTTCTTTTTTGACTAATTTTACAAACAAACTTAACCAAAAATCAATTTGAACGCGGAAAAACATATTAACAGTATTGCATGGCCATTATAACCTTAACTACAGATTTTGGATATAAGGATCACTTTGTGGGTGCCGTTAAAGGGGCAATACTGAGCAATCTCCCCGAGATTTCCGTTGTTGATATTTCGCATGCCATCAGTCCTTTCAATATTCAGGAATGCGCCTATATCCTCAAAAACGCATACCAATCGTTCCCAAAAGGAACGGTACATATTGTGGGTGTGGATTCGGAAATATCACCTGAAAACGAGCATATCGTAGTTCAGGTGGACGGGCACTATTTTGTGAGTGCCAATAGCGGGGTTATTTCCTTGATAACTTCTGAGGTGCAGCCCGAAAAAGTGGTGGAAATCAATTTACCAAATACCGAACCCAGTGCTTTTCCCGTGCTTAACATATTTGTTCAGGTGGCCTGCCACATTGCTCGTGGTGGTAAATTGGAAGTTATTGGTAGACCTTTGGAACGTTTGAAAGAACTACGCGATTTTGAACCAAGAATTACAAATCAAGGCAAAACCATTTCTGGCAATGTGATTTATATTGATAACTACGGAAACGTAGTTACCAACATTCAGAAAAGTCTTTTTGAGGCCTACAGAAGCGGTAGGGATTTTGAGATTATCGCCAGAACTACCAAAATAAAGCAAGTACATCAAAGCTATAATGGTATCATTAATTACGAGTTAGAAAGAAACCAACGCAAAGGCCCGGGTGATGCCTTGGCCCTGTTCAATTCTGCAGGCTATATAGAACTCGCTATTTATAAAAGTGACCTTAATTCCGTTGGGGGTGCCTCCACCCTTCTTGGGCTGAATTACAGGGATACCGTAACCATAAATTTCCTCTAAATGTTGATACGCATAGTAAAACTGACTTTTAAACCCGAAAATATTGCTAGTTTTGAGCGAATCTTTGAAGAATCTAAAAATGGGATCTTGGCTTTTGAAGGATGTAATATGGTAGAGCTGTATCAAGACATCAATAATTCCAACATATTTTTCACCTATAGTTTTTGGGATGCGGAATCGCACCTGAACAATTATAGGAATTCGGATTTCTTTAAAGGGGTTTGGGGCAATACCAAAAAATTGTTCTCCGATAAACCCGAAGCTTGGAGCGTTACTAAAATTCAATCAACAAACCCATCTTAATGTTTGCAATTTTTAAGAGAGAGGTACGGTCCTTTTTTACATCGCCCATCGGTTATTTGATTGTGGGTTCTTTTTTACTGCTCAACGGGCTATTCCTTTGGGTATTTAAGGGCGAATACAATATTTTCGATTATGGCTTTGCCGATTTGAGCAACTTCTTTTTGTTGGCCCCTTGGATTTTCATCTTTTTGGTGCCCGCCATTACCATGAAGAGTTTTTCGGAAGAACGCAAAATGGGAACGCTGGAACTATTGTTGATTAAACCCATCTCTATTTGGAAATTGGTCCTAGGTAAATTCTGGGGTGCATTTCTACTTTGCGTCATTGCCGTTATCCCAACCATAGTGTATGTTTTTGCCATCTCAGG
>NHBR02000019.1 GCA_002167435.2 Allomuricauda sp. TMED12
AAGTGTTTGCTAGAGTAACACCCAAACAAAAACTTGACCTTGTTGTTTTTTTTCAAGAACAGAACAATGTCATCGGAATGTTTGGGGATGGGGTCAATGATGTACCGGCCCTGATCCAATCGGATATCGGTATAGCCATGGGCAAAAGAGGAACTGAAGCTGCAAGGGAGGCTGCGGATATTATTCTAAAGGATGATCGTTTTGCTGCAGTGGAACTGGCCATTAGACAAGGCCGGGTAATTTATGGTCACATAAGACAGTTTTTAGTG
Organism: Allomuricauda sp. TMED12; assembly: GCA_002167435.2. Lineage (GTDB taxonomy): Bacteria > Bacteroidota > Bacteroidia > Flavobacteriales > Flavobacteriaceae > Flagellimonas. Next base: position 270 of record NHBR02000019.1, read on the forward strand.
TATCTATTATCGTGCAATCTAGCGGAAATTATTATCGTAGGTGTGGCAGCTCTTGTAAACCTCCCCTCCCCATTATTACCCATACAGATCCTGTTCCTTAATTTGGTAACTGACATTTTTCCCGCCTTGGCCTTGGGTTTTGGCAAAGGAGAACAAGATGTGATGGACCGACCTCCCAGAAAGGTCAAAGCTCCAATCATGACAACCTTGCACTGGCAATCAACTTTTTTTTATGGCATTTCCATAACATGTTCCGTATTGGGGGTTACCTTATTTTCCCACTACAGTTTACATCTCTCAGCACAACAAATAAACAACTTGGCATTTTATACCTTGATTATTGCCCAATTGCTCAATGTATTTAACATGCCCCAAAGACAGGTTTCCATCTTCAAAAATGAAGTCACCAAAAATTCATGGGTTTGGGGTGCCATTATTCTGTGCATTGGCATCACTTTGGTTATCTATATGATTCCCTCAACGGCCAAGACCCTTTCTCTTGTTACAATATCATGGTCAGAGTTTAGGTGGGGATTGGTATTTGGAGGATTTTCCTTGATATTGTCCCAATTTTTAAAACGGATGGGGCTTACCATTTAAAAGAATTGACAACGGTATTACAAGCCCCAGATTCGAGTTCCTTTATAGCATAAGAGTAATATTAACAACAAATCAAACAACACCTAACAAGCTGATTTTCATCATAAAAAAGAATATATTCAACTAGTATATTTGGTAAAATCCCTATACAAGTCCATCTGCAATATTTTGAGTGAATGACTTTGTCCTATAAAGAGAACAGTGGATCCCAATAGGAACCCTATAACAAGGAAAAACAGTTACAATATCATATAGCCTCTAAAAAAGAAGGTTATGCAACCACAAAACTTCAATAAAGAACATGACCATTCCCTTTTGTTCGAAGGGAACAGGAGACTGCGCACTTTGGTGGAAAACCTTCCCGGCATTGTATTCCGATGCAAAAATGACAAGGATTGGACCATGCAATTTATAAGCAAGGAATGTCTATGGATTACAGGGTATTCCCCTGAAGATTTTTGTGCTCCCGATAAAATCACATGGGCAAGTATTATACATCCATTAGATCGTGAAAACGTATGGAATATTATCCAAAAGTCTGTAAAACAGAAAGAAAAATTCCACCTGACCTACCGAATCCTGGATAGCGAACAAAAAATACATTGGGTAAACGAAATGGGTATCGCCGTCCAAAACAAAAAAGGGACCATTTTCTTGGAGGGGTACATACAAGATATCACGGAACAGATTACAGGGGGAAAAATCAATATCATAAGGGATAGGGCACTCGACGAAGTCCAAAATGGGGTAATTATATCCAATGCGCAGTTGGAAGGGTTTCCCATCATCTATGTAAACAAAGCTTTTGAAAGTATTACCGGATATACCCACGATGAAGTCATTGGAAGAAAATGCAATTTTCTTCAAAATGACGATAGAGACCAAAGAGAAATAATCGACATACGTGAAGCATTGAAGTCCAAATCTCCATGCCGTGTCGAGATACGAAACTACAGGAAGGACGGCAGCATGTTTTGGAATCAACTCTCCATTACCCCTATACGGAACGAAACAGGCGAAGTCACCCATTTTATAGGTGTCCAAAACGATATTACCGAAAAAAAGAACCTTGAATTCATACGAAAAACAAAGAATGAGGTATTGGAAATGATCCTTGAAAAAAGAAGTTTGACACAGATATTCGACCGTATGAAATCAGTTTTGGAGCAACAACTCAGTGTCGGTATCATAACAATTGCTGAATATGATGAAAGGGAACAAAAACTGCAGCGGATTTCCGGTAGGTCGGCTTCAATGCTTTTCGAGCAAACACTGGACAAAATTACATCGGAGTCTGCTTCGTGTATCTCTTTAAGGGCGATACAATCCAAAAAAAGAGAAGTTGTACCCGATATCTTCAAAGAACCTACATGGTCAAAATACAGGGATGTCCTCAAACATAGTGGTATCCAATGGACCTGTTTCTATCCCTTGTTGGACGCTGAAAACAATGTGCTCGGGATATTGTCCATTTTTCGTCAAGGTCCATTCCGTACAGGCTCCAAAATGGGAAAACTTATAGAGGAGATGGCCAATTTGGCCGGTTTGGCCATTGAAAAAAAAAGAGTTCAGGAAAATTTGATCCTGAGTCGCAAACAATTGGAGCGGTATTCCAAAGAATTGGAAAAAAAAGTTTTACGGAGAAACAAGGATTTAAAAAAAACCCTTAAGAAATTGACAGAGACCAATTTTGACCTCATCACGCAGATAGCAGAGACCAAAATGGCCGAAGAGAAATTAGAGATCCATGAGACCATTCTACTGAATATTGCTCAAAATTTCCCAAAAGGCTCTATCCTTTTGGTCGACCAAAAAATGGAGATTACCTTTTTCGAAGGTACAGCGTTCAAACATTTACAGGACCAAATAGAAACAAATGAAGCGTTCAGAATCCATGACCTGAAAGGTATATCCCAAAAAAATAGATCACTGCTCCAACAGCATATCGATCAAACCTTGAAGGGAAAACACCTCAGTTTTGATTTTGAAGATGCAATGGACAGCTATATGGTCAACACCACTCCCCTATTCAAAGAAAATGGGGAGGCATCTCTCGCTCTTTTGGTCTTGTTCAATATTTCGGAAAGAAAACGAAATGAAAAAACCATCCAGGACAACCTCATCAAAGAAATAGAGCTCAGCGAACTTAAGAGCCGCTTTATAAGTACAGCATCCCATGAGTTCAGAACGCCACTAAGCATCATTCTTTCCTCCGCTTCTCTTATCGAGAAGCTTGACACTCCTGAAAAAATTGAAAGGCGTATGTTCCATTTGGAACGTATTAAATCCAATGTTCAGCATCTGACAGACCTATTGAACGACTTTCTTTCATTGACCAAACTAGAAGAAGGGGCGACCCGGGCAACACCCAAATACTTTAACCTATTGGAATTGTCCAAAACCCTTTTGGAAGAAGTGGGCATTGATAAAAAGAAGGGACAAACACTGGAATTGGAATGCAATGTTACCAAACTGGAAGTGTATCTGGATCCCAAACTGATTCGCTATATCGTTTTGAACCTATTGAGCAACGCCATCAAGTACTCCAACGAAGGACAACCTATCCTGTTACAAATCTATGGGAAGGACCAAAAGGTAATCATACGTGTAAGGGACCAAGGCATAGGGATACCGGAAGAAGAGAAACAATATATCTTCAAAAGGTTTTTCAGGGCACGAAACAGTCTGGAAATTGCTGGAACAGGTCTTGGATTGCATATTATCAAGTCATATACCGAGCTGATGGAGGGTGCCTTACGTTTTGAAAGCGAAGAAAACAGGGGAAGCTCCTTTGAATTGGAACTTCCGAAAAACATGAAAAAAAATGAAAAAGGTACTTATTATAGATGATAATCCCGAGTTCCGAGAAAATACCGTGGAACTTCTCCAGATGTACAATTATGAGGTCATTGCCGCTGAAAATGGTAGAGTGGGTATACAAATGGCCATGGCAGCACTTCCTGATATCATCATTTGTGATATCGTAATGCCCGAAGCAAATGGATATACGGTTCTGGAAGTATTGGGTCAAAATGAAAGGACAGCGGGCATCCCATTTATTTTTCTCACTGCCAAAGACCAAAAGGAGGATATTAGACGGGGTTTGAGCCTTGGAGCCGATGATTACATTTACAAACCCTTTAAAACGGAAGAACTTATAAAGGCCTTGGAGATTCGTCTGAAAAAAAACGCCTTTTTGCGACAAAGGGTCGATAAAAACACCAAGGGACTCAATTTATTCTTAAAGGAAGCTTCAGCATATCTGGATGAAGAACTTCTTTCAAGCAGCAGAGAAAACAAGCACTTTAAGGATAGGGATATCATATTTCGGGAAGGGGATGCTGCCCATCATCTTTATTTTGTAGAAAAAGGCAATGTAAAAACCTATAGGGTAGCCGAAAGCGGAAAGGAAATAGTTACCGGTTGGTATGGCCCAGGTGATTTTTTTGGTCAACTTTCCCTACTTGGTAAGGAAGGCATCTATATTGAATCTGCCGTTACCATGGAATATGCCGAAGTGTTGGATATACCCAAGCAAGATTTTGTCAATTTGATCCACCACGACATGGAACTTGCCAATAAGTTCCTTGAAATTATTTCCAGCAATACGGTACACTTACAAGAAAAATTGATTGACATTGCTTACTCATCGGTTAATCGACGCACCGCCAAAGCACTATTGGAACTTCATGAAAAAGGTATATTGAAGGATGAAAACCAAAAAGGAGTGGATATCCTCAGGGAAGACCTGGCCTCAATGATAGGGGTCGCCAAAGAAACCGCTATCAGGACACTTACAAAATTTAAAGAAATTGGACTTATCGGGACGGACAGCAGAAAAAAGCTCACATTATTGGATAAAGAGAAGCTCCAGCGCATAGCGGATTTTGAAGACTAAAAGGAGAAAGGACGCCCGAAATATGGAAAGTGACACGACCTCTTATATCAAGGAACATACTATCCGGTCATGAATTGTCTTTTTTAAGATATAGGGTATGTTCAAAAAAAAACTGGGGCACTTGCGCACCCCAGTTCCGTGAAAATAAAAATTTGTCAATTACCACTTACATCAAAATTCGAACAAGTTTGTTGCCAAACCGATTCAAAGATCAAAAGGTACAATGAACATTTTTTTATCTCCCCTAGTTCTCAAGTCCTTCACAAGATTTAAGAACCTTTACATTCAATATCTTTTGAATATCAAATGTTTCACTAAAGTAATTCCTATAACTGTCCTAGGGAATGACCTAGATCAGTTCCCCTTGCTTTTTTTGTTAATATTTTCTTAAAAATGAAAACAGTCCTTACTTATTCTTTGTATTCGAACGGGAACACAGTAGGGAATTCTTCTTTAAAAGGCCCATGGATAGGTTTCGGGCAATTGTGACCTATCCACAAACATAGTCATAGGGTGGACGGAAGTGGTGACATCCAAATGTATAAAGACATCATATCTTTCTGGCATTATGGATGGCACATAATTTCCAATATGTTCGTACTTTGGGTGGTAGACTACTCCGATTGCCCTGTGTGGAATGGGATCCATAAACATCGAACTTTCCTTAAGTTCTTCCATAAATACTATTTGATCTCCTTTTCCGGTCGAATGCAATAGATATTCCCAAGAACCCTCCCTTGCTTTTGGTACATGCATATTTCTCATAGGGGCTCCCCATTCCGACCCGGCCACTACCGTTCCTGAAAAAGAACCAAAACCTACAATTTTAGGGTTGAACATTCCCAGTTCTTCCCTGACCAGCTGTCCTAGGTTAATAGACCCTTCGTGCACCATATCGGTTGCTCTTGCATCGCCTACATGAGTATTGTGCTCCCAAACAATGGCTTTGGCATCCGGTCCGTGAAAATCCAATAACCGTTGTAATGTTTCCATCATGTGCTGGTCTCTAAGGTTCCAGGAATTTTGGTTCGCCAAAACCATGGAACGATAATATTTTTCCGCATTTTTGGCTATATGGGCATTTTGTTCCATATTAAGGGAGGCCTCCATATCGGTATTAAAATTGGCCATTCGCTGCCTGATACTTCTCAACAGGGATACTACCTCATTTTCACAGGTTTTTGGTATTAACCTGTGCAGTGACCTTGCATAGGCCATGCCCATCTCGTCCCCAAAGGGTTCAAAGCACCCTAACGCCCTTTTGGCTTCGGGCAATAACTTCGGATCATGGTCCTTTAGATAGTTGATCATGGCTTCCATGGATTCCCAAAGGCTGTATACATCCAGACCATAGATGCCTGCTTTTTCAAAATTTGAAAGTTTCGCATTGTATTCATAAAGCCAATTGACCAAGGTTTCTATTTCCCAATTGGCCCACATCCATGTAGGCCATCGATTAAACTTTTTTAATACTCGAACCGCATCGGCCCCAGCTTCTGTATGATGCTTAACAAAGCGATTAACATTGTAGAAGTCAGGCCAGTCCCCTTCCACAGCTATAAAATTGAAGCCATGTTCGGCAATGAGGCGCTTGCTGATGGCTGTTCTCCATGTATAGTACTCATGGGTTCCATGGGAGGCCTCTCCCAGTAATACAAGTCTGGACTTGGATAGGTTTTCGATCAGTGCATCCAAGTCGTATATTCCTTCCAACGTCTTACCCACACTTGCCAATGCGGTTATTCTATCATTCATTTCTGAAATTTTTGAATTCATGGTTCCATTTTTTTCATTTACCTAATTACTACTGAAAATTGCCAATGATGCTACGAACATTGCCACTTGGGCATATTATCCATTGGCAACTTTAATAGCCTATGAATGGTCTCACCTATATATTCTATTGCATTTCACTTCAATTCCTCTCAAAATTGAGGAATAACCATAAAGGGAATATGGAGATGCAGTCCTATCTTCCGTATTACAGGTTTGATGAAAAGGCTTTCCAAAAATGTATGTTTGTTCATAATCATCACCAATAAGTTGACTTTATTTTTCAATTGATATTCATTGATCCCTTCTACGACCTCATTGTTAGGAGTTTCATGAAATAGGTGAGCAACAGGCTTTAATCGTTGATCAAGGAATTCCTTGTTTTTATTTTGAAAATCTTTCATTCTTTCACCTCTGCCCATATGCAGGACATTGATAAACCCTATATGTTCCTTGGCCAAATACAGTAACTCTTCAATTCCCTGGGCTTTGTAGTCCACTTCAAAATCCGTAGGGAATAAAATTTGCTTGGGATTTTCATAAGCAAAGTCCTCAGGTACAGCAATGACCGGACAAATGGCCTTTTTGATGGTGTGCACTGTATTACTGCCCAATAAAACCTCCTTGGCACCCGTTGCGCCTTGGGTTCCCATGACAACCACATCAATTTCCTCTTTTCTGACAAACTCCCATATCTCGTCGGTTAAGATGCCAAAGGCACTATGGACCTCAAATCGATGTTTGGGATTCTTATGGTGCAACAATAGTTCTTCCTTCAGTGCAGTTAACTGGTCCATGGCCTGCTTTTTATATATCTCCAGTAAATCCATGCCTAATGGGTTTGCCATGTTGTACTCAGAGGTATAAATAGGTACCATGTATGAATGCATTAGATAAAAAACGCATGAAGTATTTCCATACAGCTTCAAAGCATATAGAATGGCATTGTAAGCATTGGTGGAAAAATCGGTGGGAAGCAGTACTTTTTTCATAATGAATAGATTTATCAATTATTAAGGCAAAGTGCTTTGGGTATCTTCAAACAACAGGGAATTCAATTTCATAATGGCCCAATTGGAATATTCGTGTGCAAATTCAATCTTCGACTCCCCAGAAATCCCGTCCACTCCCTCAATAAACCTATGACCTTCACCGGAAGTGGTAATTGCAATAACCTTCTGAACATTAACCTTGCTGTTCCCAATGAACTCCTCCACTACTTGTGGTGGTTTATTGTATTCCCATGTATGTACCAGTAGTATTGCACCAAAATCCCGGTGATTCGCCTGCGGTAGCCCCGAAACATCGATGACTTGGATAAATACTGAGTCATTTTTATAATGGTCTATAACATCCTGTACCAAGGTATCCTTGAAATCACTGCCCTGTGAAGCGATGAGCAGTTTCTTCTCAAAATTTTTGGAATTTACCGTGTAGGGTTCCACAATTTCCATGGCATACCTTTGCTTGTACCAAAGAGCAAAGAGAAGAAAGAGGGCTATAATCCCTATCATAATCCAGATAATTACTTTATATCTTCCAGCTTTCATATAATCACTATTTATTCTTTTTTAATAGGTTCACAGTCAAATAAATTGGCATGAAACCATTAGACCTTCAGGCCAAACTGTCCATATGCACACTTGTTTTATATGTCTCCAATGCTCCAACAATTGTTGTAAACTCTCCAGATAGTCTTCCAAAGCTTTTTTGTCCACTTAGGGATGGAAGCTTAAAGGCAGGGTCATTGGATTTTCTTCCAAGAATCTGGAGAGTTCAAGGTACTGGGATTCTATGGGATTTGTCAATGCTGTTATTCGGTTCAATATGGAAATCAAGTTTTTCATAGCTGCTAAAGACTACGATTAGTGAATTAAAAGTAGAAAAAGCAACATGTGATGGAAATGATCAGGGTCACTTAAAAAGTCATACCCCAAGTGATGTATGTCATTGACGGTAAAGGCCGTGTGCCCTAGCTTCATGGAATAAAAATTTAAAAGCCAAGAACTAAAATTGATACTGGTCCACTTTTATAAAATGGGCCAAAAAAACAAAGGGAAAATGTTCAAAGACAGAATTGACGCCGCTCTACAGCTGGCAGAAAAGCTAGAAACATTTAAGGGCAAAGACATAGTGGTACTTGCCATACCGAAAGGTGGAATCCCTGTGGGAGCTATCATAGCAAGGACATTGAAAGCACCATTGGATGTTGTACTATCAAAAAAGATCGGGCATCCCTTTAACAAGGAATATGCCATAGGGGCGGTAAGTTTGGAAGGTATGGTTCTCAACGAGCATCTTGACATCCCCCAAAAGTATATCATGGAAGAAACGGAGAACATTCGTAGTAAGCTACAAAAAAGATATGATCTATATCACAAGGATCGTCCTCCCATAGCACTACATGGAAAGACCATTATCATAGTGGATGATGGCGTAGCTACCGGGAATACTTTAAAGGTTACTGCCGAGCTGGTCCATGGCCAACATCCCAAAAAAACAATCGTGGCCATTCCCATTGCTCCTTTTGGAGCAATCCAGAATCTTGAGGATTCCAAATTTATAGATGAGGTCATCTGTTTGGAAACACCTCATAATTTCAGGGCTGTGGGACAATTTTATACAGAGTTCGACCAAGTTTCAGAAGCAGAAGCAATTCAATTGTTGGAGGAATTGAACGGTGTGGTCGACCAATGACCCCATGATTTGAGGTCATACGGCAAACAAGGTTGGTGTACTTTCCCAACAGGGGACATCTTGCCGAAAACATCCCATGATGTTTCTTGTCAACTAAAAATCAAAGAGGATTTGGCTTTCCCAAATATTGTCTCCATTTTTCTTTACATAGGCATTATCGCAACTTATTTTGATGCTCCCATTTAAGGGGCCCCTCCAAATGCCGAATAATTGTACAACCACCTTTTTTTCCGTCAATTCGGAAAAATAGACATTGCAGAACAATGCTTTTTGCTCAAAAGATAGCTCCAGTATTCCAGATAGGAAATTTACCAAAAGATCGTTGGTATTGCTAGCTGCGACTTCCAATCTCATAAGACAATCAAAATGAGTTACTTTATCACAGGCTCTTTCTTTCAAAATATCGTTCATAGCCCCAAGATTGTCCTTAAAAAGTTTACCAAGTGTTGGGGCCAGAACCTTTATTTCATTACCTACCTTATGTTGAATCAACCCTGTCATGTTTTCAAAGCCTTTACGGTTACAAAAGATCCCAGACCATATCCGGCTTTTGGTGCCTGTACTTCTTTGATTTCACCAAGTTCCCCAAAAAGAGTTTGGTTATATGTCAAATTTCTAAATCCTGATTCTTTGAGCAACTCCTCCACCCTTCCTACTGAATAAAAAGTTGCCTGTTTATAAAAGTTGCTTCTATTGCGCTTGTCCATATAAGATTGCGCAATGTTTTGTTCCTTATCCAAGAAACCGACAATAATGGCACCATCAGGTTTCAATACTCTAAATGCTTCCGATATGGCCCTTTTTAGGTTCCTGAAGTAGCATATAGTGACAAACAGCACAAAATCAAATTGCATTGAGGCATAGGGAAGGTGCTCTGCTTTTCCTTTCATAACCTCTACTCCTCTTTGAAGGGCTTTCTTCGCCATCTCAATAGAAGGTTCGATACCTTCTTTGATTCCCAAGGGCTCTGAAAACCTTCCTGTACCCAAACCGACCTCAATACCTCTTAGGTTTTGTGGAAGTTCCTGAAAATGTTGTTGCAGTGCAAGCAGTTCCGATCGATAGACTTCGGGATGATCTTCATACCACTGTTCATATTGTGCCACATATTCATCGAATGTTTCTATAATTTTGGTCATAACTAGTTAAATTTTAAAATAATTTAATGGTACCACTCCTTGTTTACAATGACCTAGATCAACCTGTCGGCTTTTTAGCATTGAACGGATATTTCCAGTGGTGAAAAATATGGCCCGAAAAGGCAACGAACCTATCCGGACCATAACGACTAACCAAAACAGATAGATTTTTATTCCTCCACGACCCCGAAAGTCACTTTGGCATTTACCCGGTATTCCGATATGCTATTGTCCTTTACACACACTTGCATATCCTGTACATATACAGATTTGATATTTCGGATTGTTTTTGATGCCTCCGTAACAATGTTTGTTATGGCGTTCTCAAAACTTACTGTTGAGTTTCCTAAAATCTCTACTACTTTTAATACTGACATGATATTGTTATTTTATTATTGTTTGCTCAAAGGAGAAGGTTATAGGAACTCTCCCATTTCATCTACCTTTACCCGAAGTACCTTATCTCCGTTTTCCAACTTCAACTTGTACCTCTTATTAACATCTTTGCCCTCATGATATCTAACGAGATAAACATCTTTGGTGATGGTCCATTCTGGAAACCTATCCCATACAGCCTCCTTTACCGGTCTTGGCAAATTGATGTTCCTAAACTTTTCCACAGTACGTATAATTTTGCCATCCTTATCATAGGCCGCCAAAATTTTACCTTCTGGGATAAAGAAGTCGACGTTGTACACCTCATAATCATCTTGATAAAAGTCTGATCCCTTCACATCGAAAGCAGCGACTTTTCGTCTCAATAATTCAACAGGGATGGAAGCTTCCTCTTCCGTGTCGAGGTTATTCAAGTACTTGTAATTGGTTGCATGGACAACCACTTCGGATAATTCCGCTGTTTTAATGATTTGGGACTGTAATGGAATTACAAGCCCAATGGTCAAAAGACCAAATAGAATTTTTTTCATGACTTTAGTGTTTTCGTTAATACTATTTCTTTGGGGAAATAATACCCCTTTGTTATTATTTGAATTTATAGAACTACCTCCCATTTGACAATGATTCGGGTCACCTGCAGAAAATCACCGTAAACATCTGATAAAAAGTGTTTTGGCCGGTTTTATGAATATTATTGAACATCAAGGACTTGATGTAAATCATTGCGTATGGTTTCGCTAATTGTGAAATTGGTTCAATAAAAAATTCCCGATTATGTATATCAAGTATTTCAATGACATATCCATTGATGATGTACCGATAGTAGGCGGAAAAAATGCCTCTTTAGGTGAAATGTACAATCAATTGTCAGGGAAAGGTGTTCGTGTTCCGAATGGTTTTGCCACAACATCAGATGCTTTTTGGCATTTTCTAGATGACAATGGCCTAAAGATTTCCCTCAAGGAAATCCTTAACCGTTTGGATACGAGTACATATATCAACTTAAAGGAAATAGGGAGAAAAGCCCGGGAGCTTATCCTTTCGGGTCACATATCCAAACCCATATCCGATGAAATCATGAGAGCCTATGACAGGCTTTGTAAAAATGCCGCTCTCCCAGTAGCCGTTCGGAGCAGTGCAACGGCAGAAGATCTTCCCCATGCCAGTTTTGCCGGACAACACGACACCTTTTTGAACGTAAAGGGCAAAAAAGATGTTTTGGAGGCCGTAAAAAAATGTTTTGCATCCCTTTATACCGATAGGGCCATTAAATACCGGAATGACAAAGGCTTTGCACATAGTAATGTGGCACTATCGGTCGGTATCCAAGAAATGGTTCGTGCCGATGAAGGTTGTTCCGGTGTGGGATTCACCATTGAACCAGAATCCGGATTTGGAAACATAATTTTGCTCTCAGGGGTTTGGGGTTTGGGCGAGAACATTGTACAGGGCAATGTAACTCCCGATGAATTCTACATTTTTAAGCCCACACTGGGAACTAAACATTTTCCAATTCTTCAAAAAAAACGAGGTGACAAGCAATTGACCATGGTCTACAATACAGAAAAAAGGGGTAGTCCTACCATAAATATCAAAACTCCAAAATCAAAACAGCAACAATTTGTACTCTCGGACAATGAAATCATACAATTGGCAAAATGGGCGTTGACCATAGAAGAACATTATAAAAAACCCATGGACATTGAGTGGGTAAAAGATGGGACGACCCATGAACTGTACATTATCCAGGCAAGACCCGAAACCGTCCATAGGGGAAGGGAAAAGAAAGTCTACATCGAGTACAAGCTCCTAGAAAAAAGTACTGCCCTGGTTTCAGGAAATGCAGTAGGTTCAAAAATAAAAAATGGAAAGGTCCTTCGGCTACAATCACCCAAGGAAAGTAAAAACTTGACAACCGAACATTTTATCGTTACCGATAACATTACCCCTGATTGGGACCCATTATTAAAGCAAGTCGGCGGTATCATTACCAATAAAGGGGGCAGAACCAGTCATGCCGCTATTGTGGCCCGGGAACTGGGAGTGCCTGCCATTGTTGGCTGTGGCAATGCCACCACGACTTTACGGGATGGCCAAACCATCACCTTGTCCTGTGCGGAGGGAAAAACTGGGTATGTATATAGCGGGACATTGAAATTTGAAGAAACCAAAGTTGATCTTTCAAATATTCACATGCCCAAAACTGAGGTAAAGATGATTTTGGCCGACCCCGAAAATGCATTCCAACTCTCGTTCTATCCCAATTATGGCGTAGGACTTCTTCGCATGGAATTTATTGTGACCCATTTTGTGAAAATCCACCCAATGGCTTTGGTAAGGTTCAATGACATCAAAAATCAGCGAACCTCAAACAAGATCGAAAAACTGACCAAGGGTTATGAAAAAAAGACAGCATATTTTATCCATCAACTCTCCCAGGGCATTGCTACCATTGCAGCTGCATTTTATCCAAAGGAAGTCATTGTTAGGTTAAGCGATTTTAAGACCAATGAATATGCCAACCTCATCGGTGGAAAGGATTTTGAGCCTGAGGAAGAAAATCCCATGCTCGGTTTCAGGGGAGCTTCCCGCTATTACAGCGCATGGTACAAAGAAGGGTTCGCCTTGGAATGTGCAGCCATAAAAAGAGTAAGGGACGTCATGGGGCTCACCAATTTAAAGGTTATGGTTCCCTTCTGCCGCACGGTATCCGAAGGCAAAAAAGTACTTCAGATCATGGAGGAATATGGGTTGAAAAAAGGTGAGAATGGACTGGAAGTCTACACCATGGTCGAAATACCCAGCAATGTTATCTTGGCGGATGAATTTGCAAAAATCTTTGACGGCTTCTCCATCGGTTCCAACGACCTTACCCAACTGACCTTGGGCATTGACCGTGATTCGGAAATCATGGGACATCTCTTTGATGAAAACGATCCTGCTGCCAAAAAGATGGTTTCCATGGCCATTGCCTCCGCAAAACGGACCAACACCAAAATAGGTCTTTGCGGACAGGCCCCCAGCGATTTCCCTGAATTTGCAGAATTCTTGGTAAAAGAGGGCATAGACAGTATTTCCTTTAACCCTGATGCCCTGCTACAGGGCATCGACAATATTTACAAGGCCGAAATAGCATTAAACGAGCACAAAAAGACAGAAGGAGCAATCCACTGATCTTACCTTAGGATGTGTTGAACAAATGTTAAAACTTTAAAATAATGACTTGAACTGATCTGGGTCATTTCAAAGCCTGATCTCATATTGTAATTTAGAACCATCATTGTTAAGCTCATTAAACTTTAATGGGTAGGACAATTGAACGAAGGAATAAAGATAAAAGGAGAAGCTACAGATATTCTTTATACTTTTTGAGTTGTGAAAAGGTTTAGCGATAAATCTGAGTAGTTTCCAGTGTAAGTGGTCATTGGATAGCGTAATTTCTTCTTTGGAACCGGAACATTTAGGTGTTCCGGTTTCTTTTTATTGGTAAGGACATTTTCCTGACCTTATTTCAAAAGATGACTTTTCACCTCATCGGCATCCATCAAGTACTCTGTTATCTCAAATACACTTTTTCGATGGACTCTAAAATCCTTGACAAAACTTGAAAGATCATTTTCCAATTGTTGGTGTTCCTGTCTAAATGTATGTGAATCATACTTAAAGGGATCATCGATCAACCCTGACAGGTGTTCCAGGTGCTTTTTTACACGTTGGATCAGTCCAACCCCTTGTTTTTCCAAAACAAGCAAGCTTGTTTCCAAGGCCACAACTTTATTGATGTTTTCAGCTTTTGTGAGCCATTTGAAGTAATTATCGATCAAATGATGTAAAAACCTGAGATCGTCCCTATAAAAATATAAATCTGAGAGCCAATGTTCGGTCAGTATGTACAGTTGCTGCCAATCGGCCTCGAAAATATAGTTGTCAAGGGGTCTGATTCCATAGTTGTCCATAATACCATTTTTTAGGGTTACATTCCACATAAAACCATTCCGAAACCCATACGGGAACACTTGAGTCTTCCGTGCGTAATCAATGTGATAAAAACCTAAAACATCAAGTTGGAATAGATCATGCTTTTAAGGTCTTTGGGAAGCCCATCACGGATATCCTCCATTTCTCCCAGCGATACATATTTTCTTAGATAGATAAATGTGGTATCGATATAGGTCTCTGCAAGATCATTTTCCTCACCATAATCAATGATTGCCGTCTTGCCATCCATTTCTTTTACCAATTCAACGAACTCATCCATATGTTTGATTTCGGGTCTCGTTTTTTTGGGGTTCCATTGATTGACATAGGCTGCCTTTAAGAACATGGGCAATTGGGCCAAAAGGTCCAAAGATTCTTCCATGGAAATAATTTCACGTAAGGCATGCATAATCGAAACAAAAACCCTGCCTGCCTTATCTGTATCATCTCCAAGGCCCAGGTGTCTGGCATATTCTTTCAGAAAAGCATTGCCAGCAGCTGCATAATTGTTAAAGTCCAGTGCCATAATTCCAGTTTTTAAAATATAATCCTAAAGTTGATATATAAAAGGCACTTTTAAAATGATCTCGGTCAACCTTGTGGAATTTCAAGTACAAAAAATAGTTGCGCTTAAAATTGATACAATGCTTGCTGTAATGTCATCGTGCGTGGGAATGAAGATAAGAGCATGCAAGTGCTGCTATGCCCCCAATAGTCTCAATGGCGGGATTAGTAATGAGGTCTTGTTGGCTATTGCCAAAGCGGTTTGTAATAAACTCGGGAATTTAACTGAAACCCTTCGAACCGTTGGAACATGTCATGCTACGAGCATACCTCTGTCCACCACATAGGTACCACCGGTAACGTATCTGCTTTGATCCGAAGCCCCTCCAGTCACACGGCCACTTTATCTCTCAAGCTTTTCATGATTTTGATCCAGGGTTTTTATAAGGCTGATTTCAAAATCATTGTCCTTGGTTTTAATAGCGATAAGATCTGATGAAATCAAAGAGGCCGTCAATTCGGGCATCTCATACCTTTTCTTTATCATTGAAATGCCATCCCTCGTTTTTATCGGCCACACAATTTCCCCTTCGGTATTCAAAATTGCCTCTGTAAAGGTGTACTCATAAATATTCAGTTGAAAATTGTTTTTGCCCCTGAAGGTTTTTCGACAATAGATTCCCACGGCCCTGTTATCATTAAACTCGGTAACATTTAAGTATTCTGGCTCTATCACGACCTGCCCTTGATAATCCATAAAACCATAATATACGATGCCTTCATCTTTGGTTTGCTGGATGGGACATAATCCATCCTTGAACCTCGGATATTGTATTCCTTTAATATCGATTCGGTCGGGATCCGGGTTTTTGTTCCACACCACATCAGCCCTAAAATCTATGACTAATTCACCGGTCTTGTCAATAAACCCCCATAGTTCTCCTTGTCGCACAGCCGCCAAACCTTCGCTGAACGGGGCTACTTCGTCCAATCCTTTGATGATGGGGGTATTGATGGTTTCAATACTTTGTGATGTTCCCATAAAAGAAGACAAAATTCCACACAGCAGCAGTAGATATATTCGTTTCATAGTTCATGTCTTTTAGATGATATCAAGTTAGGTCACCATTGAGCCCTATCCAATGACCAAGGTCAGTATGGACTTTGGACCAAATAAATTATGTAAAGAACAATGACTGTACCCCAAAAACAACATGAATCCTATGCGCCGTCATCCCTGGTTTTTGGAGAAAGGAAGGCAGGTATGTATTTATACCGGACAGTTATTCATACGACGGCGCAAAATAAAATACTTGATGGTTGTGCTCTCGAAATACCAATAAGGGTATCTTCGCATAGGATTCCATTTTGTTGACCATATCGGTTCGCAACCATTTTTCAAGAAAACTTTTATTTTCACGTTCCAGCATGACCAAAAGGTCTACATCCTCTTCTTTGAGGTAGCTTACCAGACGATTTTGAATGTGGTTGGAAAGAAGTAGTTCAAATCTAATATGCTTGTAGGACAGCTCTTTTCCTAAAAACTCCCTAAACCAGTCCATTTGGACAGCCCCGGTAAATTCTTTTTCCGTGGCAATATGGACTATCCGTATCTCGGCCCTAAAAGGGCTGGCCATTTCTGCCAGACTACGGATGGCATAAATATCTTCTTCCTCAAAATCGGAAGCGTAAACAATGGTTTCCAATGGCGCATATACCGTATCGCTCGGAATGGCCCATACAGGACAGGGCGACGTTCCAAAAAGAGATCCAACCGTGCTCCCCACTATGACTTCCCGTAGTTTATTTTCCATTTTCATTCCCATAAAAATGGCAAAAGCTTGCCAATCCATGGCCTTCGAGACAATTCCTTTAATGATCGATGTATGCGCAACGGGCTCAAACCGAACCAACGAATCATCCTCGACCTTGCCCAGATATTTTTCATAGAAGTTTTTCAACTTTTTACGCTCTTGGCTTTTGGATGCCGTTGAAAGTTCTGGAAAAGATTTTTCCGCAGTGGACCCCAAAATAGCGGACAACTGGTACACATGGGTCAAAACCATACGAACTCCCAATGCTTTTGTGATTCCGGAAGCATACAAAAGAGCTGCAATGGATGCAGAGGAGTAGTCGGTGGCATACACTATCGTTTTCACTAGGTCATTGTTTTATAAATTTTCAAAACTGCCATTTCAATTCTATGGCCCATGATTCAACCCATCGAAACTTTCGAAATACAAAGTCTGGTTCATTTTTTAAATCCAATGGAACGTTTTTGACCATCTCTGATCTTGATACTGACTTTCACAAAGTCGTAAAACCACTTGAAATCGGCTTTTGATTTTTCTTGGAAGCAAATAATTCTTTGCAACAGTAACCTTGTTACAATGCTTTTACATAACCGAACACCATCCGTTTGAAGGCCCTGAAATCACGTTCGAAAATATTCATTCTTGATTTCAGTTTTTGATGTTTCTCACGATATTCGGTATCCGCAATGCCCTTTTCCGTTTTCAACACCTTACCCAAAAATATTTCATGTTCTGAAATATCATCGACCAAGTAATCATATAAACCTGCATGGAGCTGATTTAAATCCTCAAGGATTTTTCCATACTCGGACAAGTTCCCAAAGCTTTTCTTTTTATTTTCCAACAAATCCCTGAAAAAACGGGTCTCGTCCTTCCAAAAGGCAACGGTCTCGAGCCATTCCCTACTCTCCCCGTGTAGGCTGTCCAAACTGGCTTCCAGCAATAGTTCCGTATTGGGGTTGCGTTCCATTTTGTTTAAACATTATCCGTTAAAAACCTGTAATATAAGCTGCTTTCCAAATGCTCCTTGGCCTTGTTTAAAAGCTGTTGTACCTCCTCTACCGCAATATTCTTGATTCTGGCGATTTCACGGACACCAAACCTTTGTTCCGCATAAAGTTGGTAAATGGACTGCATCTGTTCCGACATATGGTAAAGTACCAAGTCAATATGTTTGGCAATGGTGTCCCTTTCCTGTTGTCGATCAAGTTTTGCCATGAGGTCTTTTTTGTCCTCGTCAAGAAAAATATTCTTGAGCAAATAATCACGCCCATGGTAGGAGATATCATCCAATTCTTCCAACATCACATAGTCACCATCACCATCCGTACTGAACTTTTCCTCCATTGATTTCCATTCCAACTGTGAATACGTATCAATGTTCTCAAAGAAAACCTCGTCGAACTCCTCTTCCTCGATCACTTCATCCAAAAGCATATCCGCCTTTTTAAAAAGCCATGGATTTAGGTCCCATTTATTGGTCACCTCATCAAAATGCTCAAACGCTTCCAAAAAGAGCTGATCGATAAAATCATCAATCTTGTATTTTCCTTTGGGGAGCATTCCTTTTCCCAAGGCGGTATTGAACCTTTTTGTCATATAGCTTCTCACTTCGGGCAAAATGGCAATAAGATGGTTGCCAAAGGCATGCGTGTCACCTTGCTGTTTCAGTTGTCTCAATTCCGAAAAAGCTTCGGCTACTCTTTCCTGAAAGGGAAGCTCCTGCCCACTATCTATTTTAATCTTTTCCATGGTACATGAGATATTGATTATCAATACCTAAATATCCGTAATGTACTTATTACTTCAAATGATCTAAATCATTGCCCTTATCGGCAGTGAACAGCCTCCATTACTTTAACAGCAGGCCATCCCGTTCCATCTGTTTTATTATGCGTTCTACATAATCATCCACGGTAATCGTTATACTTGTTGGGTCCATAATATCAAAAGACCCTACCCAGACCAAAGCATGATTTTCCTCCCCAAGCAGGTCATATACTGCGGTTTCTACATGATAGACCTTATATTGGGAATAATATCCCGGAGTATGGTACACATCCTGATATAAGTACCAATACCGGCCAAAACGGTACCAACTATATCTTATATCATAATAATCGGAACGATAATCCACTTTATCGTCGACTCCTTTAATGGCCGTTATGGCCACGGCATCAAAACCTTGCTCTATTATTTCATCCGTCATTTCCTGTATCTCCTCTTCCGACCTTTTGGTATCCGAAAATGATTCATCAATGATTTCGGTACTCTCAAATGCATTTATGCCTTTCCTGATAAATGCCAATCGTAACTCTTCCTCAAAGATTTTCCTGGCCGTCAAGTTATCGGTAATGCCAATGACCAACAGCTTTTTGGGGCTGAATACAGTAACTTCGTTATTCTTCCAGCTATCAACAAATCGAGTGCTTGAGCATGAGGCCAGCAACAAGACCAAACACCATGAAACTATTCTTCTCATAACATCTATTTTTATCTAAATGCAAGTTATGGTGGCTACTGTGAATTGAAAATGATGCAGGTCAACCTCCATCAAATAAAACGATAATAGCTTAAGTATTTTTTGATGTAAAAGGTATAAGACCGGTGATATGAGTATATTTTCTTGCCTGCCATACTCTATTGAAAAATGATGTGCTTTGGTATCCCATTTAAGTTTGTTCCAAGGGTTTTACAAGATGCTTTCAATCCGCTATCTTTAGGTTAAAATAAACGGATATGAAGATTCTTTCCTGGAACGTAAACGGCATTAGGGCCATTTTGAAAAAAGATTTCATAAAGGATATCAAGCAACTGGACCCCGATATTATCTGTATTCAAGAGACCAAAGCACAAGATCATGAAACGGAAAAGGAACTGTCTGTTTTAACTGGTTATACACTGTACTCCAACTCGGCCTTTAAAAAGGGATATTCAGGTACCGCTATTCTCAGTAAAAAAAAGCCAGTGGCCTTCATTAACGATATGGGAAATTCCAAGCATGACTCCGAAGGAAGGGTACAATGTGCAGAGTACGACCAATACTATCTTGTCAATGTCTATGTCCCGAATTCCGGACAAAAACTAGATCGGTTGGACTATCGTAAGTCCTGGGATACAGATTTTCTTAAGTATCTAAAAGAATTGGAAGCCACGAAACCGGTAATAATCTGTGGTGATTTTAATGTAGCACATCAAGCTATGGACTTGAAGAACGACAAGGCCAATTACAACAAGACAGCAGGGTATACACAAATTGAAATCGATGGTATGGACAATTTCATCAATGCAGGATTTGTGGATGTTTTTCGTCAGCGGCACCCCGATAAAGTGGCCTATACCTATTGGAGTTATCGCTTTAAGGCACGGGAACGAAATATCGGTTGGCGCATAGATTATTTTTTGGTCAGCTCTACATTGTTGCCCAAGATAACAGCTATCAACATATTATCCGAGATCCTTGGCTCCGACCATTGTCCAATACTTTTGGAAATCGATTTATGATTCAAGTTCGCTATTTGCAAAATGGGCCGCGGCCAACTGTAAAAAAGTATTTTTAATTTTTCCTTTTCAACATGGACAGCACTATCCATAGCCCTATTAAAAATGATGCTGTAAAGCCGAGAAGCCCCAACAAGGGAACCCCGAAAATCTTTGGTGGCATATTGGCAAGCACCAAAATAGCGGAACCTATGGACAAGGCAGAAATGATCAGGGCCAATACCAAGCGATCCATGGCTTTTTTCATTTCTGGCAGCCCCTTTATTTCATGGGAAACCTTAAGGTTCCCATCTTTGACTTGCTGAAGCAGACCCAAAACTTCACCGGGAATATCCGTCAAGGTTTCCGATAGCTCGCCAATATTTTTAACACCCTCCCGAATTCTATGTAATGGTGACATTCTTTTCTTGATGATTTTTTTCGCATAAGGCTCCAGAGTACCATAAAAATTTAAATCGGAATCCAATTTTCTTCCAATCCCATCAATCTGAACCAGTCCTTTCATTAACAAATAGACATACTCCGGAAATACAAGGACATTCTTTCGGAAAATTGATTTTAACTCACCTATGATACTTGAAATGTTAATTTTACCAATGGAGTCTTGATCGATTATTTCAAAAATCCGATAAATATCACGTTGAAGTTCCCTTTCGTTACCGATAGACCTATGCAAGGTCATTTTCTTGAGGGTGGTAATGATTCCTTTGGCATTCCGCTGGACCAGATAACGAACAAAATCTTCCAAATGTTCCTTATCCGACGGCATTAGAGTGCCCATATTTCCAAAGTCTATAAAAGCAAGCTTTCCCTCATTTGTTACCAAGATATTGCCTGGATGTGGGTCTGCATGAAAATAACCATGCTCCAGCACCTGTTTCATGTAAAGATTAAATCCGATTTGAGCCACGGTCTTCGGATTTACTCCTAATTGTGCAAGACCCTCAATATCCGTAACACTTATGCCATCGACGAACTCCATACAGAGTATATTGTTGTTGGAAAGCTCGTTAAAAACTTTATGGCAATAAATCCTTGGGTCTTCTGCAAAATTTCTGGAAAAACGATCAATATTCTCCCGTTCGTGCAGAAAGGATAGTTCAAGATGGATCGATCTTTCAAAAATAGACACCATTTGAACTGGGTTGAATTTCTTGATCTCTTCATTTTGATCCTCCAAAATCTTGGCCACATCTTTCATGATCAAAAGGTCCGCTCCGATAATTTGGGCAATCTGTTCCCTTTTGATTTTTACGGCAACTTTGGTCCCATCGATGAGCTCAGCCCTAAATACTTGTGCGATGGATGCAGATGCAAAAGGATGCTCTTCGATCCAGGAAAAATGTTCTTGCTGGATGATACCAAGTTCCTCCTCTATTTTCTTGCTCACATCTAGTGTTTGTGGCTCCGCATTGCTCTGTAGCTTTTTAAGCTCGGTAGTGAGTTCTTTTGGCAATAAATCCTCCCTATCGCTGAACAACTGCCCCAATTTCACATAAGAGGGCCCCAACTCTTCCAATGCCATTCTAATACGCTCATACACCGAATACGAAAGATGTCTCTCTATTTTTTCATTATGCTTAAGAAATTTCTTTGGAATCCATTTTTTAATGCTTTGACTTGCCAATATATTTTCAAAGCCATATTTGGTAAAAACTGAGGTTACCTTCAAAAACCGGTTTAGTTTTGTAGCATTCCTGTTCATCTTACTGCTTTTTGCCTTTGGGTCACCTCCCATACCATTATGAAGGATAAGAAAGAATAACAAGTCATGTCGTCTTATTCGATGTCTCCTTCCCCTTTGTTCATTTCAAAGTTAAATCCTTCCCGACAGGCTCAGTATGACCAAAATCATCTCGATGACCAAATGTGCCGAGCTTCGCAATCAATATTCAATGAGGCTATAACCAGAAAAGTCTTGCTATTATTAAACCTATATCCAAATATGATGGTAATCATTCCTTTTGTGTATCAATATTTCCAAATTTGAGAATGCAAAAGGGCAAAGGCATGGCAAAACCATAAAAAATAACGAGCAAAACCTTATGAAGATGAAAGCAACATATTTAATTCCGCTAGTTCTACTTGGCATATGGAACTGTAAGCAAGAGGATAAAA
Organism: Allomuricauda sp. TMED12; assembly: GCA_002167435.2. Classification (GTDB taxonomy): domain Bacteria; phylum Bacteroidota; class Bacteroidia; order Flavobacteriales; family Flavobacteriaceae; genus Flagellimonas. Next base: position 22,688 of record NHBR02000019.1, read on the forward strand.
AGAGTACTTCCGGCCCAATCTCGATAGAAATTGAAAAACCACGCAAACAATCTCAAGAAATGGAAAGTATAGCACAGTACTTAGGTATTTCACTTTCAGATTCGGTCGATATTGAGAGTCAGTTTCATTGCTGGACCATTAATGAAAATGAAAACGTTGCAAATGTGGATGTTTCCAACGCGATCAATCTATTTAAAAAAATTTCTAAAACAGGAAAAAGTGATGTTTACCCCATTTTTGGAACAAAAACTGGAAAAGAAGTTCTGGTCATTATGTCCAACCAAGGGTTTGGAGGCAACATTCGGGGTGTTTTTCTGATAGATAAAAGCAGTTTGGAAATCAAGAAAGTTGAGTTTGACCATGTGGCAGAATCGGAAGGATATGGTGCGGCTATTACATTATCGACCTTTGAAAGTCAATTCGAGGGCACCAAGGTAAATTTTTCCACGAATACCTATGGATTAAAACAAAATGGTAAAATTATAATACCAGGAAGCAAGCTAGTCGATGGGGTTTCAGGGGCTACCATTACCTCAAGGCTAACTGTGGAAATGATAAACGACAACCTTAAAAAATATAAGGTGTTTTTTGAGTGAAAAGATGTTGCCCCTCGAAAGTTGTTGACAATTAATACATTCCATTCATATTCGGTAAAATACACACGTGCTATTTATGTATTTTATAGTATTGGCCAATAAAAAAGTGCTGACCCGATTAGAACCTAAATTCCAAACCCCACTATTGACAGGATGTATGGAGGTATTGGATAAAAATAAGACATCTTTATCCCAGTTAAAATTGGGCACAAAAAAAACCAGAAAATATTAGTTTTCTGGTTTTTAATTATTAATAGTTCGATTCAGAGTCAAATAGAACCATTTCGTCGGGGTGGCAGACTTAGCCACACACACGCAACACATTGTTAATCATTAATTTATGGCGATTTCAAAAATCATGCACACCTGATTGCACAACAATACCAAAAAGAACTTTTGAAATAAGATTTGATTTCATTTCGAGATATAAAATTATAACAAGAATCAATAGGAATTAACTATCTAAGCAGAACACTGCTCAACCTGAACATCGGCATAAAAAGCTTCCTTTTTCTTCGAATTGAAAAAGGTTCTGAAAAGCGTTATCTCCTTTTTTATTAACTCATCCAGCCCTCCCTTCCGTTCAGGAACTGAACTTGCTTCCGCAAATGTTTGGTCAAGTTTAAATCCCATTATCTATTCATATAACTGGTTACCGAGTTCCTTTTAAATACAAAGAGTCTGGTTCCATTTTTTTGTACTGTTGGTGTACGGGATCGTTCCATCACTTGTCCCGAAAGGGAACATCTTGACCTGACTTCTCTTGAATGGAGTGTATGCGGGCAGGTAGTTCAGGTATCCCCAATGTGATACCCCCTAGATACATCGGTGATAGGTGAACTTGGAACCGACCTTGGCAGGTACCATCACTTCCTCCCTATCGATATGAAAGCTCACACGGAAACGTTTGGAGTTCCATAAACGGAACAGAGTCATATACAGACTGGTTTGGGTCGGGTTCAGACGGCCATCTTTGAAAAATATTCCAAAGACCCCGTTCAGATGCTTGATATAGTTGACCTCCCCAAAGCCTAGATTCTATTCTGTACATTGTTCTTCTCAAGAATTTCCATGATTTCCTGATACTCATAATGCAGTCCCCCCTTATTTTGGTAAAGGGAAGGTCGCATTGATCCGCAAGTTCTGAAGGATGCCAAGGGATAGGTCCAACAGCTCACGGACCTCATTGGACTTGATCCATTTCTGAGCTTTGCAACCATGTTGGTCCTGTAACAATGCTGATGTCCTCCAATAGTTCCGTCTTGAACTCCATGAGGTCTTCGGTAGTAATAATGAACGCTCCCATAAACTTGAATTTTAAAGAAGGGACCACTGCAAATAGGTTTACTAAAATGAATGGGGCCCACATTGATTTGACTTTCGATAACAAATCTTATAAAGAGTTTTAAAAAAACTTCTATAGGTGGGACACACCTTGGTACTGATTTTTTCCGATGGATCTACACTCTATTTGGACGGATTGCTCAAGGAAATCATTGGAATTCTTAAAAAAGAGGCAAGAAATCACCGTGAAATTAACATCATCAGACAATTCCCAAGTTTGTACCCATTAGGGAAAAACATCATTCGTCCAAAGATTCCTTTGGGGATCATCGATACATTCCCCAATAATTTTCAATTGGACTACCGTCTGCGGTAAGAGTCCATGTATGATGAAGGGTTTACTATTTCATATTGCTTTTGAGCCTAGATGATTTTTATATGACCTAAACAATTGGAAGCTACGGTAAAATCGAAGTGAAAATCCAATGTGCCTTAAGCTAAAAGGCTAAAGGTAACAGCCCTTATCTTAAAGGTAACCATGGAATTCACTCCATATGGGTTTACCAAGCTGGATTAAAGACCATCAATACTGATCCAAAGTTCAGGATTCCGTACCTGCTCCAGTTCTAGATATACTCAAACTGGATTTCAAAAAGCTTTTGGGATTGTCACAGGATAGCAAACGCCATCTATCCGTACCCAAGGTATTCTGCATATCGATCCAAAAGTGTTTCTCACTTTTATGGTTGCTCACTACATAGAAGTCCGTCCCGAAGAGGACTCTTTTCCCGATTTCCGGATTGTCCATGATCTCGGACAAGAGATTGAGGTATTTGAGGTCATGCGTGGTATAGCTGATATCCGTGTAAACATTTTCAAAGTTCAAGATCATCGAGGAAATCAAGGAAAACCAATCCACAAAGTGCCAAGTGCTGTAAAGTTTGGTCAGGTTATCCATATTCTTGGTCAAATCCAAGCCTATCTCAGGTTGGTTGATAATTTTATTCGCCTCACGATACCTATCCTTTTCCAAAAATTCGTCCCAGTTTTCGGAACCTCCGTAGTGGGCCAGATTGATCTTCAAATTGGAAAGGTTATTCGAGAGTTTTTGGTTCTTATCTTCCCTATTGTAACCGAACAGTGCATTCAATTCAAGGTCTTGATGATGATCCAAAACCTTTTTCAGAAATGGTTCGTGCAACAGACACATATAGTTCAAGGGGTGGGTAAAGTTCCGTTGGAAGATTTTGTTCTTGTACAGGGGCAGTCGTAATTTCTCAATGACCTCTTCCCCTTCTTTTGTCTTTCCCACAATCTGGTCAAATACCGGATGACGGTCGATATCCCTTATATCCAATTTCTTAAGGTTCCCGCGGTAAAATATGGGACCTACGGAACAATGTGTCGTAATCGGGATCTGGTTCTGGTCACAATAAAGCCATAAGGCCAAAAGGTTTTTATCAAAGGGGTAATAGCCCAATGCCGGATAGATTTTTATCCCTGAACAACCCTGATACAAAAAATCCTTGACGTGGCAATCTACCAAATCATAGGTACCATCGACCAACCTTCCGGAAAAGTAGGGCTTTCCGTCAATGATCTGTGTCATTCGTCTAGGATGGGCAAACAAAAAGGGATACATGGTCTGATCCTTATCATTCTTCGTTTGCAAAAGCTCTTGCATCTGTTCCATGTAGGACCTCTTCACCTTTCCAGCTCCCATGAATTCCATATCCATGGGCAGTACAACGAACCCCGTATTGGGAGGATATTGTTCATGGAGTTTATTGAACATATTCTTCATACTGGTATAGCCTGCATAAAATAGAATATTCCGGTATCGGAGCATAAACTCGACCCATTCCTTTCCCAAACGCCTCTTAATATTCTTCCAAGCCGCTTGTAAAAGCCAATTCCTGAGCTTTTTAAACAAGAGAAACATGAGCAATAACAAGGGGAGATAATGAACCCGTTCGGGAAATACCAAGAGATATTTTGAAAATGAGGTTCCATATAACCATTCCAACCATGATTCCAGGGGATGGAACTGAAACAATGATTTCAATACATAAAGGAGATAAAAGAAAAAGAGCAGGTTGACCATCAACAGAAACAGCCTTCTAATTACGGCCATAAAGGTTGACTTGGTGGTCAGGTATTCGTTCCAGACCCTATTCCTTGCACTATAGCTGTATCCATCTGATTTCCATTTCCGATATTTTTTTAAAACATAAACGGCCCATCGGGTATTGATCAAATAATAGAAGGGCCAGACCACAAACTTTCTGGCCAGGTATGTAGGGGTATCATCGGCATTGAAAAGATGGGTATGGGCATTGATGAATTCCAGCTCTTCTTTTGGCTTTTGGGACTCCTGTTCTTTTTGGGCATCCGACATCTATGCAATATTTATTTTATTAAATCAAGTCCTATTACTATCCCGGTCCAAATTTTGTCCTGATAAATCCAATCATTGGCATTGCCAAACCCATGGTCAATGCCCAGGGCCAGTCCAAAGTTGAGCCTGTTGAACGTCAATACTCCGGCCACTCCAATACTATAGCCCATTACAGTTTGATCGGTCACGATGTCTGGATCTGTGTTCTTGGCCGATAGTGCCATTGTGGTCAGACCCGCAAACGGGGCCGCTGAAAAAGAAAACTGTTTCTGCTCATATCCAACCATCTTTTCCGCCTCGCCATAAATGGGATAGGTCTGGATTAAGTTCCATTGATGGCCATAGGCGATACCTGCATTGAAATTGGTGGCCACCGTACTTGGTACATTCCCCTGCTTTCCACGGATCTTAAATGGAATGGTCAAGGTTTGCAGGACCATTTTGTTCCGACTGTAACGCAAAGGGACCGACTGTTTAAAATCTTCATCTTCACTCAATTTCTTCTTCTTTTTCAAGGCATCAAAATCCAACATCATAATTTTCGAAGAAACAATTTCCCTTTTATCTGGGTCCTTGGATTGCTCAAGCATTTGATTCTCTATAAATGCAATCAAATCTACTTTAGCTCCACTATCTTTCCACCCAAAACTATTAGGATAGGCATGGGCATCCACTAGTTTGAGCTTTCCTTCAGAATCCCGGGTTAAATCCGTCTCCGTTTTGATCAAACCCAGACTATCAAAGTCCCTTTTAAGATCATGGGGCTTTATGTTTAGACCATCTTCAGTAAGTTCCAATTTTACCAAAGCCTTAGGCTTGGACTCATAAAGCACAATATCATGTGTACGTTCTTCATCTGAACTTTCATCCTCAATAGTCTTATACAGGATGTTTCCCTTGTCCAACTTCTCATAGTCCAATGTGGTGGTACTTGCACAAGATCCCAAAACCAAAGCAAGCAACGTTATCCTTATATTTTTCATGCTATTTTTCCATTTGGAGCGATTACAAAATCAGCTTCTTCGACATGGGTAAAGAATATTTGCTTTTCAGGGTCATACCCCACATTGTCATTCTCCAAAATATGGGAAAGTGCCATAAATCGTGTTAAGGAGATGGCCCCTGTGTTCTTAATACTGTCGGTCCCATGGAAATAGATCAATATCCTACCATAAGGATTGGACGATTCGACATTTAAAATTTTTTGAAAACGGATTACCTTATACATCACTTATACGGATTTGAAATAAACAATATTGACAACGATTTCCCAGATCCTGGGAATACACCTGAACAATTGGGCCTTAGTCGCATATAAGGTTTTGAGGTTTTGGAAGTTAACTATTTAACACAAAAAATCGTTGCTGATTTACCTTAAAAAAACTGGGGTTATTCTACAATTATCAGAATTTTTGGTCGAATACATCAAAGAAGGTATTTTCTTTCATTTAATATGTATACCAACATATGCGACCCTAGAAATCATTATTGATTTTGGCATTTGACATTTGCATATCCTCACTTATTTTTCGTTCAATGACCTTGGCGCAGATCTGAGAGAACTCCTATAGCTTAATGGCACTTCAACTGACTTTCTAGGAAAATGCCCTGAGAATATTGGCATAGGTCCGGGCCTTGTCTGGACTCTCATTGATCAGAGAAGCAACGGCGATACCATGCACCCCAGCAGACAGTAAAGATGGTATGTCGTCAATTCGGACACCCCCTATGACCAACAGCGGAATCCGTGGGCCGTCCATACGCTCCATTTGATCCACCAACCTACCTATTTCCTCCAGGGAAATAAATTCGGTGATCTCAGGTTTTGTCCGTGTTTTTCTAAAGGTACCCAGTCCAATATAGTCCACAATGCCACGAGACTTGTGCCACAGTGCCTCTTGCTGTGTATAAGCCGTCCCACCGATGATCTTTTCCGGGCCCAGCATCTTTCTGGCCAATTGGTGACCCGTATCACCATTGCCCAAATGGATTCCATCGGCATCCACGTTCAAGGCAATGTCCAAATGATCGTTGATGATAAAGGTGGCCCCGTAATAGGCACATATCTGTTTGACCTCCCAGGCCGTTTCCAACATTTCCGATCGATTACGGCCCTTCAATCGCAATTGCACGAGATCTATCCCGGCGCTACAGGCCTCCAAGGCCAATTCCACATGGGAAACGTTGGGCATGTCCTGTGTAATGTAATGGATTCTGGAAATCAGTGTATGGTCTTTCATGGTATGGGTTCAGTTAAAATGCCCCAACAAGCTGGGGCTGCTTTTCATAAATCTGTTCAGTAGAACCTTGGCCCTGAGATAGCTTTCCAATAAATCATGCCCCATGGCCAAATGGGCAGTCAAGGCCGCCGAAAGGACACAGCCCGTCCCGTGTTTGTCGGCATCCACAAGGATGGGACTTCCTATTTCGTGTACCTGTTGCTCCCACAAAAGGCGATCATAAACCATATCGTCCGCCATCCTGAAGGATTTCAATACAATATTGGTATCGATATCCAATCCCTCAAGGGACTTGTTCTTACCCCAAATACGTCCATACTCCATAAGGTTGGGCGTTATCACATCCAAATCATCCAAAACAGCTGCCAATCGGTCCATATCGATAGCTTTCCAAAAATCAAAGCCACTGGAGGTACGGAACACGGGGTCCCATACCAAGATAACCTGGGGAATTCTGGTTCGTATATGACCTACCAAATCACTCAGTACTCCTTGGTTCCGTGTCACCCCTATCTTAACCGCTCCAATTTCATATTGGTCCAAAACAACTTCTATCTGGTTCTTGATTTGATCGGTCGTCACCCACTCCAGACCACGGAACTCCCGTTCATTTTGAACCGTCAGGGCGGTCAAGGCCCCGAAGCCATAGGCCCCACAGGACTGAAAGGTCCGGATATCGGCCAGCATACCCGCCCCTCCCGATGGATCGAACCCAGAAATGGTCAAGACCTTGGGGAGTTTCATAGATACAGGGATGATCCTTTTTCCTTGAACTCCCCGGCCTTTTTATCCAGGCCATCTTCCAGCACCTCCCCGGCATCTTTGTTTTTCTCTCGGGCCATGGCCCGTATTTCCTCGGTGATCTTCATCGAACAGAACTTCGGGCCGCACATACTGCAAAAATGGGCCAATTTGGCCCCTTCTGCCGGCAGGGTCTCATCGTGGTACTCCCTTGACCTATAAGGGTCTAGGCCAAGATTGAACTGATCTTCCCAGCGGAATTCGAAACGGGCCCTGCTCAGGCTATCGTCCCAATGCTGTGCCCCGGGGAACCCTTTGGCCAGGTCGGCCGCATGGGCCGCAATTTTGTAGGCAATAAGGCCTTCCCTTACATCTTCCTTGTTCGGCAGCCCCAGATGTTCCTTGGGCGTGACATAACATAACATGGCCGTCCCAAACCATCCAATCATCGCGGCGCCAATAGCACTGGTAATATGATCATATCC
>NHBR02000020.1 GCA_002167435.2 Allomuricauda sp. TMED12
ATGTCTTTTAATTGCTCAAACAGCAAGGCCGTGTTCATTCCGTTCTTTAAGGCAGCGGTGGAACTGGTCTGAATGGTAGGGCCATCGGCCAAAGGATCACTGAACGGAAGCCCTATTTCGATGAGGTCCACCCCGTTTTTTTCCAAATCTTGGATAATCTGTACCGTGTCGTCCAAATTGGGATAACCTGCTGAAAAATATATGGAAAGGATTTTTTTGTCCTCTTGTAGTTTTTGTTTGATTCTGTTCATAAATCAAGATTTGAGATGTGAGACATGAGATGTGAGACTGAAGTCTTTTATCTGATATCTGGCATCTATAATTTAAAATAATCAATATAGTTCTGTAAATCTTTATCACCGCGTCCAGATAGGTTTACTACCACTACATCATCCGGGTTGAATTTCCTGTCCTCAAAAATGGCTAATGCATGGGAGGTCTCGATAGCAGGTATAATCCCTTCCAGTTTGCAAAGCTCTAAACCTGCCTTCATGGCATCATCATCGGTTATGGAAATAAATTCTCCTCGGCCCGAAGCGTATAAATGTGCATGCATGGGACCAACACCGGGATAATCCAATCCTGCCGAAATGGAATAAGGTTCGGTAATTTGACCATCCTGGGTCTGCATCAACAGGGTCTTGCTACCGTGAATAATGCCCACTTTTCCCAAAGCTGAGGTAGCAGCACTTTCACCGGAATGAATTCCTTTTCCTGCTGCTTCCACGGCAATGATACCGACTTCTGGGTTGTCCAAATAATGATAGTAGGCACCTGCAGCATTACTTCCGCCACCAACACAGGCTACTACATAATCTGGGTTTTCACGCCCCTCTTTTTCCTGAAGCTGAGTTTTAATTTCCTCAGAGATCACCGATTGAAAACGGGCCACCATATCGGGGTATGGATGGGGTCCGACCACAGAGCCGATAATATAGTGGGTATCCACAGGATTGTTAATCCAATCGCGGATTGCCTCGTTCGTGGCATCTTTCAAGGTTTTACTGCCCGATGTGGCAGGTCTTACCTCGGCACCCAACATTTTCATGCGGGCCACGTTCGGAGCTTGACGCGCAATGTCTATTTCACCCATGTACACAATGCACTCAATTCCCATTAACGCACAAACAGTGGCAGTGGCCACCCCGTGTTGACCTGCGCCGGTTTCGGCAATGATTCTGTTTTTGCCCAATTTTTTGGCCATCAGAATTTGTCCGATGGTATTATTGACCTTGTGAGCCCCCGTATGGCATAAATCTTCCCGTTTGAGATAGATTTTTGTGTTGTATTTTTCGGATAGACGCTTGGCAAAATAAAGAGGCGTAGGTCTGCCCACATAATCCCTTAGCAATTGATGGAACTCTTCTTTGAATGAAGGCTCTTCCATGATGTTCAGATAGTTTTGCCGAAGGTCTTCGCAATTGGGATACAGCATTTCGGGAATAAAAGCTCCCCCAAAATCACCGTAATATCCCCGTTTATCTGCATGATAGCTTTTCATTGTTTTCTCGTTTTTTAGTTGCGACCGCTATTCAGCGATTCGATGAATATTTTTAAGTCTTTAATGTTTTTTAATCCAGGTGCGGTCTCAAATTTGCTGTTCACGTCGATGGCGAAACAATTTTTGGAAGCAGTACTGTTTAAAAAGGCTTTTAATTTTTCTTTGGATTCCAATCCAATACCACCGCTCAAGAAATAAGGCTTGTTGGATGGATACTTTTCCAAAACGGACCAGTCAAACGTGTAACCATTGCCACCTGGTAACTTGCCCTTGGTGTCAAAAAGGAAATAATCGCAGGCTTTTTCGTAATCTTTCAAGATATCAAAATCAAAATCATCTTTGATAGAGAATACTTTGATGATGTCTATTTTTGTCAGGTCAAGCGCAGTCGATACCTTATTTTCACGGAATTCTTTCAGATTTCTCGACTGCGCTCGAAATGACAGAAAGCTCTCTTTTAATTCCTTACAATACACTGCGGTTTCTTTTCCGTGTAATTGAACTGCATTCAATTGGTACTCTTCCACTTTTTGGATGACTTCTTCCAAAGATGCATCTACAAAAACCCCCACCTTTTTGATGGAACTTGGCAATTTGGGTATTTCTCCCGAAAAATATCGAGAAGAGGGCTCCCAAAAAATAAACCCCAAATAATCAGGTTGCAATTGAGCAACCTCTTCAAGGTTATGGTTCATACCGCACACTTTTAGATTCATAGCTCCAGTCTGTTTATGAATTCTGTCGCATTCTTTCCTGGGTTATCTGTCTTCATAAAATTTTCACCGATCAAAAACCCTTGATAGTCAAATTCCTTTAATTCCCGAATGGCCTCCACCGAGCTAATGCCACTTTCCGAAACTTTTACAAAATCATCAGGTATTTTTTTGGATAGGGATTTGCTGATTTCCAAATCCACCTCAAAGGATTTTAGGTTTCGGTTGTTCACGCCCAACATATCCAAACTGGGCATTAGGGATTTTTCGAGTTCCTCTTCATTGTGTACTTCGAGCAACACATCCAATCCAAGACTTTGGGCCAATTCGGACAAGGTTTTGATTTCTTCTTTGGACAAAATGGCGGCAATGAGCAAAATCACATCAGCACCATAGGCTTTGGCTTCCACGATTTGATATTCATCTATGATGAACTCTTTTCGCAAAATGGGAATATTTGTAGATGCCCTTGCGAGTACCAAATCATCCAAGGAACCTCCAAAGTATTTGCCATCGGTCAGCACGGACATGCCACAGACACCTGCATCAGCATAACCCTTGGCCACATCCTGCACACTCAAACTTTGGTTGATTACGGATTTGGATGGGGAACGGCGTTTGTGTTCGGCTATGATTCCCGAGTTGCTCTTTCTCAATACCTCTGCCAATGATATGGAGGTACGCTCCATCATCACTGAGGCTTCCAGTTGAGATTGGGTAATGAGCGATTTTTTTAAATCGACTTCCTTGCGTTTATCCGCTACTATTTTATCTAGTATGTTCATTCTATTTTTATCATTCCGAACTTGTCTCGGAATCTAATTTTTTATTTCTGTAGGTTTCCTGCTTTCGCAGGAATGACTTTTGCCAGGTTTGTCATTCTGAACGTAGTGAAGAATCTCAGGCAATCGCTCTACTGTGCTCGAGATGACACTAGCTTCTACTCAATTCCTGTAATTTCTTTAATGCGTTTAAACCTTTACCACTCAATAATGATTCTTTTGCTTTTTCAAATCCTTCTTTGGGTGTAATGCCTTCCACTGTGGAAATGGCAACCCCTGCATTGGCGCAGACCACATTGTTTTGGGCTTCGGTACCTTTTCCTTGCAGGATGTTCAGAAATATCTGGGCGGACTCTGCTACGTCCTCTCCACCAACAATATCTTCTTGTGAAACTTTGTGTACACCAAAATCTGCTGGCGTTAACATGACTTCGGTATTGTTGGATATGGTCTTGGTGTTACCCGTCAATGAGATTTCATCATACCCATCCAACGCATTCAATATGGTGAACCTTTTATCTGTATTCTGATAGAGATAACCATACATTCTGGCCAATTCCAGATTGTACACCCCTACCATTTGGTTTTTTGGAAATGCCGGATTCACCATAGGTCCTAACATATTGAAAAATGTTTTTACGGCTAATTCCCTTCGGATGGGGGCAACATTTTTCATGGCAGGGTGAAATAATGGCGCGTGCAGTACACAAATACCGGCTTCCTCGATGGTTTTCTTCAGAAAATCGACATCATTACTGAATTTGATGCCCAGAAATTCCATGACATTGCTGCTGCCGCATTTGGAAGAAACCCCATAGTTTCCGTGTTTGGTTACGTGGATTCCTGCACCCGCAGTTACAAAGGATGCCAAGGTGGAAATATTGAACGTGTCTTTTCCATCACCTCCCGTTCCACATAGGTCAATAGGGTCGTATTCGGCAAGGTCAATGGCCAAACATAGCTCCAATAGAGCATCACGGAAGCCTTCCAGTTCTTCAATGGTTACGCTGCGCATCATGTAAACGGTCAGGAATGCGGCAATTTGTGAAGTGTTGTAATCTCCTTTGGCAATGTTTACCAAAATCTGTTTGGCTTCTTCCTTTGGAAGTATTTCGTGATTTATTAATTTATTTAATGTCTCTTTCATTTTATTTACGTGTATTTCCTACTTTGAAGAATAGATGATACCTAAACTAGCTATCCAACCAATTCTTCAACATTTGTTTTCCTTGTGGCGTCAATACCGACTCTGGGTGAAATTGTACCGCGGTCACATCGTATTTCTTGTGTCTTAATGACATCACTTGGCCATTTTCGTCCACTGCAGTGGTTTCCAAGACTTCCGGTAAATCAGGATCTACCACCCAGGAGTGGTATCTTCCCACCTGAAGGGTCTTGGGCATGTCCTCATAAATGGGATCATCCTTGATTACGGTAATGGTGGTGTCCACTCCGTGATAGACTTCGTCGAGGTTGATCAAGGTGCCTCCAAAGACCTCTCCAATAGCCTGAAGCCCTAAGCAAACCCCAAAAATACGTTTAGTGGGGGCGTAGGTTTTTATAATCTCCTTTAAAAGCCCTGCTTCATCTGGAATTCCTGGTCCAGGTGATAAAACTATATATTCAAAAGGTACTACTTCGTCCAAAGTGAGCTGGTCGTTCCGTTTTACGGTAACTTCGCAATCCAAATCTTCCAGATAGTGCACCAAGTTGTAGGTGAAGCTATCGTAGTTGTCTATCATTAAAATCTTTCTTCCCATGCTTAGATTGTTTCAGCAATTTCCAGCGCTTTGGTCAATGCGCCCAATTTGTTGTAGGTTTCTTGGAGTTCGTCATCCGGGTTGGACGCAGCCACTAAACCTGCTCCCGCTTGATAGTATAGCTTATGATCCTTGCTCAAGAAGGTTCGGATCATGATAGCGTGGTTAAAGTTGCCTTCAAAATCCATAAAACCGATGGCTCCACCATAATATGATCGACTTGTTTTCTCATACTTTTCAATGAGCTGCATGGCCATATGTTTTGGTGCTCCGCTCAACGTTCCGGCAGGGAAGGTATCGGCAACCACTTTCATTGTGCTACTGTCTTTTTTCTTTTGTCCGGTTACTTTGGAAACCAAGTGGATGACGTGTGAGAAATATTGTACCTCGCGATAGGTGTCTACATTTACAGTATTACCATTGCGACTGAGGTCGTTTCGAGCTAGGTCTACTAGCATTACATGTTCGCTGTTTTCTTTTTCGTCCTGTGCCAGTTTTTTTGCCAGTTCGGCATCCTTTTCATCGTTGCCTGTACGTTTGTAGGTTCCAGCGATGGGATGAATCTCAGCCTTTCCATCTTTTACAATGAGCTGTGCTTCGGGAGAGCTTCCGAATATTTTAAAATCACCGTAATCAAAATAGAAGAGGTAGGGGGAGGGGTTAATGGAACGAAGTGCTCGATATACATTGAATTCATCTCCCTTGAACTTTTGTTTGAACCTTCTGGAGAGTACCAATTGGAAAACATCACCTCGCTGACAATGCTTTTTGGCTAGCTCAACTTGTGCTTTGTAGTCTTCATCTTTAAGGTTTGATTCTGGTTCCCCTTCTTTATTAAAGTTATAGGATGAAAAAGTGCGGACACTGAAAAGCTGTTCAATTTCATCTACATTACTTTCGGTATCATAACAATGTGCGAACAAATAGGCCTCGTTCTTAAAGTGATTGATGGCAATGATGTTCTTGTATACCGCATAATAAATATCGGGAATGTCCACCGAATTTTCTTTTTTGGAAATTACAACGTCTTCAAAATAACGAACTGCATCGTATGCCATGTAGCCGAACAGTCCATTGTTGATAAACTTGAAGTTATTGTGGGCAATTGTAAATTGCTTGCTAAATTTATGGATGACCTTGGTAATATCAGTTTCTGGGGTGATTTTGGCAACTTCTTTTGTACCGTCGGGAAATTCTTGAGTAATGGTTTCATTCTCCACCTTTATAGATGCAATGGGGTTGCAGCAGATGTACGAAAAACTATTATCGTTGGCGTGGTAATCGCTACTTTCCAAAAGGATACTGTTCGGGAATTTGTCCCGAATTTTTAAGTAAACGCTCACGGGTGTAATGGTATCCGCAAGGATTTTTTTGTAATGTGTCTGTAATTCGTATTTCATAGTAGTCCTTAAAAAGAAAAAGGCTTGTCGTGATGACAAGCCTTTTATATGGTTATAATGGGGACTTAGCTCACGACGTTTTTCGTAAGTTATTCCACCACCAGTTATTTATTGTTCCGTTAATCATTGCATCAAATATAGGGAGGAATTTTTAACGGGACAACATTGTTTTGTTTAAAATAAAAAATCCCGTCCAAGAATTTCTCAGACGGGATTTTCACACACTAAATAGGTGTTGATTACATCTGTAGATCAACTACCAAATCAAATTCATCGTAGATTAATTTATCCTTGGCGGTACCAATGATTCCTGATCCATATTTTACGTCGTACTTGGTTCTATCAACTTTCACTGTGGCAGTTGCTTTATCTCCATAAACGGAAACGTCAAAAGTTACAGGTTCGGTGGTTCCTTTTATAGTAAGGTCACCTTGCACTTCGTAAGAATTTTTCCCTGAAGATTTCACTTTAGTGAAGTTCAGTGTAGCCGTTGGGTAATTGGCAGTACCGAAAAAGTCATCGGATTTAAGGTGTCCATCCAATTGACCTTTATAGTCACCTTCCAAATCAGTTGTGTTGATGCTTGTCATATCCACAACAAAGCTTCCACCTACCAATTTTTCACCGTCAAATTCCAAAGCTCCAGATTTTAGGCTAATGGTTCCAGTATGGGAACCACCAACTTTATAACCTTTCCAAGTTACTTGGCTTTCAGAAGTTTTTACTTCTTTGGTTTCTTTTACAATCGGATTTGCTACTACAGAAGCACCAAAAAGGGTGATCAAGGCTAAACTCAAAATTGTCTTTTTCATAATTGTTTTAAATTTCTGTTTTTAATTGTTAAGGTTCTAGATTTATATAAGTGTAAATAATTCTTCTTTCGATTTTCTGACTTTGGCCAAATGTTGTGTCTCATCTTCTTCGGAACGGTAACCAACGGCCAAAACAACAGCAGCATTTAGGTCTTTGCCATTAAGACCTAGAATTTCATTGTACTTGTCAGATTCAAATCCTTCCATGGGGCAGGTGTCAATTTTCAATTCTGCTGCGGCTTGCATCAAATTTCCAAAAGCAATGTATGCCTGTCTAGTGGTCCAATTGCTTTTGCTTTCTTTAGGGAGGTCGATAAGTTTCGACTTCATAAAGTCAGAGTATCCTTTAAGACCATCCAAAGGAATGTTTCTGGTTGCACTCACATTGCTCAAATAATCATCTACCAATTCTTCTCCAAAATCAGTGGCGTTGGCAAATACGATAATGTGTGATGCATCGGTAATTTGAGACTGACCCCATGATGCAGGTTTCAACTGCTCTTTAACTTCTTGGTCAGAAACCACAATTACGTGATAAGGTTGGAGTCCGTAAGAAGAGGCACTCAGGCGTGTAGCTTCCAAAAGGGTTTCCAAATCTTCTTCTGATATTTTCTTGCTTGAATCAAATTTTTTGGTGGCGTAGCGCCATGTTCTATTTTCAATGACTGTGCTCATGCTATATTTAAAATTTATCTAATAAATAGTTTAATTGTTCTAAATCTTCTTTTTTAAAATTTTGATAGATGACCTTGTGAGCGTTTTCCAATGATTCATCCATTTGTTTCAAAGCCTTGAGACCTGAATCAGTGATTACTATCTCTACTTTTCTTCTATTAGATGGACAAACGGTTCTGTTCACGAAACCTTTGGCCAAAAGTTTGTCCACCAATCGTGTTGTGTTGCTCATTTTGGTCACCATACGCTCGTTAAGAGTTGAAAGGTTTGCGGGTTTACCTTGCTGGCCTCTTAAAATTCGCAATACATTGAATTGTTGTAAAGAGACCTCAAATGGTTTCAGGGCCCCGTACATAATTTCATTGATTTTATTATGTACCAATTCCATGTGAATTAGAGTCCTGGGTTCCAAAGGAATTTTTTTTGAGGTTTTTATTATCTCTTCAACATTCATGTATAAACAATATTTGTATATACAAATGTATGATGATCTTTGGTGCTTTACCAAATATTTGATCGATAAATTTTTGTTAAAGACTGGAAAAGTGAATTATGAGTGTTATTTTAGCGCCTGTAAATCAATGATAATGAATAAGTTATTAATTTTTGGATTTGTAATTACTATTTTCTTTAGCTGTTCCGAAAAGAAGAAGGAAGATAAAGAGTTGGCGGAAACCGCTGATCAAGAGGTGATTGCGAAAGAGAATAACACAACAACGGATGTAAAGTTTCCTATTTATGATTTTGACGGCCTTGAACCGATGCTCCACAAAGACGATGGCAAAACCTATATTATTAACTTTTGGGCCACTTGGTGTAAGCCATGTATTGAAGAGATGCCTTATTTTGAGAGAGTTTATGCCGAACAAAAAGATAATAATGTGGAGGTGATATTGGTGAGCTTGGATATGCCCAATATGTGGAAAACACAATTGGAACCTTATGTTGAAAACAAAGAAATACAATCCAAAGTGGTTATTCTCGACGACCCCAAGCAAAACGATTGGATATCCAAGGTGTCCGAAAAGTGGGGTGGAGCTATTCCTGCTACTTTAATATACAATAAGGACAATCGAACTTTTTACGAACGCGGTTTCACGTACGAGGAGCTGAACAAAGAGTTAAATAAATTCATAAAATAGCCAACTATGAAAAAAACAAAGATTTTAGGATGGTCAGCTTTGCTATTGATTTTTGTGGCAGCTTTCGCCATGGGTTTCACAGCGGCTACCGAACATAATTTGGAAGATGGTTACGAAGTTGGTGATGTAGCTGCCGATTTCTCGTTGAAGAATGTGGATGGAACCATGGTCTCATTATCAGATTTTGATAGTGCCAAAGGCTTTTTGGTCATTTTTACCTGCAATACCTGCCCGTATGCGCAAGCGTATGAGGATAGAATAATTGCCTTGGATGCCAATTACAAACAACAAGGCGTGCCCATAATCGCCATCAACCCGAATGACCCAAGTGCTAAACCCGGAGATAGTTTTGCAAAAATGAAAGAGCGCGCAATTAATAAAGGTTTTTCTTTTCCTTATTTGATTGATGAAGGTCAAAATATATATCCACAATACGGCGCTACGCGAACACCCCAAGTTTTCTTATTGGAAAAAACTGCAAAGGGAAATGTGGTAAAGTATATAGGAGCCATCGATGATAATTACCAAGATGCATCACAAGTAGATGAAAAATTTGTGGAGAATGCCGTGGACGCCATGTTGGCCGGAAACGAAATCAATCCGAAGACCACAAAAGCAATTGGATGTGGTATAAAATAGCCAGCAACAAAAATAAAACAACTAGAAATCCGGAGTAATGCTCCGGATTTTTATTTTTGCAGAACTTAAATTGAAAAAAATGGCAGATTTATCACAAGAAGAATGGGAGGAACAAATGAAGAATGACGACAACGCTTTTATGTTGGATGTTCGTACCCCCCAAGAATTTGAGGAAGGATATATTCCTGGAGCAGTGAACATTGATATTTATTTGGGACAAGGCTTTCTGGAAGAACTTGGAAAATTGGACAAGTCTAAGAATTACTATGTCTATTGTAGGTCTGGAGCCCGCAGCGGCCAAGCCTGTGCCATTATGAACAGTATAGGAATAGAAAATGCATATAACTTGGAGGGCGGCTTTATGAACTGGGAAGGCGAGCGGACAGAGTAGACCTCCATTTATCCCAAATCAATGCGAGAAGACCTACTTTATTTTATTTGGAAGCACAACAAGCTTCCAACCAAACAGCTATGTACTAGCAGCAACAAGACCGTTTTGGTCAAGGCGACAGGAATCCAAAACAGGGTCGCGGGCCCCGATTTTTTTAACGCAAAAGTTGAAATCGATGGTCAACTGTGGGCCGGTAATGTGGAAATGCACCTAAAATCTTCGGATTGGTACGTACATCATCACGAAACAGATGAAAATTACAACAATGTCATTCTCCATGTAGTTTGGGAGGATGACATTGCTGTTTTTAGAAAAGATGGTTCGCAAATTCCGACTTTGGAGGTGAAGCATTATGTTTCCGATGAACTTTTGAGCCGTTATCGAAATCTGTTGGAAAACTCCCGTCCTTCTTTCATTAATTGTGAAAAGAATTTAAAGGAACTGGATTCCTTTTTAGTTGAAAACTGGTTGCATCGATTATACATTGAGCGGTTGGAACATAAATCCAAATTAATCATGGATTTATTGGAAACATCCAAAAATGATTGGGAAGCAGTTCTTTTTAAATTGTTGGCCAAGAATTTTGGTTCAAAGGTCAATGGGCCATACTTTTTGGAACGGGCCAAGCAATTGGATTTTACGATTGTCCGCAAAACCAGTAACGAACCACTTCAATTGGAAGCTTTGCTTTTTGGTCATTTCGGCCTTTTGAATGTTTCCGATTGTATGGATACCTATTATTTACAACTCAAAAAAGAGTATGGATACCTGACCCAAAAGTTTGGGCTGACCGAGGGTCTGTCGAAACCTGATTTTTTCGGATTAAGGCCTCCAAATTTCCCAACCATCAGGATTTCTCAATTAGTTAATCTGTACCTAAGTAATCACAATATTTTTTCCAAATTGATGGATTTGAACAAGCTTGAGGATATTTACCAAGTTTTTGAAGTTTGTGCAGGATGGTATTGGGAGGATCACTACACTTTTGGTAAGATTTCTAAAAATGGGGTAAAAAAATTATCCAAGAAATTTATCGACCTAGTAATCATCAATACCTTGGTGCCCCTCAGGTTTTGCTATGCAAAGCATGTAGGGAAGGATTGGAACGAGGAGTTGATTGCATTGGTTTCACAAATAGGGAAAGAAGAGAATTCCATCATCAAAAACTTTAAGGAAATCGGGTCAAAAACCCAAAATGCGCTAGAAAGTCAGGCGAAATTGGAGCTCTACAATAATTATTGTTCTAAAAATAAATGCATGCAATGCACAATCGGCACGCAATTATTGAATAGAAATACATAATTTTAACCATGTCTTTATTTTATAATACCCTTTACTACTTTCAAAAAAGAGGCTTCGAGGTGTGTAGGCGGATAGCTGAAAGACTTGGTATCAGAGCTCGTGTTGTACGTACCAGTTTCATTTATTTGACCTTTGTGACCTTGGGCTTTGGATTTGCACTTTACCTTTTCATTGCATTCTGGCTTCGGATTAAAGACTTGATTTACACAAAAAGAACCTCGGTATTTGACCTCTGATCATGATTAGATTGATGCGTTCCAAAATAGTATTGGCTCTTTCCCTAATGGTGGTGGTGCTGTTGTTTGGGGTGGTCGGCTATAAAATGCTATCTGATTTTACATGGATCGAGGCTATTTACATGACCATTATTACCGTTACCACTGTAGGCTTTTCGGAAGTAAGGCCCTTGGATGCCAATGCAAAGATTTTTACCGTATTTTTAATCGTCACCAGTGTTTTTATATTCGGTTTTGCCATTTCCGTGGTTTCGGAATATATTTTAGGAAGAAATTCACTGGAAGTACTAAAAAAGAAAAAAGTGAAAAAACAAATAGACAGTCTATCAAACCATGTTGTGGTCTGTGGTTTTGGTAGAAATGGTATGCAAGCCGCTGAAAAATTGATAGCCTATAAAAAACCTTTTGTGGTAATAGAAAGGGATAAGGAGATTATTGAGCGATATGAAGAGGATGTTTTGTTTATAGAAGGGGATGCTAATGAGGATGAGGTACTGCGCCAAGCTGGAATTGATCGGGCCCAATATTTGATCACTGCCGTGCCAGATGATGCCGCCAACTTATTTATTGTGCTTTCCGCAAGGCAACTCAACAAAAACTTATTCATTATAAGTAGGGCTTCACAAATTACCTCTGTAAAAAAGTTGGAATTCGCTGGGGCAAATAAGGTAATAATGCCCGATAAAATTGGTGGCGACCATATGGCTTCCTTAGTGGTGATGCCAGATTTGATTACCTTCTTGGATCAGCTCTCGATAGAAGGGGAGCATACCACGAACTTGGAAGAAGTAAGCATAGAGGACTTCACTGATCAGATGGATTGTAATTCCTTGCGCGATTTGGATTTAAGAAGAAAAACAGGCTGCACCATAATAGGTTACATAGACCCCAATGGAAAGTATATCATCAATCCTGAGGCCGACATGGTGCTGCAGCCCAATAGTAAGGTGATTGTTTTGGGTAGGCCCGAGCAGATTCGTAAGCTCAATCAAATGTTTCAGATAGGCTAGTTTAACACCCTTTAATTTTTTTGCGAGGAAATTTTTTAGGATATTGGGGCCTTTACAAAAAACTAACATAACCAAAACAATATGATGAAGTATAGACTTCTTTCTTTATTTAGTTTAATGTTGCCAGCACTTTCTTTCGCTCAGGAAAGTACATCAGAAAAAATTGATGCAGTTTTTTCCAAATATACAAGCTGGTTTGTTGATGCCATTTTCTACGAAATTCCATTTTCAGATACATTCCAACTTCCTTGGGTTTTAATCGTCTTGGTAGGAGGTGCACTGTACTTTACCATTTATTTTAAGTTGATCAACATTACTGGCTTTTGGACTGCGATAAAGGTGGTTCAAGGGAAGTATGAAGATATTGAAAAGCATGGAGTGGACCATTTATATGGCGATACGGCAGAGGAACATGATTTGCCGGATACCATTAGGGATGAATCTGCCCATGGGGAGGTTTCCCACTTTCAAGCACTTACGGCTGCTCTTTCCGCAACCGTGGGGTTGGGGAATATTGCCGGTGTTGCTGTGGCCCTGTCCATTGGTGGTCCGGGAGCAACCTTTTGGATGATTTTGGCCGGACTTTTGGGGATGGCCTCAAAGTTTGCAGAATGTACCTTGGGTGTAAAATATAGGGATGTTGGTGAAGATGGAACTGTATATGGTGGTCCGATGTACTACCTCACCAAAGGTTTGAAAGAAAAAAACGCCAAAGGATTGGGAAAAATACTGGCCGTATTGTTCGCGATTTTTGTTATTGGCGGTTCTTTTGGCGGAGGAAACATGTTCCAAGCCAACCAGGCAGCCGCCCAGTTTGTAGATTTGTTCAACCTTGAAAATGACAATGCAGGATTGTATTTCGGTATTATCATGGCCGTATTGGTAGCCATTGTAATTATTGGAGGAATCAAAAGAATTGCTTCCGTAACAGAAAAAATTGTCCCTTTTATGGCGGGTGTTTATGTTTTGGCCGCCTTAATTATTTTGGGAGCAAATTTCTCTTCCATTGATGATGCTTTCGGATTGATTTTTGAAGGAGCCTTTTCTGGACTTGGAATTGCAGGTGGACTTATTGGTGTAATGATTCAGGGTATTCGTAGGGGAGCTTTCTCTAATGAAGCTGGTGTAGGTTCGGCAGCCATTGCTCACTCTGCGGTGCGTACCAAGTATCCTGCGAGTGAAGGTATTGTTGCTCTCTTGGAGCCTTTTGTGGATACCGTTGTAATCTGTACCATGACCGCTTTGGTAATCATTATTACCAACTACGAGGCAGGTTTCTTGCAGTACGGTACGGAAATTACAGAAGGAGTGGAGATTACGGCAACAGCTTTTGATACGGTAATTCCTCATTTCTCCATAGTATTGACAGTCGCAGTTATATTGTTCGCTTTTTCTACTATGATTTCTTGGTCTTACTACGGAATGCAGGGCTGGATGTATCTTTTTGGAAAAAGTAAAACAAGTGACCTTGCTTATAAAATATTGTTCTTGATCTTTGTTGTGGTAGGAGCTTCCATAAGTCTTGGTTCTGTGATTGACTTCTCAGACGCCATGATTTTTGCCATGGTTGTCCCCAATATTATAGGGGTAATACTGCTCACCCCAGTGGTTAGAAAAGAATTGAACAAATACATGAACGCCATCAACAAAAAGGAGGATGCATTGGAAGACGGTGCAGAAGACTTGGTGGATAAATTGTAAAAGTCAATATCTTGATGAAATTAAAATCCCACTTCAGGTTCAATAAACAAGAACGGAGTGGGATTTTCTTTTTCTTATTAATGGTGATTGTACTACAAGGTGTGTATTACTATGTCAAAGCCAATCCATCCCAAAAAGAAACCAGTTTTGTTCTCAATACTCGGGAGCAGCATAGGATTGATAGTTTAAGAATTTACCAGGCCAAAGCATCGATAAAAATATATCCCTTCAACCCAAATTACATTACAGATTACAAAGGATATACTTTGGGATTGTCCACTTCTGAGTTGGATAGATTGTTTGCCTATAGAACACAGGGCAGGTTTGTAAATTCGGTCGAGGAGTTCCAAACGGTTACCCAGATATCGGATTCTTTACTCAATGAAATCTCGTCATATTTTGAATTTCCAGATTGGGTTGGGAAAAATCAATCATCAAAAAAGAAAATATCCTTTGTGAAGAAGGAAAAGGGGACAAAAGACCTTAACTCGGCCACCGCCGAAGATTTGATGGAAGTATACGGTATCGGAGAAACACTTTCCGAAAGAATCGTGAAGTTTAGAGATAGGCTGGGTGGTTTCTTGGTGAACGAACAACTTTATGATGTTTATGGGTTAAAACCTGAAGTAGCCGAAAAGGCATTGCTCAAATTTCAGGTGATCAAAGTTCCCACCTTGGATAAAATCAATATTAATAAGGCCGGTATTGAAGAGCTGTCCCAATTGATTTATATAAACAAGTCGTTGGCTTCCAATATTATTGATTACAGAGATAAGAATGGTTCATTTGCATCATTTCAAGAATTGAGCAATGTGGATGCATTTCCAACAGAAAAACTCGACAGAATAGCTTTATATTTGTCGTTATAAAATAGGTGCTATGAACAATGTTTACTTCACGGAAGAGCATAACTTATTCCGCGAAAGTTTAAAAGATTTTTTGCAAAAGGAAGTCGTTCCCCATATTGATAAATGGGAAGAATCGGGTAAGATAGATGCGTTTATTTGGAGGAAGTTCGGTGAGATGGGTTATTTTGGGCTAATGACCCCGGAGGAATATTCCGGTTTGGCTCTGGACCTTTTCTATACGGTGATTTTTCTGGAAGAATTGCAAAAGATCAATTCAGGTGGTTTTGCGGCTGCCATGTGGGCGCATCAGTACTTGGCAATGACTTATTTAAACAAGTTGGCCAACGACGACCAAAAGCGAGCTTATCTGGAGCCAAGTGTACTTGGGGATAAGATTGGTTGCTTGGGAGTATCGGAACCATTTGGTGGCAGTGATGTTGCCGCTATGCGAACCACAGCAGAAAAGAAAGGTGATGTTTATATTGTGAATGGTTCCAAAACTTTTATTACCAATGGGGTTTATGGGGACTATATCATATTGGCAGCAAAAACCGATAAAAATGCCGGTCATAAAGGAATCAGCATGTTTGTAATGGATATAAAGGCCAATGGTGTATCTGCAAGTAAATTAAACAAATTGGGTTGGCGTGCTTCCGATACTGCAGAACTGGCCTTTGATAATGTTGAAATCCCGGCGGCCAATTTATTGGGAGTAGAAAACGAAGGCTTTGCTTATATAATGGAAGCATTTTCTTTGGAACGTTTGGTAATGGGTATAAATGCCCATGCAAGAGCGGAGTTTGCATTGGACTATGCATTGCAATACATGTCGGAACGTGAGGCATTTGGCAGGAGCATAGATCAATTTCAAGCGTTGCGCCATAGATTGGTAGACCTTTATTCGGATATGTTGTTGTGCAAGCAATTTAATTATGCTACCGTTTCGCAAATGGACAAAGGGGCTTATGTGGTCAAGGAAGCAACTATTTCCAAACTTAAATCCACAAAAATGGCGGATGAAGTAATCTACAATTGTCTTCAGTTTTTGGGTGGATATGGTTATATCGAAGATTATCCAATGGCAAGAATGAGCAGGGATAGTAGGTTGGGGCCAATCGGTGGTGGCACATCGGAAATTTTAAAGGAAATTCTGGCCAAGATTATTGTGGATAAAAAGGAATACAAAAAGCCGAATACATAGATAATCATTAAAAAAATAAAATATTTCTTTAACGGTTAAAGATCATTCGTATATTTGCACACCAAAAATTCTAAAAGAAAGGAGGTTGTAGCCCATGTTAATTATACCAGTAAAAGAAGGAGAAAACATCGATAGAGCTTTAAAGCGTTTCAAACGTAAGTTCGACAGAACAGGTACCATGCGTCAGTTAAGAACAAGACAGCAGTTTACTAAACCTTCTGTAGAGCGTAGAGCGCAAATTCAAAAAGCACAATACATTCAAGGCCTAAGAGACCAAGAAGAAGTATAGGGCTATCGCTTTAACAAAATATATCAATCCCGTTCCAATATTGGAACGGGATTTTTCGTTTTGGCTATACCGCAATTGTAATTATTACCTTTGATATATGTCCGTATCAGCTTTTATATCATATTTAAGGTTGGAGAAAAATTATTCCAAGCATACCATTAAGGCATATGAGAGTGACATTGAGAACTTTGCTGACTTTTGCAAACAGGATTATGGGGAGCGAAACCTGGAAAAGGTTTCTTATCCATTAATAAGAAATTGGATCGTTGCCTTATCCGATCAAGGAGTTTCCAACAGAACCATCAACAGAAAAATATCTTCCTTGCAGGCTTATTATAAATTTTTGTTGAAGGTGGGTGATATAACTATTTCGCCCTTGGTTAAGCACAGGGCGCTCAAAACCAGTAAAAAGGTAGAGGTTCCTTTTTCGGAAACTGAGATGGAAGCCATTTTGTCCGAAATCCCTTTTGCTAATGATTTTGAAGGTGAACGGGATAAACTTATCATTGAATTATTGTATACCACGGGGATGCGAAGGGCTGAGCTGGTAAATTTAAAAATATCGGATGTGGACTTATCGGGACAAGTCCTGAAGGTATTGGGAAAAAGAAACAAAGAACGTATTCTTCCCTTGTTACCATCTGCCATGGAACAGATTAATAAGTATTTGATCAAACGTTCTGAACTTAAAAATGTATTGGATTCCTCTTATCTATTATTAACAAAAGATGGTCTTAAAATTTATGAAACACTTGTTTATCGAACTATAAATAAGTATTTTAGTTTGGTGTCCCCCAAGGTGAAAAAGAGCCCGCATATACTCAGGCACACCTTTGCAACGCACTTGCTCAACCAGGGGGCGGATTTAAATTCCGTAAAGGAATTGTTGGGTCATTCCAGTTTGGCATCCACACAAGTGTACACACATAATAGCATTGCCGAACTGAAAAAAGTACATCAAAAGGCCCACCCAAGAAACAAGAAATAAAATTCTTGTATTGTTTAACTTCACTGTCACGGACAGTACTAAAAACTTCGTCTTATGAAAGTAAACGCACAATCGGTAAATTTTACAGCTGATGGTAAACTCATCGACTTTGTCCAAAAACGAATGGATAAGTTGGAATTGTTCTACGACAAGGTAATTGAATCGGATGTATATTTAAAAGTTGAAAACACCAGTGCTAAAGAAAATAAGATAGTAGAAATCATGGTGTTTGTGCCTAGGGACAAAATCATGGTGAAAAAACAATGTAAGACTTTTGAGGAGGCTGTGGATTCGGCCTGTAGTTCATTGGAAAGACAGTTGGTAAAAAAGAAGGAAAAGCAGAGGGCAAAAGCTTGATGAAAATTTTTCAAAATTTATTTTGAATTAAAATATAAATATATACATTTGCAGTCCGTTAGAAATAGCGGGCTTTTTTAGTGAATAAAAAGCGGTGAAATGCCGATATAGCTCAGCTGGCTAGAGCAGCTGATTTGTAATCAGCAGGTCGTGGGTTCGAGTCCCTCTATCGGCTCGTAAGTTACTGAAAATTAAGGCGGGGGGATACTCAAGCGGCCAACGAGGACAGACTGTAAATCTGTTGGTTTTTACCTTCGCAGGTTCGAATCCTGCTCCCCCCACAAAAGTTGTTCAGCGGAACAACTGGGAAGAAGGTTTTTTTGAAATATTGGAATCTTTGGATGAAAGTCCTGAAAAAAATGCGGGAGTAGCTCAGTTGGTAGAGCGTCAGCCTTCCAAGCTGAATGTCGCCGGTTCGAACCCGGTCTCCCGCTCTAAACTTGAAACTTTGTTTTCAAGATGAAGGTTGAAGTTTTGACGAGCTAGACTTGTAACTTTAAACTCTAAACCTGATAACCCATAGGCCGGTGTAGCTCAGGGGTAGAGCGTTTCCTTGGTAAGGAAGAGGTCACGGGTTCAAATCCCGTCATTGGCTCAAAACGATTTGTACACTAATATAAACTAAGATTAAAATTATTTAAAATGGCAAAGGAAACTTTTGATCGTTCCAAACCGCACTTAAATATTGGTACCATTGGACACGTGGATCACGGTAAAACTACATTGACCGCTGCTATTACCACTGTATTGGCCAACGCAGGTTTGTCTGAAACAAGAAGCTTTGATTCTATTGACAATGCTCCTGAAGAAAAAGAAAGAGGTATTACAATCAACACTTCACACGTTGAGTACCAAACAGAAAACCGTCACTATGCGCACGTTGACTGTCCTGGTCACGCGGATTACGTAAAGAACATGGTTACTGGTGCTGCTCAGATGGACGGTGCTATCTTGGTTGTTGCTGCGACAGATGGTCCTATGCCACAAACTCGTGAGCACATCCTATTGGGACGTCAGGTAGGTATTCCACGTATCGTCGTTTTCTTGAACAAAGTTGACATGGTGGATGATGAGGAGCTTTTGGAACTTGTTGAGATGGAAGTAAGAGAATTGCTTTCTTTCTACGAGTATGATGGTGACAATGGTCCTGTTATCGCTGGTTCTGCACTTGGTGCTTTGAACGGTGAGCAAAAATGGGTTGACACTGTTATGGAGTTGATGAAGGCTGTTGATGAGTGGATCGAAGAGCCAGAGCGTGAAGTTGACAAAGACTTCCTTATGCCAATTGAAGATGTATTCACTATTACAGGTCGTGGTACCGTTGCTACTGGTCGTATCGAAACTGGTGTTGCCAACACAGGTGATCCTGTTGATATTATCGGTATGGGTGCTGAAAAATTGACTTCTACTATTACAGGGGTTGAGATGTTCCGTAAGATTTTGGATAGAGGTGAAGCTGGTGATAACGTAGGTCTTCTTTTGAGAGGTATCGAGAAATCCGATATCAAAAGAGGGATGGTTATCTGTAAGCCAGGTTCTGTGAAGCCACACGCTAAATTTAAAGCTGAGGTTTATATCCTTAAAAAAGAAGAAGGTGGACGTCACACTCCATTCCACAACAACTACCGTCCACAGTTCTACTTGAGAACTACAGATGTAACAGGTAACATTAACTTGCCTGATGGTGTTGAGATGGTAATGCCAGGTGATAACTTGACAATTACTGTGGATTTGATTCAGCCTGTAGCTTGTAGCGTTGGTTTACGTTTTGCTATCCGTGAGGGTGGTAGAACCGTAGGTGCCGGTCAGGTTACTGAGATTTTAGATTAATCATTTTAGAATAAAATTGCACGTAAGGGTGTCCCGATTTTCTCGGGATACCTTTCAGTGTAATTATAAACGGGTGTAGCTCAGTTGGTAGAGCACTGGTCTCCAAAACCAGGTGTCGGGAGTTCGAGTCTCTCCTCCCGTGCAAGCAAAATTCATAAAGATCATGGTCACTTACATAAAGGAATCATTAGAAGAACTTAAAAACAATGTTACTTGGTTGGAAAGAAGTAAAGCTTCTAACCTAATGGTTATTGTGGCGGTTTTCTCCATTTTATTTGCCTTGGCAACTTGGGGTGTAGATTCCTTGTTCAGTAACTTGATCACATTGTATTTTGAAAAATTAATAGGGTAAAGATCGGTCGATATGTCTGAGGTTCTGGAGAAAAAATGGTATGTAGTTAGAGCGGTCAGTGGTCAAGAGAACAAGATCAAAGGCTATATAGAAAGCGAGGTAGAGCGCGCAGGTTTTGGCGACTATCTTGAAGAGGTTCTAGTGCCTACCGAGAAAGTTGTTCAGATCAGGAACGGAAAGAAAATAAATAAAGAACGTGTTTACTTTCCCGGATATATCATGATAAAGGCCAATCTTGGAGGGGAAATGGTTCACATTATCCGATCCATAACCAATGTTATTGGTTTCTTGGGCGAAGTTAAAGGTGGTGATCCAATTCCTTTAAGAAAATCCGAAGTAAACCGTATGCTTGGGAAAGTGGACGAGTTGGCTGTCAATACAGACAATGTTGCGATTCCATTTGTGTTAGGAGAAACGGTTAAGGTTATTGATGGACCTTTTAACGGATTCAATGGAACTGTTGAGAAAATCAATGAAGAAAAGCGTAAGCTAGAAGTGATGGTGAAAATCTTCGGAAGAAAAACACCATTGGAACTTAGCTATATGCAAGTAGAAAAAGTATAATTAGAGCTGTTACATATATAAAGCTGTGTTGCTTCCAATTGACACACTTTAAATTTAATTAGAAACAATGGCAAAAGAAGTAGATAAGGTAGTTAAATTACAAGTTAGGGGAGGTGCTGCGAACCCATCGCCACCGGTTGGACCCGCCTTAGGTGCTGCTGGTGTTAACATCATGGAGTTCTGTAAGCAGTTTAATGCTCGTACACAGGACAAGCCAGGCAAAGTATTGCCGGTTGTTATCACCGTTTACAAAGACAAATCTTTCGAGTTTGTTGTAAAAACACCACCTGCGGCAGTTCAATTGATGGAAGCAGCTAAGATTAAAAAAGGATCTGGCGAACCTAACAGGGTTAAAAACGGTTCAGTATCATGGGATCAAGTAAAAGCAATCGCGGAAGATAAAATGGTCGACCTTAATGCTTTTACAGTGGAGTCTGCAATGAGTATGGTTGCAGGTACCGCTAGATCAATGGGACTGAAAATAGCCGGGCAAAGACCTTTTTAAAATCTTAAAAAGCATTATTAAATGGCAAAGTTGACTAAAAAGCAGAAAGACGCCCAATCCAAAATAGATAAGAACAAACTCTATTCTTTGGAAGAGGCATCAGCTTTAGTAAAAGAAATAACCAATGTAAAATTTGATGCTTCCATTGATTTGGCAGTTCGTTTGGGTGTAGATCCAAGAAAAGCCAATCAAATGGTACGTGGCGTTGTTACACTTCCTCATGGAACAGGTAAAGACGTAAAAGTTTTGGCATTGGTGACACCGGACAAAGAAGCAGAAGCTACAGAAGCAGGTGCTGATTTTGTTGGGTTGGACGAATATTTGGAAAAAATTAAAGGCGGTTGGACCGATGTTGATGTAATCATCACTATGCCAAGCGTTATGGGTAAACTAGGTCCATTAGGTAGAATTTTGGGTCCTAGAGGTTTAATGCCCAATCCAAAAACTGGTACCGTAACCATGGATGTTGCCAAAGCAGTATCCGATGTTAAGGCCGGTAAGATAGACTTTAAAGTGGACAAAACGGGTATTGTACACGCTGCAATCGGAAAAGCTTCTTTCTCTGCGGACAAAATCGCAGGAAATGCTAGGGAGTTGATTGACACCTTGGTGAAAATGAAGCCTTCTGCATCGAAAGGTGTTTACATGAGAAGTATTTACTTGTCCAGTACCATGAGTCCTAGTATTCAATTAGATCCAAAAGCAGTTCAATAACTGGTAGTTCAATTTTATAACTATGACAAGAGAAGAAAAAGCAACAGTAATAGAAGACTTGACTGCACAGTTGGCTGATAATCCAAACATTTATTTGGCGGATATATCAGGATTGAACGCTGTAGACACCTCCAATTTGAGAAGAGCGTGTTTTAAGGCTAACATTAAGCTTGCGGTTGTAAAGAACACATTGCTTGCAAAAGCAATGGAAGCTTCTGATAAGGAATTTGGTGAACTTCCCGAAGTATTAAAAGGAAATACATCTTTGATGTTGTCCGAAACTGGGAATGCACCTGCGAAACTTATCAAGAACTTTAGAAAAAAATCAGAAAAGCCCGTATTGAAAGGAGCCTTTATTGAAGAGGCCGTTTATGTAGGGGACAACTACCTTGACACACTTGTTAATATCAAGTCCAAAGAGGAAGTTATTGGGGATATCATCGGATTGTTACAATCACCAGCCAAAAATGTTATTTCTGGACTTAAGTCCGGAGGTGGTAAATTGGCAGGTATCCTTAAAACCTTATCTGAGAAAGAATAATTCGCGCACAATAAACTAAGTATATTTTTAAACATTTTTATTAAACGATAGAAAAATGGCAGATTTAAAAGATTTTGCAGAACAGTTGGTAAACCTTACAGTAAAAGAGGTTAATGAATTGGCCGACATTTTAAAAGAAGAATATGGTATTGAGCCTGCTGCCGCTGCAGTAGCTGTTGCTGGCGGTGCTGCCGGTGGTGGTGAAGCAGAAGCTGCTGAGGAAAAATCAGAATTTGATGTAATCCTTACAGCTGCTGGTGGTTCTAAATTGGCAGTAGTTAAATTGGTTAAGGAATTGACCGGTCTTGGACTAAAAGACGCTAAAGAAATCGTTGACAGTGCACCAAAAGCTGTTAAGGAAGGTGTTGCCAAAGATGAGGCAGAAGGTATCAAAAAATCATTGGAAGAAGCTGGAGCAGAAGTTGAGCTTAAATAATCGCTTTTCCCATAGGAACTTGGTTAAGGTCTTTCCATTTTTTGGTTAGACCTTAGCCTATTTATATAAGGAGTGTATAAAGCCGTGCACGAACCCACTTAGTATTCACGATTAAAATTTGTCCATAGATGTTCACAAACACTATTGAAAGAGTTAATTTCGCATCCGCTAAGAACATACCGGAATATCCGGATTTCTTGGACATTCAGATAAAATCGTTCCAAGACTTTTTTCAGCTTGAAACTAAATCTGACGAAAGAGGAAACGAAGGTCTCTACA
This sequence comes from Allomuricauda sp. TMED12, assembly GCA_002167435.2. Lineage (GTDB taxonomy): Bacteria > Bacteroidota > Bacteroidia > Flavobacteriales > Flavobacteriaceae > Flagellimonas. The sequence goes on from NHBR02000020.1 coordinate 22,969, forward strand.
ACACCTTCATGGAGAATTTTCCGATTACAGATACCAGAAACCAGTTTGTACTTGAGTTTTTGGATTACTTCATTGATCCACCAAGATATTCCATCCAAGAATGTATAGAGCGTGGACTTACTTATAGCGTACCCTTAAAGGCACGTTTAAAATTGTACTGTACCGATCCAGAGCACGAAGATTTTGAAACCATTGTACAGGACGTATATTTGGGTACTATCCCTTACATGACTCCTAGTGGAACCTTTGTGATCAACGGTGCAGAAAGAGTTGTAGTTTCCCAGTTGCACAGATCTCCAGGGGTTTTCTTTGGACAATCTTTCCATGCAAATGGAACAAAATTGTACTCGGCTAGGGTAATACCTTTCAAAGGATCTTGGATTGAGTTCGCAACCGATATCAACTCGGTAATGTATGCCTATATCGATAGGAAGAAAAAATTACCGGTAACTACTTTGTTCCGTGCCATCGGCTTTGAAAGGGACAAGGATATTTTGGAAATCTTCGACCTTTCGGAAGAAGTAAAGGTTTCCAAGACCGGACTTAAAAAAGTATTGGGCCGTAAATTGGCCGCCAGGGTGTTGAACACATGGCATGAGGATTTCGTGGATGAGGATACAGGAGAAGTGGTTTCCATCGAAAGAAACGAAATTGTACTTGATCGTGATACCGTTTTGGAAAAAGAGCATATCGATGAAATCATTGATGCCGACGTGAAGACCATTTTGCTTCACAAGGAGAACAATGCACAATCCGATTACGCCATTATTCACAACACTTTGCAAAAAGACCCTACCAACTCTGAAAAAGAAGCGGTAGAGCATATTTATAGACAATTGCGTAATGCCGAGCCGCCAGATGAGGAAACAGCTCGTGGTATTATCGACAAATTGTTCTTCTCAGACCAACGTTACAACTTAGGTGAAGTAGGTCGTTACAGAATGAACAAGAAATTGGGCTTGGATATCGGAATGGACAAACAGGTTTTGACCAAGGAAGATATCATAACCATCATTAAGTATTTGATCGAGTTGATCAACTCCAAAGCGGAGATTGATGATATCGATCACTTGTCCAACCGTCGTGTAAGAACTGTAGGAGAGCAATTGTCCTCACAATTCGGTGTAGGTTTGGCACGTATGGCACGTACCATTCGTGAGCGTATGAACGTTCGTGACAACGAAGTGTTTACCCCGATCGATTTGATCAATGCGAAGACATTGTCTTCTGTGATCAACTCTTTCTTTGGAACCAACCAGTTGTCTCAGTTCATGGACCAGACCAACCCATTGGCAGAGATTACACACAAAAGAAGATTGTCCGCACTAGGGCCAGGAGGTCTTTCCCGTGAAAGAGCAGGTTTCGAGGTGCGTGACGTTCACTATACCCACTACGGAAGATTGTGTCCGATCGAGACACCTGAAGGTCCGAACATTGGTTTGATATCTTCATTGTCCGTATTTGCCAAGGTGAACAATATGGGCTTCTTGGAAACCCCTTACCGTAAAGTGGAGGACGGAAAAGTAGATACGAAAAACCATATCTACCTAAGCGCGGAAGAGGAAGAGGGAATGAAGATTGCCCAAGCCAACATTCCATTGGCAGAAGATGGTACTATTGAAAGAGAAAAGGTAATTGCCCGTGAAGAAGGCGATTTCCCAGTAGTGGATCCAACAGAGGTGAAGTACACAGACGTTGCACCTAACCAGATTGCATCTATTTCTGCATCCTTGATTCCTTTCTTGGAGCACGATGATGCGAACCGTGCCTTGATGGGATCGAACATGATGCGTCAAGCCGTTCCATTGTTGAGACCAGATTCTCCAATCGTAGGTACAGGTCTGGAAAGACAAGTAGCTACCGATTCCCGAGTATTGATCAATGCTGAGGGGGATGGAGTTGTGGAATATGTGGATTCACAAAAAATCACAATAAAATATACAAGGACCGAAGAAGAGCGCTTGGTAAGCTTTGATGATGATTCAAAGACCTACCAATTGGTGAAGTTTAGAAAAACAAACCAAGGGACCAGCATCAACTTGAAGCCAATCGTAAGAAAAGGGGACAAGGTGAAAAAAGGTCAAGTGCTTTGTGAAGGTTATGCTACCGAAAAAGGTGAATTGGCCTTGGGTAGAAACATGAAGGTTGCCTTTATGCCTTGGAAAGGATACAACTTTGAGGATGCGATCGTGATTTCTGAAAAAGTTGTTCGTGAAGATATCTTTACCTCCATCCACGTGGATGAGTATTCCTTGGAAGTAAGGGATACCAAGTTGGGTGCAGAGGAATTGACAAACGATATTCCGAACGTATCCGAAGAGGCAACAAAGGATTTGGACGAGTACGGTATGATCCGTATCGGTGCCGAAGTGAAGCCTGGGGATATTTTGATCGGTAAGATCACTCCAAAAGGAGAGTCTGATCCAACTCCTGAAGAAAAACTGTTGCGTGCCATCTTTGGTGACAAAGCAGGTGATGTTAAAGATGCTTCATTAAAAGCTTCTCCATCATTGAGAGGTGTGGTAATTGACAAGAAATTGTTCTCCCGCTCCATCAAGGACAAGAGAAAACGTTCCGAAGATAAAGAGGCCATCGCCAGATTGGAAATGGACTACGAGGTGAAATTCCAACAACTGAAAGATGAATTGATCGAGAAATTGTTCAGTTTGATCAGTGGAAAAACATCACAAGGTGTAATCAACGATTTGGGTGAAGAAGTACTTCCAAAAGGAAAGAAATACACCATCAAAATGTTGAACTCCGTAGACGATTTCGCTCACTTGGTTGGAGGAAGCTGGACAACAGATGATGCTACCAATGCATTGGTTGCTGACTTGTTGCACAACTACAAAATCAAATTGAACGATATTCAGGGTAACCTAAGAAGGGACAAGTTTACCATCTCCGTAGGGGATGAGCTTCCTGCAGGTATCATGAAGTTGGCCAAAGTTTACATCGCCAAAAAGCGTAAGCTTAAAGTTGGTGATAAAATGGCAGGTCGTCACGGTAACAAAGGTATTGTTGCCCGTATCGTTCGTCAAGAGGATATGCCATTCTTGGAAGACGGAACCCCAGTGGACATTGTATTGAACCCACTTGGTGTACCATCAAGGATGAACATTGGTCAGATCTACGAAACCGTATTGGGATGGGCCGGACAAAAATTGGGTCAGAAATATGCGACACCAATTTTCGATGGAGCCTCATTGGATCAAATCAACGAGATTACCGATGAAGCAGGTGTTCCAAGATTTGGGCATACCTACCTATATGACGGTGGAACAGGTCAGCGTTTTGATCAACGTGCAACCGTTGGTGTTATCTACATGTTGAAACTAGGTCACATGGTAGACGACAAAATGCACGCAAGATCTATTGGACCATACTCATTGATTACACAGCAACCATTAGGTGGTAAGGCACAATTTGGTGGTCAGCGTTTTGGAGAGATGGAAGTTTGGGCATTGGAAGCCTACGGCGCATCATCTACCCTTAGAGAGATATTGACCGTTAAGTCGGATGATGTTATCGGAAGGGCCAAGACCTATGAGACCATTGTAAAAGGTGAGACCATGCCAGAACCTGGATTGCCAGAATCTTTCAATGTATTGATGCACGAACTTAAAGGTTTGGGCTTGGATATCCGTTTGGAAGAATAGAATACTATATACATTAACTATATCATCACCATATTGTTATGGCTAGAATAAAAGATAATAACGCACAAAAAAGGTTCAACAAAATTTCCATAGGATTGGCCTCTCCGGAGTCTATCTTGGCCGAGTCCCGTGGCGAAGTGTTGAAACCTGAAACCATTAACTATAGAACGCACAAACCAGAGCGTGATGGGTTGTTCTGCGAGCGTATTTTTGGTCCTGTAAAGGATTATGAATGTGCCTGTGGTAAATACAAGAGAATCCGTTACCGTGGAATTGTTTGTGACCGTTGTGGTGTTGAAGTGACGGAGAAAAAAGTACGTAGAGATCGTGTAGGGCACATTAACCTTGTGGTTCCTGTGGCGCACATCTGGTACTTCCGTTCGCTGCCAAACAAAATAGGATACCTTTTGGGATTGCCATCCAAAAAGTTGGATATGATCATATACTACGAAAGGTATGTGGTTATACAGCCCGGTATTGCCAAAGGTCCAGAAGGTGAGGAAATCAATAAAATGGATTTCTTGACCGAGGAAGAATACTTGAACATTTTGGAATCAATCCCTACCGAGAACCAATACTTGGAGGATACTGATCCGAACAAGTTCATCGCCAAAATGGGTGCTGAGTGTTTGATTGACATATTGTCCAGAATCGATTTGGAGCAATTGTCTTACGAACTACGTCACAAGGCGAACACAGAAACCTCAAAACAACGTAAAACTGAAGCCCTGAAACGTCTTCAGGTAGTGGAAGCTTTGCGTGAGTCGCAAAACAACAGGGAGAATAATCCTGAGTGGATGATCATGAAGGTGATTCCAGTGATTCCACCGGAATTGCGTCCATTGGTACCATTGGATGGTGGACGTTTTGCCACATCCGATTTGAACGACTTGTACCGAAGGGTGATTATCCGTAACAACCGTTTGAAGCGTTTGATGGAAATCAAAGCACCAGAGGTGATTTTGAGGAACGAAAAACGTATGCTTCAGGAATCTGTGGATTCCCTTTTTGATAACACAAGAAAGGCATCTGCGGTAAAAACAGAATCCAATAGACCATTAAAGTCCCTTTCTGATTCATTGAAAGGTAAGCAAGGACGTTTCCGTCAAAACCTATTGGGTAAACGTGTGGATTATTCCGCTCGTTCCGTAATTGTTGTTGGACCGGAATTGAACTTGTACGAATGTGGTCTACCTAAAGATATGGCAGCCGAGCTTTACAAGCCATTCATTATCCGTAAATTGATTGAAAGAGGTATTGTAAAAACGGTTAAATCTGCCAAAAAGATTATAGACAAGAAGGAGCCTGTAGTTTGGGATATTCTTGAAAACGTTCTTAAAGGACACCCAGTATTGTTGAACCGTGCCCCCACATTGCACAGATTGGGTATACAAGCGTTCCAGCCTAAACTTATAGAAGGTAAGGCGATACGTTTACACCCATTGGCATGTACCGCATTTAATGCGGATTTTGATGGGGATCAGATGGCAGTTCACTTGCCATTGGGGCCAGAGGCTATTTTGGAAGCGCAATTATTGATGTTGGCTTCTCAGAACATCCTTAACCCAGCAAACGGTTCCCCGATTACCGTACCATCCCAGGATATGGTATTGGGTCTATACTATATGACCAAACACAAAAAATCTACCAAAGAAGAACCTGTTATGGGTGAAGGACTTACCTTCTATTCTTCTGAAGAAGTAGAAATAGCCTTTAACGAGAAAAAAGTTTCGCTTAATGCTGGAATCAAGGTAAGAGCGAAGGATTTTAACGAACAAGGTGAATTGGTCTATCAAATTATTGAAACCACGGTAGGTCGTGTATTGTTCAACACAGAAGTGCCAGAACAAGCAGGATTCATCAACCAGGTATTGAACAAGAAAGCTCTAAGGAATATTATTGGGGACATTCTTGCTGTTACCGATGTGCCTACTACTGCTGCGTTCTTGGATAAGATTAAATCCATGGGTTACGATTTCGCCTTCAAAGGTGGTCTATCCTTTAGTTTGGGTGATATTATTATTCCTGCAGAAAAGCAGGATATGATCGGTGAGGCAAACGAGCAGGTCGATGGTATTATGATGAACTATAACATGGGACTTATCACCAACAATGAGCGATATAACCAGGTTATTGATGTTTGGACATCTACCAACGCCATGTTGACCGAATTGGCCATGAAGCGAATTCGTGAAGACAAGCAAGGATTTAACTCTGTATATATGATGTTGGATTCCGGTGCAAGGGGGTCCAAAGAGCAGATTCGTCAGTTGACAGGTATGCGTGGATTGATGGCCAAGCCTAAAAAATCCACAGCGGGTGGTGGAGAGATTATCGAAAACCCGATTCTTTCGAACTTTAAGGAAGGATTGTCGATTTTGGAATACTTTATCTCTACTCACGGTGCACGTAAAGGTCTTGCGGATACCGCTTTGAAAACGGCGGATGCGGGTTACTTGACCAGACGTTTGGTGGATGTTTCACAAGATGTTATCGTTAATAGCGAAGATTGTGAAACCTTGAGAGGTATCGAGGTTGAACCATTAAAGAAAAACGAGGAGATTGTTGAAACCTTGGGTGAGAGAATCTTGGGTAGGGTATCATTGCACGATGTTTACAACCCATTGACCGAAGAACTTGTCCTTAAAGCAGGACAGGAAATCAATGAAGCCGATGTTAAAAGGGTAGAAGCTGCTCCAATCGAGAAAGTAGAAGTAAGATCTCCATTAACATGTGAGGCTCCGCAAGGAATTTGTGCCAAATGTTACGGTAGAAACCTTGCCACCAATAAAATGGTACAACGAGGTGAAGCTGTAGGTGTTGTTGCCGCTCAGTCCATTGGTGAGCCTGGTACACAGTTAACGTTGCGTACCTTCCACGTGGGTGGTATTGCAGGTAACATTTCAGAGGATAACAAGTTGGAGTCCAAGTTTGATGGTATTGCAGAGATTGAAGACCTAAGACTTGTAGCAGGAGAAAACAGTGAAGGTGGTAAAACCAACATTGTCATTTCCAGAACTTCTGAAGTTAAGATAGTTGATCCAAAAACAGGAATCACATTAAGTACAAACAACATTCCTTACGGTTCTCAATTGTTCATCAAGAATGGTGAGAAGATTACCAAAGGAACTGTAATTTGTGAATGGGATCCATATAATGGTGTGATTGTTTCTGAGTTCGCTGGGCAAATTGCTTACGAAAACATTGAGCAAGGGGTTACCTATCAAGTCGAAATCGATGAACAAACCGGTTTCCAAGAAAAAGTAATTTCTGAATCTAGAAACAAAAAACTTATTCCAACCTTGTTGATCAAGGATGGTAAAGGTGAAACATTACGTTCTTATAACTTACCGGTTGGTTCCCACTTGATGATCGATGATGGTGACAAGGTGAAAGAAGGTAAGATCTTGGTGAAAATCCCACGTAAATCTGCTAAGGCAGGGGATATTACCGGTGGTCTTCCAAGGGTAACCGAGTTGTTCGAGGCCCGTAACCCATCTAACCCAGCAGTTGTATCAGAAATTGATGGTGTAGTATCCTTCGGTAAGATCAAGCGTGGTAACCGTGAGATTATTATTGAGTCCAAGACAGGTGATATCAAAAAGTACTTGGTTAAATTGTCCAACCAGATTTTGGTTCAGGAAAATGACTACGTACGTGCAGGTATGCCATTGTCCGACGGTTCTATTACTCCGGAAGACATCTTGTCTATCAAAGGGCCATCTGCAGTGCAGCAATACTTAGTGAACGAAGTGCAGGAAGTGTACCGTTTACAGGGTGTGAAAATCAACGATAAGCACTTTGAAGTTGTTGTAAGACAAATGATGCGTAAGGTAAAAATCCAAGATCCGGGAGATACCATTTTCTTAGAGAATCAGTTGGTTCACAAAGACGACTTTATCAACGAGAATGATGAAATCTTTGGTAAGCAAGTTGTTGAGGATGCCGGTGATTCCGAAAGATTGAAACCAGGACAGATTTTGACTGTACGTGAACTAAGGGACGAGAATTCAATTCTTAGAAGAGAGGACAAGACCTTGGTAACTGCAAGAGATGCTGTGGCAGCAACTGCTACACCGATCTTGCAAGGTATTACAAGAGCATCGTTGCAGACGAAATCCTTTATCTCGGCAGCATCGTTCCAGGAAACAACCAAAGTATTGAACGAAGCCGCTGTAAGTGGTAAAATAGATACCTTGGAAGGATTGAAAGAGAATGTAATTGTAGGTCACAAGATTCCGGCCGGTACAGGTATGAGGGATTATGACAGTATCATTGTAGGTTCCAAAGAGGAGTACGATGAAATCATGGCCCGAAAAGAGGAATTCAAATTCTAAATAGAAACAAACCCTGGCCTTTAGGTCGGGGTTTTTCTTTTTAATACAAGTAATAAGTATGGCGGAAGAAAAGAAAAAACAGAAGCAGATCAATATAGAGTTGGATGAAAAAACGGCAGAAGGAACCTATTCCAATCTGGCGATTATCAATCACTCCGTATCCGAGTTTGTTGTGGACTTTATAAGCTTAATGCCAGGAGCCCCGAAGGCGAAGGTAAAGAGCAGGGTAATTTTAACGCCACAGCACGCCAAAAAACTGCTGAAAGCATTAAATGATAATGTAAGTAGGTTTGAAAAGGCGCACGGACCAATACAAGACTATGAACAACCAGCAATTCCATTAAATTTTGGACCTACTGGTGAAGCATAAAAAAAGCCCCGATGATTCGGGGCTTTTTTATTGTGTTTTATTTTAACCAACCCTTCTGAATGCCTTTTTTTGAAAAAGAGATCAGGTAGAGCCCAATAACGATAATAATTACAGGCATGGCGTAGGTAGAGGGTCCAAATGCCTCCACCGCGTTCGAAATGAATAGCCAGTGTATAAATTGTGCCACGGCCGCAATCAATGAGATAATAAAAAGTGGCTTCGCCCATTTTTTACGAACCAAAAGGCCAATTGATGCAATAGTTCCAGAAAATACGGCAATAGCAAATGCTGCTGTGGCCCAAGCTGGGATTCCTTCAAAAGCTTCACGTTGCGCTTGATTCAAAGTTTCTAAAATGGCCTGTTGGTTAAAAGCTTGGTTGAGATAATTAAAAACACCTACTAAATTCCATAGAAGAGCGATAACGCTCACCACCCAGAACCAAGTTGGAGGTTTTACTGAAGTCGTCATAATATCTTTTATTTAATTGGTTATGCTATCCAATGTACAAAAAAAAGATATATAAATAACGCAACTAATTCATATTCAGTGGGCTATATTTATTTATGCTATTGAATTATTTGCCTTTACTCAAACTCAGAGGTGTAATGTAGTTTTACCGAAGGATATTTTTGTTGTGTCATTTGTAAAGAGAAAGGGGAGTCTGCCAAAAATACTAATTGCCCTCTTTTATCTGTAGCCAAAAACTTTTGTTTTACGCGTTTAAACTCTTTGAATTCTTCATTGTTTTCATCTTCTGCCTCTACCCAACAAGCTTTATGTACAGGAAAGTTCTCATAAGTACATTTGGCACCGTATTCGTGCTCCAATCTATATTGGATTACTTCATATTGCAAAGCTCCAACAGTGCCAATCACTTTACGTCCGTTCAATTCCAGAGTAAACAATTGCGCAACACCTTCGTCCATGAGTTGGTCGATTCCTTTATACAATTGTTTTGCCTTCATAGGGTCAGCATTATTGATATACCTAAAGTGTTCTGGAGAAAAGCTCGGAATCCCTTTGTAATGCAATTCTTCACCACTGGTCAATGTGTCTCCGATCTTAAAGTTTCCGGTATCATGAAGGCCAACAATATCTCCAGGATAGGAAATGTCCACAATCTCCTTTTTCTCGGCAAAAAATGCATTGGGACTGGAGAACTTTAGTTTTTTACCCTGTCTCACATGCAAATAGGGGGTGTTCCTTTCAAAAGTACCTGATACAATTTTTATAAATGCTAAACGATCTCGGTGTTTAGGATCCATATTGGCGTGTATCTTAAAAACAAAACCGGAAAAATCCTTTTCATTGGCATTTACTAAACGTTCCTCTGCTTTTTTAGGCCGTGGAGATGGGGCAATGTTCACAAAGCAATCCAAAAGCTCTCGTACTCCAAAATTATTCAAGGCAGAACCAAAAAAGACAGGTTGTAATTTACCTTTTAAATAAGCCTCTTTATCAAAATCCGGATAGACCCCGGCCACAAGTTCCAAATTATCCCTCAATTCATTGGCTGCATTGGCCCCTATGATTTCTTCAAGCTCTGGATTGTCCAAGTTATCAAAAGCAATGGTTTCTTCAATGTTCTTTTTGCTGTTACCACTAAAAAGATTGATGTTCTTTTCGTAGATGTTGTAGATACCCTTGAAATCATATCCCATTCCAATGGGAAAACTTAGCGGAGTTACTTTCAAGCCTAGTTTTTGTTCAACTTCATCAAGAAGGTCAAAAGCATCTTTACCTTCGCGGTCCAATTTGTTGATGAATACGATCATCGGAATATTCCGCATACGGCAAACTTCTACCAGTTTCTCAGTCTGTTCCTCTACACCCTTGGCCACATCAATTACCACAATAACACTGTCAACAGCGGTCAAAGTTCGGAAAGTATCCTCTGCAAAATCTTTGTGCCCAGGTGTATCCAGAATATTTATTTTTTTGTCCTTATAAATAAAGGCCAATACGGAAGTAGCTACAGAAATACCCCTTTGGCGCTCAATTTCCATAAAATCGCTCGTAGCCGACTTTTTGATTTTATTGCTTTTTACGGCACCAGCTTCCTGGATTGCACCACCGAACAACAGTAATTTTTCGGTCAAGGTTGTTTTTCCGGCATCAGGGTGGGAGATAATGCCAAAAGTTCTTCGTTTTGCTATTTCCTTTTCAAATTCCATAAACAAAAATTTCGGCAAAAATAGGGGATTTATATGTTTTGCCACTCATTTTTAGGAGGATTCGGGATTGTTAATATAATTGGAAAAAAATAAAGGATTTAATCTAGTCAAAACCAAAAAGAAAGGTAATTTTCGCCTGTTTTAGTTTCACTGGCCATCCTACTTGGAAAGTATTCATTTGCAAAACAGGTGGATGAGGTAAGTAATGATGAGGAAATCGCCTTTTATCGATTAAAATAGGAGGTAATAGTCAAATAGTTTAACTATGTGACGTAATTGAGTTAATGTGTGTCGAAAGGACAGTGACATTAAAACAAACAGGAAAACCCCAATTTTCTTACAATTACGAGAACCACTTTTAGCCATGGTGATTAGTTGACCAAAACTTATCATTTATGGAGAACTTTACTTTTGTGAGACTAAGGAATAACGTAGCTCAAAAATTCACCTTTATGGTGTTTATTTTGATATTTGGGCTTACTTCGTCCTTTAGTTTTGCCCATTTATATACCCCTTCTTATTTCAATAATTCTGTTGTTCTTGGTGAGGTTGCCCAGGGAACAACCCCTGTATGGAATACTGCCAGTTTGTGGCATCCCTTGATGGCAGAATTATCGAATGAAGATTGTGATGGCGACGGGGTTACATGTTCACAAGAAAATGAAGATGGTACAGACCCCAATGACCCTTGTGATTTTATATTGGAGCATCAGAATTGTTCTCCATCTGAAACTTGGAAAAAAGACGATTGTGATGGCGATGGTGTGAGCAATGG
>NHBR02000021.1 GCA_002167435.2 Allomuricauda sp. TMED12
TAAATAGCCAACATTAAAGGTAAGATAATAGGGAAAATAAATTGCTGTGTATCGGTCTCATTATCCACTGCAGCTCCAATTGCTGCGTAAATAGAACTATAAATAAGATATCCGAGGATAAAATAAATAAAGAAAGAAACAATAAGCAAAACCCAAGGTATATCATAAATCTCCTTTGCATACATCATCATATCACTGTCCATCGATCCCAATTGGGACATCCCTCCCATTGGGCCAGGGGGCATGGCAGAATCGCCGGAAAGTGTGGTCAGGTCTATTCCAAAAATCAAAACTGCCAAAAACAATAATGCAGATGCAGAAACAATCCAAATGGAAAATTGCGTGATTCCCGCCAAAGAGTTGCCAATAATTTTTCCGAGCATCAACTGAAATGGTTTCACCGAAGATATAATCACTTCTATAATTCTACTGGTTTTTTCCTCAATAACACTGCGCATCACAAAGCCACCATAAATTATAATGAACATCATAATCGCATATCCAAACCCTCCTCCAATGATAGCTTTGATTTCGTTGACACCTTTCATGCTTTTTTCTCCTCGAAAAGTTGAAAGATTGATTTCAAAAGGTTTTTCAATATTGGAAAATTGTTCCGGTGACACCCCTAACCTCTGCAAACGATCCTGTCGCAACTTTTTTTGGAATAAACTTTCAAGTTCTTGGGTTACCCAGGTGTTCGGGTTGTCCTTTGTAAAAAGGTAAGTAGCATTCGCCACCTCTTCCACCGTTTTTCCATTTGGTATGTAGAGCAATCCATAATACTCCAAAGAATTGGTTGAATCTTTGGCTTGCTCTAGAGTTAAATCGTAAAAATGTACATAGGATATATTCTTGGACGGATTGAATTCAGTTTGAAAGAAGGCACTTTCATTCAAAACCGACACAACCCTTGTCTCATCATCATTCACCTTGGCCAAATAGGCAATAAGTACGATCATGCCCACAATCAAAAGTGGACTTAAAACAGTCATGACAATAAAGGAACGGTTGCGAACCTTGGCCAAATATTCCCTTTTTATGATCAACCCAAGTTTACTCGCCATTGTCCTTGCTGTTTACGGTTTGTATAAAAATATCATTGGCCGAAGGTATGGTTTCCTCGAACCGGTTGATGTTTGCCATTTTAGAAAGATCGGCTAAAATATCACCCGTGTGCGATGTTGGCAACTGTACTTTAAAATTCAGTTGATGTTCCATCTCATCCATTTCCGAAGAAAGAATATTGAATTTTTGCTCTAAGGATTTTATTAAGTTCTGAGCATCTTCCCCTACTTGAAGCCCGACATTAAAAATATTGTTCTTATATGCTTTTTTGATTTCTGATAGTTTACCATCCAGTATTTTTTCCGACTTATGGATCAAGGCTATATATTCACAAAGTTCTTCCACAGACTCCATACGGTGCGTGGAAAAAATAATGGATGTGCCATTTTCCTTCAACCGAAGAATCTCGTCCTTGATTATATTGGCATTTATAGGATCAAAACCACTGAATGGCTCATCAAAAATCAGCAATTTTGGTTCATGAAGCACAGTAACGATAAATTGAATCTTCTGCGCCATTCCTTTAGAAAGCTCTTGAATTTTCTTGTTCCACCAATCACCAATATCAAGGCGATCAAACCAATATTTGAGCCGGGTTTTGGCTTCTATTTTGGACAACCCCTTTAATTGTGCCAAATACAATGCTTGCTCACCCACCTTCATACTTTTGTACAGCCCCCTTTCCTCCGGCAAATATCCTATTGAGGCAATATGTTTAGGGGCCAAAGGCTCTCCATTGAGGAAAATTTCGCCCGAGTCTTGATGGGTAATTTGGTTGATGATTCTGATAAATGAGGTTTTACCCGCTCCATTGGGACCCAAAAGTCCGTAAATGCAATTCTTTGGAATTTGAAGCGATATGTTGCTCAGCGCTGTGTGGTCCCCATAGGTTTTGGTCACATTTTTGGCAACAAGGATATAATCCATGTAAACTGTTTTTTCAAAGATATGTATTTGCAGAATACCTGCATTTTCTATAAAAACAAAAACCCACCCTTAAAAATTCAAGGATGGGAAAAAAATTGCTATGAAAAAGAAAATTAGATATCGGTCACCCAACATCAGTTTCAAATATACGTTTTTTATTTAAACAGAAGGTTTTAATTATTAAGAGAACATATCTTTTACCTTCTCAAAAAAGGATTTATCCGATTTTTCGGGACGAGGAACAAAGTTCTCATCGTCCTGCATACGCTCAAAAAACTCTTTCTGCTCTTTGTTGATATTCTTGGGTGTCCATACATTCACATGCACCAATAAATCTCCCGCACCATAACCGTTAAGGCTATTGATTCCTTTACCTCGAAGTCTCAAAATCTTTCCAGACTGAAGACCTGGTTCCAGTTTTATACGGACTTTTCCTCCAATGGCATCAATTTCTTTGGAACTACCCAAAACAGCCTCGGGCATACTTATGTACAAATCATAATGTAAATTATCCCCCTCACGCTTTAAGGTATCATGCTCAAGGGTTTCAATGGCCACCAGCAAATCTCCAGCAATACCATTACCAGGGGCATCATTACCCTTGCTGGTTACTTTTAGCTGCATACCATCCTCTACACCTGGCGGTATTTTTATGGTCACGGTCTCCTCTACGACCTTAAGCCCTTGGGCATCGGCACCAGCAGGTTTTTTATCTATGGCCTGTCCTGCGCCTCCACATGTTGTGCAGGTAGTTGCGGTTTGCATCCTACCCAAAATGGTATTGGTGATTTTTGTGATTTGCCCAGTGCCGTTACATGTAGGACAAGTTTTATAAGTAACTCCATCGGCTTGCAGCTTACGTCTTACCTTGACCTTCTTTTCAACACCATTCGCTACTTCTTCCAGCGTTAGCTTAACACGGATGCGAAGATTGCTTCCTTTGGCCCTACGCTGTCCGCCACCAAATCCGCCAAATCCACTGAATCCGCCGCCGCCGCCAAAGGCACCACCAAAAATATCACCGAATTGACTGAAGATATCGTCCATGTTCATACCTCCACCGCCAAAACCACCACTTCCATCGAAAGCTGCGTGGCCAAATTGGTCATATTTTGCTTTTTTGTCGGGATTTCCCAACACCTCGTAGGCCTCGGCAGATTTTTTGAACATCTCCTCTGCCTTAGCATCACCGGGGTTTTTATCCGGATGGAATTCGATGGCCTTTTTTCTATAAGCCTTTTTTATTTCTGCGGCTGAAGCTCCTTTAGAGACTCCCAATATTTCGTAATAATCCTCCTTCATAAAGTTTTAGTTTCCAACAACAACTTTTGGATGTCTTATAATGCGGTCTCCAAGTTTGAATCCTTTTTCTACCACATCAATAATTTTCCCTTTCATTTTTTTGTCCGGAGCAGGTATCTGTGTAATCGCATCGTGTACCTCGGCATCAAATGTATCACCTGGTTCAACCTCAACTTGCTCCAAACCCTTGTTCTTCAAGGTTTCCTTGAACTTGTTACTGATAAGCTCTACGCCCTTGAACATTTCCTTATTCTCAGATTTGGAAAGCTCTTTTAAGGCACGATCAAAATCATCCATAACCGGAAGTAATGACACCATGACTTCTTGTCCTGCGGTTTTGAACAAATCCATGCGTTCTTTTGAAGTCCTGCGCTTATAGTTTTCAAACTCAGCAAAGAGTCTAAGAAACTTTTCTTTTTCCTTTGCTAAATCTTCACGAAGCTTCTGTTCTTCAGAGATATCTTCCCCGCTTTCTTTTTCGTCGTTCGCTTCTATATTATCATCGTTCAGCTCAGTACTCTCTTCTGTTTGCCCCTTTTTGGGCTCATCTTCCATTTCCTCAACCTTACTTTTATTGCTCATGTTCTAATGTTTTATTCCGATTTGAAATGGCAAAAGTACTGCCAATTGTCTAAAAATGTCAAAATGTCACCGCAAAACATAAAAAAACCGCCTAAGCGGTCCTCATTGATTAAAAACGTCATGAAAATCTAATTTCCTAAGCTTCAACAGATGCAGGCACACCCTCTTCCGTTAAGGCATACAAATTTTTGAGTGCTTGACAAATATTCACATATTGAAAAGAAAAACCTTCTTCTTCAATTTTTTTGCTGCTCACCCGTTGGCTTGCCAAAACAAGGGTGGACATTTTACCCAAAAAAGTTTTCAGAAGAAAAGCGGGTACATTGGGCAACCATAAAGGCCTTTCCATAATTTTTGCAAGTTCCTTGGTCATCTTTGTATTGGTTACTGGGTTTGGAGCTACTCCATTATAGATACCCTTTAGATTGTTCTCTACAGCAAAAACAAAAATTTGTGCCAAATCATCTATATGAATCCAAGATTGCCATTGCTCTCCACTACCAAGCGGTGCGCCGACAAAGTTTTTAATCGGCATGGCCATTCTTGGTAAAGCTCCACTATCTTTGGACAATACCAATCCAATTCTGATTTTAGCTACATCAATGTTCAATTCTTCAAAAGTATCAGCTTCGGCTTCCCATTTTTGAACAACTTCACCTAAGAAACCATCATCAACTTTTGTCTCGTTTTCATCATAATATTCACTAATGGAATTCGGATATATCCCTATGGCAGATGCAGAAATAAGACATTCGACCTCCTTATTATTGGATTGCTCCAATCCTTTTTTCAAGGTTTGCAAGCTATTGATTCTACTGGAAAGCACTTTTCTTCTATGGTCCGGCGTCCAGCGTTTTGCGATATTGGTTCCAGCCAAATTTATAACAGCCTGAACATTATCAAAACAATCCAAGTCTATCTCATCTTTAGAAGGATTCCAATAAAAACCTCGAAAATCTTCTGTGGAAGTAATCTTTTCTTTGCTCGTGGTCAAATAATTTACAGGAATGCCTTTTTGGTGCAATACCTTTACTATGGCTTGCCCAACCAATCCCGTAGCTCCCGTTATCAACACCCTCATACTATCATTTTATACAAAGTTATAGGTTTAATCGACTGTTGATCAGACCTTAATTTAGGTTTAACATATTTGTTTAAACTTTAAAACAATTTATGACCTCAAAAGAACTGAACCTTAACAGAATCTTAGCAATTCCTAGTTTTTTATGGCCCTCAGCATTTCTCTTTTCCCTGGGGGTCCCGGCAATCGTTCCACCGTAAAACCAACGGCTTGCATAGCCCTGCGCACACTGCCTTTAGCCGCATAAGTTACCAACACACCATTCCTTTTGAGTGCATGGTACATTTTTAAAAATATCTCTACGGTCCAAAGCTCAGGTTGCACCCGTGCGCCAAAAGCGTCAAAATAAATGAGGTTGAACAAGTTTTCTTCGTCAATCTCCTTAAAGTCCTTTTTTTGTTTCAAAAGTGAAAAATCAGAGGTAATCGATATAGTTTCTTCCCAAGGGGAACTATGCATTTTCTGAAAAACTTCTTGCTGATCATTGGCATCCAACTGTTGAAAATAATCCAATGCATCCACTTCTTGCTTAGAAACCGGAAATGCCTCAACTCCCACATAATCAATACTCAATTGTTGCCTTGGGGCCTCCAATAAAGTGATCAGTGCATTTAATCCAGTACCAAAACCTATCTCCAAAAGGTTTATGCTTTCATTTTTAAACAAACGAAGACCATGTTCAATAAATACATGATAAGCTTCTTGGACAGCACCGTGTTTGGAATGGTATTGTTCATCCCAATCCTCTATTTGGATGGTCTTGGAACCATCTCCAGTTGTAATTATTCTTCGCTTCAAGGTTGAGAAGCGATCAAAACCCCGTCCGCTTCGAACCTTAAGGTTTTTTTCGGAGCGGTGATTTGGGCCAATTCATCTTCCGAAGCTCCTTCATCCTCGGCATAATGCCTTTGGTCATCAACCGTCATTTCCTCAAAAAACGCGGCTCCGTTCATTACCACTTTTTTACCTGCAGCATCTTTGGGAACAAAGAAACCATAATCCTTAAAACGAACAAAAACCTCATCGTTGGATTCCAATTGCACCTTCATCCAGCAACCTTTGGACTGACAAACTTCCTTGATTTCACCCACAATTTGGGTCTGCAAAGAATCCTTGCCTGAAATTTGGTCAAAAGGGGCGGATGTTTTTGAAGCTTTTCCAGAAACTTCAAATTCTTCTCCAAAATAATCGCCTTGAATAGTTTCCTGTTTGCAGGAAAAAAGTAGAATACCCAGTAAAAAAACAGCAGTAAAAGTGTTAAAAATTCTCATTTTTGATAACATTTAAATGATTGTAGATTAAGTATAACATTTAGGTTGACGAAACATCCAAAACTAACAATAAATAGCTAATTTTAACACTATAAATGTAAGTGATATGGAAACAATGGCTAACAAAATAGCTGTGGAGAAAGCTAAATCCTCCAAAATCGAAGATGTGGATTTTGATAATCTTTCCTTTGGAAGTATTTATTCTGACCACATGCTGGTCTGTGATTATAAAAATGGTGAATGGTCCACTCCAAAAGTGGTTCCTTACCAGTCCATTACGCTAGATCCTTCTGCAAAGATTTTCCACTACGGACAATCTATTTTTGAAGGTATGAAAGCCTACAAGGATGAGAATGGAAAAGTATGGCTCTTTAGACCCTTGGAAAATTTTAAACGATTGAACAAGTCAGCGCAAAGGCTCGCCATTCCAGAAATACCAGAATCCTATTTTATGGAAGGTCTCAATACACTTATTCAATTGGAAAGTGATTGGATTCCTCAAAATCCAGGCAGCTCCCTATATATTAGACCATTTGTATTTGCCTCCGGAAATGGATTCCACGCCTCTCCTGCGGACGAATATAAATTTATAATCGCCTGTGCGCCTTCTGGAGCTTACTTCTCCGGAAAGGTAAAAGTTTGGATAGAAGAAACCTATTCCAGAGCTGCAAACGGAGGTGTTGGATATGCGAAAGCCGGTGGTAACTACGCTGGACAATTTTATCCTACGCAACTTGCAGCTAAAAAGGGATACCAGCAGGTCATTTGGACAGATGACAACACCCACGAATTTATTGAAGAGGCCGGCGCCATGAATGTATTTGTTCGAATCAACGATACTTTAATGACAGCGCCAACAAGCGACCGAATTCTAGATGGGATTACACGAAAAAGTATTTTGGATATTGCCAAAGATGAAGGCATCAAAACCGAAGTCCGTAAAATATCGGTTCATGAATTGGTAGAAGCTGCCGAGAACGGCTCTTTGAAAGAAATGTTTGGAGCAGGGACCGCTGCCGTGGTTTCCCCGATTTCAGGGTTTGGTTACCATGGCAAGGATTACGACCTGCCAGATTTGGAAGAAAGCTATGCTTCATTATTAAAGAAAAGAATCACGGATATTCAATATAACCGGGCAGAGGATAAATTTGGGTGGCGACACGAGGTCATCTAGCAAAACCAAAAAAGGCGCCAGTTGGCGCCTTTTTTTATTTATCAATAATGGTTTGTATGTCCGGTTTAAAATAATTTGGTCCCTTCAGTACTTTTCCATCTTCACGGTAAATGGGTTTTCCATCAGCGCCAAGTTTACTCATATTGCTGCGCTGAATTTCTTCAAAAACTTCTTCTATCTTATATTGCATGCCGTGCTCAAGTATGGTCCCGCACAAAATATAAAGCATATCTCCCAGGGCATCGGCCACCTCCACCAAATCATCATTATTGGCTGCTTCCAAATACTCACGGTTCTCCTCGTCCATTAAATTAAAACGAAGATTGTTTTTATCCTCTCCAAGATTGGCTTTGGGCTCATGGGAAACTCCCAACCCAAAAGAATTGTGGAAGAGCTCCACTGCTTTTATTTTACGTTCCATTACACTTATTTGATTTAGCTTTGCATAAAAATATGAAATATGTTCAGTACAGGACAGATAATTTTTGCAGCCTTATTCTTCATTGTTTTTGTGGTAATTATTTCATTTTCTTATCGAAAAGATAAAAAACTGCATCGTAAAAATTATAAAGGTGTTATTTGGATATTGATTTCCTTCATAACTTTTATAATTATTCTATTTCTAATTAAACACTTCCTCAAAAATTAACGGTTAAATTGTGGTTACCACAAAAATCGCTCTTTTCACAACAATAGAAGGCCTTCAATTTCGTTCTTATAGGAAAAAACGTACTTTTGTTTAACATTAATTTAGTACCTAACCTAGATGACTGTATTTTTTAGTATTCTTTTTATTTTGCTCGTCATTAATGCCATTCTATTGATTTTCAGTGTCAATGGAGCAAAGGAAAGATTTACAAAACCTATTCGACGGATTTCCGAAACCTCAACTACAAAACTTTTCCCCCGAGAGGTTGTAAAAACCGAATACAAAGAAGCGGTATAGTTTGTACCTTTAGGGCATGAAACAGGCCTTTCTTGTTTTTTTGGGCGGAGGATTGGGAAGCGTTCTACGCTTTATGATTTCCAAACCACTCAACCCTCTTTTTCAAAATTTTTTCTTGGGCACTTTTTTTGTCAACATGGTTGGTTGCCTTTTAATCGGTCTTTTTTTGGGCCTTTCCGCAAAAGGTAATATACTTTCCTATAATAACACACTCTTCCTTGCTACAGGGTTTTGCGGTGGGTTTACCACATTTTCTGCATTTGCTTTTGAGAAGCACTCTTTTTTAAAGAATGGCGATTTACTCAATTTGGCCATTTACATGCTTTCCAGTGTCGGCATCGGTATTCTGGCCGTTATTTTTGGATTGTGGATTGCTAAACACATTTAGTAGTTACAAATTGTATTTTTAAAGTTAAAATTTGTTAAAAATTAAACATTCACATTAATTTTTACACCTTTTATTGATAAAAATTAACCATAACCTATTCAATCTTAATATTAAATCAACAAATAACCAACAAAACTTAATATAAAATTAAATACCCCTAAAATTGTAGGGGTATTTTTCTTATACCCATAAAAATACCCCAACTACCCTCCTATTTTTTATAGTCTCGATTGAATTCATATATATTTGACTCATCAATTAACTACTTAATTATGAAAAAAGTCGAGGCAATTATTAGAAAATCCAAATTTGATGAGGTCAAAAAAGCGCTGCATCAAATTGAGGTAAACTTCTTTAGTTACTGGGATGTAACTGGAGTTGGTAATGAAAAACAAGGACATGTTTATCGTGGCATATCATATAGCACAAGCGATATACAGCGAAGGTATTTGGTTATCGTAGTTAGCGATGACTTTCTGGAAAAAACCGTGAATGTTTTATTGGACACAGCCAGTACGGGCAATGTAGGTGATGGAAAAATTTTCGTCTCCGATATGATCGAGGCCTACAGGATCAGGACCAAGGAAAGTGGAAGCGCCGGAATCAACTAACATTTATAGCCAAAAAACTTAAAAACTTAGATTATGATTGTACAAGAACAAGAAGCGATAGATAAAGCCGTGGAAGCCATTACGGGTGACATGGGCGCATTGTGGATTACCCTGGCAGCCATTTTGGTATTCTTTATGCAGGCAGGATTTACCTTATTGGAAATAGGTTTTACCCGTAGCAAGAACAGTGGTAATATAATTATGAAAAACGTAATGGACTTAGCCGTTGGTTCGGTTATGTTCTGGGCAGTAGGTTATGCCATTATGTATGGTAGTGATCTTGTAGGCGGAGGATTTTTTAGATCAAGTCCATCAGACCAAGGATATTTCTTTTTTAGTGCAGACGATTGGTACAACCTGTTTTTCCAAACAGTATTTTGTGCTACAGCCGCAACTATTGTATCCGGAGCCATTGCAGGAAGAACCAAATTTTCAACATATTTGATTTTCTCTGCTGTCCTTACCACATTAATTTACCCGATTTCAGGTAGCTGGTACTGGCCATTTGATGATGATGCATGGTTAAACACCGCAGGATTTGTAGATTTTGCAGGTTCTTCCGTAGTGCACGCCGTAGGTGGTGCCGCTGCATTGGTTGCCGCCATTTTAGTGGGACCAAGAATTGGTAAATATGTGGATGGAAAAGCGCAAGCAATACCCGGTCACAACATGGCCTTTGGAGCACTGGGCGTATTCATCCTTTGGTTAGGATGGTTCGGATTTAACGGTGGTTCCCAATTGGCTTGGGGTGGTGACGATACCATCGCGGCCACAAGTGTTATCATCAACACTAACCTAGCCGCTGCCATTGGTGCCATTGGTGCTCTATTCTTTACCTGGGCCAGATATGGTAGAGCGGATATTTCCATGACACTGAACGGTGCTTTGGCAGGTTTGGTAGGAATTACAGCCGGATGTGGTTCTGTTAACGCTTGGGGAGCCCTTGCCATTGGTTTGCTATGCGGTATCGTAGTGGTCATCTCCATTGAATTTATCGATAAAAAACTTAAGATTGACGACCCAGTAGGTGCCATTTCCGTTCACGGAGTTTGTGGATTCCTAGGAACCGTACTTATCGGCCTTTTTGCACTGGACGGCGGATTGTTCTACGGTGGTGGTGGAAAATTACTTTGGGTACAGACCTATGGATCGCTGGCTTACATTATTTGGGCAGCTGTAGCATCCTTTGTAGTACTCTTCATCCTGAAGAAAACTATCGGACTTCGTGTATCGGAGCAAGAAGAGGTTGAAGGTTTGGATATGCACGAACATGGTGTGGAAGCCTACCCAGAACACATTTCCCAAGACAAATAAAAATAAGTCTTTCAAACTCACAACAAGATTGTAAAAAAGGAACGGAGCGTTCTGCCAAACGCTCCGTTTAATAACCTTTTCAATCAAACTCACAATTAAACAACTGTCCATATAAAAAGGACAACTTAAACGATTATGATATGAAAACGATTATAAATACAAATTTCGGAAAAATTTTGGCTATCGCCATGATTTCAATGGTAACTTTCTCAGCCTCTGCACAGGAGGAAGAAGAGACTTCTAAATTCAGCCTTAGTGGTTCTGTAGATGCTTATTATAGAACAACCTTCCATGATGCAGGAGATGCCACAACCGCTTCCTATACTTCCTTTGCAAACCAAACTGGTTTTGCTTTGGGTATGGCCAACTTAGTAGGCACCTATGACATGGGAGATACAGGTGTCGTGGTCGACTTGGTTTTTGGACCTAGAGGTACTGAGGCTACTTTTGAGAATGATGTCCTCAATGGCATCATTAATCAGGCATATGTATATTGGAATGTATCCGAAGGTACTACTTTGACCATGGGGCGTTTCAATACATTTTTGGGATATGAAGTAATCGCTCCACAAGCAAACTTCAACTATAGTGTTTCTTATTTATTTTCGAATGGACCATTTTCACATTTGGGGATAAAAGCAGATTTTGCCTTATCTGATGATGTAAGCTTAATGCTTGCAGTAATGAATCCTTGGGATACCAATGACATAAGTGGTTCTGGCGAATATTCCTTAGGTGGTCAACTGGGTGCTTATGGTCAATTCTTGAACCTTTACTACGATAGTGGAAAAAGCGGTGGTCTTGGTTTTGAAATTGATTACACTGGCGGATTTGATGTTACCGAGGATTTCTTCTTTGGAATTAATGCAGCTTACAATGATAACTCGGAGACTGGCACTGGCTTTTATGGAGCAGCTATATACCCACAATTGACAACATCTGAAAATTTTGCGATTGGACTACGTGGAGAGTATATGACCTTTACGGACGATGCCTTTGATGACGATTCTCCTGTTCTTGGATTGACACTGACCGGAAGCTTTACAAAAGATAATCTTATCATCAAACCTGAAGTACGTTTGGACACTTGGGGGAATGACGTAGAACCATACCTCGATAGTGACGGAGCCTTCACTAGCAATCAGTCTTCCATTTTGATTGCTGCAATATACTCCTTCTAAACAACATAGATATGACACAAAAAAAGCCTTACTCCATTTAGGATTAAGGCTTTTTTTAGTCCTTGTTAAAATTTTTCACTCCTGCTCTCACCATAGTTCTCAAATAGTTTTGCCTTGGCACTAGAGGGCAGGAGTACTTTTTGTTATAAACGCAATAAGGATTGTATGCTTTATTAAAATCAATCACCAAAGTATCACCTTCCGGGATGGTTAAATCTATATACCTACCCCCACCATACGTTTCTTCCCCATTGGTATTGTCCAAAAATGGTAAAAACAAATAATCCTCATATTCTTCATCCTCCAACAACTCCAAACTTTGGTACACTTCCAATTGATGCTCTGTACCGTTCAAGGTAAAATATGCAATTCCGTAAACAACTTCTTGACTTTCCCTATCCGTAGTAGTGGGCATAAAAAACGGTTCCGCATTCGGGGTTCTTTCAAAACGCGCTTTTACGATATATGAAGTATCTGGTTTAAAAAAATCAAGCTCCTCAAAATCTTTGCGGTACTTATCAGGTAATGGGGACGAATCGGGATCCTTGAAACTTTCATTTTGTTCCTTCTGGTAATTCAGAATATCTGCGACCAAATCTGATTCTACTGCTACCGTTTTTTCTTTATCATGGTACTTTTTTCCTTGACCACAGGCCATTAAGAACAATACCGAAAGTAAGATTGCATATTTCATTTAGAAAGCATTTATACAAAAATACAGTTCTCAACTAAATCAAAGATTCAAAATCTAACGGTCAGATTAATTTTCATCCACCTTGATATCGTACCGTGCATCTTCCAAATATTTTGATACAACTTCATTAAACTCCGGTGTTATGCGAAACAGAGCAGTATTTTCCAGACCATAGAGCTTTTCTTTATCCTTAAAACCTTTTTTTAATAGTTCTTCCAAATAAAATAATGAGGTTCCAAAATCATCATTTTTAGCACTCAGGGAAATGGTTTTAAAATAAAATTCGTAATTATCCGGTTCTAAAATGGTTTTCAACATATATAAAAATGCGAGAGCATCTTCATCAACCACTTCTTCCGATAATACAATTTTTATGTTATCCTCTGCCAAGACGTTCACAAATCCCTTTAATCGATGCCCCATTTGCTTTTCAAAAGGTTTTGAACTGGAAATAAATTTGTCTATCACTCCCATTTGATGGTTCCACCAACCCAAATTATTGAAATTATAGGTGTATACATCCTCTTCCATATAATATTGATAATCCTCTTTAAGCATGGATTCCTGTAAAAAAGCTGCATTTTCCGCCCTTTTCAATACCTTGAATGCCTTGTTCCTTCTTAGGTCTCTCTGGACCGACCTAAGAGAATCCATATTCTTAAAAGCCCCATACATAGACATCATTTCAGTTATGTATTGCTCCGACCACAACAAATCACCAAT
Source organism: Allomuricauda sp. TMED12 (assembly GCA_002167435.2). GTDB lineage: Bacteria > Bacteroidota > Bacteroidia > Flavobacteriales > Flavobacteriaceae > Flagellimonas. The sequence continues at coordinate 13,260 of NHBR02000021.1, forward strand.
ACTTTTTAGTTGATTCACTTTCGCCAGGTCCCCTTGATATGCCCTTTCTATATAGGTGGAATCCCTCGGAATCCATTGTCTTCCCATAGCATCCAAAGTAAAGAGCTGCATTCCCTTTTCTATGTACGAAACTCCTGGCCATTCGCCATTCCCATCATAAAGCAAAACCTGATTAGGGAATTTATATCGGTCCAAAAGTTTGGCGTCCGTTAGCATAAAGGGGTAATTATAATTTTCTTTGCTCACGATACCCACAAAATGAAAAGGCTCCTTCATATTAATAAGTTCTCTATTGGCCAAAGAAGCACCTATCGACATAGCTCCATTGACGCCTTTAATTAGAATAGGTACTAAGCTCGCGAATTGGCCTCCCGTGTCCTCGCCTGCAGCATAAATTCTATCACCATGTATCGGCAACAAACTTGCTACTCTTTCAATTGTCTTACTGGTTAAAACCATGTTCTTGCTTAAGGAAACACTATCCGCCAATTTTGGTGCGGCTAAAACATAGCCTTCGTTTTCGGCCGCTATTACAAACATGGAAAGAGCACTTTTGTCCTTCCCCTCAGTATCAAAAACCATGAGCAAAGGCCACTTTTTGTCCATGGAAAATTTCTTCGGAATATAAATGGAGTAGGTATTTTCGGTTGAATCATTTACCGAAAGGTTTTCAATTATCTCTCCCTTTTTTAAAACCATTTGTTGCGAGAAGACAGAAAGTGTGCAAAAAATAGTCAGAAGTGGGAACAAACATGTTTTTCTCATAATTCAATTTAATCAAAAATCTAGCCAAAGTATGTTTCGGAATCATCAAATTATTCCAACAACTATTTACCCGCCTTATTTTTTTTGATGGGTGCATTACCTACAACATTGGAAAGTACGATATGGGTCCTACATTCACCATAAACAATAAGTTCATCGATAAATTTTTCCAAATGGGACTGATCGCGAAGCACTACCTCCATGATGATATTCTCGTTACCCGTAATTCGATAGCAATTTACCACTTCTTGAAAAGTTTTGACCTTGTCCAAAAAAGGCTTGAGCTTCCCCATAAAAGCTCGTAACATTATAATGGCCTTTAACTGATATCCGGCCTCCACATAGGAAATATTAGCACCGTAACGCTCAATAACCCCAAGGTCCTCCATCTTTTTAACGCGTTCCGCCACGGCAGGTGGTGTCAACCCAATTTTCCTTCCAATATTGGCAAAGGATTCCCTTGCATTTTGTTGCAGATGATTTAATATTTGCCAATTCAGGTCATCTATCTTCATATCAAAAGTAATTTACCATTATTTTTTTACTTTCGAAAGCAAAATCGAATAAATGCTTTACTAACAAAAGTAAATAAATTTAATTCGTGCGTAATTTTATAAGTCAAAATTGCTGTTAGAAATGGAGAGAAATTCTCTTAACTCCTTAGGTGTTTATCGTAAATCTTTGGCACTACGCGACATGAGCGAAGCTGTTGCTGCTTATTTTACCCAAAACAGGGAAATACTATCATTACGTAAAATTGATTCCTTCCGTGATGATATTTCCAAATCCCTTTTGGCGGATGCCGACTTAATCACCAAAGAAGTAGAGCAAGCAGCATTGAGCAATTGTCCATCGGTACGGATGAGGAGCCTTTCCTATGTAAACATTATGACCCGTAACATTTTGGCATATTGCAATGGCTTGGAACGGGACGGGGTTAAAGAAAAAGAA
>NHBR02000022.1 GCA_002167435.2 Allomuricauda sp. TMED12
GAAAAATATACCATTATTGTAGATAAAAGTACCGTCCCTGTAGGAACAGGTGAAAAGGTACACGCTGCATTGGCTAAGAATCTAAGCACTGATCTTTTTGATGTAGTATCTAATCCTGAATTTTTACGTGAAGGTGTTGCTGTTGAAGATTTCTTGAAACCTGACCGTGTAGTTGTTGGTTCTGACGATGAAGCTGCAACCAAAATAATGCGTTCCCTTTATTCTCCCTTCTTTAGAAGTAGTATGGATCGCCTGATTACTATGGACGTTCGTTCGGCAGAAATGACCAAATATGTGGCCAACGCCATGCTGGCAACTAAGATCTCCTTTATGAATGAGATTTCAAATATTTGCGAATTGGTAGATGCCGATGTGAACAAAGTTAGAATCGGAATAGGTTCAGATAGTCGCATTGGCTATAGTTTCATTTATCCTGGAAGTGGTTATGGAGGATCATGTTTTCCGAAAGATGTCAAAGCATTAAAAAGGACTGCCGAAGAGCACGGATATACTCCGGAACTCATAAAGGCAGTTGAAGATGTCAATGATCGCCAAAAATTTGTAATTGCCAAAAAAGTAGTCGATAAATACGGTGAAAATCTCGAAGGAAAAACATTTGCCGTTTGGGGGCTCGCATTCAAACCAGGCACTGATGATATGCGTGAAGCACCTGCGATATACATAATTAAGGAGTTAACCAAAAGGGGGGCTGTAATCAACGCCTACGATCCAAAGGCCATGGAGGAAGCAAAACATTTTTATCTTAAAGACACTCCCAATATAAATTACTTCACCGCAAAATACGCTGCCTTGGAAGGGGCGGATGCGATGATATTGCTAACAGAATGGAAAGAGTTTAGAGCACCTGATTTTGGTGAATTACAAAAACTGTTAAAGACACCTGTTATTTTTGATGGCAGAAATCAATACGATGATGAAAAGTTGGGTTCCATGGGATTCGAGTACTTTCAGATCGGAAAGAGATCATAGAACGTAGAAAAAGAATGAGACTCTAAACAAGTACAATCCCTGTTGCTTTTATTTAAATACATCTGGATAGCACCTTGATAATCTCTAAAAAAATGATAAACAAAAAAATCCCAACAGCTCTGTTGGGATTTTTTGTCTTGTCTTAAAGCGAAAAACCTGTACGCTATTTTTTTGTTTCTAAACTCTTAATCTTACTTATTTACTTGGGTCTAAATCCTCAAAGCTTCCGCCCGGGCCATTCCAAATCTTGTAATTATCATAAAAAATATCTCCTTGAGGGTCAAAAGCACCTCCCCAATAAGCACCTATCTTTGGCGTAATAATACCCGTCACCTCTTGACCATGCTTAGCATATCGGTAAGCAGTAGTACCAACATGGTCAACTATCTTTTCACCGTTCACCCAAATCTCAATTAATCCATCGGCCCTAACCTCGTGACCCAATATCCTTGACATTTCTGAGGTGTCTGGACCCTGGTAGTCTGCCCCGAACGCGCCCACATAGTGAATTACAATGTCAACCCATTCACCCTGTGTATAATCAAAAGACACTGATTCGGTATTGGAACCTGCTCCGCTGGTGGGTAGGGTATCGACTGAGTTTACATCAATGGGTAAGCTGAAATAAAGTTTATTGGCGTCTTCTGCCTGCCTTATAGAAATAGCGTTTACAGTATTGCTACTACCATTCGCTAATAACCTGTTCTGCAAAAGGATTCTTGATCCAGGCAGTCTGTTCTGTACATTTATTGAAACGCCCACCCAATGCTCTTTAAAACTTAGAGCTCGGTCTTTACCAAATTCATTTCTTTTAGGTTCATTGTTATAAGACCCTAACCAAATTGCTCTACCACCGTTTCTTCCCGATTTTAATGGTGAATCAGGATGATCTGTTGTTCTTGGGTCTCCGTGGTCAACTTCCCACTGGTTGATCTCGCGGGGGCTTTCGCCATCAGCCCCCCATTGCTCGTAGGGATATGTTGATGCCTCAAAATCCGTGAAAAAAGTTACTTGGGCAGGTTGGCCGGTGTTTATAGGGTCGGTACTTGCCCCTATATCTTCCAAGACCATGTTTTGGAATTCAAAAGTGTCCCCAACGGTATCACCTCCAAAAGTCAAATCGTTTCCAGAAGCATTTCCATTAAAAGTTGCGCCGTTAAATTCAATAGAATAATTGGTAAAAGTACCTGCAATAGGGTCGTCGTAGAATCTGGTGAATCTTTGGCCGATAACCAAATTTCCACTTCCAACGGTTTGTCTTGCATCAAAAGTTAATCTGTACCGCCTTGTATTATAGAAAGAGGTTTCAGCTATATTACTATATTCAGCTGACCAATTATCCCTAGTTGAACCAATACTGCCGTTTGCTATCACCGTTAAAATACCTTCCTTCGCAGAACTACCGTTCCGTAAAGTCCATTCATTTGCACTTTTGAAAGTTCCATTTAGTAATAAATTAGTACCGTCACCATTATTTTGTTGACTTCCATCTTCTTGGTTACCTCCATCGGTAACATCACTGTCTATATTTTCTATAGGCTCTTTTTCAGGATCTTGGAGTACGTATTCATCGAATAAATCTGTATCCTTACTGCAAGAAGTAAAGAACAGAATACTACAAAAAAAACACAACATTAATAAGGGGTTTAGGGTATACGATTTCATAACATTAAATAAATCAAGTTCTTGGATTTTCAAAATTGGGTTTTATAAAAATATTTATAATTCAACAATCATCGATAAATAGTGGTATTTTTTCGATGAAATACCTTTTTTTACTAGATATTTTACGTGACGAACTATATATTTGGATGTCACATTTTTTTTTATTCGATGAACTACACTATTCTTTAACAAATAGTTTGGATTTCCAGGAAGAATTATCTAATCCGTAATAAGGAAGAAATCAGTCCTAATCTATTATAGTTAATAGAGTTTTAAATTCTGTTAGATATTCAAAATTGACAAAACATATTGGAATTTGGGAAAAGTGAAATTTACCTTTAGCACCCCTTGCAAAATAAGATGGTATTAACTCAAAGTCTCACGGGAGCAGGTTGATATTCCGAGTAATTGTTAATTTGCACCCTTCATTATTGGTACCTGTTGCACAAGGCAGAGAAAAAGATTTTTTTTAATCTTGTCTTTTCCAAAAGGATTTTTCCTTGTATGCAGACAAGGAAAGAAGGGTTACCAAGAGAAACTGTTCTCGAGTTTCCAGCTCAGCGCGCGTGTGCCGAAGGACAATTCTACAAACAAGAGAAAGTGGCTATCGATTTGGTTTTTCTATATCCCTCACCATGGGGAGTGGCCAGAAGAACATCGACCCTGTGGTGTTCATCAAGTTGTGACTTGTTGGGTACCTTGAAAACATCATCAGTAACCGTCAGCTCATCGAGTATTGCTGTAAGCGACTTGACATCTTATTTTTCATAGGTCATGATACTAATGAGGAACTTCCCTGGCACAGTAATATAATTAGAATGTACCTGTTGTTCCCGCAAGAAGTGTTCGAAAAGATGCTCACCAAGGAGTACAACAACCATCGCACTGCATCAAGAAGAAGGAGTGCCATGCAAAAAAGTCTGTCAGGGCTGCCTCATCAGAGAGTTTTGTTTGGGCAAGAGGCCCAGGAGAAGAAGTTAAGCATCATATACTACCGCTCAGTGTACGAGCACAACAACGTACAGATGGCTAGACCACAAGGCCGATAACTTAAAAAAGCACGGGGGCATTGAAAAAACCTTTCAAGAGCTAGACTGGTATCTTTTGTTTTTTTGGAGCGGAGGGAAAAGCCCTTGAAAAACTGTTCTTCAATCTTTTGGGTCATCCAAAATTTGAACATGCCCGGACTTTTGTAAAACAAAAAAGTCTTGCAAAGGGACTTAAAATAACAACACTTTGTCGAACTGGCACTTTTGCAACGGTCACATAGACTAAGGGTAATTCTTAAGCCTTTCGGTGGCTTAATTACTATTGGAAGTCAAAATTTCACAATGAGCGTGCTAAATAGTAGATTCTGACTAACCGCTATGAAATACGAATTGTGGGGAATAATCTATCGTCTTTGTTTTCAGAATGTTTACCGTAGTTTTCAAAATACCATTTATTAAAATAGCCTCCATATTGGTTGGCTAAATCTAAGCTCATATCATGGTACTTTTCCCTAATTATAGCCAAAACAGCGGGAGGGCAATCTAATTCTATAGATTTATTCACCACCTTTTTTATTGCCGAATCGTCAACATTCCATGATTTTTTGAACTCTTCCTCAGATTCAATATTAGATGAAATAAATTGTATCACTTCCTCAAGCAATTGCTCCGGAGCATCCATTATGGCATCAAAAAAGCCAATCAACAGTTGCTCTTTGGGAAAAACACTGGTAAAGTTATTAATAGTACGTACATAATCCGATCTTAGTTCCTGGCCTTCACTTTGCATAAATGCAATGATATCACTCTCTTCGATGTTATTAAGGGTAAATCCTTTAATGCGCTTTTTAGTATGCCTAAAATGAGACCAAGCTCTATCTATAGGGTTTCTCAGCATTAAAACTAACTTAGCGTTAGGAGCCATCGCATACATTCTGGATATATCCTCCTTGGTCAGCATAGAATAACTTGGAGTTATTTCACCTTTAATTCCCTTAAAGGGGGCAAAGATTGATATGTACCATTCATCACTATAATCGGAGAAGAACCATTTGAAATTGAATGCGACATGCTTCATCTTTCCTTTTAGCAATGAAGACATGATTGCCCTTGCTGCCTTTTTTAAGTAAGCTAGGTTGTTGATCCTATCCTTAACCTTGGTCTCGGATAACTTATTTGGTGAGGGGTATTTGGTGTCCCTGTCAAAATAGTGGAATTCCTTTACCGGGGGAATCGCGAAGCCCGGTGCTTTGGATAAATTGTAGTATAACCATGAGGTTCCTGCTTTTTGAGCTCCTATGCCCCAGAAATTTATTGGTGATTGTTCTTTCATAATTAAAATTCAAAATATTTATAAACTTCTTATACTTAAAATAAGAGTATTACCTTTTGTTCAACGTATTTCTAATTGCCGATTCTAAATATTGTCCAAATACAGAAGGTTTAAACTTTAACAAACCAGCACATAATATCATCAACCCTACAATAAATACAATAAACATTATGACGTCAGTTTCCCCCCATAAATTGAATAAGTATTTATATCCAAAAATCAAACCCCCGAGATAGAGACCCAGCCTCAATCCCTCTTTAAAGGGCTTAACAAAATATTCTATAATGGATCCCTTAAAAACATTTTTTACTAAAACGATCATCATTAAATAATTTATAAAGTGGCTTAGAACAATTCCAACGGCTGCGCCATTGATTCCGTATAAATAGCCCAAAGCACCGGAAAGTACTATAATGATTATCGTAAAAATATACTTGCGAGTGACATTTTTATAAATAAGACCTTTAGCCCTAATCACTGCATCTGTCATTTTTCCTGAATTACTAAAGGTCAGTACTAGAAGCATAATTTGCAGGGGGGCGACAGCTTCGGACCACTTTGCTCCCATCAGAATTTGTACAATTTCAGCTGAAAAAAAAACTAGAAAAACCGTGGTGGGAATCATAATTGAGTTGCTTAATCCCAACCCAAATTTGTAAATTTTAATCAATCTTTCACTCTCATCCTGGATTTCAGACATCACAGGAAACATAACTTTATTAATAATCTTTGCAAGAAACTCACTGGGTATATCCTTTACCCTAGAGCTTCTCTCATAGATACCCAGTATATCTTGTGTAAAGATTTTTCCAAAAATCAAATTCAGCCCCTTACTCGACAAAAAATTGCTAAATGTCAATAACATCATACCTGAACCAAAACCAAATAATTCTCTGGCTTCTTTATAATGTAATTTTAGGCTGATTTTTATAGGAGCAAGATAAAATAGAGCTATCGAGCTTAATAACGAGGCAATAAGGGTCGCAATGACAAGAGACCATACCCCATAACCGTTCATAGCTAAATAAACGCCTATACCATAACCAATTATATTAGAGATAATGTTGACTATCGCGACGTTTTTAAAGAAGTAATATTTAAAAAGCAGATTGACTGAAATATTACTCAGCGCAAGTAATATTATGTTCAAAGAAGATACTTTTATAAGATCATCCAACCTAAGGTCATTATATACCAAAGCAATAAATGGGGCCATAATATAAAAAACAGCATATAGTATGACTCCTATAAGAAGGCTAGTTTGCAAGGCGCCATTAATATGTTTGTTACTTATTTCCTTTCGCTGTATTAATGCAGAACCCATACCACCTTGCATAAAAATATTCCCAATACCTATGATTCCATTGACAATAGCCATAAGACCATAGTCTTCTTTAAATAATAGCCTCGTCATGATGGAAAAGTAAAGAATCTGTAAAACGCTTAGGGATAGGACCGAAAATGACTGCCATTTACCTGCGTGCTTGATTTTATCACTAAGGCTCTTCATCCGATTTTATTAAGTATTACGCCCAATGCATTGATAAGCGGACGCTTTTTTGCAGTGCTCAACCATCCAGCATCATATTTTATCTTTCTTTTCTCAAAACGGTTAGGTGTACCTGCAATAGTATGATCATCGACTAGTTCCATGAATTTCGGCATCTTGTAGTGATCAAATCCAAAAAACTTTGACATATCATCCAAGATCTGTTGAGGGTTTTCAAAAAAATCTTCATAATTAAGGTAAAAAACATCCTTTTTATCTACCTTCCGAAGCATAAATTTACACCACAATCTTTGTAAATAGTTAGCTATAAGCAACTTAAAAAGGCTTATATCCTTTGCACCATATCTTTTCCGCCATTTTTGCTTTGAAAATGTTACGGCTCGCAAATCCCTTCTTAAATAGATGAATTTAAAATTATAAGGAGAATTTTGATAAAGAGATGTCCCGTGAAATGCTTTCTTTGAAGAGTCAACCACTATGCTACAATTAGTATTTTCAAAGACTGCCTCGTAAATCTGGTTCATCAAAGATACCACCTCTTCATTCTTTGATTTTTGATAATCCTTATCTTTCCTTTTTGGATAGATAATCTTCGTGTTTTTTATTTCTCGAGGATCCGAAATATTCAGGTGTCTATATATTTTATTCCAAAAATCACATTCCATTAAACTATTACCGCAAGAACAATTCCAATCCCATGTGAAACCGGGTCCAACTTTATGTATATAACCACCTAAAAGATAGGTTTCCCCTACCGAAACAATTTGGGGGGATTTTGAGAGGATATTTTCGATTAGAGTGGATCCAGATCGTTCATTAGACATTATATAGATAATAGTTTGTCTGTCTTTCATAAAATTTTCTTGATACTTTTTTGCTTCAATTTTCTATTCCCGTTTTCAGGTTTTTAAATGATGGAGAGAGCCTAATTAAATGCTACAATTCTTATTACAATCGGATTAGTTACTTAAGCGTTTTACCTTCAACCTCATTAATAACGTACCATATCAATTTATCATATGTTGCATTGGTTATTTTCTAATAAGCTGTTAATAATTGAATGCTATGAAATGATTTTATGCAATCAATCCGAAAGTCTTATTAAATCTTAAACCTCATTTCCGTTTACTTCTTCTTCCATTGCACCTTCAATAAAGTTGAGAATGCTAGCAGCCCTTTCACCAATTTCAAAATTCTTTGAGTATTCCAAGGCTTTCATGGACATTTCTTCTCTTCTTTCCTCGTCACTAATAATGGTATCTATAGCACTTTCTATTGCTTTTACATCCAAGGGATCCACCAATATGGAAAAAGAAGGATTACATTGATCCATTACTTCTGAAATTTTTGAAGATACAACCGGCAATCCGCAGGCGATAGCCTCAGCAATAGCATTGCATGATCCTTCTCTTTGAGTAGGAAGAACAAAAATATCAGCGGCAGAAAGTAACTCAGGTATTGCATAAGAAGGTACACTTTCCTTAAAAACAACTGAAGAACCACTAGGCTCCTGAGGGCCATTCCCCATAAAAAGTGCTCCAACATTGTCTAAATTTTGAACCGCTTCTAAAACACGCAACGGTCCCTTGTGGGGTAAAAATCTACCTACAAAGGCAACTAATTTAAGATCCAAGGGTAGCTTATATTTCTTTCTCATTTCTACTTTATTTCTTTTGTAGAATTTAGTCAAGTCAACAGCATTAGGTTTCATAAATATTCTATTTTCAGAAATACCAAAGTCGATTAACTGTTTTTTTAACTTATTTGAAACAGCAATAAAGCCTCGAATCTGCTTAATACTTTGTTCAAAGTAATCCCTAGGATACATTTTTGTTAAACCTATAAGATCACTTTCGCCTATGGCAACGAAGAAAGGTTTATTGTAATTTTTAAGTGCATTTACTGCGCTAATACCATTCATCATAAAATGGGCGTAAACAAAATCAAATTCTAAATCATGCTTTTTGGTAATTTTTTCTATGCCTTTAATTTGACTTAACTCAGCAATTTTATACGTATTAAATGACCCTATTTGCATATTGGATGCTGAAACGACTTTTGTGCGGAACACAGTACAATTCTCTTCTCCATAAGTTTTAACCTTTTTGCGTTTGGAAGACAAGATGTTTTTTGACGATATTACAGATACCTCATGTCCTAATTTACAAAATTGTTGTACTAAATTGTATACAAATACACCCCTTGCTGGATATTCTAAAGATGGATAATTGTTGGATATTACTAATATGTTCATTAACTTATTTTTTTAGTTCATTTCTGGACATTATATGTACAGTTGATCCTATTAAAACTGCAAAAAAGAACCAGAATAATATTTTTCCTATACTACCACCTTGTTTGGACATATTAAAAACAACAATGACAAATAATACAAGGTTTAAAGAATCTCCACTCTTCTTAAAATAACGAAATAGTAATTTAGCCAAACGGGTCAAAAAAATTAAAAATAAAATTATTCCTGGAAGGCCACATGCAATGAATATGTAGAGAAAGATGTTATGAGGTTTCATGTAGAACCCAGAATAAGCAAACATTCTTGGCTTAACCCCTTCAAATCCGGAACCAATAAAAATGTTGTCCTTTATTATGCTAAATGCCGCATCCCACAGTAGATTTCTTCCTGTATCACCTGTTTCAACTGTATTTAAGAAGCGTTCTGCCATAATAGGATTTGTTTGTAATAAATAAGTTATCAACATACCAGAGACAAGTGCCGCAAAAGCTATTATGGCCCATTTGGTTATGACACCTGTCTTTCTAAATAAGAGTAAGACAAAAAGTCCAAAAAACATAGATACCAAAGCTCCTCGTGAACCAGATGTTGCAGTCAAGCTAATAAATGGGATACAAATGGCGATTATTATTATGCATCTTTTAATTGAAAAATTGTTTATTAGCTTTGAAATAGTTATTAAAA
>NHBR02000023.1 GCA_002167435.2 Allomuricauda sp. TMED12
TAGTCCACCTAAGGTGAATGCTGCTCCGGATGCCAAGGCCGCTTGAATCGGGTTTGCTTTACTCATTTCATTAATGCCCAGCTCATCTCGCATGTGTGTCCCCAATGCATCGGCAGCGGTTAATTCCTTGGCTACCTGTATGGCGGTTTCATGTTTTAGCCCTCTTTGCTCATAGATTTGCGTCAGAATATTTAATTCTTCCTCTGGCATTTCTTCCAGTTCTTTCTTTTCTCGTTCAATATCGGCCTTTTCAATATCGGTTTGAGAACTAACAGAAACATATTCACCGGCAGCCATTGATAATGCTCCTGCCACAAGTCCTGCCACAGTTGCCAGAACTATGGGTTCTTTTGTTGTACTTGCAGCGGCTACTCCAATTGCAAGACTCGAAATTGAGATAATACCATCATTGGCACCAAGAACGGCCGCTCTTAGCCAATTGCTCCGGTGGATGTAATGGGGGTCCAAGTAATTATCTATTGTGATTTTGTTCTTTTCCATTCGTTCTTCTGATTTAAAAATAAATTGTCTAGACTACTTTGGTCACTTTAATTACCATTTCAATCTTTTGGTTTGGCAAAGTTGCCATTTACGGTCACCTTTAACTACAGATTAGGCGTTTTAAGTTACGATTTTGCTATACATCCGACAAAAGCCTTGGTTTTATCCTATATTTCAATAAGTCAAATCAAAGATTAAAAGTTCTTTCAAAATATTGGATAAACTCAACTCCATTAATGTTTAGCATATTTTACAGCTCTGCTGGCTGTAGGACCATTGTTATCTTGTAATAATTTTACTGTCAATATGGATTTTTTTTGTTAGCGTTTTTTCGTAGGTGGGCAAATGGAGATATAGGTTTATGATTTTGGTGTTGAATTTAATTAAGCACATATACTCTTGATCCTCAAAAGCCTTTCTGTTTTTATTAAAGAACAATTTATATTCGTTATAGGGCATATCCCTGATTTCAACATCAAAAAACTGTGATGGCAAAACCGTTTTACTCGATGGTGACGAGTAGGATAAAGAACCAACTTCAGTATTACCATTTGTTTCTAACGGATTTAAATCCATTTCCATTTCATCTTTGACAGCGACGATATGAAAATTATTGTTGGTTAAATTACTGTACTCCAATTTTTGCAAAAGCTCTTTATCGCCTTTCAATACAATATAATTTTCTTTATACTCAAGGATTTTTATTGTTTTATCTCCGATTCTAATCAACGAATCTCCTTTTTCTCTGTTTATCCCGTAATTTTTATAACCTGTCAAAAATTTAAACTGCAAGTCGATATGCCCTTTGATCGAGCCAAATCCGAGGTTTTGAAAATAAAACATCTGATAGCTTATATTGGAGCCGCCACCTCTGGAATGTCCCAGGGAATCCATTAAAACAATCTTTTTGTTATTGGAATCCGTAAGATTATATTCGATAATCTTTGTTTTATTTCTTGGGAGTTTTTCATCCATATTTACTTTGAACGATAGGTCCATAACCTGTTGTTTTTTACTTCTTATTCCAGGAAAAGAAGATTCCAGTATGGATAATTCACATTCTATATTATCTATGTTCAGTGCGGGATTATTTTGATTGAATTCATCAAAATATTCAACTTTGGTCAACGTGTCTATCTCATATTTCTCATAATATTTGTCCATGGAAAATATTGCGCGATTTACTTTATAGATTATAGGCAGTTGCATTTCAAGCAATTCTTCATCGGAAAATTGTTGGGAGAAGGACAGAATTGGGATGGCAAAAAGGATTAGTAGTCGTTTATAGTTCATACGATTATTTAATGATTACAACAGAAGGTCTTGGCTATGGTTTTTAAAGTTGACTTCCTGAGCCCTGGTGATGGTTTTTGTGAGTTTTCATCGTAACTGAAGATAATGAATAACAATGAATTTCGATTAGGAATTAAACCATATGAATTATATGTCCTCTATGCCTTTTTTTATTCAGCTTGTTTATAATTCAGACCGGTTTTTATTCCACTTATTGTTAGTAGAATTATCAAAAAAAGTTGAATGGTCAATAAAATGTAATGAGCGTTCCATCCATTTCCATTGCTTCCTTCAATTCCGCCACTCAAAGGTGGGTATTCAGTTGAGCCAGGAATTTCTTGGATAGAATTGACCAACGAAATCAGAAATGTGAACATCAAAATCAGAGTTATGTCCGCAATCATAAAAATTAGATTTGCGGTCAAGTTTTTAAAATTCCGTCTCAACATTCGTATTAGGTTAACGCCAAAGAAAACTAGTGTTGTGAATAATGCAATCAGATAAATATTTGCGATTACGTAATAAGTATCGTGAACATTTATGTCAGTTACAGATTCCAATCTAAGTCCATCAATACCAAAAATCCAGAGTATTATGAACAGAATAAAACTTACAGTTCCGAGTAGCCAAAAGGTTTCTTTTTTCTTCAAATTTTTATTCCGATTTTAGTTTTTAGGACATTGTAAGCTATGGTAAATCAGATAAAAAGAAGGTGCATGTCATCATTTTAACATAATTTCTTTGAGCTCCTTAACTCTCCAATCATTATTTTTTTCAATAAATAGTTCAATCATTGCAGCATGGCTTCCTCCGACCAAAACCATTATTCTTTCATCAGAATCAGCTGTGTTTTTTTGAATCAATGACCACATATAAAGGTTCCTTTTAAACCATTCAGATGTTAATTGAGGACCAGAAAAGTCATTTGGTTTCCCGGCCAGTAACATTAGGTTGATATGCCAGTTGTTTGAATAGTTTCGAAAATCTGTGCTATTGATGTAATAAGTGAGTTCTGTAAGTGAAGTTCCAGATTCAATTCTATTGTCAATTTCTGATGTGATGTTGGTAATACCTTTTTGGATACTTGCCTTTAGCTCGGATTGGTTGTTTTTTTCGATGTCATTCATGACTTGCGCAAATGGAAAAGCGGTTGAATAGTCAATGGCATAAACCTTTTTTAGATTATTGGCTTTTGCTACTTTAAATGCTAATTGAAAGATTTCGTTTTTCAGATAAAAATTTGAGAGCTTTTTATTTTTAAAATACTGGTCTTGAATATAAAGTTGATATAACGAATCTAATTCTCTCTGTTCATCATAAGGCCACTCTACAAATATTTTGGTTGGATTGTATTTTTTAATATTGGATGAGATTTGCTCTAATTCAAGTTGTGATTTTTCATTTAAAATATCAAAGGATTTGGTTTTAGCAACATCAGCTCCCGGATTATTATAATGAAATGTTCCAATCAGTAAAACTTCTTTTTCTGTTGAAGTTTCAACGGTTTGAGATTCCGTTTCTTTTTGCTCCGTGTTACAACTCAAAAATATAGACGACAGAAGGAATATAATTGCATAATTTCTCATATTGAAGTGCTTTTTGATTAAAAGCAAATGTTGTCAAATAATAGCCTATAAAATTGTAAAATATTTACCCTAGGTAAATATCCAGTGTATATTGCTGTTTTCAATACATTTTAGCTTTTTGAAGAAAGCTTTGGGAGAAATTCCAGTTAACGATTTAAAATCACCGACCATATGCGATTGATCAAAAAAGTCAATCATATAACTTAATTCAGTTAGCCTTGTTTTTTTATTGGCGCTTTGCATTTTAGTTAAGGCTTTTCTGAATCGAAGTATTTTTTTGAACTCGGTGGGTGTTTTGCATAAATGCCTTTTAAAATGCGTTATCAATGTCTTTTGACTTATGTTATAGCTACTAGCCAATTCCGAAGTTTTGATTTTTGGGTTTTCTTGAATCTTATGAATCGAATCAAATAAAAAGGGATGCTCAAATCCAATTCGTTTTTTTATCCAATATTCTTCAATTTTAATTGATATTGAGTCAATATCATCCAGTTCCAATATTTTTTGCATTGTTATTTCGTAATCTGAAAAGGGGATGAATTTGTCAAAAAAGCTACTGCTGTAACTTTCCAATGGCTTTTGCAAAAAGGCATTAAGTCCAAGCGGTTTAAAATAAATACAGACTTCTTTAATTTTTCCCTGATATTTAAAGCAAATTGGTTTGTTGAATCTACAAACTAAACTTGTGTCCAAGGATACCGATGAGGAATATGTAGTGGTGATTCTTTCCGAAGAGACACTGCTCTTGGCATTGAGTACAGCCGCTACAACTGAAAACAGAGTGGGAAAGGTCAGGTAGCTTACCTCTTTTTCATTTTCGGGATGCGTAAGTATGTAGAAACTATCAATGTATTTTTGAAGTTCTTGGTTTCTTGGCGTAAATTGGTTAACATCCATTCATTTGCTAATGATTTGTTGGCATTAGTCTTTATATTTCCATTTCCACCATTTCCGCTCTTGCTCCAAATCGGATTGGTAAAATACTTGTTCCAATCCCTTTTGATATATACATTTTCGGTTCGGATTCTTTAGACCAACCTTTTAAATATTTTCCACTTCCTTTAGGTTTGAAAGGAACAATTCCTAAAAAAGTGATTTGTCCTCCGTGAGTATGCCCAGAAAGGACTAAATCAATGTTTAAATTCCCTTTTTGTTTTGTGATAACATCCCTGTGTTTGGGACAATGCGATAAAACAATATTAGTTTCAGTTTCTTTTAGATTTTCAATTGCTTTTCCAAAATCAGCATTTCCACCAACAAAATCGTCAATTCCAATTATTGAGATTTCTCTATTTTTAATTGAAATTGATCTATTCTCGTTTATCAGTAATTCACAATTATTTTTAGAATAAATACTTTTAAGTTCAGTCAGATTCACATTTCCCCAATATTCCCAATTTCCGGTTATCGCATATTTTTTAATCGAATTATCAATCAACTCAAGGAATTCATTCAGAGGTTTTATTTTTTCCGTTTTATCAACAGAATCTCCAGTTATAAATAGTAAGTCAGGTTTTATTGAGTTTATTTTTTTTGCAATGGATTTGTGAAAATATTTTAATTGGTCAAAATGTAAATCTGAAATTTGAATGATTCTTACTTTGTTTTTTTCCGATTTTGAGATATCAAAGTAATTCCAGTCAATTACATATTTCTCAAACCAAAGTGAGTCCAAAAGAACTAATCCAATTGAGGCTAAAACCCCTCTTTTAATAAACTTTCTTCTGATTAAGTTTGTCATTCCTCAAATTACTGGCAACGGTTTGGCACAGACTTTAGCAATTCTTAGTGGATTCGGATGTAGTCGAATCCGCCGTAATTGCCGTTATACATGGTTGTAGGTGGTTTTTTATTTGTTTTTTGAATTCATTTTTCTTGTCAACGTACAATACTAAATTCTTGTACTTACGTTTGATTCCATACAGTCCAATCAATGTGTTTTCTTTCTTTAACCTGATAACAACATTATGGCTTTCCAATTCTCCCAAAAATGATAGTTTCCGAGTCTCGTTGTTCAATTCGATGTCTTTTGATGAAATTTCAACACAGTCAATGTCAGATAAATCAATAGTCGTTTCGTTCATAATTCCATATCGAAGGAATAGTTTGTTATTTTCAATTGATATTGGTCTTTTAAACATTGATTTTATAAATCCGAAGATTTGAATGCCAGAATAAATACTTAAAAAAGTCAAAATCCAAGCAGCTGTAATATCCCATTTCGCCAATAAAATATGAATTGTAACTGTTTCTATAGCCACAATAAATATAATAGCGATCAGTAGAGTAACCGTTCCGCTGTCTTTGTGATAAGTAAATTCATTGTCCCTTAATTTTACTTTACCCCAATGAATAAATCCGTAATAGAAAACCGCAATTTCAGTTACAACAGGAATGACCGCAACTTTCGGAAGTATTTCATAACAAGTGCTTTTTAAGGTCGTGAAAAAGTCAATGGTTTCTGTTTTCTTTTCCTTATATTTTTTTAGCGCTTTCCTAACATTAAAGATAACAAACGATAAAATTGATAATTCCACGATTGGAAGCACCCAAGTTTTAAAAAGATTTAGATAATATTGATTTTCGGCAGGAAGTATTAATGAACAAATAATAACACCAATAATTAGTAAGGGTACTACTGTTGTCTTTGGAATATTTGTTTTTCTAATTAATAGAAAGTATATAAGTGGCACTGTCAATAATAAATCAAAAGTAATTCCAGTTGATAAACTACTCGGATTTGCATTAAAGGCAGGCAATTTTGTGATCAGCACCATTATTCCAATTATAGATAACGGTATTCCGAAAATTATTAGATTTTTTTGAACGTTTAATGATTTGTTCATTCGTTTGTTTTAATGTCTTACAAAGGCCTTGTACAAAAACCGTTTTAATGGTTTTTATACGTTGTTGGCAATAGTTTTTTTATTGTAACATATTTGTTGTAGCCACTTCTCTGTGTAATTTCCATTTTCCATCACTTTTGTCCTTTTTTAGAATGGCTAGGAAGGTATCCTCAATTTCTATTGGTTCACCTTGTTCGTTGGTATAATAAACAGAGCTCGTTCCAAAATCATTGGCGACACTATCACTAACGATGATGGTTTCTTTAGGCTTCATTACCAAACTGTCATAACTAAAAGAGCCAACTGGTTCATTCCGTAAGCGTTTGTATTCTTCCCAGGTTCCGCAAATAGGTGTCAACGATATTATTTCTCCAGTACTAAAATTTCTTAAATCAGCATAGCGTTTTTCTTTAATTGCCAACTGAAATCCTGCCCGGGTCTCCTCAATTGAGGCTAATTCGGCCTGAAAATCTATTTGGTTTACATCCGTCGATTTGTTTTCCGATTGATTGTTTTTTTCGTTACAAGAAATCAGAAATATTGTCACAAAAAGAAGCACTAAATTTTTCATTTTATTTTGGATTTACGGTTACTGTTTAATTATTGCCAACGGTCTTGTAAATGAAAAGTGAGATTCTCTAAAGGCACAAATCTTTCAGTTGGGATTGTTTTTTAAAAGTAGGGGAGAACTCAAAGATAGCTAAATTTTGAATATTTTTTATATACGTTGTTAGTGGTTTTATTTCTTTTTCTTGAGTTTAGATGTAACTTTCTCTAAAAATTCAGAAATGAAATTTAATCCGCTTTTTACTGATTTTTTTTCAAATTTGGTTACTGAAGTACTTATAAAAGTTAGGTCTCTTTTAATTGAATCTTTTTCAAATTTAGTTATGGAAGAAGTTATAAAAGCTACATCTTTTTTAATCGAGTCTTTCTCGAATTGACTTGCCTTACTTTTAAATTCATTTAAAAGCTGTGATACTTGAATATTGATTTTTTCGGATTGAGGCTGGTCATTCCAAGTATCTTTGATGTCTTGCCAAATATTTTTTTGTTCATTATTCCACATACTATTATATTTTATTTGTTATACAATCCATTAGGATTTTTTTAATCCTTTTCATTTTTACTGCAATATGATTTTCTGTTAATCCGGTTATTTCAGCAATTTGTTTATACTTCAATTCTTCTAAACAAAGGATAATGATTGATTTACTTTCATTGTTTAGTTTTGAGATGCAAGAAGTCAAGGCATTATACTTTTCTTGTTGATAATTTTCAATAGGCATTTCTACAGGAATGAATTGAATAGATTCTAATTGAAGTGTCTTGTTAAAAGTTTTATCTGACTTTTGTTTTGAGCGAAGACAGACGTTTAGTGTAATTCTGTAAATCCAAGTGTCAATACTCGAATTACCTTTAAAGGTTGAAAGAGATTTCCAAATTGCAAAAATTACTTCTTGGAAAAGGTCTTGAGGTTCTAAAGGGGAAACTGCGTAGATTTTACAAATTCTATAAATTTTCTCTTTATTATTCTCAAGTAGCTGTTCAAATGTTTCTGTCATTGATTCTTTATCTTTCATTATTACTCTCTACTTATTTAGTGACAAGAGTTTTCGAAATATGACAGATTTTAAAATTATTTATGGATTTTCTTAAATTACTGGCAAGGGTTCGAATATACGGAGTGCGGGTTTTCGAGGCTCTTCGTTATCAAACCGCAATACAGTTTATTAAATGCTTTAAAGTTTAAATTTACTAAACCGCCCCGCATCATGTATATTTATTGTTGGCTGCTGGTTTTTATCCGCAATATCCACTCCCATAAGAATAAATATATTTAGGATTCCATTTGTTTTGTTTGCCTAGAATCATTCTTGAGCATTTATATCCTTTTTTTAACCCACTTGTCTTAAAAAAATCAATTCCTGCGTTATTATCAATTGGCAACAAAGTTCTTATTTCCTTTTTTGAATGTTTTAATTTCAGTAATTCAACTCCCGCTTTCGTATCATTTGATAAAACCAATCCTCGCCCGAAATCAGGGAGATAGAATCCTAATAAATCGTTGTCCGAATTAAAATATCCAAAACCGGTTTTATAATACTTATCAATCAAATGTGTCCGATTCTCTCCATTTGCTAGATTATCCAGATGGTATAGCTTTTCTAAATCTGAGCAATCCAGCTTACGTATAGAACTTGACATCTCATAATCTTGCCCCAACTCTGTGTCAAAGCATTGATAATCCGCAATCTTGGCGAATCCAATCTTTTTATACACAGGCTCTCCAAGTTCAGTTGCAATCAATATCTGAGTTTCACATCCCTTATCTTTCAAATAATCAACGAGAAATTTTGTCATTTTGAACCCTAATCCTTTCCCTCTTAAACTCTCGTCAATAATTATATTAGCAAGCCACCCTATTTTATCCCTGAAAAAAACATTTCCTGTCCCAACTATTTTTGTGTCCTGAATCATGACAAAAGCTCTAAAATAATTCTCTCCAACGAAATCATTTAAGAAATCTTCATAATCAAATTTCCAGTCAATTGGTGGAAGACTATTGAGTCCAGATATATCCGATTTTTTTAATTCTCTAATCATGTTTCAATTTAGCACAATCGTTTCTCAAATTACCCACAACGCCACGCGGATATGGCAAGTAGCGTTGCGAGCTTGCTCGCACAAGCTAAGGTAGCCATTAGGCGCAAATGCGCTATATCCGATGTTAGGTACAGTGGCAAAGGCAATTTAGTGAAAATAAGTGATTGGTATTGTCCCGGTGGTTGGGCTAATGTGCGGTCGTACCGCGTGGCGTTAGGAACATTTAGCGTTTGTAGGTGGCACGTTAGTGACGCAAACACGCACCACAGGCATTGTTCCAAACGGTTGTATATAGAAAATAGTGGTTTTTATTCTTTATAACCCTATGTAGCCAAAGTTAATATATACTTTTTGTGGTAAATTGTCATAACCCAAATTTAGTTAGTTACTTTTCTATTCTTGTTCCGATGGACTATGGAACACCTAAAGCGATTAAAGGCCATAACGGAACTCAAAGGCTACTGTTCTAGCTTTTAACCTTGAGCATAAACCCGTATCTTTGCAGCTTTATAAAAATCCGAGAATTTAGTTTTCTAATAATCTATTAATCAACATACAATGCAAGACGGAATCTACGCAAAATTCAATACCACCAAAGGTGAGATACTGGTAAAACTTACTCACGATAAAACCCCGGGGACGGTGGGCAACTTTGTTGCGCTGGCCGAGGGCGACATGGAAAATAGTGTAAAACCACAAGGAAAACCATATTACGATGGGTTAAAATTCCACAGGGTAATTGCCGATTTTATGGTCCAAGGAGGTTGTCCCACAGGTACTGGAACCGGAGACCCGGGCTATAAATTTGATGATGAGTTCCACCCCGATTTGGTGCACGATGGCCCTGGAGTGTTGTCCATGGCCAACGCAGGACCGGGAACCAATGGGAGCCAGTTTTTTATCACTCACGTAGCCACACCATGGTTGGATAACAAACATACCGTTTTTGGCAATGTTGTGGAAGGTCAGGATATAGTGGATGCCATTGCCCAGGGTGACGCCATTGAGACCTTGGAAATTGTAAGGGTAGGTGAAGAGGCAAAAAACTGGAATGCCATAGAGGCTTTCCGTACGTTCGAAGGTGCAAGGGAAAAGCGTATTGCTGAACAAAAAGCCCAGGCAGAGGCCGAAATGGAAAAATTGGCAGCTGGTTTTGACAAGACGGATAGTGGACTGCGTTATAAGATCATTCAAAAAGGAAGTGGTGCCAAAGCCGAAAAAGGTAAAACGGTTTCGGTGCATTACGAAGGTGCATTGGCCAACGGACAAGTTTTTGATTCATCTTACAAAAGAAACCAACCCATAGATTTTGCATTGGGCGTGGGGCAAGTGATCCCAGGATGGGACGAAGGAATAAGCCTTCTGCAAGTGGGCGATAAGGCCCGTTTTGTGATTCCATCGCATTTGGCCTATGGCAGCGCGGGAGCTGGAGGGGTTATTCCTCCTAACGCAACATTGGTCTTTGATGTGGAATTGATGAACGTGAAATAGAAAAATTCACCATACGCATTTAAAAAGCTTCCAGAAATGGAGGCTTTTTTATTTGGCCCTGTTTACACTCAAAAGGAGTAAACCCAGGTTAACGGCAAGCAAAACGATTAGAACGCTAAAAAAAGTGGTCATGGCTGCAAGTGTTTAATAGGTAACAATCCAACGTTTTAAAACCCTACCTATTGCCCCTGCACAACTATTAATTTACTTTTTGGAACCGTTTACACTCCAAACCAGTAGCAAGGCATTAACGATTAAAAGAAACGAGAGTACTCCAAAAAAGGTGTTCATTTATATAGGTTTAATGATTATGGGGAACTGCGTTTGTTTTCTATTTAGATAATAAAGAGTGAAATGGTTGCGTGGACACACAAAAAAAATGAACAAAAAAAAAGCCCGAGCAACGCTCGGGCTTTATATAAAAAAAAAACTATAACTTAATCCGCAACTTGTACATTAACGGCGTTTAATCCTTTTTTACCTTGTTGTAGTTCGAATTCTACAACGTCACCTTCTCTAATTTCATCGATTAAACCTGAAATGTGTACGAAGTGATCTGTGTTTGAACCATCTTCAGTGATAAAGCCATAGCCCTTAGAATCATTGAAGAATTTTACTGTTCCTTTACTCATAATATAAATTGAAATAATAATTAATTGAGTTGCAAAGGTACGTTTAATTTATTGATAATCAGTTTTTTTATTTTAAAATATAAAATTAGACCGATGGGTCGGGGGTCAAACGTAGATAGGGCTTCACTTCTTCCACACCTTTTGTAAAGATTCCTTTGGCCTCTTCCGTAGGTATAGAAGGACTTACCACAACTTTTTCCCCATGTTTCCAGTTGGCGGGGGTGGCCACTTTGTGGTCGGCGGTTAATTGCAAAGAATCGATAACCCGTAGTAATTCGTAAAAATTACGCCCAGTAGAGGCCGGATACGTTAGCGTGAGTTTGATTTTTTTGTCAGGCCCAATAACAAATACGGAGCGTACGGTAAGTGTATCGTCCGCATTGGGGTGTATCATATCATAAAGGTCGGAAACCTTTCTTTCCACGTCTGCAATAATGGGAAAATTTACTTCGGTATTCTGGGTTTCGTTAATATCCTTGATCCATTCCATGTGAGATGCAGCGCCATCCACACTAAGTGCCATCATCTTCACGTTTCTTTTATCGAACTCATCCTTAAACTTGGCGGCCGTACCCAACTCAGTGGTACAAACAGGCGTGAAATCCGCAGGGTGTGAGAATAGGATTCCCCAGCTATCGCCAAGGTATTCATAAAAATTGAGTGTTCCTTCGGAAGTAACCGCTGTAAAATCCGGGGCGGTATCTCCTAATCTTAAAGTTGCCATATATCCTTGATTTTTAGATTTAAAAAATTAGTACTCTACAAAATTACTAGATTATTTGGGTGTAACATTATAAATCAGTTAAAACTGTATTAAAATACGTCTCTTTTTAATAGGGAAAAGTATCGTGCAAAGTTGTTATTTTTGAAGAATGGAAAAGGAAACTTTCGAACAACTACGTTACCCTATTGGTAAATTTAATATACCCGAATCCATTACAAAAGAAGATTTACAGGAATGGATTGCTATTTTGGAAAATTTACCGCAACGTTTGAGCGATTTGGTAACGCCGCTCACCGACCAACAATTGGAAACTCCATATCGCCCCGATGGGTGGACGGTTCGTCAAGTGGTGCATCATATTTCCGATAGTCACCATAACAGTTATATCCGCTTTAAGTGGGCCTTAACGGAGGATGCGCCAATCATAAAAGCTTATAATGAAAAGGCCTGGGCCGAATTGTTCGATACCCGAACGGCACCGATTCAAATGTCCTTGGACCATTTAAGTGCTATACATACCAAGTTGGTTTATTTGTTGAAAGGACTATCAGAAGAAGATTTACAACGAAGTTTTGTTCATCCTGATGGGAATCAGGAAACGACGTTGAAGGAAAATATTGGCCGCTATGCCTGGCACAGCAACCACCATTATGCCCATATTGAAAATTTGATCCAGCGAAAAGGCTGGTAACCTAAAGCGTTTTGGTCAAAATCCACATGGGTTTTTCGGAAGGTTTGGCATTGGGCAGCACCACTTCGCTCTCCCTTTTGATAACATATCCATTTTTTTGATAGAAATGCACGGGTTTCCCTTTTTGCATGGCATCCAACCAAACAACTTTCTTGTTTAAACCCCTTGCCGTCTCTTCAATAAATTGAAGCAATTGTTTGCCAATACCTTTACCTGAATGTTCCTTGAGCAAATAGATTTTTTCCGCTTTTAATGCATCGGCATCCGAGATTTCATCAATACCACAGTTTTTCACCAATTTAAGAATACCGACTGTTTCCTCGTTCAAGTTGACGAGGTAATTAACTTCATTTGGGTCTTTAAGTTCACGTTCCACAACCTCTGTGGTAAGTCCATGGGAAATGTAAGGTGTTGGGTCTTCATTCTCCCATAAGTGCAGATAATGTTCACAGTACGATTTTACACCAACGTCCACGTACTTTTCAAGGGTTTTTTCGGTAACGGGCACCAGTGTTAGGGTGTTGTTTAGAATAGCAGGGTTCATTATTTGGTTTGCTAGTTGTTTATCCATTTAATGTTGCAGCCCAGACTTGGTTTTTGATTGGAATCAACTTCCTTGCCATCGAGAACTGCATCCATGGCATTTTTCAAGTCGGCTCCTGAGAGTGGTAACCCATTTCCTGGTCTGGAATCGTCCAGTTGGCCGCGGTACACCAAGGCCATCTCACTGTTAAAAAGATAGAAATCCGGGGTGCAGGCAGCATCAAAGGCTTGGGCCACTTCTTGGGTTTCGTCATACAAATAGGGGAAGGTGTAGTCTTCCTCCATGGCCTTTTCCTTCATTAAATGCGGGGCATCTTGTGGATAGTTTTCCACATCGTTACTGGAAATGGCTACGAAGGCAATGCCTTTTTTTTGATACTCCTTAGCCAACTTTGCAATTTGTGGGTTTACATGGATCACAAAGGGGCAATGATTGCAAATGAACATAATCACTGTACCTTTTTCTCCTTTTATATCGTTTAACGCGACTTTTTTGTCGGAAACGGTGTCCAACAGTTCAAAGTCTGGTGCTTTAGTGCCCAAAGGGAGCATATTGCTAGGGGTCCTTGCCATGGATATTTAATTTATTAGGATTACTGTTGCTAAGTAAATAACAAAAATAAAAAACGACCTGTAAAGTACAGGTCGTTTAACTTTTTAAAGGGTTTAACTTTATTAGATGTCGTCGAAACTTAAATCGGTAAAGTTATTGTCGGTAGTACTTCCGTTTTCACTGAAGTCCCCTTCTTCCTTTTTGAAATCTTTTTGGTGGCGTTCGGAGATAACTTCAGTTCCTTTTTCATCAATAATGTAATCCATCATTTCTTCCATAATCTCACGGAAAGCACTAAAATCTTCTTTATAAAGGTAAATTTTGTGCTTTTTGTAATGGAAAGAACCATCATCATGAGTAAATTTTTTACTTTCTGTGATGGTTAAGTAGTAATCTCCGGCCTTGGTGCTTCTTACATCAAAAAAGTAGGTTCTTCTGCCTGCTCTTAAGACTTTCGAATAAATCTCTTCCTGATCCATGGTATCTTTCTGGCCCATATGGTATAGTGTATTTAGTACTATGTTGAATTATGTTACCAAAAATGTAAAAAAAAAGCTAATTCAGCAACTTTTTTATGATTCTTTACCAGAGAGCTGGTCGATGTAGAGTTCTTTATAATAGCCATCCGTGTTGTTCAATTCTTCGTGGGTACCTTCTTGGATGATTTTTCCGTTGTCGAGAACAAGGATTTTGTCCGCATTCTTGGCAGATGATACTCTATGGCTCACTATGAGCGTAGTTTTGCTTTCGGAAACCCTTTTTAAATTGTTGAGTATTTCTTCTTCCGTTTCCGTATCCACGGCAGATAGGCAATCATCAAAAAGATAGATTTTAGGGTCTTTCAATAGAGCTCTGGCAATGGAAACTCTTTGTTTTTGACCTCCACTTAGGGTAATGCCACGTTCTCCCAAAATGGTATCGTACTTTTTGGCAAAGCCTTCAATATTTTTATGGACCACCGCTTTTTTGGCCACTTCCACAATCTCATCATGCGTTGCATTTTCGTTACCAAACCGGATATTGTTTTCGATAGTATCCGAAAATAGGAAAGCATCCTGAGGTACCGCACCAATGGAGCTCCTTAAGCTATCAAGGTTCAATTGTTGAACGGGTACACCATCAATTAAAACCTTACCAGAGGTGGCGTCGTATAATCGGGCCACTAAATCCAATATGGTGGATTTCCCGGATCCGGTCTTTCCTAAAATGGCAACAGTCTGTCCAGCCTTTATGGTAAAGGAAACATCTTGTAAAGCGGTTATATCGGTATCTTCATAGGTGAAGGTCACATTTTTAAACTCAATACCGCCCTTAATAGGAGTAGGCGTTTTAATCTTGTTTTGGATGGACGGTTCTTCCTTCAGAAATTCATTGATACGCTTTTGCGAAGCCTCCGCCCTTTGTACTATGGATGTTAACCACCCCACTACCGCAACAGGCCATGTAAGCATGTTTACATAAAGAATGAATTCTGCAATAATCCCAATGGTCTCAATTTCCCCATTGATGTATTGCTTTCCACCAATGTAAATCACGAAAACATTACTGATACCGATCAATAAAATCATCAATGGAAAAAACCAGGCATTCACTTTGGCCAGGGCCATGCTCGTATCTTTTCCTTCTTGTGCTAAATCCCGTAACTCAGAATTTACCCTTGGTTCTATACTGTAAGCTTTGATTACCGAAATTCCGGAAAAGGACTCTTGTGTAAATGTAGAAAGCGTGGACAAATATTCCTGCACCTTGGTGCTCCTACGGTGAATAATCTTGCTTATTTGATAAATCAAAACGGATAAAATGGGTAGAGGTAGTAAGGTATAGGCGGCCAGTGTCGGTGCTTTTATAAACATCAACGGAATCAAGCACACAAAAAGAGTCAAGGTTTGGATACCATACATAATGGCAGGCCCACCATACAAACGTACTTGGTTCACATCCTCACTGATTCGATTCATTAAATCACCGATCCTGTTTTTTTTGTAAAAATTAAGGCTGAGCAATTGGTAGTGGTCGAACACCTCATTTTTTAAATCGTACTCGATGTACCGAGATACATTAATGATGGTCTGACGCATTAAAAAAGTAAAGAGACCAGAAAGTATCGCCGCTCCAACAATAATTAGAATATATTGAAGCAATAATCCTTTTGCGTCCGAAAGGGTAATCACATCTGATGTGAAATCCTCTACGGCCTGAATGGATTTGTTCACATACGAAGGCATCACTAAGGAAAAAACACGTGCAATAATGGTGATTATAATCCCCAATAGCAGTTTAAGCCAATATTTTTTAAAGTATTTATTTAGGTGTTTTAGTTCCTTCATACTGGGGAAAGGCAGTTTTTTAGTGACGTTGTCCGTGGACAATCCCGCAAATATATACCATACAGCACAAAGTAAATGTTATAAAACTGATAAGAAAGCAAGTTTGGTAGGTAAGATTCAAATATAAGATTACTTTTGCGGAGTGAAAGCCAAACAATGACTTTAAAAGTTCTTTAAACATGCTCACCCGAAGGCACATCAGAGTAAAAGTAATGCAGTGTATTTATGCATTAGTGCAATCCAAGGACGATTCTTTGCAAAAACAAGAAAAGTTCCTGCGAGTCAGTATAGAAAACATGTATGTTCTATACCTTTTGATTTTAAGCCTCTTGGCCGAACTGCATCGTTTGGCGGAAAAACATGTGAACCACGCTTCCAAAAAATATGTGGCCACCGAAGAAGACAATTACCCCAATCCTGAAAAATTTGTAAAAAATCGATTGTTGCTACAATTGGTGAACAACGAAGTCTTAAAAAACGAACTCTCCAAGAGAAAGCTCGATAATTGGTACATGAATGACGAATACGTGAAGATTATTCATAAGGCCGTTATTTCCAGTGATATTTATAAAGCGTATATGTCGAATGGAGATGATAGTTACACGAACGACCGCAACGTAATCATTCAACTTTTCAAGGAAATTATAGCGCCCAACGAAAAAATATACGATTACTTTGAAGACGATAAGCTTACATGGGTAGACGATTTCCCTATTGTAAATACATTCTTGGTAAAGCGATTGAAGAAAGCCAAACCCGATTCTGGAGACCGTTTCTTTTTGCCATCCCTCCTGAAAGATCAGGAAGATATGGATTTTGCCAACGAACTTTTGACCAAGACCTTGCTCAATGATGCGAAATGGGAGAAAGAAATTGAGGGAAAAACACCTAATTGGGACAACGACCGTATCGCAGAGATAGATTCCATCGTCCTAAAAATGGCCATTTGCGAGTTGCTTAATTTCCCTTCCATACCAGAAAAAGTAACCTTGAACGAATATTTGGAGATTGCCAAGGAGTATTCAACACCCAAAAGCAGCATCTTTATTAATGGGGTTTTGGACAAGTTGGCAAAGGAGTATAAGTCAGATGGAAGGCTTCAAAAAATAGGTAGAGGTTTGCAATAAACAATATTTGCTTAATTTTGGAAAAACAAATTTTAATCATGAAAAGAATAACAACAATTTTTAGTTTGATCATGGTGGTTGCCCTAACCAGCGTATCATGCAAGGACAAAGCATCAAAAAAAATAGTTGCTGACAATGTTGAAACTGCTGTAGACAGAGACGAAGCAGACAAAATGGTTCCTGTAATGGCTTTCGATAAAGTTGAACACGATTTTGGTACTATCCAAAGGGGAACCCCACAAGAAACTGTATTTACATTTACGAATACAGGTAATGCACCTTTGATCATCACCAACGCAAAAAGCAGCTGTGGTTGTACTGTGCCAAACCCTCCCAAAGATCCTATTGCACCAGGAGAAACCGGAGAGTTGTTGGTGAAATTTAATGGGTCTGGACAAAACCAAGTAACAAAAACGATTACCGTAAACGCAAATACTGCCAAGGGTTCCGAAATTTTGAGAATCAAAGCATTTGTTCAAGCACCGGGAACAGTACCTGCAGGTCCTGTTAAATAATTAAAAAACCTAAATGGAAAACCTAGGACAGTTTTTACCACTGATATTGATTTTTGCCGTGGCTTATTTTTTTATGATTCGCCCGCAAGTCAAACGTCAGAAGGATGAGAAAAAATTCGCTTCAGAATTAAAAAAGGGTGATAAAATCATCACTAAAAGTGGTCTTCACGGAAAGATTGTGGAATTGAATGACAAGGATTTCTCCTGCGTTATCGAAACCATGGCTGGCCGTTTAAAGTTTGACCGCTCTGCCATTTCAATGGAAATGAGCAAAAAGATGAATGCCCCCGCTGAAAAGAAGTAAGCGAAAATAACATAGAGTATAATAAAAACGTCCCTTGGAATCCAACTTCCAAGGGACGTTTTTTTGTATCTTATTCAAAATTTGAATAGATATGGGAACAAGAAGACAGTTTGTAAAACGTGGAGGATTATATGTGGCCGGCTTAGGGGCATCATTTATGTTTCCCACGGAGTTGTTGGCATCGATACGGAAAACCATCAGCCCCAACGACAAAATACAAGTAGGTCTTATTGGCTGTAACGGTATGGGGTTTACAGACCTCTTGTCCCTTTTAAAGAATAGTGAGGTAGAGGTCGTGGCGCTTTGTGATGTGGACGAGAACGTTTTGCAGAAACGAACCATGGACCTGGAAAAAGGAGGCATTAAAAAGCCAAAATGGTATTCGGATTATCGAAAACTACTGGAGGATAAAGATGTAGATGTAGTTGTTATTGGAACACCTGACCATTGGCATTGTCTTCAATTAACAGATGCCTTGGATGCCGGTAAGGATGTCTACTGTGAAAAACCCATAGCCAATTCGGTCGCCGAAAGCAAAGCTATGCTTGCCAAGGTGAATGCAAGTGATAACATGGTGCAGATTGGACAATGGCAGCGAAGCCAGCCCCATTTTGTGGATGCCATCAATTATGTGCATTCTGGAAAACTGGGGCAAATCCGATTGGCAAAGGCTTGGGCCTACCAAGGATGGATGCAGCCCGTACCTGTTCTCTCCAACAGTGCTGTACCAGAGGGAGTGGATTATGATATGTGGCTGGGCCCTGCCAAAAACAGACCATTCAATAAAAACAGATTTCATTTTAGTTTTAGATGGTTCTGGGACTACGCTGGTGGACTAATGACGGACTGGGGGGTACACCTTATTGACTATGCCCTATATGGAATGAAAGCTTCCAATCCCAAATCGGTGATGGCCATGGGTGGCAAGTTTGCCTATCCCGATGATGCCTCCGAAACCCCGGATACTTTGCAGACTATTTATGATTTTGGTGATTTTTCCCTCTTGTGGGAACATGCCACTGGGATAGATGGCGGAAATTATGGACGAAACCATGGGATTGCCTTTATCGGAAACAACGGAACCTTGGTATTGGATCGCGGAGGTTGGGAAGTGATTCCGGAACGCGACCGTCCAGATTGGAGCCAAGACCTTGGTCCAAAGATTGACCCAGTGCCCCTGCAACGGGTAGATGCCAATGGCTTGGATTTACATACCCTCAATTTTTTGGATGCCATTAAAAGTCGTGATAAATCCATATTGAATGCCCCTATACAAGTTGGATACGATGCCGCAATGGTGAGCCACTTGGGCAATATTGCCTACAAAACGGGTGAGCGCCTGTTCTGGGATGCCGAAAACGAAAAATTCAACCACTCCGATGCGGATGCCTTGTTAAGCACGGAATACCATAATGGGTGGACGTTTCCAAACATTGGTTGAACTTGATTACAAACAGTTCATGAATGCTTGAAAAGGATGTACTGTACGTTACTGGTCTCGTATTGAAAACCATTCAAGCCGTTACGAGCGCACAAAAATGAAATGGACCGAACACGATTCCAAATCCCCGTCATTATCAAAGTCATATTCCGCGGAATCTGCACCTCCGTTAATGGAAAAGGTTGTGCCGTCATAGGTGTGCCCGAACGTATCCCAATCATTGGGTTCATCGTCCCAAATTACAGCAAAGTAGTAGGTCTGCTGCCATTCTTCCCAGAACATTTCTCCACTTACGGTATAGGCATTCCTATCCACAGGGTCTAGGGTCAGGGTGAAACGCCCATTCGATTGAACGGACATGCTTACCGATCCACCATCCTCGACTATGTCGACGGAAGTACTGCTTACACTAAATTGGGCTTTCGTGGCTTCCCAGTTTCCGCTAAGTTCACTGATTGAAAACGGCCCGTCCTTGGTCAATCCTTCATCGTCATCACTACTGCTACAAGAGAGGTTCAGTGAGACCAATGTGATAAAAAATAGATACATAAATGTTTTCATGGCAAGTAATTTTTTGAAGTCGGGCGAACACCCAACTTTCGTTTTTCACCATAATTTATTTTGATATTGAAGGGTGTGCAATGATGTTGGTCAGTTTACCGTTTTGATTGATGACCTCGGGAAAAGAACATTCTTTTGTAATCACTTAAGTCTTTCATTTACAGGTTAATAAATAAGTATTGTGCTATCAGTGATTTTTGGATACAGTTACCGAAACAATTTCAATACATGCAGTGAAGTTGCGGTCAAAAAATTGGTTATTATGCTGTTAATAAAGGCGATAATAAATTGATCTATTCTTTAACCTAACGATACCCATCATTCAAACCAATACCTTGTTTGATCATAGGAAGGATTTTCTCCAATCTTCGTAGTTTGGTTTTCTCCTGTTTGGCCTCGGCAATGTACTCGCTGAACTCTTTTTGTTTGTAAGGGGTAAACTTTTCAAAAGCAGCCTTTAATTGGGAATCTTTTTTCAATTCAGATTTTAGAAGTTCTGGAATGGCAGCCTTTTTGGTTTTCTCGGCTTTAACCTCCAATCCCTTTTTCTGATTTTCCAAGGCTTCTTTCATGTAGGCCAAAACTACTTTTTTGTCCACTTCGTCCAAACTTTGGAACTTCCAATGCCGCATCCCCTTGGTTTTGCCCTCCTGGGCATTCTCCAGCACTTTTTTCGGGTCTTTTAAAAACACACCGTTAAAAAACCAAACCCCAAAATGGCTCTTGAACTTACAGATACCGAAAACATTTTTGTTATTTAAAGTATATACGGGAATACTCCATTTAAAATCCTCCTCGGCTTCGGTTTTTAGGGCAATTTCCCTTAGGCGAGAAATTCCCTCCATTAACGGATGCTCCTTTTCATAATAAGCCTCTAATTTTTCAGATTTTTCCACAACTACTTGATTTGACTAGCCGTAAGTTCGCAAATTTTCACGATTACCTTCACCGCTTTCTCCATACTTTCCAAAGGAACATACTCGTATTTTCCATGAAAGTTGTGACCGCCGGCAAAAATATTGGGACAGGGTAGGCCCATAAAACTTAGTTGGGAGCCATCCGTTCCTCCTCTAATCGGCTTTATAATGGGTTCAATCTGTAGTGATTTCATGGCCTCTTCGGCAATCTCCACTATATGGTACATGGGTTCAACCTTCTCCCGCATGTTTTTATATTGGTCCTCAATGGTCAAGCTGACAAATTCACCATATTTTTTGTTCAGTTTTTCCTTGATGTCGCTCAATAAATCTTTCCTGGCCTGAAAATGGACTGCATCGTGGTCACGGATAATGAGTTCTATCTCCGCTTTTTCAATTTCGCCCTTTATTTTGTGTACATGGAAAAAGCCTTCCCTTCCTGCCGTATGCTCAGGAACTTCGCTAGGGGGTAGGTGGGTCATAAAATCGTTGGCAATGCCTATTGCGTTGACCATTTTGTTTTTGGCATAGCCTGGATGTACACTTTTTCCGGTTATGGTGATTGTGGCCTTGGCCGCATTGAAGTTTTCATATTCCAGTTCGCCCACTTGGCTACCATCCATGGTGTAGGCCCATTCCGCGCCAAACTTTTCCACATCAAATTTATGGGCCCCGCGACCTATTTCTTCATCGGGGGTAAAGGCAATCCGTATTTTACCATGCTTGATCTCTGGGTGGTCGATGAGGTATTCCATCGCGGTGATAATTTCTGCAATACCGGCCTTATCATCCGCACCCAACAAGGTGGTGCCGTCCGTTACGATTAAAGTCTGCCCTTCGTAAGCCTTTAAATCCTCAAAATAGTCAGGAGACAGCACTATGTTTTTGGTCTGGTTTAAAATAATGTCCTTACCATCATAATTCTCAATAATGCGAGGCTTCACATTTTTACCGGAAAAATCGGGAGATGTGTCAAAATGGGAAACAAAACCAATGGTGGGCATTTTTTTGTCCAAATTGCTTGGCAAGGTAGCCATTATGTAGGCATTCTCATCAATAGATACTTCTTGCATGCCAATCTGGTGAAGTTCCATCACCAATTTTTTGGCAAGGTCCCATTGCTTTTCTGTACTCGGCGTCGTTTTTGAATAAGGGTCGCTTTGCGAATCGGTTGTCACATATTCCAAAAATCGTGGCAGTAATTTTTCCATGGTCAGTGTTGATTTTCATCAAAAATAATGCTTATTCAACCGTAATTTTGCAAATCAAAGGCATTAATAAGTATCTTTCGTAAACGATTAACATCAACCTTAATTGAGAGCGGTAGTTTTTTATCTTTTTTTGATATCCGGGTTTTATGGGTTTGCCCAAATGGATTGTATTTTGGGGGTAGGTGGACGAGACAATGAAACCATCATCAGGGTTTTTGAATTGACCGAGCAGCAGCAGGAAAACTTGAAAAATTGGAGTGCCGAACTCAAAATCCGAAACGATATTTTAAAGGATCAGGCAAAATATCTAATGAAAAGGAACGAAGAAAGTTCGCCTGAGGAATTGCTAACTGTTTCTAAAGAGTATGGTTCCATAATGGATAGTATGAAACAGAATGTGCGAATGATTGACAAACGATTGCTTGCAAGTTTCAAAAAATCCCAATATGAACGATATATAAAATTGTGTAATCAATTGGCCTTGCGTCCTATCCACATTAATAGGTCTGTTGACGAAAATTGAACGATTTGTTAAGAACTGTTTTCAGAGTTGTTATTTTTGTCAAAAATCCATTTTGAATGTATAAAATACTCATTCGCCCGGTACTTTTCTTATTTGATCCAGAAGCCGTGCACCACTTTTCTTTTTGGGCCATTAAGTTTTTTTCAAGATTGGGACTTAGCGGTCTTTTTAGGGGAGTATTCACGGTGAACAATCCAAAACTGGAGCGAGAGGTTTTTGGTGTGAAGTTCAAAAATCCTGTTGGACTTGCCGCAGGTTTTGATAAAGATGCCAAGCTTTACAACGAATTCTCGGATTTTGGTTTCGGTTTTGTGGAAATAGGTACGGTAACACCAAAGCCCCAACCGGGAAACCCCAAAAAACGACTGTTTCGATTAAAACAGGACAAGGGTATTATAAACCGGATGGGTTTTAATAACAAAGGTGTTTTTGAGGCTGTGGAACAGTTAAAGAAAAAACATCGTGTTATAATCGGGGGGAATATTGGCAAGAACAAGGTTACGCCCAACAAGGATGCCATCAAGGATTATCTGATTTGTTTTGAGGCACTCTTTGAGCATGTGGATTACTTTGTGGTAAATGTGAGTTCACCCAATACACCGGGACTTCGAGAACTTCAGGATAAGGAACCTTTGACCAAGTTGTTGAAAAAATTAAAAAGTCAGAATAAAAAACTGTCCAAGAATTCAAAAGGGAAGGAGAAGCCTATTTTGTTGAAAATAGCTCCTGATTTAACAGATGATCAATTGTTGGATATTATTGAGATTGTTGCTGATACCAATATTGATGGAGTAATCGCAACCAATACCACTATAGAAAGAAAAGGCTTAAAGTCGCATTTGATTTTATCTGAAGAGAAAGGTGGTCTCAGTGGAAAACCTTTGACCAAAAGAAGCACCGAAGTGATTCGATTTTTAGCTGAAAATAGTAAAAAGGCATTTCCAATTATAGGAGTGGGAGGTATACATTCTCCAGAGGATGCTTTGGAAAAATTGGAGGCGGGAGCCGATTTGGTACAACTGTACACCGGGTTTATTTACGAGGGCCCCGCACTTATCAAGAAAATCAATAAGGCCATTTTGGAGAAAATGGGCTAAAATATATGTATAGCTTACTCTTAATTCTGGAAACCATCAATTATCCCATATTGATTGGTTTTTTCGTGTCTTCACTTGCCTTGGCGATTTCGCCGGGTCCTGATAATATTTTTGTACTGACTCAAAGTATCAGCAATGGTACAAAATATGGATTGGCCACAGTTTTTGGTTTGGTTTCTGGCTGTTTGGTACATACAACCCTGCTCGCATTTGGGGTTTCGGAAATAATCAAGCGGAGCGACACGCTATTTTTTGCGATCAAGCTTTTTGGAGCCATGTATCTTTTATATTTGGCGTATCAGGTATATCGTAGTGATGCTTCGATACTTTTGGATAAGGAAAACAAACCGACAAAAACACCAAAGAAGCTTTTTTGGACGGGCTTTACCATGAATGTGCTCAACCCCAAGGTCACGATCTTCTTTTTGGCTTTTTTTCCCGGTTTTTTGTTCAGTGAGGAACTCAATACCGTAATTCAATTTTACACATTGGGCTTACTTTTTATGCTTTCCGCCCTTATCGTTTTTGGGGCAATTGCCATACTGGCAGGAAGAATTTCTGAATATCTGACCAGTCATAAAAAAGCAGGAGTTTATTTAAAATGGGTGCAAATTGTTGTTTTTGTAGGGATTGCCGTTTATCTATTTCTATCGGATAAATAAGTGCTATTTTTACGGACGCCTATGTCAAAAGTAAAACTTATAGAATGTCCTAGGGACGCCATGCAGGGGATAAAAACTTTTATCCCGACCGCCGAAAAGGTAAAATATATCCAAGCCTTGTTGGGTTGTGGTTTTGATACTATTGACTTTGGTAGTTTTGTATCGCCAAAGGCCATTCCCCAGATGCAAGATACAGCGGAGGTTTTGGAGCGTTTGGATTTATCCCGAACCCAAAGTGAACTTTTAGCCATTGTGGCCAATGTTCGCGGCGCACAAGATGCCTGCAAGCACGAGGCAATCGATTATTTGGGCTTTCCTTTTTCCATTTCCGAAAACTTTCAAATGCGGAACACACATAAGACCATTGATCAGTCCGTGGAGACCCTTAAGGGGATTTTGGAATTGGCCGATGCTCATGGCAAGGAAGTGGTCACATACATTTCCATGGGATTTGGAAATCCTTATGGTGATCCTTGGAGTGTTGAAATAGTAGGGGAGTGGACAGAAAAGTTGGCCGAAATGGGAACTAGAATTTTATCGCTTTCAGATACTATTGGAAGCTCCACCCCAGAAGTAATAGAGTATTTGTTCTCCAACCTTATTCCAAAGTATCCGGAAATTGAATTTGGGGCTCATTTGCATACAACTCCATCTAGATGGCATGAAAAAGTGGATGCTGCCTATAAGGCAGGGTGTCGCCGTTTTGATGGTGCCGTGCAAGGTTTTGGTGGTTGCCCTATGGCCAAGGACGAACTAACCGGAAATATGCCCACCGAGAAAATGCTTTCCTATTTTACTACAGAAAAAGCGGATACAGGAGTCAATTGGTTGGTTTTTGAGGCGGCATTCAATAAGGCTACCGAACTGTTCTCGGTTTATCATTAAAAAAGGCACCCCAAAAAGAGTGCCTTTATTTTGTTTCGTCGGATTCAAAAATTAATATCTAAGTTCAATTCCAGCGTAAATACCAAATGGATGGCCAGGTCTTAAGCCTGCAGGGACCCTTGCAACGGCATATTTTTCGTCCAATAAATTGATGGCATTGGCGGTAACCGCCAAATGATCGTTGAATCTGTATCTTCCACCAAGGTCGAGAATGAAGTTGGAGCTTACTTTTTCACTGGCGGGTATTGCCCCACTTCCTGCCATTGTTCTAAAAGCGCCATTGTACCTTCCGCTAAGATTTATTTCAAAATTTTCATGCTCTAGTGATAGGGCTGCATTGAACTGGTGCTTCGAGATATAGGGTAGCTCATCACCTACGGTAACTTCTCCCCAAATATCATTTTCGCTGCCAAAACTGTTCAAGAACTCTGTGTCGGTCAGCGTATATCCAAAAGTAAAGGGTAGTTGAAAGCTTTCATTGTTTTCCATAAAGTTATAGTTCAACAACAACTCCACTCCTTGCACACGTACTTCGCCAGCATTGAATTGGTCTAGGGAGCCGGTTCCACCTGTTGCCGCAAGATCACTGCCCAAAAGGTTGCTATAATCATTGTAAAAACCAACTAGTTCGCCTGAAATGCCTGCAAATGAGAAACGGCTGCCAAGCTCATAATTCACACTTTCCTCTGGATTTTCACCAGGTTGGTTGCTAGGAGGCGAAAAACCTTTATGCACCCCTCCAAAAATGGAAAGGGTATTAAAATTATAGTTGAAACCAATTCCAGGTATAAACACATCTACATTGTTCTGTCTTTCGGAGAGGTCAGTACTAGTGCGCTGTATATCGTTGGTTCCATAATCCAATCTTTCCAAGGAAATGTTTTCATAGCGAAGGCCGGGAGTCAATGTTAAATCATTGATTTTAAGCTTGTACATTGCATACGAAGCAAAAGCTTTTGCACTGCTCACTCGGTTGGCATTGGTTCCAGGAATGCCTGCATTGACCAATTGCATGTCTCCGTTCACCATGGCATAATCATCTATCCATTGAAAACGGTCTTCTTCATCATAATGGTAACGCAGTCCAATTTCCAGATCATGATACGTGTTCTCGCCACTCCAATGGTAATCCAATTTTGTTTGAACTCCGGTAGATAGGTAGTCCCTATTGTTATTTCTGGCGTTAAGGAAATCATTTGCTCCACTGTTGGTGGTCCCTTTTACCAGGTTTAAGTAGGATTCATTACCGATTGGGTCACTAAAAATAGTACCGATGCCTTGACGTTCTCCATCAATCGTAACATAATCTACCTTGTACCAATTCCTGCTAAAATCGTTGTAATAGCCAATTGTGGTAATCCTGAATTGATCGTTGAATTTTAAAGCATGCGTTCCCATCAATTGAAAGTGCTCGGCATTCATTTGATCATTTTGAGACCCAGCATAGCGGCGGAAAGGGTCTGAGTCAAAATCTTCTTGCGTTAGGCCCAAATAGGTTTCGTTTGACGTTTCGTCCGAGTACTGGAACTTTACTTCAAACTCCTGTCCAAGTTTTGCTTCTGGATTGGTGTTGACCTTAAATTTCGCAACTAGGTCATTTTTATCAAAACCCGTGTTATCACCATTTTCCAAGTTTTTGAATCCATTGGAATTGTAGTTGAGGTATTCCACGGAATAACCGAAGTTTTTACGGTTATCGCCCAGTTGGGCATGGATACGACCACTTTGGAAACTTCCATAGCTACTGTTCAAAAAGATTCTAAAATTATCGGGTATTTCTGTGGAAATCATGTTTATGGCACCTCCTGTTGTGTACGGTCCAAATTGTACTTGGCTACTGCCTTTTAATATTTCAACGGCCTGCATTCGTGCAATAGTTGGGAAATAATAGGCCGATGGAGCACTGTAGGGAGCAGGTGCAATGAGGACTCCATCTTCCATCAAGGTGATTTTTGAACTTCTTTCAGGGGAGGTTCCTCTTAAACTGATGTTTGGTCTAAGGCCAAATCCATCTTCTTCGTATATGTTTACACCGGGTACGGAGCGTAAGGTGCGATTGATATCTGTATAGTTGAATTTTTTGATTTCTTCAGGTGAGAGGTAATAAGAAGAGCCTGTTCTGTTTTTCGCTACAAATTTGCTTCCGAAGATTACTTTGGCAGATAAGACGACTTCATTCAACTCAATAAGCGTTGAATCGGTAGGGTTTTGCTTTTGTTGTCCTGAAAGGAATAGAAAACTAAAAAATGCGATGATTAATGATGTTCGGTACATTGTATTAATTAAGACTTATTTTAAATAAATTATAATTTTGGGGCAAATGTACGGTTCAAAATGAATAAAACAAGACTTATTTAGAATAAATAAATATAATATTTTGGAGTTTATTGATTGTCAATGGGTAGGTTAATTAAAATTCGTTTTTGAAAAAAACCTAAATTATGGTTAAAGTCTTGCCTTTGTTCTACATTGATTAAAATATGGTATATTTGCACGCAATTAATCCGTAATTGCAATGGAAGCTCACCTAAACAAAATTGTTGGAGAAGGACTTACTTATGATGACGTTCTCCTCGTGCCGGCATACTCCGAAGTACTTCCCCGAGAAGTAAGTATTCAATCAAAATTCACCAAGAACATTACCATCAATGTGCCCATTGTTTCTGCGGCAATGGATACGGTGACCGAATCCCGTATGGCTATTGCCATGGCAAGGGAAGGCGGTATTGGTGTACTTCACAAAAACATGACGATTGAGCAACAAGCCCTTAAGGTTAGAAAGGTAAAACGTGCAGAAAGTGGCATGATCATGGATCCCGTTACCCTTCCATTGGAGTCTGTCGTGCGTGATGCCAAGGCTAGCATGAGAGAGAACAGTATCGGGGGAATTCCCATTGTTGATGATCAGAACAAGTTGATTGGGATAGTTACCAATCGTGACCTTCGTTTTGAAAAGAACGATGATAGACCGATTGCAGATGTAATGACATCGGAAAATTTAGTGACGGTTGGAGAAGGTACTTCTTTGCAGCAAGCTGAGGTCATCCTACAAGAAAATAAGATTGAAAAACTACCAGTAATCAACGATAAGGACGAACTTGTTGGTTTGATTACGTTCAGGGATATTACGAAACTTACCCAAAAACCAATAGCCAACAAAGATCAGTACGGGCGTTTGCGCGTAGCTGCAGCTATTGGAGTTACCGCCGACGCTGTTGATCGTGCAGGTGCTTTGGTGAAAGCGGGTGTTGATGCCATTATTATTGACACAGCGCACGGTCACACCAAAGGTGTGGTCGGTATTTTAAAAGATGTGAAGAAATCTTTTCCAGAATTGGAGGTAGTGGTAGGTAACATTGCTACGGCCGAAGCGGCAAAATATTTGGTAGAGGCGGGGGCTGATGCCGTTAAAGTGGGGATTGGACCAGGTTCCATTTGTACAACGCGTGTTGTGGCTGGTGTTGGTTTTCCACAGTTCTCTGCTGTTTTGGAAGTATCAGCGGCACTAAAAGGAACGGGAGTTCCTGTAATTGCTGATGGTGGAATACGATATACGGGCGACATACCTAAAGCAATTGCAGCAGGAGCTGATACCGTAATGTTGGGGTCTTTGTTGGCCGGTACCAAAGAGTCTCCGGGAGAGACCATTATTTATGAAGGTAGAAAGTTTAAGTCTTATCGTGGAATGGGCTCCGTTGAGGCTATGAAAAAAGGTAGTAAGGACCGCTATTTCCAAGATGTAGAGGATGATATCAAGAAATTGGTTCCCGAAGGTATTGTGGGCCGTGTGCCTTATAAAGGTGAATTGGTGGAAAGTATGCACCAATTTATTGGTGGTTTACGTGCAGGTATGGGTTATTGTGGTGCAGGGAATATCGAAGCATTGAAGAACAATGCCCGATTTGTGAAAATTACCGCGAGCGGAATACACGAAAGTCACCCACACAATGTGACCATTACCAAAGAAAGTCCGAATTATAGTAGATAAAATAAAGTAAGGAAGGCACTGGGGAATTTACTTCCCGGCGTAGCTTTGCCAATCTTTGTCCTTGTAGATGTTTTCGCCAAAGTACTTTGCGATCTGCATAAAAGGTTCTACCTGTTGATATCCAGGAACAGGCGAAAGCATATTCAATTGTTCATCCAAGAAAACAACGGTGGGGTAACTCATGCGACCCTGTAACAAAGCAGCGGCCAATTCATGGTAACCTCTTCTTCCAGAAGGTACAAATTTGAATGTTTTACCTTGGTATTCAATAGGGTCTTTACCTTCTGCATCCATTTTTACCATATAGAAGTTGTCCTGCATATATTTGGATACTTCAGGATTTTGAAAGGTGTTTTCATCCATCTTTTTGCACCATCCGCACCAATCAGTGTAAACGTCAACAAAAATCTTTTTGGGCTGCGCATCCGTTTTGGAAAGTTCGACGGCCTCTTCCCAGGATATCCAATTAATATCTTGGGCGTGTGCATTAAAGCCTATAAATACTATAAAAAGTAAGCTGATTTGGGTAAAAATTGTGCGCATAGTCTTAGTTTTTGACCTAATTGTCGTCGTATCAATACAAAACTAACGAAAATTGTGCCAAAAAAGTATGAGCTTTAACAGTCTGATAAGGGTATATCCTACTTTACGGGCTGTTTCGTTGGAACCTCAAAAAGCTCCTTGTTATCCACTTGGTTGTGAAGGATATCATCAAAAGTTTCTCTTTTTCTTATTAAATGACCCTTTCCGTTGTAC
Source organism: Allomuricauda sp. TMED12 (assembly GCA_002167435.2). GTDB lineage: Bacteria > Bacteroidota > Bacteroidia > Flavobacteriales > Flavobacteriaceae > Flagellimonas. Next base: position 29,782 of record NHBR02000023.1, read on the forward strand.
CATAAGACTTCGGCGGGCCTGTACCTTGAATTGTAGTTACTGGCCATGGTAAAGCAATAGGCACCGGCATTTTTAAAGCAAAGCATGTCGCCTTCAGATATTTCATTGATTCTACGGTTGCTGCCAAAGGTATCCGTTTCACAAATGTAACCGACAACCGAGTAATAACGCTCTTTTCCTTTTGGGTTGGAAATGTTTACAATCTGATGGTTAGAACCATATAACATAGGCCTAATCAAATGGTTGAAACCAGAATCGATACTTGCAAAAACAGTTGAAGTAGTCTGCTTTACCACATTCACTTTAGCTAAAAAGAAACCTGCTTCACTTACCAAAAATTTTCCAGGCTCAAAGGCAAGAGTCAGTTCCCTGCCATATTCTTTACAGAATTCGTTGAATCTTTTGGTTAATTTTTTTCCCAACTCATCCACGTTGGTCTGGATGTCACCTTCTTTATAGGGTACTTTAAAACCACTTCCAAAATCTATAAACTCTAAATCTTTAAAATTACTTGCGGTTTCAAATAGAATTTCCGAAGCATAGAGGAAAACATCAATATCCAAAATATCACTACCTGTATGCATATGGATTCCGTTGATATTCATTTTGGTCAACTCCACAATACGCAATAAATGAGGGATTTGATGTATACTGATACCAAACTTGGAATCGATATGTCCCACTGAAATGTTGGAATTTCCTCCCGCCATTACATGGGGGTTGATACGGATACAAACCGGAATATCGGGGTGCTTGCTTCCAAACTGCTCCAAAATGGAGAGGTTGTCAATATTGACCTGAACACCAAGTGCGGCAGCTTCTTCAATCTCTTCCAAAGAAACCCCATTGGGTGTAAAAATGATGGACTCTGGCTTGAAACCGGCCAAAAGACCCAATTTCACTTCTTGAATGGACACGGTATCCAAACCACTCCCTAAACTGTTCAACAATCTTAGGATGCTAATATTGGACAGTGCTTTGGCCGCATAGTTCAACTTAAGATTTGGAACACCTTTGAAAGCATTGGTAAGCTTTTTGTATTGAGAGGTGATCTTATCGGCATCATACACATATAATGGTGCGCCAAATTGTTCTGTAAGCTGAAGTAAATCCTTAGAGTTCATTTTAAACTTATATTTTAGACAAAACTAGGTTTTGTATACTTTAAACACAAAAATTCTAAATTTTATTATCAAAATATAACATTTTGTTTTTTTTACAACAACCAGGCCGTATCCAGTGTTGTACTTTAAATAATTGATATGTATTTTTAAACAAATTGCAACAATGAAGCTACCTCTATTTCCACTAAAATCAGTCTTTTATCCTGGTGAAACGGTGCCCTTGCATATTTTTGAAGATCGATATAAACAATTGATCGACGATTGCAGAAAGGAGGCGCTTACCTTTGGCATTCCTGTTTATATCGACAACGCTATTTCCTATGGTACAGAGGTACAATTGGTTGAGGTTGTGAACTCCTATGAATCTGGCGAAATGGATGTGGTGTGTGTCGCCCGTCAGGTATTTAAGGTGCTAAGTTTTCAAAAACAAATAGAAGGTAAACTCTATGCTGGTGGAGAAGTCGAGTTTTTGGAGATTGAAAACGACGCCGATGAAAGTTTAAGAGAAGAAGTGCTCCAAAAAGTGGAGGAATTGTACGATATTATGGATGTGCCTTTTACCAAAACGTCTCCCAAGCAATTCAACAGCTATTCTCTCGCTCACAAAATGGGACTTTCTTTTGAACAAGAATATGAGTTGTTGCTCATGACGAGAGAAACAGATCGGTTAAATTTCATAAAAAGTCATTTACAGACAACAACAAATATTTTGATCGAATTGAATCGAACCAAAGATGTTATCGAGATGAATGGGCATTTTAAGAATTTTGACCCTTTGGATTTTCAAGATTTTAAGTTATAAAGTCCATGGACCTGAATAAAAGGGTTATAATTGACATCTAACCTGTAATTATTCATTTAACATCTTCAATTTGTCAGCGGTGTTTTCTATTTTTGTCAGCAAACAAAAGTAAATTCACAGATGAATCTTCACGAATATCAAGGAAAAGAGATTTTAGCCAGTTTTGGAGTTAGAATCCAGCGAGGTATAGTTGCTCACAACGCCAAGGAAGCGGTAGATGCCGCAAAACAACTTACACAAGAAACAGGAACCGGATGGCACGTAATAAAAGCACAGGTGCATGCTGGTGGCCGTGGTAAAGGCGGTGGAGTAAAATTGGCCAAAAACTTGAAAGAAGTAGAAGAGTTGGCTGGTAATATTATAGGTATGAACCTTGTTACCCCACAAACATCTGCCGAAGGTAAAAAAGTGCACCAGGTTTTAGTGGCCGAAGATGTTTATTATCCAGGCGATAGCGAAACCAGTGAGTTTTATATGTCTGTTCTTTTAAACAGAGGCTCAGGTAAAAACATGATTATGTATTCTACCGAAGGAGGTATGGATATTGAAGAAGTGGCAGAGAAAACCCCACATTTGATTTTTACAGAGGAGGTTGATCCAGGATTGGGACTTTTACCATTCCAAGCCAGAAGAATAGCCTTTAACCTAGGGTTGTCCGGTACGGCGTTCAAAGAGATGGTGAAATTTGTTATGTCATTATATAAGGCATATGTGGAAAGTGATTCCAGTCTTTTCGAAATCAACCCGGTTCTAAAGACTTCCGATGATAAAATTATGGCGGTTGATGCCAAGGTTACCATTGATGATAATGCGCTGTACAGAAGAAAGGCGTATGCTGAGATGCGTGACCTTAGAGAGGAAAACCCAATTGAGGTAGAAGCTCGTGAGGTTGGCTTGAACTATGTTGATTTGGATGGTAACGTTGGCTGTATGGTGAATGGTGCTGGATTGGCCATGGCCACTATGGATTTGATTAAAATGGCGGGTGGTGAACCAGCAAACTTCTTGGATGTTGGAGGTACTGCAGATGCCAAAAGGGTAGAGGAAGCTTTCCGAATTATTCTTAAAGATCCAAATGTTAAGGCAATCCTTATCAATATCTTCGGTGGTATTGTTCGTTGTGATCGTGTAGCGCAAGGTGTAGTTGATGCATACAAAAATATGGGAGATGCCATTCAGGTGCCAATTATTGTAAGGTTACAGGGTACCAACGCAGAATTGGCCAAAGAAATAATCGATAATTCCGGCTTGGCTGTGCACTCCGCAGTTCAATTTAAAGAAGCTGCTGATAAAGTAGAAGAAGTATTGAGCTAGTCTCAACGTAAGTATATTTTATAAGGGCAATGCTTAAAAAGCATTGCCCTTTTTTATTCTTCAAACTTTAAAAACTACTGATTTTCCTCCTAGATAAATCAAGCCACTAATTATACCACTTTCGTTTTCAGTGTTTTCTCAGATAAACCAAATAATCAGGCAGCTTTTTATTGTTTGAACAGAAGTATTAGCCCAAGGTTAAGGACATTAAACATTTGTTAAATCGGATAAAAGTGTAACAATTTAGTTTTTTGATCGTCTTATTTTTGTGGTGTCATTAAAAATGACTCTTATTTGAGTCTGATTTTTGACAAATCATTAATCATCAATTTTAATCAAAAAACAAAATCATGAGAAATTTAAAAACTGTTACAGTGGCGTTGGCACTTATGGCAACGATGAGTGCATTTGCAACAAAAGGAAAGAAAGTAACCAAAGAAAACAACCTTTCCGGTCAGATTTACGAAATGTTGAAGAAAAATCAGTTCAACGAGGATCACAAGGAAATGACTGCGGAAGTTCGCTTTATCGTTAATGAAAAAGGTGAATTGGTTGTTCTTTCAGTAGAAACAAAAGATGAAATATTGGAAGGTTTTGTAAAAAGCCGTTTGAACTACCAAAAGGTGGAACTGGAAAATGTTGCCCCTGGAAGAGTTTATGAAATTCCAGTAAGAATTACCGCTTAAGAAACGGGAATTGTTTGAGTTAGTTTGAAAAAGCCCTGAATTTCAGGGCTTTTTTATGTACTAAAACCAGTTGTTTTGGAGTTATCTACCTAATAATTAGAACCAAAACTGTTTGTTATGGGTACCTATCAGGAAAAATTGAGCATTCTTTCAGAGATGATCGGCTTTGCAAGGGTCGACCATTCCTTGAAACGGTCGGAATATGAATTTTTACTAAAAGTTGCCCGTAACCTCGGTGTGAGCAAGGATATATTTGACGGTCTTTTAAAAGAAAAATCTCCCAAAGTGCGTCTTAAAACCCAAGCTGAGCGGATTGTTCAATTCCATAGGCTCATATTGCTCATGAACATAGACCATGAGCAACATAGGAAGGAGATAAATACACTTTACAATATAGGTCTTAAAATGGGCTTGCCTCCTGCGGCTATTAGTCAGGTTCTTGAGGTAATGCACCGTTATCCGGATAATATTGTTCCCCCTGATGTGCTTATCAATATCTTCAAAGCATATTATAACTAGTGTCAAAATGACATTATTTTTTACCTACAATATGTCATAACGACATGTGTTTTGTATTGGTATAGGTTTTGACTTATACAGAGTGATTTAAATGTTTAACTAAAATTGAATCGCCATGAGTATAGTAAAAAGAAACAACCTGTTTTTTCCATCCTTGATGCAAGATGTTATTGGTCCTGATTGGTTCGGTGGAACAGAAAAGTGGAATACTTCTGTGCCTGCTGTCAATATAAAGGACAATACTGAAGGTTTTGAATTGGAGCTAGCTGTTCCAGGAATGAAAAAAGACGATTTTACCGTGGAAGTTGACAATGATGTATTGACCATTTCCAGTGAAGTCAAAACAGAGAATGAGGAAAATAAAGAAAATTACACAAGAAAAGAGTTTTCCTTCACTTCTTTTAAAAGAACTTTTACATTGCCCGAGACAGTAGATGGATCTAAAATCGACGCCAAGTACGAAGATGGAATATTGAAACTGACATTGCCCAAAAAACAAGAGGCATTGCCAAAACCAAAACGATTGATTGAAATCGCTTAAGACATTAGAACACCAACTATAGGTGTTTCATGATGGTTGGATTAGTTGGTTAGTTTGAGGTGCGCCCCTGCTTAGCGGGGGCGCATTTTTTTATTCCTTTTCCTGAAGTATTTTTATTTCGTCCCGTAACTTGGCAGCTTCCATAAAATCTAATTCCTTAGCTGCTTTTTCCATCGCCTTTCTTTTATCCCTTATCATTTTCTCTTTCTGATCTTGGGTTAAATATTTAAGGTCCGGTTCCGCAGCGCGAAGCTCTTCTTTTTGAAAATGATATGTAGATACCGAATTTTTCGCTAGGGCACTATCCAAGTTTTTCTTTAAAGCAGTAGGTGTAATATTATGTTCCTTATTATAGGACATTTGCTTATCTCTTCGATAATTCGTCTCGTCAATTGTTTTCTGCATGCTATCGGTAATTTTGTCCGCATACATGATGGCCTTTCCATTCAGGTTTCTTGCCGCACGGCCTACTGTTTGGGTCAATGAACGGTTGCTGCGCAAAAAACCTTCCTTATCTGCATCTAAAATGGCCACAAGAGAAACTTCGGGCAAATCTAATCCCTCCCGCAATAAATTGACCCCGATAAGAACATCGAATAGTCCTTTGCGCAGGTCTTGCATAATTTCTACTCGTTCCAAGGTATCGACATCACTATGAATGTAACGACAACGAACATCAATACGGGATAAGTATTTGGTGAGCTCCTCCGCCATACGCTTGGTCAATGTGGTCACCAAGGTGCGTTCGTCCAGTTCTACCCGTTGTTGAATTTCCTCCACAAGATCATCAATCTGATTTTCACTGGGTCGTACCTCAATAACCGGGTCCAATAAGCCTGTTGGTCGGATGATTTGTTCCACATATACACCTTCGCTTAGTTCCAATTCGTAATCCGCAGGAGTGGCGCTTACGTAAAGCACTTGGTTTTGAAGTACTTCAAACTCTTCAAATTTTAAAGGGCGGTTGTCCATGGCTGCGGGCAATCGAAAACCATATTCCACTAAATTTTCTTTTCTGGAACGGTCGCCTCCATACATGGCATGTACTTGAGGGATGGTCACGTGACTTTCATCAATCACCATAAGATAGTCATCTGGAAAATAATCCAACAAACAGAAAGGTCTGGTACCTGGTTTTCTCCCGTCTAAATACCTTGAATAATTTTCGATTCCTGAACAATAGCCAAGCTCCCGAATCATTTCTAAATCAAAATTAGTGCGCTCTTCCAAGCGTTTTGCTTCAAGCGGCCTACCAATTTCCTTGAAATAATCTATCTGCTTCACTAAATCGTCTTGAATCTCCTTGATTGCATTTTGAAGCACATCTGGAGAGGTGACAAACATGTTTGCAGGATATATGTTCAAGGTTTCATAAATCTCGATGACTTTATTGTTGTAGGGGTCCAATGCCTCTATCTCTTCAATTTCATCACCAAAAAAATGAATACGGAAAGCGTGGTCGGCATAGCCCGGGAACACATCGACCACATCACCTTTTACCCTAAAGTTTCCATTCCTGAAATCTGCGGTGGTACGGGCATACAAGCTCTGTACCAGCTGTTTTAAAAATTTGGTGCGGGATATTACTTGGTCACGGTGGATGGTGATCACGTTTTTTTGAAACTCAACGGGGTTTCCAATACCATACAGACAGGAAACAGAGGCTACTACAAGCACATCTCGTCTTCCGGATAGGAGGGAAGAGGTAGTGCTTAGTCTGAGTTTTTCAATATCCTCGTTTATGGAAAGGTCTTTCTCAATATAAAGCCCGCTTGTTGGAATATAGGCTTCGGGTTGGTAGTAGTCGTAGTAGGATACAAAATATTCTACTGCATTATTGGGAAAAAATTGCTTGAACTCCGAGTACAATTGTGCTGCCAAGGTCTTATTGTGCGCCAAAACCAAGGTTGGCCGCTGAACCGATTCCACTACATTGGCCACGGTAAAGGTTTTGCCCGACCCGGTTACACCGAGCAAGGTTTGGTGTTGGGTATTGGTTTCAATACCCTCTACTAATTGTTTTATGGCCTGAGGTTGATCGCCCGTAGGTTTAAAGTCAGAAACTACCTGAAATTTCATGGTGTAAAAATACTAAAGGACGCTTCCAAAAGGAAGTAAATGTGCGATATTATCTTTTCAAGGTAAAGTGACCTTTTATTTCTCGATTGGAATTATCGATAGCCAGAAACCAATACTCGCCAGAAGGAAGTCGGCGTCCAGCCATATTACCATCCCAGCCCTGTGAATTCTGCGAAATCTCTTTTAAGAACTTGCCATAGCGGTCAAAGATTCGGATGCTTTTTAATATCACCTTTTCAGAGCCTTTAGGCTGGATAAATTGCCAATAATCGTTTATTGTATCGCCATTGGGAGTGAAAAATTTGGGAAAACCCTCCACGGTAAGATCTTGGGTGAATTCTTTTTGCGCGATACCGCAGCCATTTTTGTCGCGTACGTAGATTGTATGGCTTCCTGGTTCAACATTATTAAAAACATTACTGTCGGAGTAAGGGCCATCAATATTGTCAATAGCATATTCATAACTCCCTATACCGGAGGCAATAACGGACAACCTGAGCGAAGAAACAGTTGGTTGTGCTATGATGTTTTCTATAGTGGCCATTTCAGATGAGACCACTTCAAATATTTGGGACGATGGACATTCAATGGTATTCCCATTTTGACTTATTGTATTATAGGCTTCATACCGGTATCGTCCGTTTTCGGTAATGGTAACTTCACTGGTTGATGAAATTAAGGTCTCATCGTCAAATTGATCTATCTGATACCAGCGGAAACCTTCTGCGATGTCGGTCGAGCTGATGACAAGTGGTCCATCATTTTGACAAGAAGAGAAGGAATCGGGGAAATCAATGTCTGGGTTAATGATAACATATTCTCCTGTATCAAAATCCAGATAAGGACCACACCCAAGTAATGTTGTAAAACTTGTTTGTGTACATCCTTCTGCCTGCCCGGCATCATTAAAGGGAACAATAGTAATAAAAAATGTTTTGTTTGGCTCAAAATTGACCACAGGGGTGGAGTTGTTATAAAAAGTGGCACCGTCAAGAATGTCCGTTCCGGTTGGCGAAGTCCCTATTGTCACAATATAACCAGTGGCATCTGGTACTGCGAACCATTCCAAATTAGGGGACAGGGGTACATTTGATTCCCCGTTCAATGGATAAATTATATTGGTACAATCAGGTATTTCCGATTCGGCCCTTGTAGTAAATTGTTGGTAGCTACACCCCATGGCCGTTCCCAAGGAGTTGTATGGAACAACCGTAACATAAATTGTTGTTTCTGGCGGAAGGTCGGTGGTTGGGTTATAGGTCAATGTATTGCCTACATCAAAATTATTCAAAAGATCTGTTCCGCCAGGTGTGGTACCCAAGCTTATGTTGTAACCTGTAGCAGCATACACGTACGACCATGAAATATTGGTATTTGGATTTATATCCGTAGCGTTGTTCAACGGATTGGTAATTTGGGTGCAGTTCGGGACCGTGGTCAAAGGTTCGGTTGTAAAGCTATAACTTGGGCAAGTAATGTTGGGTTTATCAAAAAAGAAAAGTGTAATGGTCACATAAATTGTGGTATCGGCAGGTAGCCCAAGCGGAGGGACATACGAAGATCCACTTGCGAATTGTGTGCTTAAAATATCATCGCTCCCAGGGGTGGTGCCCAGTGTTATGTTATAGGATGGTACACCGTCCACGGATTCCCAGTCAATAGTGGCATCCAGCGGAACATTGGTTGCTCCATTGGCCGGAAAAACGGGGGCCGGGCAATCTTGGGCTCGCATAAAAATGCCAGCCATAAGAACCAAAAAAGTAAATAGTCTGTTCTGCATTACATGATCCTGTGCATCTTACAAGATACTACAAATCACGTTTCTTCAATAATGCGTAGGATAAATAGATGAAAATGGCTGTCCAAACGATCACGATCAGGAACTCATACCAATACACATGGTAATCAAATTTCATGTCCTCGCCAATTTGCTGTCCTATGTTCTGAACAGCAGAAAGTCTTGTAAAGGGCTCCTTGATTAGGTTGGACATAGATTCCAATGGAAAGAACCGTTTCACGGCCTTGGCAGCCTCCCAGCTCATTACTTTCCAACCCAGTAGTCCAAAAACCACCTGTTCCAATATGGTCCATAAAATTAAAAACCCTAATGCGAAAGCAGAACGTTTTACCAAAATACCCAGAAAAAGACAGAATGAGAAGAACCCGACCAACTTGAAGAAGAATGCAGGTAAAAACTCCATATCGGAAAATATAATGGAGACCTCATTATAGTCTGAATAAACCAATCCAAGAATCATGGATACCACAAATACAAAAATGGTGGATATCAATGCAAATGAAATGACCGTGAGTACTTTTGAAAGGATAAATTCCTTTTTGGATAAACCATCAATCAGGTTTTGTTTGATGGTCTTGTTGCTGTACTCGTTGGACATCATGGAGACGATTACTATAGCCAAAAAGAGCTTGAACAGAGCCGTAACAAAGGTGTTGAAGTGCCATATGTACGGAAAATTGAAAATTCCTTGGTCTGCCAAGTGAAATTGGACCGGGCCAATATCAAATTTTATGGCTGCAATCAGTGCTATTGAGGTCAACAACACAAAATAGGAGATAATAAGCACCTTGCTGGCCCTATTGTTCCAAAGTTTTATAAATTCTATTTGTAGGAGACGTAACATTCGTTTTTTGATTAGTTGTTTTTGGTCAAGGTTAAAAATTGTTCTTCAAGACTCTCTTTCCTTTTTACAAGATGGGATAGTACAATACCTTTTTCGAACAGCATTTTATTCAAACTTTCGGCATCCATTTCTTCCTTTAAATAGGCAGTAAGAGTTCCATTGAATATTTCCACTTTACCAAAACTGGCATTTTTTTCCAATAGCTCTTGTAGCTGGTCCATGTTTTCTGCCCTTAATTCAAAAAAGCCATGACTGGCCAGCATACTGTCCACAGGACCGGAATATAAATTTTCACCTTTTCTTAGAATAATAACATGGGAACATACCTTTTCAACCTCGTCCAGTAAATGGGAAGCCAACAATATTGTGGTACCTTGACTTGCAATTTTTTTGATGATTTCCCGTATTTGGTGAATACCTTGGGGATCTAAACCATTGGTAGGCTCGTCCAAAATCAGGATCTCTGGGTCGTTGAGCAGGGCACAAGCAATGGCCATACGCTGTTTCATACCCAACGAATAGGTTTTAAACTTACTATTTCGGCGATCCCACAATCCTACCAATTCCAGTTTCTCTTGAATTTTGGCTTCTGGTACATCCTTGATTTTGCAGACCAACTTTAAATTTTGAATGGCGTTCATGTAAGGATAAAAGTTGGGGCGCTCAATAATGGCGCCCACTTTTTTTAAGGCGTCATGGGTAGATGTATTGCCTTCGAACCAACTGAAATCTCCAGAGGTTCGGTTAACAACGTTCAGAATAATCCCTAAAGTAGTGGACTTGCCACTGCCATTGGGTCCCAAGATGCCATAAACGTTTCCTTTTTCTATAGTAAAGGAAAGGTCTTTAACGGCTGTGAGGTAACCAAATTTTTTTGTGAGATGGTTTACGGTCAGTATTGTTTCCAAGAGATGCTATCGTTTTTTGAATGGTTTATATTAACTTGACGATATTATTCGCAAATTGTTACAAAATAATCAAATACAATGTCGGAAGAAAGATTAATGTCGAAAAAGAAACCTGCCTATCCCGTAAGTAAGGAGCTGGACAAATATTTGGATTATTACAACCGAAAAATCGAGATTCCCATTCATTATGAAGACCTTCTTCGGTTTTCAGGAAGTGTGGCTGTTTACGATGCGAACGATGAAGATACCCTTTGGGTAAGGGTTTTTTATCCTGAGTTTGACCGCGATGAAATCGATCTGGCCTTAAAGCGGGTGTACTCCAATTTCGTTTCGGATGGTAGCGATTCCATTTTCCCATATCTGAATGTGGATTATGTGGACTATTGCACCTTTGGTAATTCAAAGCCGTTTAGAATAAAGGTTAGAAATATTTTAAATGACAATTATACCTTGTTATATGTAAAAAAAACCGATGCTTCCCGAGTTTATGGTTTGGAGTTGGAGCACATGCTTTCCCCTTACAATTTAAACTTTGTGATTTATGAGAATACACTCATCGAAGAACATATTGTCGGTATTCCTGGAGATGTTTTTATGAAGAAAAACCTCCCGGAATGCACAGAATTTGAAAAAGCACAAATTGCCAAAGAGTTCGTAAAGTTTAATGAAAGGTGCATGATCCGTCTATTGGGCGATATGCGTTCCTATAATTATGTAATTGTCCCCACCCATGATTTTGATAGTGTTGTCCATAAAATAAGGGCCATCGATTTTGATCAGCAGTCCTATGAAGGAAAAATAAAAGTGTATCGCCCTCAGTTTTTTAAGGAGAACAAGATTATGGTCGACTTGGTCCAGAGTAAGTTAACCATAGATTCCGTAAACCAATATATCGTGGAGGAGCGTTCCATTATTGCAAAACGAATATTAAGTTGGGGCCGTAGGCTAAAAAGACTTTTGGATGCATGCATAGCAGATAACATAGCACCTCCTGAAAATATAGAAATGCTAAAACACCAATTGCAAGAGCTAACAGGGGATATTAACTTTAGGGATAGTAAGAATATGGGTGAAATATTGACCCATGCTCTCGATTTTGTAAAACGCAATTACGAAGATGTGAGTATGAAACAGATCATTGAGAAAAAGTTCTAGCTTTTCTGTTCCTTGTTGAAATACACAAGGTAGTAGTACATCTGTCTTTCCTCATCCCAACCTTTTTCCACAAACTTTTCAGCAGATTCCGGGTTGATGAAATCCATTTTAATCTGAATGTTGGTGTCCAGGTTGATGACGTTTTTAATTTTCTTACGGGCATCACTCACCGCCTTATTGGCTATGTCAAAATTAGAAACGTCTTCTATACTGTACTTGGGCCCTTTTTCAACTTTGTAGTGCTTAAACTCAGGAATCAATTCTGGATTTTCCATCACCTCGTTCAAAAATGAGGTTTCCTCAAAATTGTCGTTTTTCGCAAAGTGGTTCACTGCTCGGTTCATGAACATTACTTCTTGTTGCTTGTCCTCGGCAGGTAGAACAACATCTTTAGCGAAGTTCTGGCAGAATTTAAGATAATTCTTGGTGTAAAAATTTTCATCCGTTAATGGGGCAACGCCCAAGAAGTTTTCCAACCAATATTTGGCATCGTAGCGATTGCTGTCCACAGAAAGTACTTTGTACCCCTCTTCTTTACTGGTGTTGAAAACAATACAGCCTTTATCCAGTTTGTTGATATTGATTCCTTGACGAATCAAAATCTCCAAGTTCTGTTCATTTTCTTCAAATTGAAGGAAATCATGCTTCAATTCACTTTTAAAAATACCAACGGCATCTGTTTTTTGGTTATCGATTACCATATCTGAAAAGTGAACCACATAAACCTCACCACTTTTAATATGTGGATGATTGGATTGTTCAAAAAGGTGTGTAGTTATCTTTTTGGAGAGTCTATGGTTGTCGGATGGATTATCAAATATTTCGGAAACCGAGTTACAAATCTCGTTGAATTCCAAATCAACCTCGTGGCTGAACTTATAATAGTTTTCTTCTTTTTCCCTGAAAGGTTTGAAGAAATACTCTTTTAAAAGACCCGACATTTCATCGTTGAGCGAAAAAGGCTCTGCAGATAAAAAAGCGGATTCATTTTTACTTTTATTGCCAACACGGTGCAGCGATATACTTTCAATTTGGGCGGAATATAGGTTTAGCATTCTTTGGTAAGGTATTAATGGTTAAAACTTAGGTCAAGCGTTCTTTTAATTCCAGTTTTCGTCAAAGTCCATATCATCATAACGATCTAAGAGGTCGTCAAAGTTTCCTTCGTCATCACTTGGCTTTGCCTCAAACTTTTTTTCCGGTGGGGCATCCGGTAGTTCTCCAAAAGTGAACAGTAGGTTGGGGTAAACTCGGCCATCTTCCTTGTCAACAATATCTGCTAGTTCCACAAAAAAGGTCCACATGCTAAAAAAGTCGTACACATAAATCAATTTTGGGTTGTCCTCGGTCATTACATCGTTCAAAGCGGTTTCGTTCATCAAACGGATATCAGAACCGTTCTCGCTCATGTCAAAAAGGGCGATTTCCTCGTCTTGGTTCCATTCTTCGTCACAAGTATAGAACGAGGCCATTTCACTCCCCTCAAAACCAAAAGCTTGGGTTATGGCATTGTGGAAATCCTCCAAATTACTTTGGTCCTCAATTTCGATATCACGAAAGATATCCTCCTCAGCATCAAGTATTATCCTGATTTTATAAATCATCCATAAAATTTTAGAGTGGGCACAAAGGTACAATATTAGACCTTATTTGGCGAACCTGTGCAGTGCAAAAGTCATGGCCGCCAAAAGGAAAAATGCACCAATTTGATGTGCGATTCCTAACCAAAGAGGAACAGCGTAAATTAGCGTCAGTACTCCCAACAAAAATTGCAATAAAACAAGGGCCAATAGAACTTTCAATCCTTTCTCCTGCAATGGTGTGGTCGTTATTTTTCGGGTTTTGAACCAAATCAATGCGATAAACCCAACAACAATGTAAGCCAAGTATCGATGTACAAACTGTACGCCGCTTTTTCCTTCAAAAAAGTTCTTGATTACGGGTTGTTGCTCAATATAAACAGTTTGGTGAATCAGCTTTCCTTCACTCATTAAAGGCCAATGATTGTGAATGAAACCTGCATCCAATCCTGCTACAAAAGCTCCCCATATAATTTGGAGCAATAAAACTACGAGTCCTGCCCGAACAAGATTTCTGATATTCTTGTTAATTTTTTTCCGCTCTGGATAAATAAGGTCCAACGCCACCCACAAGCTATAGGCGAAGGTTAGAAACGCAGTGGTCAGGTGTGCGGCCAACCTAAAGTGCGATACATCGGGGCGATCTACAAGGCCGCTTTTGACCATGTACCAGCCCAAAAACCCTTGAAATCCTCCCATAAAGAGTAAAATCAGACATTTTTTTATGGTGGGTTTGTCTAATTTTTTAGTCACCAAAAAATAGAAAAATGGAATCATGAAAACAACGCCAATAAATCGCCCAATAACCCTATGTAGCCATTCCCAGAAATAAATATCTTTAAACTCTTCGATTCCAAAATGGTTATTGAGTTTTTGGTATTCGGGATATTGCTTGTACAGTTCAAACGCTTCTTGCCATTCTTGCTCGTTCATTGGGGGAATGGTACCCTGTATCAATTTATAGTCGGAAATGGAAAGTCCAGAGTGGGTAAGACGCGTTATGCCTCCTACCAAAACCATAACGAAAATGAGAAAACATCCGGTTAGCAACCAATACACTACATATTTGTTTTTTTTCATTCCGAGTGGACTTTTAGATTCATTTTTTTGCCTTTTTTCAACATAAAATGGTAGGCGGCTTCATGTTCATTTGGGATTTCACCCTCTAAAATCGCTTCTTTTATGGCGTCTTTGATGATGCCTATTTCCTTAGAAGGTTTTAGGTTGAAGGTCTTCATGATTTCTTCACCGGAAACAGGCGGTTGGAAATTACGAATATGGTCCCGTTCTTCGACCTCCACTATTTTTTGACGAACAATCTTAAAATTGTTCTTGTATTTTTTCTGTTTGCGGGGATTTTTGGTGGTGATATCCGCTTCGCACAAGGTCATGAGGTCCTCCACAAAATCACCGGCATCAAAAACCAATCGTCTTACAGCGGAATCGGTTACGTGGTCTTCAGATAGAATGATGGGCCTAGAGCTCATTAACACCATTTTCTGAACGAATTTCATTTTCTCGTTCAAAGGCATTCGCAGCCTTTTGAAAAGTTTATACACCATTTTTGCTCCTACAAATTCGTGCGCATGGAAGGTCCAGCCAATTTTTTTATGAAATTTTTTTGTAGGTGCTTTGCCAATATCATGTAATAATGCAGCCCAGCGCAACCAAAGGTTGTCTGTGGTTTCTGAGATATTGTCCACTACTTCCAAGGTGTGCCAAAAATTGTCCTTGTGGCGCTGACCTTCTATTTCTTCGATACCTTGCAGTGCTGTCAATTCGGGTAAAATCAAGGGTAACAATCCTGTTTGGTGCAATAAGTTAAAACCAACAGATGGTTTGGGACTCATCAAAATTTTGTGGAGTTCATCCACGATACGTTCCTTGGAAACAATTTTAATACGGTCTTTATTTTCCGTAATTGCCTGCAGTGATTTCAGTTCAATGGTAAAATGCAACTGGGTGGCAAACCGGATGGCGCGCATCATTCGTAAAGGGTCATCGGAATAGGTGATTCCCGGCTCCAACGGAGTACTAATGATTTGTCTGTCCAAATCGGCCAAACCATCAAAAGGATCCAAAAGTTCGCCAAAACTTGCATTGTTCAATGCCAAAGCCATGGCGTTTATGGTAAAATCGCGACGGTTCTGGTCGTCTTCCAAAGTGCCGTCTTCCACAATGGGCTTACGGCTGTCACGATTGTAACTTTCTTTTCTGGCACCCACAAATTCCAGCTCTAAATCCTTGTGCTTGATCATGGCCGTACCAAAATTCTTGAATACGGAAATCTCTGGCTTGCCCTTTAACTTGGAGGCGACTTTTTTGGCAAGCTCAATTCCACTGCCTATAGCGACAATGTCGATATCCTTTGGAGTATTTCTTTTTAAAAAGTAATCTCGAACAAAACCACCGATGACATAAGCGCCGACACCGAGCTCATCTGAAGCTTCGCCAATAAGTTTAAAAATAGGGTGTTGTATTGCTTCTGTATGGAATTCCTTCGCCATTGTTATTCCCGGATAACCTTCACCTGTCCGTCGTTACTTAATTTAATGATGGAAGAGGGAGAAGGGTTTTTATTTTCGTCTTGCAAATTTACCACATAGTCCACTCCTTTTAAAATTTCTTCATCAATATCCTTGAATTGTTTTGGGGTTGGATTGCCCGAAACATTGGCCGATGTGGATACAATTGGTTTTCTGAATTTATTGATGAGGTATTGGCAGAATTTATCCGAAGCCACCCGAATAGCTAATGTATTATCTTCTGCTACTAGGTTGCTGGCAATTCCTATAGGTTCGTCAAAGACAATAGTAGTGGGTTTTGTGGCCAGGTCCATAATGTCGTAGGCGACATCGGGAACTTCTTTTACATGACGTTCCAACATGGCCTGGTTGGCCACTAAACATATAAGTGCCTTGGAATCCTCTCGTTTTTTTAGGGCGTATACTTTTTTTACTGCTTCGGGGTTTGTGGCATCGCAGCCTATGCCCCAGACCGTATCGGTTGGGTAAAGAATGAGCCCACCTTCTTGCAGTACTTTATTGCAATTGTTGATTTCCTCGATCATAAATATGGCTTATTTGTGTGTATTATTTTCCGAAAAAACTATGCCTTTAGCTAACTTATATAGTTTGCCAATCTGTTTTTTTTGTTCATAATTATGTTCAATATGCTTTCTACCCTCAATTCCCATCGATTTAGCCAATCGAAAATCATCACATAGCAGCAGCATATATTCAGCCATTTTACTAGTGTCTTTTTCATTGACCAAGAAACCGGTTTTACCGTGTACAACAAGTTCCTTTATGCCCGCATGTCTTGTGCTCACAATGGGTAATCCAGAAGAAGAGGCTTCCATGATACTAACTGGGGACCCTTCGGTATCTCCATTTGGAGCCGTAATGGAATGTTGAACAAACGCCAGCGAAGTTTTCATCAAATCGGAGATTTCCTTTTGACTTAAAATTCCAGTAAATACTACCGATTTTTCCATCTTAAGTTTGGATATCAAATTTTGACATTCGTTGTAGAGACCATTGGTGTTTCCAACAAAAATTAGTTTTGAATCCGGATGTTTTTGTAAGACTGAATTAAATGCTTCTATAGTGTAAAGAGGACCTTTTTTAGGAGTTAGTCTACCAACAGCCAGAAATGTTTTTTGTTGAACAGATTCTTCATTTGAATCAAACATTGAAGTATTTACCCCGCAAGGTATTATATGTATTTTATTTTCGGCTGCGCCAAGTCTAACAAGTTGTGATTTCATATCATTTGAAACAACCACAATGCCTGAAGCATATCTAAATAGTTTTGCATACTTGTTTTTATATTCATTAAGCAATTTTTTATCGGTAGCATCGTGTCCGTGAAAAATAACAATCAATGGAATATTCAGTGCCTTACAGGGTATAACCATGTGAGATGCGCTCATTCCGTAGTTGGCTAACACAACATCAATTTTGTTTTGATTGAGATATTTTTTCACACCATAGTTACTGAAGAAATTATTTCTTCCCACGAACACTTTTATCATTTTGTGGATGACCCAAAAAAAATAGGGAGTCAAAAGATTTCCGTCCTCCTTTCTTTCAGGATATCTCCCGCTATGAATTGTATAAGTTTCGCAAAGCGATTGGAATCCATTTATTTGGTCTCTAATAAAGGTTTCGGAATATGCATGTTTTTCAGTCCGGGTAATACAGATTTTCATATTTGATGATTTTCAATGTAGTAAACTGGTTTGCCAAAATAAAAATGGACAACCAGTATTTCCTTTACCTTCATTATGGTAAGTTTAGATTCGCAAAATTAAGGATATGAGATAACATTTAATATTTCTATTTTTGCCCAAATGAGTCAAAAGGAAACCGAATCTCCAAAAATATCAGTAATCGTAAGTACTTATAATGCCGAGGAATGGCTTAAAAAAGTGCTCTGGGGATTTAATTGCCAAATTTTCAAGGATTTTGAGGTAGTAATTGCCGATGATGGTTCAGGACCGAAAACCAAGGAATTATTGGAGGAGATGTCGCAAAAGGTCTTTTACAATATTGTCCACGTATGGCAAGAGGATGATGGATTCCAAAAGTCGAGAATTCTTAATAAAGCGGTAGAAGCTTGTAATGCGGAATACATTATAATGACGGATGGAGATTGCATTCCACGGGAGGATTTTGTCGAAGTACATTATATCAATAAAGAACCCGGGTATTTTATTTCTGGCGGTTACTATATGCTTCCGATGAACATTTCCAAAATGATTACGTTGGAGGATATCGAAAAACAGAATTGTTTTAGTATCCATTGGCTTAAAGAACAGGGTATTCCTAAAACATTTAAGAACAATAAGTTGACGGCAAATGGCATTGTTTCTAAGTTGCTGAATACGTTTACGCCCACCAATGCTAGTTGGAATGGTCACAACTCCTCTGGTTGGAAAAAGGATATTTTAAACGTAAATGGTTTTGATGAGCGGATGCAGTATGGTGGACAAGACCGTGAACTGGGTGAGCGCTTGTTCAATTTTGGTATAAAATCCAAGCAATTGCGTTATAGTGCAGTATGTGTGCACTTAGATCATAAGCGAGGATATAAAACACCGGAGTCTATCGCAAAAAACCAAGCAATACGCAAGGAGACAAGGTCTAATAAATTAGTTTGGACGCACTACGGCATTACCAAATAGTAGGCGAGCTCATTCTTTTTTTCCAATCTTTTCAATTCTCGGAATCTTTCCAAAACCCCTAGAGCATTAAGGTAGCAAATAGTCCATCCCTTTTTACCGTCTAAAAACCCTAAACGGATGATGTAATGGTTAAAGAATTTCCAAAAGGGTTTTACCACCATTAAAAGGTAATTAAAGTGATTTTCTTTATAAAAGTCTTCTTTGGCCTTTAATTGCCCATACTTGAGCATTTTACCCTTGTAATCCTTGTAGTTTTTGTAGCAGTAGTGAGTCAATTTTTCCTTAAGGATTCCCGATTTGCCATCGACAACCAAGGTTTCGTGTACAATTTTTCTATCCGTAAAGTGAGCTTTACTCTTTCTGAAAAGTCTATGATTTTTATCCGTCTGCCAACCACTGTATTTTAGCGGTTCGTTTTGGAACATAAAGCTTCTGTAGAACCAATATGCTTCATGGGCATTCGGATTGTTTATGGTGTCAATGATTTCTTTCTGAAGACTTTTGGTGACTACTTCATCTGCATCTAAAAACAAAACCCAATCATTGGAAGCTTGTTTAAGTGTAAATGATTTTTGAGCGGTAAAATTTTCAAAAGGATTTTGAATTACATTAACTTTTGGATGGTTCAAAAGGTACTCGTATGTACCATCGGTACTATAGGAATCAACAACGATAATTTCATCGGCAAAAGAAACGGAATCCAGACATTTTTCAATGTATCCTATTTCGTTGTAGGTGATGATAAGTGCTGATAGTTTTTGCTTTGGGGTGCTCAATCCAGCCATAATTTATTGGTGTAGTGTTTGGTATTTTACAAATCTATAACAAAAAAACAGCGTAAAAATTGTCCGACCGTTTATTTTTCTTACAACAATCAACTAATCAATTTCCCTACTCCTTTTTTGTTAAAATCTTAAATCCTACTCTTGATAGGTATATAGTAGAGTCGGAAAAAGTAATAGGGTTGCTTCATTTTTCTTTAAAAAAAAGCAACCCTATTCTGTAAGGGTTATCTTAACAATTAATTTAGTGTTTTCCTTGTCTATACTGCTACATTGTGCTCACGTAACGCATTGTTCAAAGAAGTTTTCTTATCCGTACTCTCTTTTCTTTTGCCAATGATCAATGCACAGGGTACTTGATAATCCCCTGCCGGAAATTTTTTGGTATAACTTCCTGGAATCACAACAGATCTTGCAGGCACGCGACCTTTCAGTTCCACAGGTTCGTCTCCAGTTACATCAATTATTTTGGTAGATGCCGTTAAAACCACATTGGCTCCCAGAACAGCTTCTTTCTCAACACGGACCCCTTCAACAACAATACACCTGGATCCAATAAAGGCATTATCTTCAATAATAACAGGGGCGGCTTGTAAAGGTTCAAGTACACCGCCGATACCAACACCTCCACTTAAGTGGACATTTTTGCCAATTTGTGCGCAACTACCAACGGTTGCCCATGTGTCCACCATGGAACCTTCATCAACATAGGCACCGATGTTTACATAACTGGGCATCAAAATGGTCCCCTTGGAAATGTAGGCTCCGTGCCTAGCAACGGCATGGGGAACCACTCGAACACCTTTTTCCTTATAGCCTTTTTTCAATGGAATTTTATCGTGATATTCAAAAATACCGGCTTCCAGTACTTCCATTTTCTGGATAGGGAAATAAAGTACCACAGCTTTTTTTACCCATTCGTTGATTTGCCAACCATCTTCCGTTGGTTCTGCACATCGCAATTCACCTATGTCGATTAGATCTATTACTTCACGTATGGCGACTTGAGTTCTTTCATCTTCCAACAACGCTCTATTGTCCCACGCTTTTTCGATCAGCGTTTTTAATCCTGTCATTTTTCTTAAAGTTTTGACAAAGATAAGCCCCATAACAGAATTATGGTTCCCATTTTTAAGCACATAACATTTTTAAGGTTATTTTTGCCAAAAAATTATTTTGGCTAGAATTTTGGCTTTGGATTTTGGAAAAGTAAGAACCGGAATAGCAGTTACCGATGAACTTCAGTTGATTGCTTCCGGATTGACCACTATTGAAACCAAAGATTTGCTTGCCTTTTTGGAACAGTACACCCAAAAGGAATCGGTGGAGCGTTTTGTGGTGGGGCTGCCCAAACAAATGGACAATACAGCATCCGAATCAGAAGTTCTTATACAAGGATTTTTAAATAAGCTGAATGCTAAGTTTCCTTCCATTCCTGTGGAACGCCAGGACGAGCGATTCACCTCTAAAATGGCATTTCAGTCCATGTTGGATAGCGGAATGAAAAAGAAGAAAAGAAGAGACAAGGCCCTAGTCGATGAAATAAGTGCCACGCTCATTTTGCAGGCCTATTTAAATAGATTTTGATTTATGATTTTACCGATAGTCGCCTACGGAGATCCCGTTTTGCGAAAAAAGGCAAAGGATATTACATCAGAATATCCAAAACTTGGTGAGTTAATGACAAACATGTGGGAGACCATGTACAATGCCCATGGCGTTGGCTTGGCCGCTCCACAAGTGGGGCTTCCCATTAGAATGTTTATGGTGGATACAACACCTTTTGCAGATGACGAGGAGTTGAGCAAAGAAGAGCGAGAGCAGCTCGATGGTTTTAAAAAAGTCTTTATCAATCCCAAGATTGAAGAGGAAAACGGAAAGGAGTGGGACTTTAACGAAGGGTGTTTAAGTATTCCAGATATCCGTGAAGATGTAAAACGAAAGCCCGAAATCACAATCAGTTATTTGGATGAGGATTTTAAACCGCATACAGAAACGTTTGATGGTCTCTTGGCCAGGGTAATTCAGCATGAATACGACCATATTGAAGGAATATTATTCACCGATAAATTATCTTCCCTAAGAAAACGCCTTTTAAAAAGTCGTTTGGACAAGATTTCCAAAGGAAAAATCAGTGTGGATTATAGAATGAGATTTCCCAATATCAAAAAAGGACGTTAAAAAAACCGCTATTTGCGATAAAAACATATTTTTGCGCCCATAAATTACTATTTGAATGGCATTAGACAAGATTTTATCTATCGGAGGTAAACCAGGACTTTACAAATTATTGACCCAAACCAGGGGTGGCTTTGTTGCCGAATCCCTTTTGGATGGCAAACGTGTAACAGTTGGTTTAAGAAGCAATGTTAGCGTATTGTCCGAAATCGCCATTTACACCTTGGAAGAAGAGCTTCCTTTGAAAGAAGTACTCCAAAAAATCAAGGAAAAGGAAGATGGCAAAAAAACCTCAATTAGCCACAAGGCTGATAAAATTGAATTGGAAGAGTATTTCTTTGGAGTGCTTCCCAATTATGATGAGGACCGAGTGTACGCTAGTGACATAAAGAAAATTATACAATGGTACAACATCCTTCTCGATAACAACATTTTTGACTTTGTTGAAGACGAAAAGGATGCCGAAGAACCTACTGTTTCTGCCTCGGAGGAAGAGGAATAAACACTATTCTCTTTCCCAATCCACTAACTTTGTTGGGTAATAATTAATTTGCATAGCTTCTAAATAAGGAACCTGTGCGGCCAATCGTTCTTTATAGTCCTCCCAATTTAGGTGCTCACTTATAGACCATCCCAATTCGGCATAGCCAATAATTCGTGGAAAAGCCAAATATTCCAGTTCAGCGCTGTTGCTAATGGTCTCGGACCAAAGTGGGGCTTCAATTCCCAAAATACTTTCTTTGGAGATTCCTTCTACATAAGTTTCGGGGTCCCATTTGTAGCCAACATCAACAGGGATGTAACCAGCCCAATGCAATCCGTATTCGGAGATGGAATCGTACTGCATATCCAAGTAGGCCTTTTTGGCAGGGGATATTATAATTTTAGAACCATTTTCTGCCGCTTTCAAGGCGTTTTCTGGCTCGTTCCAAAGTTGTGCAATGGAGTTGGAATTAATTTCGGCTTGAGCAATTTCGTTCCAACCAATCATTCTTTTGTTATGCTTCTGTACAATTTCTTCCACTTTTTCCACAAAGTAAATGTAGTCACTCTTCTTGGTCACATGGCTTTCATCACCTCCAATATGAAAGTAAGGGCCAGGTGTCATCCCTGCAATTTCACAAATTACATCATCCAAAAAGCTGTAAACAGTGTCTTTTCTTGCATCGAAAGAACTATAACCTACTTTCATGTCGGTTCGCACTCTTGGAGTCTCTGCTCCGGCATAATGCAAAAAGGGATAACTCAATGAAGCTGCATTGGTGTGTCCTGGCATATCAATTTCTGGAACAATAGTGATGTGTCTGTCTGCTGCATAGGTAACTAAATCCTTGTATTCTTCTTGGGTGTAAAAACCACCTTCGCCACCACCAACTTCGCTTGCACTGCCCACCTCTGTAAGTTTTGGCCAAGATTTTATCTCAATTCGCCATCCTTGATCATCTGACAAGTGCAAGTGAAGTGTGTTGAACTTGTAATAAGCTAAGGCGTCAATATATTTTTTAACTTCTTCCACAGTGAAAAAGTGTCGAGCAACATCCAACATGGAACCCCGGTACCCATATTTAGGAGCATCCACGATCTTTCCTGAGGGAATTACCCACATGGGTTGGTCCGTTAAGGTATCATTGCTGGTCTCGGGAATAAGTTGACGAAGTGTTTGCACTCCTCTAAACGCCCCTGCTGCGGTTTTGGCATTCAATAAAATCGAGTCTTTTTTAATATAGAGTTGATACGATTCCGGGCTTTCTAAATCCGAACTGTCCGATTGGTTGATATAAATCAATCGTTCCAATTTTTCTTCGGTTGATACATTTACTGTCACATCTAGACCTATTTTTTCCTTAATACTTTTGGATAAAAACTGACCCACTTTCTCAAACTCTGGGTCGGTGATAGAGGTGTAGATTGCGGTACTGGCATCCAACCCAAAAGCACTTCCTGTAGGAATCGTTTTAATGGGTTTTGGAATCAACGGTGCATTGGCTAGGTCGGTTTTTGGAAAATTGATTTCCTTTTTTTCGGTTTGGCAAGCTGCCATGCAGATAACTGCAACGAACAGCAAAATTGATCTGTAAATCACGCTTGTTTAGTTTTAGTCTATGTAATCTTTGATAACATCGTACCAGATGTCGTAACCTTTATCATTCATATGAAGACCATCTTCAATAAAGATATCTTGTTTTACTTTTCTTTTGTCCAACATAGGATACCAAACATCAACGAAATCAATTCCTTTTGTTTCGGATGCCAGTCTATTCAGTTTGCGGTTCAAACGGCGGTACCTGCCTCGATATTTCCATCGGGAAATGCTCGGTTTTGCAGATATCAAAACAATCTCCATGTTTGGATTTCTTTGTTGAAGGGTGCTAAGAATGTTATCCGCTCTTTTTACTATTTTTCGGGGTCTTTTCTTGGCAAAAATATCGTTGTCGCCTTCATAAATAAAGACTTTTACCGGGTTGTAGTTTAAGATGAGCTCTTCCAAATAATGCTCCAAATCGGAAAATTGGGAACCTCCAAACCCTGTGTTGAGTACTTGCTGTTGGGGAAAACGTTCCTGTACATCGTTCCAAAACCGAATACTTGAACTTCCTGTAAAAACAATGGTTGGCCGGGAAGAGTCCCAAAGGGAATCGTTGTATTGTTGAATTTGTTTTACTTCTTCTTCAAAAGGCAATTGCGCTTGAGCCGTTATGCTAATTGAAAAAAAAAGCACGAATATATATCGCATTCTGTTTGTTTAGTTTTTTATGAAGCTGTCCTGAAGACCTTCCTGTGAGTTGGTACCGACCATAATATCAAATTCGCCGGGTTCCACAACAAACTCATAATTGTTGTTATAAAATCCCAATTCTTTATCTGTAAGCGTAAAAATAACTTTTTTAGAATTATTCGGAGCTAAGCTGATTTTTTGAAACCCTTTTAATTCTTTTACAGGTCTTGTTATACTGGCAACCTTATCGTGGATGTAAAGTTGCACAACTTCCTCGCCTTCAATTTTACCTGTATTAGTGACTGTAACAGAAACTTCAATATTTTCTTGGTTTGAAGTGTCAATTTCCAAATCGGAATAATCAAAAGTGGTATAACTCAATCCATAACCAAAAGGAAAAAGCGGTTCATTTTTTTCATCACTGTAATGAGACCAAAATACGTTAGGTTCTAGATCTGGTCGTCCGGTACTGTAATGATTATAATAAATAGGAACTTGACCTATGCTCCGGGGAAAGGTCATAGGCAGTTTTCCGCTTGGGTTGTATTTCCCGAATACCACGTCCCCAATGGCATTCCCAGTTTGGGAACCCAATTGCCATGTTTCCAATATAGCAGGAATATTTTCAGTTTCCCAAGTTATGGTGAGTGGTCGTCCGTTCATCAGGATCAAAACAACATTTTGGTTTACTTTAAACACCTCTTTCAATAAGTCCAATTGCAGTCCAGGTAATCCTAGCTGAGTGCGACTTCGAGCTTCACCACTTTGAAAACCATGCTCGCCCAAAACCATAATCACAACATCGGACTGTTTGGCCAGGTTTACGGCTTCTTCCATTCCAGTGATGTCGGTTTTATTTACTTTGATCTCGTTCAAAAAATTGGCATCAGGATTAAAAATTTTGGGTCCTTTGGCATAAGTGATGTTGTTGGAATATTTTTTAAACCCTTCCAAGACGGAGATGGCGGTATTGTCATCCGACCCTAATCGCCAGCTGCCCAGAGGACTATTACTATCATTGGCCAATTCACCGATGACTGCAATTTTTGGCTGATTTTTATTGATTGGCAACAAATCCCCCTCATTTTTTAACAGTACAATGGATTTTTTGGCCATTTCCAATACTCCGGTCATATGATCTTTGTGATAGAGCCTTTCTTTTTCCCTTTTTTCATCGCAATAACGATAGGGGTCATCAAAAAGTCCAAGCTCAAACTTAACAGTCAATATGCGCCGAACAGCTTCATTTATTTTGTCTTCGGATACTTTTCCCTTCTTTACATTGTCAACTAAATGGGTGATGTATGCCCAAGATTCCATGTCCATGTCAGAACCTGCATTGGCTGCCAGTTCGGAAGCGTGATCTAAATCCTTTGCATATCCGTGGGGAACTAGTTCGCTTATGGAGGCCCAGTCAGATATAACAAACCCTTCAAACCCCCATTTTCCTTTCAAAATGTCCCGTTGTAGGAACGAGCTCCCAGTTACTGGAATTCCGTTAAGTAGATTGAATCCGTTCATTACGGTTTTTACATCGGAATTCACTGCAGCTCGAAAAGGGGGAAACACAGCATTGTATAATGTTGAGGTGCCGATGTCGACCGTATTGTACTCCCTGCCTGATTCGGCGAAACCGTAGGCCACAAAATGTTTCGCACAGGCTGCAATAGTATTGGGTTGGGATAAATCGTTACCCTGAAAACCTTTTACACGTGCCTTTGCGATTGCTGAGCCAAGATAAGTGTCTTCACCGCCGCCTTCCATGACTCTTCCCCAACGTGCATCGCGAGAAATATCTACCATGGGAGCAAACGTCCAGTTTATACCTACTGCAGAGGCTTCGTCCGCAGCAATTTTAGCCGAATTTTCTATGGCTTCCATGTCCCAACTGGCTGCCTCTGCCAAGGGGATTGGTGCGATGGTTTTATAACCATGTATTACATCAAATCCAAAAATCATGGGAATGCCCAACCGAGATTCCTCCACAGCTAATTTTTGAAGTTCCCTTACCGTCTCAACTCCTTTTACATTCAACATGGAGCCTACCCACCCTTTTTTTAGGTGCTCATACTTTATAGCCGCATTCCCTACTTTGGGCACTGGACCAGTTGCATCCCAAAAACCGCTATATTGATTCATTTGCCCCACTTTTTCTTCCAAGGTCATTAAGGATAAAAGAGAATCTACCTTTTGGTCAATGGTTGTGTTTTGAGCCATAATTGTACAGTTGGTCAGTAAAAAAATAAGGAGAAGGGTCGGTAAAATGTGATGTCTAGTTTTCATATTGTGGTCAGTGTTAAAACGCGGATTGAGAGACTTATAAAAATAAGGCAAAAATCAATGATGCCCTAATGTTAGGTCTTTGTATTTTTGGTGAAAATAGAAGGAAATGAACACGAGATCGGAACAGCTGGCAGCCTTTGACCGCCTTTTGACCATTATGGACGAACTGCGGGAACAATGCCCTTGGGATAAAAAGCAAACCATGGAAACACTTCGCCATCTGACCATCGAAGAAACCTA
The DNA here is from genome assembly GCA_002167435.2 of Allomuricauda sp. TMED12. GTDB lineage: Bacteria > Bacteroidota > Bacteroidia > Flavobacteriales > Flavobacteriaceae > Flagellimonas. The sequence continues at coordinate 56,519 of NHBR02000023.1, forward strand.
CGAGCTCGGCGATGCCATTTTGGACAATGATCTTGAGGAAGTAAAAAAGGAACTGGGCGATATTTTGTTGCACATTGTTTTTTATGCCAAAATCGGTTCTGAGACCGAGGATTTTGATATTGCGGATGTGGCCAATGGCATCAGCGAAAAATTGATCAACAGGCACCCGCATATTTATGGCGATGTAAAAGTGGAAAACGAAGATGAAGTGAAACAGAATTGGGAAAACATTAAACTCAAGGAAGGCAAAAATAGTGTGCTAGAAGGAGTGCCCAACGGATTACCATCCTTGGTCAAGGCCAATCGAATCCAAGATAAAGTAGCTGGAGTAGGTTTTGATTGGGAAAGACCCGAACAGGTTTTTGAGAAGTTAAAAGAGGAACTGGGAGAGCTTCAGGAAGAAGTGGAGGCCAACAATGCCGATAAAATGGAATCCGAATTTGGCGATGTCCTTTTTTCTATGGTGAACTATGCCCGTTTTTTGAAAATCAATCCAGAAAATGCGTTGGAACGGACGAATAAAAAATTCATCAAACGCTTTCAATATTTGGAGGCAAAGGCCAAAGAGGCTGGGAAATCTATAAAGGACATGACCTTGTCAGAAATGGACGTGTTCTGGGAGGCGGCGA
>NHBR02000024.1 GCA_002167435.2 Allomuricauda sp. TMED12
CCCTTTTTTTTCTAGTTTACGGTATCCTTTTTCTTTTTCTTGAGCAGCCCACCCAGAATGGATTTTGCGGCATTTTTTACCTCGTCCTCCTTTTTGGTTTCTGTACTATCTGTGGATGTGGTGTCCTTTTTGCTGCCCAATATATTTCCAATAGCCTCTTTTACACCATCGGACTTTGAGGCTGTGCTATCTGATTCATCCTTTTTAAACACATCGGACAACAGGTCTTTGGCTTTATCCTTGCCTTGGTTCACCAATTTATTCTTTTGCATTTCCACCAATTTGGAAGTCAAGGTCTTTACACTGGAAGTTAAATCCGTGCTCACAGATGGATTGGTAAAATCCCCTCCAATATTCGCCGTTACAGGTACGGTGACCTCTCCAAGGCTTTGATCGTTCATTTGGGCGATTAATTTGTTTACCTCCGCACCCAAATATTTTGCCGGTACATCCAAGGTTGCTTTGTATTGCATTTGCTTGTCAAAGGTATGGCTGCCGTCAACATTAATATTGATATCCTTGTACTTCAAAGAAAATGGCTTCACCTTTACGGTTCCATTGTCAAAACTTAGGGCGGTTTTCAGTCCATCCAAATTAATTTCCTTGGTATCCAAAAAGTTCAATTTGCTATCCAATGAAGAAACCAAAGGTGCTTTTTGGGCATCCAATTTCGGAGATAATAGTTCTGCTAGCAAGTTTCCGGATATGGTTGCCAGGTTCGGTGTAAAATCATCCTTGAGGATACCCGATATTTTAATATCCGAATTCAGTTTACCTTGAAGGGCAGCCGCCAAGGGTGTCAATGTCTTTAACATATCCAACCCAGCAAAAGATTCCCCAATATTGAAATTGCTCATTCCAAGGTCCATATCAAAAGTAGAGGCCTCTTCCTTGGTAGAAACCGAGCCAGACATTCCCAAGGTACCACCGAATAAATCTGAAGTAAGATTTTTCACCGTAGCGGTTTCATCTTTAATAAGGAGCGTACCTTTTACATTTTTCAAGTTAAGGTTGTCATAAACCACCGTATTGGCAGAAGCTTCCACCGTACAATCCAAGAACGAAGGTATTTTGATACGCTCTTCTCCTGTTGGGGTGGAACCTGTTCCGTCTTCTAACGTTTCAGAGGCTTCCTCAGTTTCCTCGACCATAAAATCGTTCAAAGCAAACTGGTTGGAGGCTAGTGTAAAGTTCCCTTCGATATTTTCATTGTTGAACATAAAACCCAACAAGTTGGTCAGTGTACCCTTCGCATCAAAGTCGGTGCTTCCCGTTTTTCCCTTAAAAGAGTCCAAAGTAACCGTGTTGGGGTTAAAAGTAACCGCCGCAGCGTTGATGGCCACTGGATTTTTAAGTTCTTCCGAAGCATATTCAAACCCAGACACAGACGCCTTTCCGTTAGTCTTTGTATTTTGATATTGCTTTTTCTCCAAGGATGCCATGTCAAAAGCAGTAGTAATATCTGCGTTTAGAATGCCTTTGAGGTTATAATCCCCGGGAACAGGATAAGCTTGGGAAATATTCTCCAAGTTGATGGTTCCATCCATATGGGCATTCACTTTGGTATTGCCCATCAATTCCCTGATTTTTGCGTTCAGGTTGAACTTATCCTCATCAATTAGAAAGGACAACTTGTTAATGTTCACATAAGTATCCTCAGTGATTCCCGTTTCGTTGTTAATTTCCGTATCGATATACACATTGCGCACCGATTTTGGCAAATCCGGATACTTGAACGAAGCGTTTTCGGAGTTGATGGCTATTTTGAAGGTTGGGATATGCTCTTCATCCACCACTCCTTTAAACTCACCGTTCACTTCAAAATTTCCGGTGGTCTGTACATTCTCAATGTTGGCCGCATAAGCTTCTGGAATTACAGCCAAAAAGTTTTTAAAGTCCGAAGATGGTGTTTTAAAAGTGATGTCCACTTCTTGATTGTCTTCGTTCACCTTTACAAAACCATCGAATACCAAAGGCAACTGGTTGATCATGGCCTTATTCTCCAAAAAGGAATATTTGTTCTCACTTAAATCGATTCCGATGAGTGCATCCAAATTGATTTTGTTCTTGTTCAGATATTTGGTACTGTCCATTTCAAAGGACACCAATGCATCAGTAAGGGTTTTCAATTCTGATCTTTCCAAGGAAAGGTCACCCGTTCCCGAATGGTTCATTTCAGAAACCTCCAATTTCATTCCACTGCCCAGGTCATCATAAATAATTTCGGAATTGGTAATGGCATAGGAATCCATGTTCAGTGTAAAGTTATCGCTGGGTTCCTCCGATGTTGCAGATGGTGATTCTTCTTCCTCTTTTGCGATGTCGTAGTTCGCATTGCCCTCTGCATCGGCCTTTATGTGCAACTTAGCGCCATCAATGTTCAAAGTTTTAATAACAATCGGTTCATCGGCTGATTTGAATAATTCATTTATGGACATGGCCAGTTCTATCTCTGACGAGGCGAACAAGGTATCACCCTCAAAAGGGGCCTTATTGACCAAAGATAGTTTGGTAAGCTCCACATTGGCATTTGGAAAGCTTTTAAGAAGGCTTAGATTGGCGTCTTCAAAATCCAAAGTAGCATTAATGCTATTGTTGACTTTGTTCTTGATGATTTCTTCAATTTTACCTTGAAGAAACAACGGGACCGCAATAATAATCGCTAGTAGGATAAGTAGGGTTATTCCAGTAATTTTCAGGACTTTTTTCTTCATATGTGATTGTTTTACAACAAATTAAAGGAGAAGTATCAATCCAAAGAAATTTCTTCCCCTATTTTTAAGTTAAATCTTTTTCTCATTAGATATACGAAGAAATAGAGCAAAGGGGTGTCGAGCAGGGCAATCATCATTTTAAAAATTACTCCGCTAATGAGCAATCCGTAGAACTTATCCCAAGGCAAAACACCAAAAATGCACAATAGCCCTACAACCGTAAAAGTATCTATAAACTGTGATGAAAAGGTGGAAAAATTATTTCTGAGCCAAAGCATTCTCCCCTTTGTGACCCTTTTCCAAAAGTGATAAATGGTAATATCGATATACTGGGCAGCCAAGTAAGCCAACATTGAGGCCAAAACCCCTAATGGAGATAATCCAAATACTTTGGTAAAGGTAGTGTCATCCACTGGTGATGATGGAATGGCACTGGAATAATTGGCCAATAAAATAATGCCCATGGAAAAAAACGAAGCAAAAATACCAGCAGTAACCACTTGGTTTGCCTTTTTTTGACCAAAAATCTCCGAGACCAAATCGGTGATCAAAAAAGTGATGGGATAGGGCAAAATACCTACCGAAAGTTCAAAAAGTGGAGCTCCAAAAACGGTTACATCACCAAACGGACTCCACGAAAAAAACTTTTGAAAAATAAGATTCGACACGACCAAGGAGGTGATAAACAAAGCTCCTAAATACAGATAGATGGAAAATGCTAACTTTTTGTCCTTTTGCGTCATATGTTATTAAAAGCTCCTCCTACAAGGAACTATTATGTTTCACTTATTTTATCTTTAAACTGAACGGCATCTTGGTCTGGATTCCTTCTTGTTTGGTGAATTGTTTGAATTCCTTTAAAATTTCATAGGCTTCCGAACCTATCTCCTCTTGAATGATGGACTCCCCTATATCGACTTTCACCGAGCCAAAGTCTTCCATTAACCGATCAAAACCGGATTTGTATTTGGGATATTTACGAATACCGAAATCTTCCAATCCGGCCATATCAGCTGCTGCGGCTATGGCATCATCCAACGTCCCCAATTCATCCACCAACCCGAGGGCCTGGGCATCCACACCACTCCACACTCTACCTTGGGCGATTTCATTTACTTGTTCCACAGGAATGTTACGACCTTGTGACACGCGGTCCAAAAAGGTCTCATAGGTTTCTTCGATACTCTCTTGCATCACACTACGGAAGGAATCGGTCATCGGTTCAAAAAACGAATAGTCCACTGAGTTTTTATTGGTACCCACCTGCTCCGCATTCACACCAATATTCTCGGCAAGTTCATTTACATTAGGTATAGTTCCAAAAACACCAATAGATCCAGTTATGGTAGTAGGCTCTGCAAAAATCTTGTCACCCCCTACTCCAATATAGTAACCACCCGATGCAGCTACATTTCCAAAGGAAACCACCAACGGTTTTTCTTTTTTGGCCAATTGCATTTCCCTCCAAATAATATCAGAGACCAAAGCACTACCTCCTGGGGAATTCACACGAAGTACGATAGCTTTTACACTCTCGTTGTCCACGGCTTTGTGCAATGCATCCACAATAAGCCCTTGCCCTATGTACCCCTTTCCACCTTCTCCAAACAAAATTTCACCTTGGGCATAAATTACGGCAATCTTATCCGAGCCATTATGAATTTTCTTTTTGTTGGCCTTTTTGGCATAATCCATAAGTCCAACATAATTTAATTCGTCGTCCTCGGCCACCCCAATCTTTTCCTTTAGAAGGTTTTCATATTGGTCGAAATACAAAGTCCCATCCAAAAGACCGGATGCCACGGCATACTCCGGGGTTCTTCCACCAAGGGTGTCCGCAATTACATTTAAGTTTTGAGGCGTAATGTTTCTGGATTCCGAAATATCGTCCACTATAACACTCCAGATTGAAGTAATCAATTCTTTGATCTGGGTACGGTTTTCATCACTCATGGAATCGGAAAGAAAAGGCTCCACCGCACTTTTGTACTTCCCATGTCGGATGACCTCCATTTTAATCCCTGATTTTTCTTGAAGTTCTTTATAAAAAAGCACTTCTGTGGCCAATCCTTTAAAGTCCAAAACGCCAACAGGGTTAACATACACCTCGTCGGCTGCACTGGCCAAGTAGTAATCTCTTTGTGCATATACATCGGCATGTGACATGACAAATTTACCAGAGGATTTAAAATCCAACAAGGCCTTCCTTATTTCCCGGGTCTGGGCCATACCGGCCTGCAAAAACCCAGTCGTAAGACTAATTCCTTCAATATTATTATCATTTTTGGCCACTTCTATCACATGCAAAATTTCATCCAAGCCAAGTTCTTCATCCCATAACGCAGCAAAAGGGTCGGTTTCATCTTTACCCACGTAATCAGATATAGGTGTAACAAAGCTAAGTTCCAGAACAGAGTTCTTTTTGACTACAACACCATCCTCCGCACTTCCTATTAGGGCCATAAAGATGAAGAACATGCCAACAACAATCATAAATGCCACTAAGCTCCCCAAAATTGAGGCAAGTAGGTTTCTTAAAAACTTCATTCAATAAAATTTAATACGCCTCAAATATAACCATTGTAGTATTGTTTTGTTTACTTTGTTTCTTCGATTATGGGCAAAAAGCAAAAGGTATATCTTTCATTAGGGAGCAATTTGGGCAATCGTCTTGCGAACCTCCAAAAAGCCATTTTTCGTATCCAACAGAAGGTAGGTTCCATCTTGGATATTTCCTCGGTTTACGAAAATCCGGCGATTGGCTTCGAAGGCGATCAATTTCTAAATATTGTTATTTCCGTATTGACACCACTTAGCCCGACAGAGTTATTGGACACCCTCCTACAAATTGAACAGTACTTTGGAAGAGTCCGTTCCGAAGACGGCGGGTATAGCTCACGAACTTTGGATATTGACATTATTTATTATGGCTCAGAAATCATTAACAATGATGACCTGGTGATTCCCCATCCTCAAATGCAGCATAGGAATTTTGTTTTGAAGCCCTTGGGGGATATTGCACCTCAATTTTATCATCCCGTGCTGCACAAGGATACCCGAAATTTGTTGCAAGAGTGCAAAGACCGAAGTAAGCTAACCAAAACCAAACATAAGCTCTTCAAAGATAGATCGGGACTTTTCTCCCAATTACAGCTCATTGCCATTGAAGGGAACATTGGAGCTGGAAAAACCACCTTGTCCAAAATGATCGCTAACGACTTTAACGCCAAACTCGTGTTGGAGCGTTTTGCGGACAACCCCTTTCTCCCAAAGTTTTATGAAGATCAAGCCCGCTATGCATTTCCTTTGGAAATGTCCTTTTTGGCGGATAGGTACCAACAATTTATGGACGACACCTCTCAATTTGACCTCTTCAAGAATTTTATGGTGAGTGATTACGATATCTTCAAGTCGCTCATTTTTGCTAAAGTCACTTTGCAAAAAGAAGAGTATAATCTATACCGAAAGGTTTTTAGTTTTATGTACAAAGAGGTAAAAAAGCCTGAAATATACCTCTACCTTTATCAAAATACCGAACGGTTATTGGCCAACATTAAAAAAAGGGGGCGGGATTATGAACAGAACATAGATCCGGTATATCTAGAAAAAATCAATAGGGGGTATTTGGACTTTATTAAAAGTCATCCCAATCAAAATAGCATAATTCTGGACATGGGCGAACTAGATTTTGTTCACAATCCTAATGATTACGAATTCATTTTAGAAAAGTTGGAAGACAATATACTTTTATCAAACATTTAAGAGAATTTTTAGAAAATGTTTGGATATAACGAATGGTTTTATTTTATTAGCAGCCTCAATTCGAGAAACTAACTAACTCAGATTTTATATATGGCCCTGTTTTACAGGGCCTTTTTATTTTAGAGCATTTTGTTTGGACCAAATATCCCACACCACAACCCCTGTGCTTACGGAAATATTTAAAGAATGTTTGGTACCAAATTGAGGAATTTCCAAAATTGTATCGCTCGCGCTCACAACATCTTGTGAAACCCCTTTTACTTCGTTTCCAAAAATCAAGGCAAGGGTTTCTTCCGAATCAATTTGATAATTATTGAGCATAACTGAATTTTCAGCTTGTTCCACCGAAACAATTTTCGCACCGCTCTTCTTTAGCTCATCAACCAATTCCAAAGTATCTTTTCGGTATTCCCAATCCACACTTTCGGTAGCGCCCAATGCTGTTTTGCGAATGTCTTTATGGGGAGGGGTGGCAGTAATTCCACAGAGATAGATTTTCTTCACCAAAAAAGCATCGGCGGTTCGGAAAACGGAACCAATATTGTTCAGACTACGGACATTGTCCAGAATAATGATGATTGGAGCTTTTTCCGCTTCCTTAAAACTGGTCACATCCAATCGGTCCAGCTCGCTATTTTCCAGTTTTCGGCTCATTTTTTAAACATTGAGGTAAAAATATCAACAAAAATTTTTGATGGTTGATGAAAACAATATATTCGTTTCCATCCCAATTTTGGGCAAAAGTAACAGAATTAAATCGCTTTGGCAGCCAAGAAGAAAGCAAAGAAAGTAACCCCGTTGATGCAACAGTACAATACCATTAAGGTGAAACATCCTGATGCTTTGTTACTGTTTCGTGTTGGGGACTTTTACGAGACCTTTGGGGAAGATGCGGTAAAGGCCGCAAAAATTTTGGGCATTATCCTTACGCATAGAAACAATGGTGGTGATAAAACTGAATTGGCAGGGTTTCCGCATCATTCATTAAACACCTATTTACCAAAATTGGTAAAAGCTGGACAGCGCGTAGCCATTTGCGACCAGTTGGAAGACCCCAAACAGACCAAGAGCATTGTAAAACGAGGGGTAACAGAGCTAGTTACGCCCGGCGTTGCCCTAAACGACGATATTCTGAGCGCAAAAAGCAATAACTTTTTGTGTGCGGTACATTTTGGCAGAAACAAACTAGGAGTTTCCTTTTTGGATATTTCCACAGGGGAATTTCTAACTTCTGAAGGATCGGTGGAGCAGGTGGACAAATTGCTTCAGAACTTTTCACCGAATGAGGTATTGGTTTCCAAAAACCATAAGAAGGATTTTGTTGACAGTTTTGGCAACCAGTTCCATAGTTTCTTTTTGGAGGATTGGATTTTTCAGGAAGATTATGCCCAAGAAAGCCTGAACCATCATTTTGGAACAACAACCCTAAAGGGTTTTGGCATCGACCATCTCAATCACGGTATCATTGCTTCGGGCGCCGTGCTGCATTATCTTTCCGAAACACAGCATAGCCGATTGCAGCACATCAACAAAATACATCGCATTGCCGAGGAGGAATATGTGTGGATGGATCGTTTTACCATTCGAAATCTGGAACTCTATCACTCTCCGCACCAAAATGCGGTGACCTTGCTGGACATTATCGACAAGACGATCTCCCCTATGGGCGGACGACTATTAAAAAGATGGTTGGCCCTTCCATTAAAAAATGTTGAAAAAATCCAGCAACGGCATCAAGTGGTCTCTTATTTAAAAGATGAAGATGAACAACTGAATAAAATTCAGGGCCACATTAAGCAAATGGGGGATTTGGAACGATTGATTTCCAAATTGGCCACAGGGAAAATCAACCCCAAAGAAGTGATTCAACTGAAGAATTCTTTGGAAGCTGTTGTTCCCATCAAACAATTGGCACAAAACAGCACCAACAGTTCCTTGCAACATATTGGTAAACGCTTGAACGATTGTGAAGCCCTCCGCTCAAAAATCAAGGAAGTGCTCAACGAAGAGGCTCCCGTGAACATTGCCAAAGGCAGCACCATTGCACAAGGCTATTCCGAAGAACTTGATGAGCTGCGAGGCCTTGCGTTTTCCGGCAAGGATTACTTGAACAAAATGCTGGAGCGTGAAACCAAGGAAACAGGTATCACTTCGCTAAAAATTGCCTCCAACAATGTTTTTGGTTATTACATCGAAGTTAGAAACACCCATAAGGACAAAGTTCCCGAAAGCTGGATACGCAAACAGACCTTGGTCAACGCAGAACGCTACATTACGGAAGAACTGAAGGAATACGAATCCAAGATTTTGGGCGCTGAAGAACGTATTTACCAACTCGAGCAACAACTTTTTGAGCAATTGTTGGTCTGGATGCAAGAATACATTGCTCCGGTGCAGCTAAATGCTCAACTTATCGCACAATTGGACTGCCTTTGTGGTTTTGCCCAACTGGCCAAGGAGAATAACTATGTTGAACCAGTTGTAAACGATTCCACCGATATCAACATTAAAGAGGGTAGACACCCCGTTATTGAAAAACAATTGCCTATTGGTGATGCCTATGTGACAAACGATGTGCTCCTTAACCGTGAAGAACAACAGATTATCATGATCACGGGGCCCAACATGAGTGGTAAGTCGGCCTTATTGCGGCAAACCGCACTAATTGTATTGTTGGCACAAATGGGAAGTTTTGTCCCTGCAGCTGAGGCCAATTTGGGCGTAGTGGACAAAATATTCACCCGGGTCGGTGCCAGCGACAACATTTCGATGGGCGAATCGACCTTTATGGTAGAAATGAACGAGACAGCTTCCATTTTGAACAACCTCTCGGAGCGCAGCTTAGTTTTATTGGACGAGATTGGTCGCGGCACCAGTACTTATGATGGGATTTCGATTGCTTGGGCCATTTCGGAATATTTGCACGAGCACCCTGCCAAGGCAAAAACCTTGTTCGCTACGCACTACCATGAACTCAACGATATGACCAATACATTTGGCCGTATCAAAAATTACAATGTTTCGGTCAAGGAATTGGAGAACAATGTCATTTTCTTGCGCAAACTGGTGCCGGGCGGTAGTGAACACAGTTTTGGAATCCATGTGGCCAAAATGGCGGGCATGCCCCAACAGGTAATTCAAAAAGCGAACAAAATCCTTAAAAAACTCGAAAAATCACATTCGAGTGAAGAAGTAAGCGACAAACTGCAGATGTCCCAAAACGAGATGCAGTTAAGTTTTTTTAATTTGGACGACCCTTTATTGGAAGAAATCAAAGAAGAAA
>NHBR02000025.1 GCA_002167435.2 Allomuricauda sp. TMED12
ATTTTAAAAAACATCTCCTTAATCGAATATCTTTGATCATTTGAGTATCCGATAAAGATTTGAATAAAATCTTGCCTAGCCCGCAAACGTCATTGTTATCAAACTAAACCACTCGTTTTAAAACTTGTACTGGCAAAAGTGAAATTTCATGGTCTTGAATTCCATTTATGGTTAAGTTTATAAGATTTAACAATTTAGCTTGTCATGTACCAACTATTCTTTGCTATGTTATGTTCCCCACTTATTCTGTTTGCCCAAATCCCGGATGAAAAAAAAGTTGTCAGTCATCTTTATATATATGATATGGAGTCTGGAAATTCTCATCTAGTTTTCTCTGAAGAACGTCATTTTGAGGCTCCCAACTGGTCAAGGGACGGAAAATACCTTTTGATAAATAGTGATGGAAAACTGGAGAAAATAGGCCTGAACGGAGAAAATCTAGGGGTTTTAAACACAGGTACAGTTCAACAGGCAAACAATGACCATGGATTTTCCTTTGATGGTGAAACCTTATTCATTTCGAGCAGCAAACCCGAAATTGAAGGATGGTCATCCTTTATTTTTAAAGTCGATGCCAATGGAGGTGTTCCCAAACAGATAACCCCCAATTCCCCTTCTTATTGGCACGGAGTTTCCCCAGATGGCAAGAACATAGTTTACTGCGCCGAAAGGAACAATAATTTTGATATCTATAAAATTGATGTTCAGGGTGGTGAAGAAGAAAGATTGACCGATGCCGCTGGTTTGGATGACGGACCGGAATATTCTCCAGATGGGAAATACATCTACTTTAATTCTTACCGTTCGGGAGTGATGCAGATTTGGCGGATGGAACCTGATGGATCCAACCCGGAACAAATGACATTTGATCAACACTCCAATTGGTTTGCCCATATTTCACCAAACAATAAAGTTGCAACTATAATCACCTATTTGGAGGATCAAAAACAAGCACATCCCTTTGGAAAACAGGTAAAGCTGCGACTTTTGGACTTGAATACAAAGGAAGTTTCCGATCTGACCTCTCCATTTTTTGGAGGTCAGGGCACCATAAATGTACCTTCATGGAATCCTGATGGAACCAAGTTTGCCTATGTTAAATACGAATTGAAGGACTTGTAACCTATAAATTCTGCCCTAATCCCGTTTTCCCTCTACAACAATACCTTTCCACCCCATTAGGGCATTATAGGTTCCCGATTCATTTTCTATAAACTCAAAAGATTCCGCTGCCTTGGGATCCTCAAAAAATACGGTAGGACTTTCCGCCTGGAGCTCACCTATGGTTTCCCCGTCTTGCAAAATAATAAGTTGGCCATCTTCCACTTTTACCTCCAGAACCAAACCATCAAAATCGGCAAAGGTGTAGGAGCCTTCATATTGTTGAAGCACCTCTTCATCCAACGTAATGGCCTTTCTATTGATTTCCTTCGGATATTCCACAGGTTCCGATTTTAATAGCTTTGCCATATCGTCTATCGTATCAAAAAAGGGCATTTCATCATAATTGGCCAACAACACAAAATCAAAGTTGTTTTCCAAATCGCTGTACACCTGCGCACGGATTCCTTTAGAGCCTCCATCCTTTGCTATGATTCCATTTGTATTTTTTAGAAATGAGGCATAGGGCTCCTGTTTCAAATGGTCTAAAAACTTTTTCAAATCCATAGCTGTGGAAAACAATCGGGCCGTACGGAACTCATCCCGCTGGATATTGTCCACCTTAACCAGTAAACTGTCTTTGAGCACATGGTTTTGCGCCATATTTTTTATCCTATCTTCCTTGGTAAAGAAGTGAGCCCCGCTATTATCCATTCCCAGCGGCACAAATATTTCATCTACCACACATTGCGTAAATGATTTTGCGTATGCCTTCGACACAATGTTATATAAAACTTCATAACCCACATTGGAATATTGCACATCAGTACCTGGTTCAAACAAAAGATTCTCCTGTTTGGCCAGGTTAACAATTTCATCCGAAGTTAAATCGTATTCTTGTCCCTCTATGCCCGACAATTCCCTAGGCAGTCCAGAACTATGCTCCAACAGCATCTTTATTGTAATATCTTTTCCTTTGGGAAAACCTTCAAAAAACATATCCAAGGTCTGGTTCCTGGAAAGCGTTCCTTCACTTTCCAATTTAGCCACCAAGTAATAGGTCATCAATTTTGAAATGGAATGGATATCAAACTGTGTATTAGTGGTCACATAGGTTGAGCTTTGAGAGTCTTGGTTCAAGTTATAGGCTTTTTCCAAGAGTAGGGTGTCTTGTTTAAAGGCCATAACTACCCCATTGAACTTTCGCAACTCCGTAAGCTTGATGAAATAGGTATCCAAGGAATCACTAACTGATTCCATTTTAGGTGACAATTCGTTATTTTGAACTGTGCTCTTTTCAGCACAAGAAAAGCTCAATACCAGCCCAAAAACAATCCAACAGTATCTCATGATTTATTTTTTTTGCAAAGAAGCCATAATTACCGGCCATTAAATTGTAAAAATGTAAACCTATTGATGCCTTAGTAAAAACTCGGGTAAATTATTGAAAAACTCTAGTGGCTTTACACCACATACTTTTTTAAAATCGTTTATAAAATGTGCTTGATCAAAATAGCCGTAGTCGTAGCTGAGTTGTGTAAGCAAAATATCTGGGTTTTTTGCCTTGTATTTCACCAAATCCAATATACGAACCGTGATAATGAATTTTTTTAGGGGGTACATGACCTCTTTTTTAAAAATCTTGCCCAAGTACTGTCTTGATTTCTCAAAGTGCTCACTTAATTCGTTTACAGTAATCTTTCCTTGCCTTTCATAAATTAGGGCACAAATTTCACGAACCAGCTCCATGGAAGGCGACAATTCAAAAATTTTACCCATCATCAGCTCCTCAGCTATATCAAATCTGGCAGATACCTCAACCTCATTAAAAAGTTTTTGGTGAATCCGTTCTAAACTCGAATCCAATTTTCTAATGTCCACCACACCAGATTGCTCCAACTCAGAAAAAAAATAGGCATTCACCCAAGGCTGTAACTTTATGGTAAAAAAAGTGAGGGAGTCCTTTGCTTCAATTCGATAAGGAGGTGTTACGCTATGAATGGTAAACACCTTACTGCTAATGGGGACTTTTCGCGCGTCTTCTCCATAGTAAAAGTTACCTTCGGCCTCTTTAAAAAAAACAATATCATAGCAACAATCATCTATCACTGGAATACGTCCTATCCCAACAATATCATCCATTTGAAGATAATAACATTCTCTATACAAATCATCCAAGGGATGCTCAGGATAATACGTTTTTGCAATCATCTCAACAAAATTGTCTTCTCACAAAGTAGTAAAATGTGATTAGTAATGCCATATTGTATTTCATCTAAAACATAAAAAAGGCCCAATCCCTAGAGATTGAGCCCTATTTTTATATTTTGGGATTAATTTTTAGGTCAATAAATTCCCATCCTCGTCCCACTCGGCAATTACCCCGCGCTTACTCTGATCCACACATTTGGCAAGCCATTCCTCATCATAGGATACGCCATGCTGTTCCAACACGTCATCTGGAACCCCATCCCATACATTGGGCATATTACCCTTGTATCCTATCTCTTCTATACCAATTTTAGAAGTATAAAAACCGGTCATGGTCAAGTTGCGAACCAACGAAAAGAAATTCACCTCAAATGGCCGTTCATTTCCTGGCACTTCGGGGTCATAAAAGGCAATTCCATCTAAAATGGCCTTTTGTTGCTCCTCCGTAGCATCTTTAAACTCAACGGTATTTTCCGTATTGCACTTATGATCTAGCCACATGATTCCACCACGAATATCAGGCTGAAAAGACTCATTATCTTTGCACATAAACTCAATAAACCCAACTACATCAGCATCCGATGCTCCTTTAAACTCTTCCGAGGGGGGCAATATTAAGTCGCACAGTATGGTTAGGGTCTCCACTTCGTGTGGATTCAAAAATTGTTCGTCCTGTAATTCGTTGATCAGTTCTGTTTCCAAAGGAACCCTTCCAGGATAAGTAATCTTTGGTGCTTCCACCAATTCTTCCGCTCCTGTTGAGGGCTTACACCCATGGACGGCCAAACCACCGGCCACGGAACCCAGTACTATCGATTTTAAACTTTTTCTTCTGTCCATGTCCTTAAATGTTTTGTTGTTTCAATTGCTCCACAATGTATTCTGAGGCCCTCATGGAGAGTGCCAAAATGGTCCAAGTACAGTTCTTATCTGCCTGTGATGTAAATGGTCCAGCATCCACTATAAATACATTGTCCACATCGTGCAACTGTTGATATTTATTGGTTACCGAAGTCTTGGGATCATCACCCATTCGAGTGGTTCCCACTTCGTGAATAATATTACCTGGGTTGTGCAGGCCATAATTGGTATCCTTACCCGGTTTATCCCCCAAGGGCTCACCACCCATATTAATCAAGATTTCCTCAAAAGTATCTTGCATATGTTTGGCTTGGTTAATCTCAAACTGCGACCATTTGTAATGGAACCTTAGTACTGGAATACCAAATTCATCCACCGTGGTTGGGTCTATTTCGCAATAATTTTCTTTACGCGCAATGGACTCCCCACGACCCGCCATGCCCACTACCGCACCGTAGTATTTTTTGGCATCGCTACGCAATACATCGCCATATCCGCCCACTTTGGTACCGAAAAACTTGTTAAACTCATTGGCATTGAATCCAAATCCGTAACTGGGCATTCCCATACCACCCCACACTTCAATGTGGTAACCGCGAGGAAAATCGAGCTTTGAGTTGTCGCCCCACCAAGGGGAGTATATATGCATACCTCCTACCCCATCTTCGTTGTAGGATACTTTTCGGTTCATTAAACCGGGAACAAAGGCCGCTCTATCGGCACCTGTGGAATCGTGCAAATATTTACCCACCACATCACTGCTGTTGCCCAATCCATTCGGATGCTGCTTGCTCTTCGAGTTCAAAAGGATTCGTGCCGAACTACAGGCCGAAGCCCCTAGAACCACAACTTTTCCTTTCAGTTTATATTCTTTTCTATCTTCTTTGTTGATGTAGGATACGCCAGTGGCTCTTCCTTCATCGTCCGTGGTTACTTCACGAACCATACAATTGACGAAAAGGTCAATTTGGCCACCATTTTTCTGAGCAGGGAAAATTAAACAGGTTCCTGCGGAGAAATCAGCATATACTTGGCATGCCCGATTACATTGACCACAATAAAAACAGACTCCCCGGTCCTCGTTAATTTTTTTGGTAAGCATTGACATTCTTGAAGGATACACGGGAATATTGCTCTTTTTTGCTCCTTTGATATAGAAAAGCTCGTGCAAACGCGGTTTTGGCGGTGGCAAAAAGAAACCATCGGGATCATTGGGCAATCCTTCATTGGTTCCAAAAACCCCAATCATCTTATCAACCTTATCGTAATAGGGTTTTACATCGTCATAACTAATCGGCCAATTGTCACCATGGCCGTCCACATCTTTGTGCTTAAAATCCTTGGGGCCAAACCTAAGGGAAATCCTTCCCCAGTGATTGGTTCTTCCACCCAACATTCGAGATCGGAACCACTCGAATTGGGTCCCATCTTTTTGGGTATAGGGTTCACCTTCTATATCCCATCCGCCGTAAGCGGCATCAAAATCCCCAAAAGGGCGATAACGAGTACTGGCTCCTCTGCGAGGGCTTTCATAGGGCCATTTCAATTGGGTTTGGTGTTCTGGTTTAGCCGGATCAAAGAATGGTCCAGCTTCGACAACGGCTACTTTAAGTCCAGACTCAGAAAGTACTTTGGCGGCCATACCGCCCCCCGCTCCAGAGCCAACTATGATGGCATCATAGACCGTGGAATTTTCAATAATTTGCATTGATATTGGTTTGGTTTAGTTTTAAATGATTTTAAATCAATTCATTACCCTTATACTAAAAAGATATGTGTTGATTTAATTTACATCTTGTACGTATTAAAGATACCTTTTCTGACAACAAATGGGGATACTTTTTCAAATTTTCCTTTCGGAGAGTTCTTCCAAAAACTCATCCAAATAACCGATATTTGAAGAACAGACCATCTTAAACCTTACAACACTCATGAGAAGATTTTTTACGCCACTCGTACTTTTTCTTATCACTTTTAATTCGCTTTTAGCTCAAAAAGGGAATAACTCCACCCTTAAAATAAAGGATATCATGCAGGGAGATGATTTTGTTGGTCACAGGCCGTCCAGTCCTTATTGGTCAACCGATGGACAAACCCTGTATTTTGATTGGAATCCGAATGAAGCACTAAGTGATTCACTCTACGCTTATTCCGTTGGCAGCAAAAACATTAAAAAAGTAGATTTTTTGACTGCCAATGCCCTCCCATCTTCTCGAATCACATACAATCAAAATAAAACCAAAGCTGTATACTCCAAAAACGGGGATATTTTCCTCTTGGATATTGATACCTATCAATCCAAACCCATTACCAAAACCCAGGGACAGGAAAGCAACCCCCATTTTACAGATAATGGACAAAGCATAGCTTTTGTGAATGACGGGGACCTTTTTACATGGAATATTGCTTCCGGACTATTGGAGCAAAAAACACGATATGTAAAATCCAAGGATAAGGAACCTCAACGCGACACCAAAAATGAATGGCTCTACCAAGACCAGTTGGGAATTTTTGATGTACTGCAAGAACGTAAAGCAAAAAGAGATGCAAGGGAAGAGATCAATAAAAAGTTAGAAGCTTTGGAGCCTTTGGAAATTGAAACCAAAGGAAAAAGGGTCATCAGTCTTCAAATAGATCCTTCGGGTTCTTACATTACCTACGTTTTGATGGAGCGTCCAGATTCCAAAGGAACCATTGTCCCTCATTTTGTGACGGAATCCGGGTATACCGAAGACCAAAACACCCGTTCCAAAGTAGGCGATGAGCCCACACAATACGAAATGTTCGTGTACGATGTGGAAAACCGTAAAAACTATCCAGTGGTTTTGGATAATCTGGAAGGGTTGGATTATGTTCCGGAATACACCAAGGATTATCCTGACAAAACATATGAAAACGAAGATCGTATAAGTTTCATCAATGGGCCAACTTGGAACACCGACGGCTCAAAGGGCATTTTGGATATTCAGGCCAACGATTACAAAGACCGATGGATTGTATTATTGGACCCCAAAACGGGCAAGGTAGAGCAATTGGACCGTCAACATGACGAAGCTTGGATTGGAGGTCCCGGTATCGGCAGATGGGGCGGTGGTTCTTTGGGATGGATGCCCGATGATAAAAGCATATGGTTGATGTCCGAAAAAACAGGATATTCCCATTTGTACACCATGGACATCAAGAATAAAAAAGCTAAAGCTTTGACTTCCGGACAATTTGAGATTTATGGAGCTTCGCTATCAAAAGATAAAAACCGATGGTATTTTACTTCCAACAAAACGCATCCGGGCGACCGTCAATTCTACACTATGTCACTAAAGGGTGGCAAATGGGAAAAATTGACTAACATGGTGGGTAGAAATGATGTGGTCCTTTCCCCGAATGAGGAAAAAATGGCCATTCTCTATTCCTATTCCAATAAACCTACGGAGTTATTCATTCAAGACAACCCGATTACCATCGGCGGAAATACCCAAGCGGAGCAAATCACCAATTCCAACACCGATGACTTTAATGCCTATAATTGGAAAGATCCAGAAATCATTACGTTCAAAGCATCCGACGGTGCAGAAGTTTATGCAAGACTTTATCAACCAGAATCTTCCGTAAAAAACAAAGCAGCCGTGATTTTTGTGCATGGTGCAGGATACTTGCAAAACGCCCACAAATGGTGGAGCTCATATTTTAGGGAATATATGTTCCACAATCTTTTGGTGGACAATGGCTATACCGTTCTTGATATTGATTACCGCGGTAGTGCTGGGTATGGTAGGGATTGGCGTACGGGTATTTACCGACATATGGGAGGCAAAGATTTGTCCGACCAAGTGGATGGAGCCAAAATGTTGGTAGACAAGTATGGTATTGATACAGACAAAATCGGAATCTACGGAGGTTCTTACGGTGGATTTATTACATTGATGGGTATGTTCAATGCGCCCGACACGTTTAGTGCTGGCGGTGCCATTAGGTCTGTTGGGGATTGGGCAGCATACAACCACGGCTACACTGCCCGTATTTTGAACACCCCTGCTACCGATAGTTTAGCCTACAAACGCAGTTCACCCATCTATTTTGCGGATGGATTACAAGGCGACCTTTTGATTCTTCATGGCATGGTGGACGACAATGTGCATTTTCAAGATATGGTTCGGCTTTCCCAACGTTTGATTGAACTCGGTAAAGAAAATTGGGAAATGGCCGTCTACCCTGTGGAACGACATGGCTTTGTGGAACCTAGCAGTTGGACGGACGAATACACCCGAATTTTCAAGCTATTTCAAAAATCCCTCTTAGGGAAAGAATAATCCAATTTACCAATCGGGGAAACTTGAAAACTTTCAACAAAAAAAACATATCTTCCTGCCTGAAAATTAACAAACAAGCTGCATGAAAGCATTGTTGAAAGCACTTGGACCAGGCCTGTTGTTCGCCAGTATGGCCATTGGCACATCTCATTTGGTACTGTCCACAAAAGCAGGAGCTCAATATGGTTGGGTTATGATAATTCCCATTCTTTTGGCCAATTTGCTCAAGTATCCCTTTTTTGAGTTTGGAATTCGATACACCACAGTTACGGAAAAAAGCCTGATTGAAGGATATACCAACTTGGGTAAGACCTATTTGTGGATATATGCCTTTGTTACCCTGATTTCCACTTTCACCATTTTGGCTGCACTATATGTTGTTACGGCGGGCCTGTTCATCAACCTTTTTGATATTACTTCAGTTGGAGCCGGTATCGTATCATTGGGATTGTTTGTATTTATCGGTCTATTGTTGATTATCGGTAAATACCGGTTTCTTGAAAACTCTTTAAAGGCAGTAATCACCATTCTTTTTATTGCCCTGTTGGTCACTACGGTGATGGTGCTCCAGAAAGGACCCGTGCCCAATGCCTCGTCTTATCAGCGCCCGGAAATTTTTAATGAAGTAGGAATTCTATTCTTGATCGGCTTAGTTGGGTGGATGCCAACAGCAGTGGAGGCCTCTGGTTGGGTAAGTCTTTGGGGTATGGAAAACCTAAAGACCATGAAGAACAAACCTACACTTAAAATTGCACTCCAAGAATTCAATGTAGGCTATATTTTGACCGCAGTTTTAGCTTTGTTTTTTATGGTTATCGGCTGGATGACCTTATACGGTACTGGAACCGAACTTAGTGGAAACGCTGTGGTTTTTGCCGACCAGTTGGTCAACCTTTTCACCACCCACATTGGCAGTTGGGCTTACTTTTTTATTGCTGTTGCAGCATTTGCTACCATGTTCAGTACTTGTATGACTGCACACGATGCCATCTCAAGGGTAAGTTTGGATGTACTCCAAAAGCTTTACCCACAAAAAAACATTTACAATGCGAAACATTCCTTTGCCTTAATGGTTATTGTCATGGCTTGGATCAATTGGATAGTCATCAGCCTTTTTAGTGCAAACATGGGAGACCTGGTTGGCTTGGCCACTTTTGTATCTTTCGTTTTTGCTCCACTTTTAGGTTGGATGAACCTTAAAACAGTTACGGGAAAAGATGTTCCAAAGGAACATCAACCTAAAATAGGGCTAAGAGTTCTTACCTATTCAGGAATGGTCTTTCTATCGTTATTTGCCTTGTATTATTGCTGGGAGCTGATGATGTAACCTAATCAAAGAGAACATTATCGTTGAGGACCACTACCAAAGAACGTTGGTTTTGTTTATGCAACATCTCCAAACAGAAGACTCCGTTGGTGCAGTTATTCAAAAGTTTATCTTCGCCATAACCGATTGAGTACAGGATACTAGTTTCAGGAACACCATTATCCACCAAATATTTTTTAATTGCATCGGAACGTCCTTGGGTAAGCCTAAAATTTGTACTGCTTCCTCCTCTACTATCCGTATAGGTCTCTATTCGAAGCTGTGCCCGTGGAAATGCCTTTACAAAGTCCACCACCTTATCGAGCTCGGAAGTGATTTCAGCCTTTAGTTGTATAGAGCTGGTATCAAAATAGAAATCGTCCATTTTCACCACTTTCTGTCCTTCGCGTTCTTCAACCAAGTCATCGTACAACGAAATTCCAATATCAAAGGTACCGCTCTGCAATGCATCCAATTCGTCTTGATCAAACTTTTTAACAAACCTTGAATACCGCTTTTTTGAAGCATCCATAACCAATTCGGTTTCGTAGGGTATTTCCAATCGGTACTGGCCTTCTTGATCTGAAGTTGTTTTTGCCAACATTTCCCCGTTCAAATTCCAAAGGCTTACTTCGGCATTAGGGACTATTTCGGATTTACTGCTAGCATTTACAACAGTCCCTTTGAATATATTCGTCTTCAGACCAGGTTTCTCATCTACCTTAAAACCGTATATATCGTCCTTTCCTTTTCCTCCTGGTCTATTGGATGCAAAATACCCCAACAAACCTTCACCTTCATTTCGAATGATCAGCCCAAAATCATCAAATTCTGTATTGATTTGGCTACCTAGATTAATCGGAATACCAAAGTCTTCTCCTTCCATATTGGATTTATAAATATCCATTCCCCCCAGACCGTAGAAAACATCGGATGCAAAATAAAAACTGTTCTCAAAAATAAACGGGGCAATCTCGTTTCCCGATGAGTTGATTCGAGGTCCCAAATTAATAGGTGCGGACATCACCTGTCCTTTGTTGGTATACACAAAATAAATATCGGTTCCACCATAGCCATCCTCAAAATCAGCTGCAAAATATAACTTGCCACTGGAGTCATCATAAAAAGGATAGTAGAACGAGGTGCTCAAATCCTTTAACAATAACTGATTTGCCCCACCTATGGCCTGCTTTGCAATGCCCAATGCGTTTTTTCCATTGGAATCAAAAGCGAGGTCTCCATTTTGAGTGTTGGAAACTACGTAGAACACACTGTTCAAATCCGAGGAATATGATGGGGTCGCTTTATGAAAATCCGTCTCCTCAAGTGCTTTAAACGGTTGCAAGGTCATTATTTGTCCTGAGGGTTGGATAGTCGTTTCATATATATTGAAATATCCTTCATTACCAGGCTCATAACGTAGTTTTTTATTTCCTGGACGACCACTGGAAAAAAGAAGTTTACTATTGTAAAAACCAGGGGCAAAATCCGTTTGTGGGCTATTCCCCTCCAAGTTGAATATTTCATAGTCCAATTGATTCTCATCGGAACCATTCTTAATCAACTGTTCATTGAACTCCTTGTTTTCATTCAATTCTTTTGAAAAGCTTGACGAAATACTGGCCAAAAAGTCTTCTTTCCCCTTGGCATTGGGTGATTTAGAAAGGCTTTGCAACATTTTGTTGTAATGATGGCTATCCATCAACGTATCCTGATCATAAATCTTTATGTATGCTTCGGAGGCCTTTTCAAAATTGTTCGTTTCAAAATAAGCATCTGCCAAGTTCAAGAACTGTTGTTTGGTCAGTGTACCTTCGGAAAGCTGCTTTTCGTAGGCCTGTACGGCCTTTTGATATTCGTATTGAAAAAAGAATACGTCTCCTCCGGTTCGTTTATTTTGGGCAAAGCAAAAGACAACGCTTAGAAGGGATGCCCATAGTGTTACTTGTATTTTTTTTGCTTGGTTCATATTAGAAAAATCTTGGGGAATCAATCTGTTTGCCTTTATTTTTTGATTTTTTGTTCTTTGATTTATTGTTTCCGGAACCAAAACCGCCCCTTCCAATATAAAACTTCAATATAGCTTCATGCGAGCCTCCACTATATTCACCAAGGCCATTGGTATTATAATCGTAAGAGTATCCTATGAACATGGCATTGGATATTTGGAATCCTGCCAATCCACTCACCGCATTATCAAATCGGTAAGAAGCGCCAATGGTCAATGCATCGATAAACTGGAAATTGGCCGATAAATTTATGTTCACGGGGGAACCTTGTAGATAATTTACCAAAAAGGCTGGTTTAAACTTGGTACGATCGCTCAATTGAAACACATAACCTCCAATAACGTTTAATTGCATGTAATCCTCCACAATCGTCGCCACTTCATCATTATAGAGTTCATCGGTCAAAAAATTGGGCACGGAAGCACCTAAATACCAATCTTCTTCGTGGTACATAAAAAGTCCTGCTCCGACAGTTGGGTAAAAACTGCTATAATTTCCTCCCAAAAGTGAGGGGTCCGAACCTTGCTCAAAAGTTCCTTCAGAAAAATCGACGTTCAACGATGAGCCACCCGCATTCAATCCAAAAGACAATTTGGTCTCATCGGATAGTTGTATTTCATAGGAATAAGCCACATCAAAATAGGTTTGTTTTGACGGCCCTAAAACATCGTTTACTATATTGATGCCCAATCCCATTTTCTCATTATTAAAGGGAATATTGGCCCCAGCGCGAATGGTAGTCGGCGCCCCTGGAATATCTACCCACTGTGCGCGGTACAGACCTATAATCTCGGGGCTTTCTACCGTACCTACATAGGCTGGGTTAAAATTACCTATATTATACATGTACTGGGTGTACTGTGGCTCTTTTTGAGCATGTACGGCACTTACTGCCATAAAAACCATGAGCAGCGTTATTCTGTATATTGAAAAGGTTATTTTATATGGCATTTTAATTGTTCCTTACGATTTGAATCCATCCTTTGATTACATCCGTTCCGTCTCCATTAAGATCAAGGATATAGAAATAAGTACCCTTGGGCAACTGCCCGTTCTTTCCTGTTCCATCCCACGAACTGTCGTATCCGTTCATTTGAAAGACACTGTTTCCGTAGCGATCGAATACTTCGAAGGTATTGTTCGGATATAGTTCATGCCCTACCAAGGTCAATGTATCATTGTATCCATCACTGTTTGGTGAAAAGATATTACAGATGGTTCCCGGATCTTCACATTGGCTTCTTTCGGCATTCACCGTTACAGTCTCCGAATTGTTATCGGTAACAGTGGCATCTGCCGGGAAGGAAGACAATAAGGTTGCTGTGTTCTCCAAATCATTTAAATCGGCTATGGTAACAGTTATGGTAAGTGTTGCCTCTGCATCCTCTGCAGTCATTTCTGGGATGGACCATTCTCCGGTCTCCACATCATATTCCCCCAATGAAGCTTGATGACTGCCGTAGTTGAAAGAAGCTGACAACACATCTGAAACAATAATATCCAACACCCTGGTCAAATCATTGTTGGTAACCGTAATCTCGAAAGTAACTTCATCACCTATCAATTTGGATCGGTTATCCAAAACTGTTTTTGTGATTCCCAAATCAATATCCATTGGATTACAATCGGGTGTCAAGAACGGATCGCAAGCATCCAATGGGTCGGTTGCATTTTCCGGTACTGCTTCCGTACTTGGGTCATCTTCCACCAACACTTCCTCTCCATCGGTAAGACCATCACCATCCGTATCAGGGTTCGTGGGGCTAGTGCCCAAGGTTGCTTCCTCTCCATCGGTAAGGCCATCACCATCGGTATCAACAATACAATCACTTACAGCAATAGTTACCTGCACCGTTGTACCGGTACAAGGAGCCTCGGCCGTTGTTGTATATTCAAATACATAATCACCTGCCGGTAATCCCACAAAATCGACAATATTTTCAGTACCAATTACCAAGGCTCCATTCGATGGGTCGGTTATAACGGTCCAGGTTCCTGGGTCGGCCCCTGTAAGCGTAGTATCCAAATCAATAGTGTTTGGACCTCCATTCCCCGCAACATTACACGCAACAGTATTGCTCGGTGTACCTGCATTAGGGGTATCATTGATCGTAGCAACCACTTCCACTCTTTCGGTTTCACACCCATTGGCCGAAGCCGTCACATAGTATGAAGTAGTTTCCGATAAGGTGTTTGTTGTAAACGTATCACTTGTTTCCACTATATTTCCTCCTGTTGGAGCATCGTACCAAGTATAACTGATCGTGCTGTCATCCGTAACAGATGCGGTAGCAGTAAGAGTCAATATGGATGGACCACAGCTTACATCTCCGGTGGTGCTATCAATAGTTGGCGTAAAATTACGTACTAAGGTGATTGGCAATAAGGGACTGGCACAATTATTAGTTTCATCGTAAAAGAATCCGTAGTAGGTTCCTGGTTCCACAACTTCACCTCCAATTAAGTGCGCCCCTGTTACGGTTGGGTCATTACTAGTACTCCATATAAGCACTGTCCCCGAAGGAGCCGTGGTACTCGCCAGATAATCGTTCAAATCTGCATTTACTTGGTCGCAAAATTCAATGGTAGTATCGGTCCCGCTTAGTTGTGGTGCCGTGTTCCCTGCATTGCAAGGAAGCGAGCAATCGATTACTGTAATGGTCAAATCCACCGACTGATCTACACAAGGTAGTTGAGCAGTATCCGTGGTATAAGTAAATACATAATTTCCCAAAGGTTGACCATCAAAATTTATAATATTGTTAGCATTAATGGTTATAGAAGAACCTGTTTGTGCACTGGTCAATGTCCATACTCCCGAATCTTCATTGGTGATTCGGTCATCCAAATCAATTATGGTATTGCCTCCACCTTCTGTAGTATTACATACGGAAATAGCGTTAGTATTACCCGCATTGGGTTCCTCGTTCACAACCAAAGTAACGGTAACTGAACTTGGGCTGGTACAATCATTCAAAAGGTCATAGAAAAATCCGTAATAAGTCCCTGCTTGATTAACAACATTAGTTCCAAGATAAAATGTATCGTCGTTAATATCCGAACTGGTGCTCCAACGCAAATTCGTGTTGGCTGGAGGGGTCGTATCTACATAATCGTTTAGATTTTGATTAAAATCCGACAATACCGCCACACAAAATTCCGTATCCAAACCATTCGTCACTGGAGAAGTGGTTGCCAAACAGGAATCATCATTATTTATGATTACTGTAGCAGTATCCGAAATATCCACTGATAAAGAAGTACCACTCAAATTACCCATAGAAACGGACAATGTTTCATCTCCTTCAATCAATGCATCTGCTATGGGAGTCACATCAAAAGTCTGTACTTCACCAGCATTTCCTATAAACGTTAATGTCAGGGCATTTATCAAGGTATAATCCGAATCAGCTATGGTTGCTGTTCCATCTAAAGTAGAAACCTGCACGGTAAAACCACCATCTACTGCGTTATCCAATGTCGCGGAAACCGTAATAGCTCCATCATCTTCATTTCCACTTTCATTAGAAAGAGTTACTGAAGCACTATCATCATCAGCATTTACAACAGAAACTGTTTGAGAAGGAACCAATAAATAGGAAGCTGCACTTCCTCCGTTTACACTAACTGTAATATTATATGTTTGAGGACCATCAACTGTGGCATCATCAACACCTGTTACGGTTACTTCTTGAGGTGTGTCCCAATCAGCCGTTGTAAAAGTAAGTTGGGTCAAATCCACTGTCCCCTCTCCATTATCTCCAGAAGCAATATCCAAGATTACATCATTAACGGGAGGCTGTCTATTCAACACAACCGTAAAGGAATCTGTAGTGCCAGCCTCGGAGGTAGCTGTATTCCCTGCAGACTCAACTATGGTAAACCCGGCTATATCGTCATCACTATTTTCAACTGATACCGTTTGTTCTGCCAATACATCAAAAGCGTCATTACTTGCAGCATCGTTTATACTAACCGTAATATTATACGTTTGAGGACCATCGATAATAAAATCATTTTCTCCGCTTACTGTAATGGTCTGTGGAGTATCCCAATTACCATTGGTAAAGATTAACTGATCTAAATCTACAGTACCTTCTCCTGTATCACCAGATACGATATCAAAGACCACGTCGCTTGTAGGCTGTCCATCCAATACAACTGTAAAAGTATCTGTTGTCCCCGATTCGGAAGTGGCCGTGGCACCGCCCTCTTCCACTATGGTGAAGCCGGCCACATCGTCGTCCGTGAAACTGCTCGTCCCCACATTTTCCGTAAGGCTCAACGTCCCGTTGTCTGTGGAGTTCAGGGTAACAGTGACCGCCTCGTCGGCCTCTATGACCGTGTCACCGTTGGTCG
>NHBR02000026.1 GCA_002167435.2 Allomuricauda sp. TMED12
GGCATGTAATACAAGCTATTTTGATAAAAAAATCATGAATTGGGATCCTGTAAAAATGAAATTGGTTTAATCAATATTTATGAACATGGAAGCATAACCATGGTTTTAGGAGGTTTTTCTTTTAGAAAGAATCAAAATGGGCAGGTCTACTTCAAAAAGACCTGCCCTGTTTTTATAAAGTAATCTTATACATCAAAAAGATCAATGAAGGAAAAAGTTACTTTTGTAAGTATCAAAGATTTTTACATTGAAAAGTGAAATTGTACAACTTCTTGAAGGAGCTATCGCCCTAAATGAGGAGCAGGCCAATGCTGTGACGGAATGCATCCCTATCAAAACCTTCGAAAAAGGGCACATTTTGCTTCGTGAAGGACAAGTTTCAAATGAGTCCTACTTTAACATCAAAGGTCTGGTAAGAAAATATTATCTAGTAGATGGGGAGGAAAGAACCACGGAGTTTTATGTA
The DNA here is from genome assembly GCA_002167435.2 of Allomuricauda sp. TMED12. Lineage (GTDB taxonomy): Bacteria > Bacteroidota > Bacteroidia > Flavobacteriales > Flavobacteriaceae > Flagellimonas. Next base: position 467 of record NHBR02000026.1, read on the forward strand.
GAAAAGGATGCCATTTCCTCCTTACAAAGTTATAATCTCAATGTACCTGCAAATCATTATTTGGAATGCATAGAGGATTGTAAGTTGGCGGTTCTATCCAGAGAGAAAGAACTGGAACTTTTTAAAAGGGTACCTGGCTTTGAATCGCTTTGCCGGGTTTCTGTGGAAGAAGAACTTGGAGCCTATCAAGATAAATTGGCCCAATTCATGATTTCCAGTCCAGAAAAAAGATACCTCGACCTTATGGAAAACCGACCGGACCTACTGCAACGGGTTCCACAATACCATTTGGCAAGCTATTTAGGGGTTAAGCCAGAATCATTGAGTCGGATTCGAAAGCGTATTGCCAAACATTGATCCGGTATACTTTAACGCTATTAAGAATCTATCGTTTTCAATGGATTTCTTCCAAACCCCTTGATCAACAACCAGATGGTAAAGGCTAGTTCACCGACCACCCCAAATACCATCACCAACAATTCAAAACCTTGTTCGTAATCCGTATAATTTGGCATCAATAGCTGTGCGGTGCAGCTCACCAAATACCCTATAGCGGCCAAACACAACAGATACCCCATACTTTTGGGTACAAAATCTGATTTAAAGGTTAAATAGCCCAAAAAAGCCAAGTGAACCCCAAAAAGTAAAAGGCCTATCGCCCAAATTTCATCAAACTTTAGCAACAAAGACATCACTGTATTCTGAAGTTCTGGTACATCCATACCTAAAGGACGGTCGGTTATTTGGTAAATCTCAATCAAGTACATCAAGGCCATTCCAAAACCAATAGCATGTAGCAATCGAAAACCCGAGGCAATTGCAGACATTTTTCGGCTCACCTTTTTAGTGACATAGAAGAGGGTAAATACTAGAATCATATCAAAAGCAAGCATGGCCACAAAAGCTAAGATGCCCTGTCCTACCTGCGTATGGTATTGCATAAAATTTTTGACTGTAGTCTCAGGGTCCGAAGGCATAACCATGGTTTCCAATACAGAAAAGTTGGCATAAAAGCCTGTTATAAAAATCAAAAGGTAAGCAAACCCCGATACTCTTAATGCCAATTTTAAATTCATTCTGATATTGATCAACTATTACAAAAGTAAATAGGGATGTTTTAGAACTCATTGACTTTGGTTAATAACAGCTCAACCTATTCATGATTGACCCAAACTTGATTTCATTTGTCCTATAGCTGTGTTCCATTGATTATCTTTTATTAATTTTCTGAATCAATTTCTATATTTTGGACGCAAAGGAAATACTGTTATCACATTTAAGGGAAACTATTGATTTAACTCCTGAGGAAGAATCAATAGTATGTGACACCTACATAGAAATGCACCTTAAAAAGAAAGAGGTCTTGCTTTTTGCCGGTGAGATCTCCAACCATATGCGGTTTATTGCAGCGGGCAGTTTACGAGCCTATCATATGGATGAAGAAGCTAAAGAACATATTGTGCAATTTGGCATTGAAGGTTGGTGGGTAAACGACCTCTACAGCTATTTAACCGAAACTCCCGCCAAACAATTCGTACAGGCCATTGAACCATCCATTGTTCTGCAAATACACAGAGACACGCTGAACCAACTTTACGAAAAAGTTCCCGCCATTGAACGATTCTATAGATTGAAGTTTGAAAAGGCCTATGTTGCCTTACAGGACCGAACCATCAACTCCATGAGCAAATCGGCCGAAGAGCGCTACTTGGAATTCCGATCAAAGTATAGAAGTATTGAACAACGTGTACCACAATACATGATTGCTTCCTATTTGGGCATTACCCCTGAGTTCTTGAGTGCCCTTCGAAAAAAGATTAAATAACCCCATTTCTTAAGACACCTTAAGATTAAAAGTTCTTCCATGCAATAGGTTTGCGTTGACATAAGAATCAGCGCATTATGAAAAAAATTATTGCATTTACCGGAAGTACCAGTCACAATTCCATAAACCAAAAACTCCTAGATTATATTATCAAGGAATTCCCAAATAAGGGAATAGAACTTCTTGACCTAAAATCATACGAATTGCCCATCTATAGTCCCGAAACCGAAAAAAAAGGTATTCCTATTCAAACGAAAGAAATATTTCAAATTTTTAATTCGGCCGATGGGTTTATTTTGGCTTCCCCAGAGCATAATGGACTTCCTTCCGCTTTTTTAAAAAACCACATTGATTGGCTTTCAAGGGTAGATCAGCGTTTCTTTCATGATAAGCCCATTCTTCTATTGAGCACCTCTCCCGGGGCTACGGGAGGTAAATCCCATTTGGACATTTTGGCAAAACTGGTCCACCGATGGGGCGGAGAATTGATCGGACAGTTTTCCCTGAGTGATTTTTATCAAAATTTTGATACCAGGACAAATACGCCCAATAAATCAGCACATGAACAGTCGTTAAATCATTTAGTCAAATCCCTTTTGAATTTCCATGAGAAGCCATCCGCAATTTATAGAACAAACCGAGAGATTGAGGTATTCCTTAATAGAATTGTGAACCAATATAAATCAAAAGGATTTCTTTAAATACAGCAAGATGAACAAACAAATTATAGAACATTTATTCGAATTTTGGGAACAAATTGGAAAACACGGAGGCTTTCTAAGAAATGAAGATGGGTTTTCCGCTACCTATCCTTTGAACAGCTCTTGGCCCAGCAAAACTTTTGGTCTTGACCACAACAACCTGAACATCCATAAGTTACAGGATAGTATTAGAACTAAAGCAGCACCAAATTCGATTGCCATATACGAGGACATTACCATAAAAAACATATTGGAATCCCATCAGTTTATCTCATGTTCAACAATAAAAGCAATGGCTTTGGATACCACCGGAGTCTTCTTTGATGAGCTTGATGATACAGAATTCAAAATAGTAAACACCAAAGATGAAGCTGAAGTTTTTGCTCAAGTAGCCTCAGAATCTTTTGGCTACCTCGTCGAAGCATCTACCATCATCCCTTTAATAGACAAACCTTCATTCAAAATCATTTTGGGAAAACATGACGAGGATATCCCCACATGCGGTATGGTTTATATTGATAAAAATGGTATTGCCGGTATTCACATGATTGGCACAAAAACAGCATATAGAGGGATGGGACTAGGAAAAAAAATGACCCAATTCTTGATCAATCAATCTGTTGAAGCCCAGACTAGCAAAGTGTTTTTGGTTGCGTCTGCAGCAGGGGAAAGAATATATACTAAAATGGGGTTTACGACCCATGGAGCTTTGGAGAGTTATTCCTTACCTTTAGAATAACATCATACATCTCATTCTATGACTTATAGAGAGTATCTTTTCAGTTTTAGGAAATAAATAACACTCAACATGCACGCAGTAATATATCGGTTTGATGTTATCCCTGGTCGGGAAAAAGACTTTGAGAAAACATGGCAACTTGCAACCGAGACGTTTATAGCACATGCCGGAGGTCTTGGCTCCCGTCTCCATAAAAATGAGGCGGGCAGCTATATAGCCTACGCCCAATGGCCCGATAAAATAAGTTGGGAGTCTGCCAGACAGAAATTGCCGAAATCGGCTATAAAAAACCTGCAACGGATGAATATGTATTGTGAGGAAATTACAATACTGTTCAATATGGAAGTCAAAAACGATTTATTGATGTAACAGGTATACACCACAAAAATGTATATCCCTATCATTACTCACTTGATTTTGGACTTAAAGTTAACTTCCACCGATTCTTCTACCACATATTTTAAGTAGGGCTTAAATTTTGGATATGCTTCTAATTTTTCAACAATTTCGTTTACAACCTTGTCCAAAGCAATTTCTTCAATAGTAAACCCTTTTTTAAACAATTCCCCTACACGCATATGAAATTTGACATATATCTCCCTGTTTCTGAGAAGATGGTCCTTGTTCCCAAAATAAAAACCCGGGTCTTTTGATGTATTTCCAGGTACAATGATGGTTTCGTCATCGGACAATGCAATGGCCCGGTCAATGCCGGACAGAACGCCCTCAATTCCGTTTGGGCCAGTATACGTCAACCAATGTGGCTGAAACCCATCACCCATGAACAGCACGTTACTATTCTCCAGGTAAACATCTATATGATCCAGTGTATGAGTTGGGTATGATAGGCAGTCACCTCATCATCCCCAATGGAAATGGATATTTCATCTTTAAACAGGAGTTGATGGTATGCCTCTGAATACTTGATGTTCTCATGGGATATTATGGTTGCTCCCTTATCAGCAAAGTAAGTGTTTGCATGGTGATTGTAGGTGTCCGAATCGCTATTGATCACAAAACCTATGGGCAAATCGGTAATTTTTTGAATTTCTCTTTCCAAATCTGGCGCACTTCCCATCATCATGGAATTGATGAGCACTACTTCCTTATCACCAATTACAACACCACAATTTCCGTTGGCGTTGGCATCCCATAACTCTGTAAAAATATAAACGTGATCATTTACTTTTTTTACATCATATTTAACTTGGGCAAACATTTGAAATGTGCAGAAAAACACCAAGTATATTGCAAACCTTTTCATTTTGTGGGGTCTTATTTTCACAATAGTTTTAACCTATGTGGGATTACCTCATATGTTTAAGCAGTGTTCGGTAGATATCCCGTACCGATATCATATCATTTTCGACTTCTGAAGTATTGACAAACACAATAATACCATGACTTCCTTCTCTAAGAAAATATGCATGGGAAATAATACCAGGATCATTGCCGCTATGCCCGATTTTTTCATCATCAATAGTCCAAAAAACATTCTTTTTGAATTCTTTTGAGGCCGGTTGAGATAGCATTTCCTTGTAGCTGGATGCCTTTAAAATATTGCTCTCCCCATTGTTGCCCTTCATCACCGCCATCAAATATTGACTGAAGTCCTCTATATTGGTCATGAATCCGCCATCACCATAGGTTATGAATTCATACGCTGGAATGGGGTAACCGTACCAATATAATGTAGAAACATTTTCCAATTGATGAGTTTCGGATGCCCAACCCGAACTTTCCATTTGAAGCGGATTTAAAATATGCTCCTGTAAAAACTCAGTGTATTCCATACCACTGGCCTGTGCAATAATATAGGCCGCAATATTTGCCCCCATATTGCTGTACTTATACGTAGATCCTGGAACCGTGTTTGAAAAGCTATTTGATGAATACCATTTTCCATCCGTACAATACTGGTTTTTAATAAAGTTGGAAGCCGACATCATTTGGTTCCCATTCAATAGATCAACCTCTTTTTGCACCTCTTGTTTGGTTTTTTGGGGCAGGTTTTCATGGAAAGGAGGAATTTTATCCTTAAAAATATAAATCTTGTTATAGTGCTCCGTATCAAGGATACTTGAGGTATGGTCAGCAAGTTGACGAATGGTTATCGGTTTATTTGGATAAAATGGATTCTGTATGGTAAAGGGCAGATGATCATTGATTTTATCATCCAAATCCAGTATTTCCATTTCATGCGCTTTCATTAAGGCCATTCCGAGCAACGTCTTGGATATGGATGCAATAGGTTGGACCGTTTTCGTTGTATAAGGTATCTGTTGCTCTTTGTTCGAATAGCCAAAGCCTTTGGAGTAAACAATACTATCTTTATTAACAATGGCAACGGCGAAGCCTACAAGATTGCTGTTTTCCTGTATCCTATTCAATTCCTTGGTTATCGAATCAGTCTGCTGTTGTGATTGAAGGGAGTAAACTCCCAAAAAAATGAGTGTAAAACTTATTAATGTTTTTATGTTCATCTATCTTAACTATTAGTTTAATCTATTTCCAATACTCATAAATCCTAGAAATCATCCCGTCTTTAAATTCGAAAAGTGCCATTTGGGCCTCTCCCTCAACTATTTTTCCATCCTCCTTCTTTATGAAGCGCTTGTTCACCGCGATGGCATTCAGTCCAATAATTTTATTTTCGACTCGTATATCGACCACACTGCCATCATAACCACCATTTTTCTGGTTTCGAATGTAACCGTTATATAGATCTTCCCTGGTATATACTCCTCCATATTGGGGATGCACATAGGTGAAGTCGTCGGTAAAAAGTTCAAAGATATTGTCAACGTCTTCTGGAGTCGAGCCCGCTTGAAAAACCTTTAGGTTTAATTTGTAGTATTGGTCCAAAACATAAGAGTTGTCACCTGAATGGACATTAGATGAATCCTGAGCATTGATTTGATTAAAAGTAATACTCAGTAGAACTACGGCTAGGATATATTTAAGCTTCATTTCGCTATTGTTTTTGGGTCAGATGTTGGGTTACATTCTTTTTTTTGGTCAACAGCCTTTCTGAATCCGGATACTTTTTCAACAAAAGATCATATAGTTCAATAGCTTCCTGAAACCGATTGTTTTTTTCATAAAATGTGGCTATTTGGGATACGGCATAATCCCTTTGTGCTATCAATTCTTTGATGAATACACCTTTATCCATGGAATTCAATAAGGTTTCAAAATGATAAAAATCATCGGCCCGCATAGCACTGCGAACAATGGTAAAACGTGACCATAGGGAGAGGTCAGGCTCAAATCCATAGCGCTTGGCCCTTTCCCGAGCATGATTCAAGGCATACGCCATACCTCCCGCATTGATGAATTTTCTCAGGTTGTTCGTTTCAAACTCCTGATAATATTTAAAATAGTCTCGAAGACCATGATACAAAGTTGGGTACCCTGTTGATCGGTGTTCCTCCAATTCAAACTCAAAATATTTCCAGTCAAACCCATCAATGGGGTTCGATGTCAGTTTTCTGTTCAATTTTTCGGTACTGTGCCTCACATCATACTCATCGGGGCTTACCGCAAAATAAAGCCGGGTACTCAAATGGGATGAAGTATCCAAATCATCAATAGCATCAAAAATGGGAAATGGACTGGCCATCAAATAGGCATTAAAAAGTGTAGGTTGGTCCATCATCATATGAAAAACAAAGCTTCCGCCATATTCCCAACCGAAAAGCAGGTTTTCTCCTTTTGTTCTGAAGTTTTCGTTCACATAGGGCATCAATTCATCTTTTAAAAAGCCCTTAAAGTTTTCCTTTCCCTCCCCAAAATGCCTAAACCTGTTGGGATAAGAATTCTTGATTCCCACAATGATAAATTCCGGAGCCAATTGAAATTGTTGGAACGATTGGCTGAGGCTAACCACATGCAAAAAAAAGCGTTGACCATCCAACACGTAAACCACAGGGTATGTTTTATCTGAATCTTGATAGCTTGGGGGCAGATATATCTGAACTCCCCGCTCTTCATTCAATATTTTGGAGGAAAGAAGGTGGTTGGTGCCGACTACATTCGGAGTACCCTCCGATTGAGCTTGTACACCAAAAAACATCAAAACTATCGCAAAGGTCGCCGTTATTACTTTCATTTTCATAGTAGAAGATTATACCATGGTTTTGTTACAATAAGTCGCTTTCTCAAAATCCCTGATGTTTATCGAAATAATAGGAACTTCGGGGAACAATGCTTTGAGTTCAGAAACAATTCGCTTTGATAAATTGGCCTTTTGCTCTGTAGTTCTCCCTTCCATGATGTTTGCAAAGATGTGGATGAAGTCATCCTTAGTGTTTCCTACCATATAGTACTCAAAGGGATTGATCCTTACCTTAATATCCTCGGGATCAAACAAACCTGTGGATTCTGCGGCATTATAAACCAATTGCAGTATGGATTCCGGCGATTGCGATTTAATGACCGTATTGGAACAGTCCAGTACAAAATGTGGCATAGGTATTTTTAATTTATTTGAGTTTTCAATGATTTAGGGATTCAACTTCCTTTAAAAAGCTGTCCAATTGGTCTCGATCCAACCACTTACCTTTCAATAGTACACCTTCAATCGTTTTGGTGTTTTTAATATCTTCTAGCGGGTTTTTGTACAATAGGACCAAATTCGCATTTTTCCCTTCCGTAATAGTTCCTTCCATGGCCATTGAATCCAAATAACGGGCAGGTGTCAATGTACTAGCTTTCAAAATTTCATAAGGAGATAATCCAGCTTCTTGAAGAAATTGAAATTCTTCGTGCAAGGAAAATCCGGGAACCACAAAACCAAAAGTATCACTTCCGGTCATTAAGGGAACATCTTCTTTTGCCAACATTTTGGTAAAATTCATCATCCATTTAAAATAACCTTCCAACAATGGCAAAGCATCCATTCCGTTGATTACCTTCCCTTTTAAATTTTGTCGATAGGGATTTTCGTCCGATGCCCAATACCCATAATCTCCAGTCAGCATATATGTTACGACTTCTTTTTTCTTAAGTTTTGCAAAGCTATTGTCTTCCAAACATTGTACGATCATATCAAAAACCACCAAGGTCGGGGCAATGACAATTCCGCTGTTTTTTATTTGCTGTGCTGCATTTTTCAGGAATAAACTATCCCTTCTTTGTTCATCACCGAACAAATACACAAACTCCTCTACATGTTCAATGGATTTCATCCGAAGCGAATACTCCAGGTCCATCTCACGCTGGGCATGCCCCATCACGGGAATATTATAGTCGGCTGCCTTTTCCAAAACTTCCAAATAAATATCTTTGGGAAGATTATCCGCGATTTTTATAAAGTCATACCTTTTGTTGTGGTGCTGTGCTATGATGCGCTCTATATCCGCACTGATTTTTAGATCCCCAGACTGCAAATAGGGTCCCGTAGTGTAGTAATTTGGGCCGAATAATTTCCCTTGTCCAATACTATCCCTAATGGCAATATGATCTTGCCAATCGTACTCCGCCATGTTCCGTACCGTGGTAACTCCGTTGGCCAAAAGCAATTTGAAATCACGCTTAATCCCACCTTCTTTGTTGCGCCAGTGGTAATGCATTTCATGCAATCCGGGAATCAGGTATTTCCCGGAACCATCAATTACTTTGGCTGTGGGATGTTCCGATGTATTTTCCATGGATTCAACTCGAAGTATTTTTCCATCGGCAATAACTACCCTTTGGTTTTGCATCACGATTTCTTCATGCATCGGAATTACATTCACATTCTCGATAGAAAGCGTGTCGGTTTGGGCAAATCCGACTGAAAGGCCAAACATTAACAGAGTTAAATTAATGACTGTTGTTCTCATGATATTAATTGATTGATGATGAATTGATTTTTTTGAACCACAGATTTTTCACTCTACCCGTGGATATGTGGAGACCGATTACGTCTCCCTTTTGATTACGTGACATCTTGATGGTTTCCAGAGGCCAAGAACTTTTGAACACATCAGGTTCGGCCATTTCCATTGTAAGTTCACCATGTCTTGCATGGGAACATTTTAAGGTATCTCCTTCTTGGTAAAACGTATAATGAGTATCTATTTCCGGACTGTAAAATGTTCCCGTAAAATCGCTTAACTCCACCGAACTTTCTTGTTGCGCTTCTTCTTTTTGATTTACTGGATGAACCAACGGTTCTGCTTTTTCCCTAGTTTCTGAAAGTAAAATACCAGCAATGTCATCCGCTTTCTCGCCAAAAGGTGCGTTGGAAAAATTGGTCAATACAACGACGCTCAATTCTTCCTCTGGATATATGCAAAGAAAAGTGCGATACCCTCCCACTACTCCGGCATGTTGTATCCGTTTTCTACCGAACATTTCATCTATATAAATGCCAAAGGCATAGTTGATGGGGCGGCCATTGTTTAAACCACCCAATGTTTGAAGAACTTCAAAGGATTGGCCCCAACCTGTTTTGGGATCATAAAAGTTATGGGCCCACTTTAATAAATCCTCGGTAGTGGAATACATATTTCCTGCACCGGTATAGGCCCAATAGGCCTGAGCCATTTCAAAAACCTTTTCGTGACTATGATAGTACGATGTGGCCCTGTTGGAGACAATGTGTTGATTATTATCCGCGACATAAGTATTCTTCATTTGTAGCGGTTCAAAAACATTGTTTTGCATCCAAACCTTAAAATCCTCTCCCGTAACGTTTTCAATGATTTCGGCCAACACCACATATCCTGTATTGGAATACATAAATTTGTCGCCTGGTTTAAAATTCAAATCCGTTTGCATTTGTAGCAACCTCATGACATCTTCATTGGTTCTATAGTCATCACCACGCCAACCAGCAAGTGCCATTAACTCGTGAAAATCCCTTAATCCACTTGTATGATGGAGCAAATGTTTTATGGTAATGGGATTACTGAAAATTGGAATCTCTGGGAAATACTTTTGAACCTCATCATCAGCAGACAATACTCCTCTTTGTTGTAAAAGCACAATACCCATGGCCGTAAATTGTTTGGATATGGAACCGATATTGAACAATGTCAACTCATTATTTGGTACCCCATATTCCAAGCTGGCATTCCCAAAGGCGTTTAAGTATGTAATCTCTCCAGATTGTAGAACCCCGACTACTCCCCCAGGGTGGTTTTCCGAATTCCAATCATTGAAAAATGCATCAATCCGGCTTTCCTCTTTGATGTCAACCTGACCAAAACCAAATATGGGACAAACCAACATAACCAAAAAAAATAGGTTGTGACGCCCAAGAACTTTTATCAACTTGTATGTCCTATTCATATCCTTCATAATTCAGCAAAGCTATTTTGTGGCAAACTCTTATCAATTGACTTTGGTTAAGAAACCCTACAACTAATCAGAAACCAAAATTAGCCCTACCCTGCTTCTTATTTCTTAAGCTACCTTAAGATTTACCCCAAAGCATCCCTCTAGTTTTGTGACATCAAAAAAGAAGTCATGAACCAGTATATCAACATTTTATTGGCTTTTATAGGCGGCGTATTTTTGGCGATGCAAGGGGGATTGAACGCCCAACTTGGTGTTCATCTGAAAAATCCCTTATTGGCTTCACTCACGGCCTTCTTTTTTAGTATGCTTTTCGCATTGTTGGCTGTGGTTCTTACTGTCAAAAACATTCCTAAAACGTCGCTTCTCATAAGTATTCCCAAACATTTATGGTTTACAGGAGCCTTGTTCAGTGTCATCGGAATTGGGCTTTACTATTATACCATTCCTAAACTGGGTATCTCGACCATGATCTCTTTGGGATTGTTCGGACAGCTTATTTTTTCAGCTCTAGCAGGGCATTATGGATGGTTTGGGCTACCTCAAGAACCTATGGTAATGAAAAAAGTATTAGGACTATTGGCCATGACCATTGGCATTTTATTGATCAATAAAAGCTAGGAAGAATTAACAGATAAAATAATTTAAAAACGAAGACAATGGAATTATTGGAAAACTTGAAATGGCGTTATGCCACAAAAAAATTTGATCCATCCAAATCCATCAACGAAGGAGATTTGGAAAAACTAAAGCAGGCCGTACAACTGTCGGTATCCTCTTATGGATTGCAATTATACAAGGTGTTGATCATTAAAAACGATGAGCTGAAACTACAATTAAAAGAGGCGGCCTGGAACCAATCACAATTGACGGATGCCTCCCATATTTTCGTGTTCTGCAATTATACCGAAAGAAAGAACGAGCACATTGACGAGTACATTCAAGCAACTTCCAAAATACAGGATACCCCATTGGAGAAACTGGAAGGTTACGGGAATTTAATCAAGGAAAGCTTGTCGGCCAAATCCGATGCAGCATGGCAAAACTGGTCCGAAAAACAAACCTACCTGGCACTTTCCAACCTTTTAACAGCATGTGCAGCCCTTAAAATTGACTCCTGCCCCATGGAAGGATTTGAGCAAGATAAATTCAACGCTATTTTAGGTCTGGACCAAAAAGGATTGAATGCTGCAGTAATAGCACCAATTGGATATAGGTCAGCGGAAGACCACACACAATTCAGAAAAAAAGTGCGCAAACCAAAAGAAGTTCTCTTCGATGAAATTTAATAGTTGGTTCACCCAAGATGGTATTCGGAGACCAAAAAGTGTAACCTATTGTGGAGTATGTTCGTCAAAACCTTTAAATCAAAAAACAAATCAATTAATGAGACTGTTAATTTTATTGCCCCTTATGCTTTTCGCTATTGCCTGTAAAAGAGGTGATGATACTCCACTAAAAAACAAGGAAAAGTTCGAAAAAGAACATCCGGATTTTGCGACAAAATTTAAAAATAAGGTAAGGGATATTTATACTGAAAAGGAAATGCAAGGTGATTTTATATTTGCCGTGGTCGACGAAAATGGCTTGGCATATTCATTTGCATTGAATCGGGAAATTTTAAAAGGTGAGGAATCCTCTTTGGACAACGATACTCCTATTTATATTGCATCCAGCACAAAATCCTTTACGGGAACTTTGCTCAAAATACTGGAGCAGGAAAATGTATTGGATTTGAATAATTCCCTTCAAGAATATCTTCCCAAACTGAATTATAGTGACAGTATTGAAACACAGAACATCGCTATAAAAAATCTTTTGAATCACACCCATGGTACATTTAGCACCAGTATGACCTGGAAAACTGCTTTTTTAGGATATAGCGGCGGTAATGATGAATTAATTGAAGACCTAAATAACGATTTTCTTTATGACCTCTCTGGTAATTATAGGTATTCGAACGTTGGGCCGATTATCTCTGGAATGGTTGCGGAAGAAATGACAGGAAAGACCTGGAAAGCACTGATGAAGGAACATATTTTCACGCCCTTACAAATGGAAAACACCAGTACCAACGTCAGTGACTATGCTATTGAAGACATTCGTCCTTCCTTGACTGTCACCAAAGAAAGAGGAGTTATTGAGAAAGGCCTCTATAAATCAGATATCACGATGCACGCTTCTGGGGGAATCATTTCAACCATAAATGATCTATCAAAATGGTTGACTGCAAATATTAATCAGGATAGTGTACTATTGAACAATGATTCATGGTCCGACCTTCATACTGCAACAACCCCACAGGACAAAAAATACTATACCTACCAACGGACTGGCTATAGTTTGGGTTGGGATATTGCCGAATATCAAAATGAGAAAATCTTGACACGGTTTGGAGGATTGGCCGGGATAAGTTTCCACATCTCCTTTATGCCCGATAAAAAAGTAGGGATTGTTGCTTTTTCAAATGATAACAGAGCCTACCTGCTGCCACACTTGATGGTCAATTACGCCTACAACTTAATCAACGAACAATCTGCCGATAGTATTCTGAATATCGAAAAAACAGGATTTGATAAAAGTTTTAAAAGGGAAGATGACATTCAATATCCTGATGATTCAGACATGTTACCCGCCAACAAGGATAATGATAACATAATTGGCACCTATGAGAGCACGACCAACTGGCCTACCATTGAAATTAACCAAAAGGATGACCATTATATTTTTAAATGGGGTGTTTTGGAGGGTAAAATATACAGTACTGAAGATGAGGGTTACATGAGCAACCTTGGCGTATTATCACGAGATTTTAAAATAGAGAACGATACACTCATTTCAGGCTCCTTGGCCTACAAGAGAGTAAACCCGTAAAATTCTCACTTTTTATCTAAAAATCCATCTTGATATCAGGGTGGATTTTTTCTTTGTATTCATGTCATGTAGGCCAAGAAATCAAAACCCTTTTTAATATCACCTATTTTACCATTCCTAAAATCTATCAAGCAAATTAAAAAGTAAGATTCCAAGATTTAAGATGTTATAATCTAATCCAGATTAAATACCATTTTCAAATACAGTGGGATTCATTTTTATCCAAAAGAAATCTCATAAGAACAACTTCGTACTATCTTTTGGACCCCGTCAATCAATATAACCCTGCTCTGTCCACGGCCTCTTTCGCAAGATAGACTCCCCTAATATTCAACAGGTTTTCCTCACTGGACACTTCTCCACATTTTGTTGGGATACTGATAAATGTCATTAAATGAACACATTACTTTCAATAATTTTAGTGACAAATCCCAGAAAACCAACCTAGTTCGCAATAACCCAACTAAACTATTCAACATGGACACTGATCAATTCAAAACCAAATTCGAGTCGGCTGATCAATTTCTTGAGGCAGCCAAAGGTGAGCTAAATCGGCCAGCAGAAGATGTAGTACCATTTATGGTATGCAGAAGTGCCCGAAAATCCATTTCCAATTATTTAAAAGGATTTCTTATAACAAAAGGGGTTGAATACAATGAAGAAGACACCGTTGAAATTTTATTGGCCAAATGCCAAGGTATTCATGGAGGATTCAATGATTTTGATCTGAGTCCCCTAAAATTCAACAGCGATGACGAGTACAGTGCAGAGTTTGATGAGATGCAAAGCTGCATTGACCTGGCGAGTTATGCCAGACAACTTGTACATACCGTCAACAAAACCATTTGAGCACACATCTATATTATTAATATCAATAATTCTCCTGTTATGAGTGAGTCAATTTTGCAAAGAATAAGCCGGCCAAAAAACGAATCTGCAAATAAGAAAAAGAAATCCTCCAAATTTAAGTATCCGGGCAAACCAGTAGCCATGGATGGAAATACTGCCGCTATCATGTGCGAGCGTGAATCTACCGACGCTGCTGGTGCATTCCCCATTACACCATCCACCCAGATGGGAGAATATTGGGCCGATGCAGCCGCAAAAGGACATTTGAATATCTCGGACAAGCCCTTGATCTTTATTGAACCCGAAGGGGAACATGCCGCTGCTGCTGTTACTGCAGGATTGTCCATGACAGGTTTACGTGCTGCAAACTTTTCATCCGGTCAGGGGATTGCTTATATGCACGAGTCGCTCTATGCCGCAGTGGGCAAGCGCCTGACCTATGTATTGAATATAGGTGCTCGGGCAATGACAAAATCTACCTTGAACGTTCATGCAGGGCATGATGATTACCACGCTATTGACGATACTGGTTTTTTTCAAATGTTTGCTAAAAAGGCGCAGCATGTTGCCGACCTCAATATTATTTCTCACCGCATTGCAGAATTGGCACTAACTCCCGGTATCATTGCGCAAGATGGTTTTTTGACCACGCATTTGATCGAATCGTTTCTTTTACCCGAGCGTGAATTGATTAGAGAATATCTGGGCCGACCAGACGACATCATAAAAACACCGACACCGGCACAACGTATTATTTACGGTGAGACACGGCGCCGTATCCCCGAATTATGGGATGTGGACAATCCTGTTATGGCCGGAATCGTGCAAAACCAAGATTCTTACATGCAAAGTGTTGCTGCCCAACGGCCATTTTTCTTTGATCATATCAAAGAGTTGACGGATCGTGCTTTCCATGAATACCACGAGCTTACCGGTAGGCGCTACCAACGTGTAATGACCTACAAGGCAGAAGATGCAGACTACCTAATTTTAGGTCAGGGAAGTTTGGTGCCCAGTGCAGAAGTTGTCGTGGATTATCTGCGTGAAACACGTGGTATTAAAGTGGGGGTGGTCGACCTTGTAATGTTCCGTCCATTTCCAGCTGATATGCTTGGAGAAATATTAAAAGGGAAAAAGGCGGTCACCATCTTGGAACGTTTGGACCAACCATTGGCCGTGGATTCACCCATAACCCGCGAGGTGCGTTCTGTTTTGAACAAGTGTGTCGAAAATGGTAGGGATAAAAAGAATAAAGCCTACCCAGAATTGAGCTCTTATTCCATATCGGATATGCCTGCGATTTACTCGGGATCTTTCGGTATGGGTAGTCGTGACCTACAACCTGAGGGTATCATTGGAGCTGTGGAAAACATGTTACCCCATGGTAAGCATAAAAAGCAGTTTTATCTCTCCATAGATTTCATTCGGGAAATACCCCATTCTCCTAAACAGAAAGCCTATCAGGAAAGTATACAAGAATCCTATCCACTTGTTAAGGAACTGGGCATAAGGGGCTCGGAAAACCCAAACCTTATGCCAAAAGATGCCATCACGGTACGTTTTCATTCCATTGGTGGCTGGGGTGCAATTACTACGGGTAAAAACCTTGCCATGACCTTATATGAGTTATTGGGCTACAACATTAAGGCCAATCCAAAATATGGTTCCGAGAAAAAAGGACAACCTACAACGTATTATTTGGCAGCCTCTTCGGAACCCATCCGAATAAATTGTGAATATTACTTTGTAGATGTTGTTTTATCCCCAGACCCCAATGTATTTAAACATACCAATGCTCTGGCCGGTCTTAAAAAAGGAGGGAATTTCATTATCCAAAGCGATAAAAATACACCCGATGAAGTTTGGGCGGAAATTCCTGAACGCTATCAAAAAATCATTATCGATAATGATATCCATGTGTTCTATATCGATGGATTTAAAATTGCAAGGGAAGAAGCTACCGATCCCGAATTACAATTACGTATGCAAGGGATTGCCTTTCAAGGAGCATTTTTTGCGGCATCGCCATTGATGCAAAAATCGGGATTATCAGATGAAAAATTATTGAAGGCAATTGAAGACCAATTGCAACATAAATTTGGCTCCAAGGGCCAACGTGTGGTTGATGACAACATGCGTGTGGTAAAACGTGGATTTGATGAAGTACATGAAATCACCAACAAAGTTTTGGGAGAAGGCAACAAAGCCAATGGCACTGTTAAAGAAGCTCTTCCTATTCCACAAATGCTAAAAGAAATCCCACAGAGCGAATCAAAGCTTAGTGACATTCACCGTTTTTGGGAACAAACTGGTAATTTCTATCTGCAGGGAATGGGGAACGATAACCTCACGGACCCATTCATAGGTTTGAGTGTAATGCCAGCCGTTTCATCCGTATTCCGAAATATGACTGGTATTCGGTTTGAGCACCCGGAATGGATTCCGAACAACTGTACGGCCTGCGGAAACTGCTATACCGTATGTCCAGACACAGCCATTCCAGGATTGGTAAGCGAGGTTTCCGATGTTTTTGAAACCATCGTAAAACGCGTGAAAAAAAATCACGGAAAAGTAGAGCACTTGCCCAAAGCAGTCCGTAAAATGGAAGGGCATGTCCGAAAATTATTTGCTGCTTCAAAAAATGGAGCTACCGTCAATGATTACATGCAACATGCCATAGACATGACACTCGATGAGTTTGACAAGAGCAAGGAAGTTGCCCAAGAGTTGGATTGGTTCAAAGAGGAGTTGGGCGAATTTAATTTTGCATTGACCCGTCCCTACTATGACCTTCACGAGAAAAAAGAAGAAAACAGCGGAGGATTGTTCAGTATAACCATCAATCCAAATACATGTAAAGGATGTATGGAGTGTGTGGCCGTTTGTAATGATGATGCCTTGATTAAAATACCACAAACCGAGGGATCCATCGCCAAACTGAACAAGGAATGGGATTTCTGGTTAGATCTGCCGAATACACCTCCAAAATTCAATCGTATTGATGATCTTGAAGAAAAAATCGGTCCACTAGAGACCATACTGTTAAATAAGGATGCGTACTTGAATTTTGCCAGTGGTGACGGTGCCTGTTTGGGTTGTTCCGAAAAATCGGTGGTACATATTTTTACAGCCACTGTGGAGTCGCTCATGCAGCCCCGTATTGAAAAACACATGGCATATCTGGATGAATTGACCGATAAATTGGAAAAACACATTCAGGTGAAGTTGATGAATCGTGTGAATTTGACCGATTCGGACGCTATGTCAAAAATAATATCAGAAATGCAAAATTCAGATTTGACCATGTCGGAAATCACACGCAGGTTGGAATCTGAACAAGGAGGCGAACCGATTGATCAGGAGTGGTTGCGCAATGTGACCCAATTGCTTGCTCAACTGAAAAAATTACAATGGAAATATACCAATGGAACCACAGGGAAAGGTAGGTCCAATATGGGTATCCTCAATTCAACCGGTTGTTCCTCTGTATGGGGAAGTACCTGGCCATTCAATCCCTATCCATTCCCTTGGGCCAACCATTTGTTCCAAGACTCTCCTTCCATGGCGATGGGTGTTTTTGAAGGGCATATGGCCAAAATGGCCGATGGTTTCAAAGCCATCCGTAAAGCGGAATTGGAACTTGAGGGTAAATACAATGCAGAAGAACATGATGACTTCTTCACCTATTTCACATGGAAACAATTTACAGATGAAGAATGGTTGCTCTGTCCACCCGTAGTAACACTTGGTGGTGATGGTGCCATGTACGATATAGGCTTCCAAAATCTTTCACGTATGATGGCTTCAGGTAAACCGATAAAAGTAATCGTACTTGATACACAGGTATATTCCAACACAGGTGGACAAGCCTGTACTTCTGGATTTATCGGTCAGGTTTCCGATATGGCGCAATACGGTAAGGTATGGAAAGGTAAAAGTGAGCCAAGAAAAGAGATTGGTCTCATAGCCATGGCCCATAGAAACACTTATGTAATGCAAGCCACATTGGCCAATACCAGTCAAATGATTGAAGGGTTTATTGATGGATTGATGACTAAGCGACCAGCCGTATTCAATCTATACACCACCTGCCAACCCGAACATGGTGTGGGAGACGATAAAGGTGCCCATCAAGCAAAATTGGCTGTGGAATCCAGGGCATATCCCCTATTCAAATACAACCCGGATAATGGAATCAAAACACGGGAAGCCTTCGATTTATCAGGTAACCCCGCTATGGACCAAATTTGGCCAACATACGATTTAAAATATCTCGAATACGGTCAAGAACGTACCATGAAATTACCCATGACATTTGCCGATTTTGCATTGACCGAGGCGCGATTCAGAAAACATTTTAGAAAAGTGCCACGTAGTGCATGGAACGATAATATGATGCCCTTGGCTGAATTTTTAGAAATGGATGAAAGCAATCGCGAAGGTAAGTTCCCATACATCTGGGCAGTGGATAGAAATCAAAAACTCAACCGTGTGCTTGTAGCAAAACCCATTGTTGATTCCTGTGAGGAACGTAGGGATTTCTGGTTGATGTTGCGAGATATTGCAGGAGTGGAAATAGAGAAACCACAAGAAGAAAACCTCGAAGAAAAAATAAGAAACGAAGTTGTCGGAAATATTGCACAGGGACTAATGCAACTTGCTGGTGGCAATAGCGGTGAAAACGACCTGTTAAAAATGGCCTTGGAAAAACCAGTGGAGACCAACGGGGTTTTGGCAGAAGAACCATCATCAAATGGAGAATATATGGCCCCTTGGTTGGAAACAGATGAATGCAGTTCTTGTGATGAGTGCATCCGTCTCAATCCAAACATCTTTGCTTATAACGAAGATAACAAGGCGTATATAAAGAACCCTAAAGCAGGACCTTATGAAGACTTGGTAAAAGCAGCGGAAAAATGTACTGCAGGAGTGATACACCCTGGTTTACCAGCTGAAAAATCTGGAAAGGATATCGAAAAATGGATTAGCCGAGGCGAAAAGTATAATTAATGTACAAATGGTATAATGGCGCTTTTCAATCTTCATAAAAATACATTTAAGCACGGTATTCATCCTCCAGAAAGTAAGGACGAGACCAATGGACTGCCCATTAGACAGTTTCCGTTTGCCCCTGTCATTATTTTACCAATGGCCCAGCACATAGGCGCACCATCACAAATTGTGGTGCGTGAAGGTCAGGAAGTGCAAAGAGGTCAATTATTGGCAAAGGCCAATGGCTATGTATCTGTACCCATGCACGCTCCTGTTTCGGGAAAAGTTCGAAAAATCGCCAATGTTCCGACTATTTCGGGCAAAATGTCCACTGGCATTTATATTGAGGCATTTCCATTTTCCACCCAGGAGGTGCTCGAAGGAAACCCAATAGATCCCGATACCGCCACTCCTGAAGAAATTTTACAAGGAATTCAGGATGCGGGAATTGTGGGATTGGGTGGAGCCGCATTTCCAACACATGTAAAGTTGAAAGTTCCGGAAGGGAAAACATGTGAAACCTTGATCATTAATGGAGTAGAATGCGAGCCCTATTTAACAACGGACCATCGGGTAATGTTGGAACAGGAAGACGATATTTTTACGGGAATCAAATATTTGTTGAAGGCTACGGGGGCAAAAAAAGCCATCATTGGCATTGAAGCCAACAAACAAGATGCAGCCGATCACTTGGTACAAAATATTCCCAAGGGATTACCGGTTTCTGTGCAAGTGCTTCCAGTTAAATATCCACAAGGAGCGGAGAAAATGTTGATCACCTCCATTTTGGGCAAAGAAATACCTTCGGGAAAACTTCCTATTGAAGCCGGGGCCGTTGTGGTAAATGTTGCAACGACCGCAGAAATCGGAAGATTGCTGCCTCATGGTCGGGGAATTCAAGAACGAGTGATCACCATTACGGGACCCGGGGTCAAAAAAAAAGGAAACTATCTCATTCCTGTGGGTACTCCCCTGCGCTATGTTTTGGAACAAGTAGGGGTTGACGAAGATATCAGTGAAGTTTATATGGGAGGACCCATGATGGGAATGGCAGTTTCCAATCTGGACATATCCATTGTAAAAGGTACTTCGGGCATTTTAGTGTTCACAAAAAAGGATGTGAACCGGTCAACAACAATATATCCATGTATTAAATGTGGTGCCTGTGTCGATGCTTGTCCAATATTGTTGAATCCATCAAAGTTGGGAATATTGGCAAAATTTGAGGCCTATAATGAAATGGCTTCAGATTTTAATCTGATGGATTGTTTTGAATGTGGCTCATGCACCTATGTATGCCCGTCCCACATTCCATTGGTCCAATATTTTAGACAGGCAAAACGAATTGTCAGAAAACGGGAAGCAGATAAAAAAGAGAAAGCCCATGCTTAAAAAAACCTTAGATATCAGCTCATCTCCCCATATTTATAAAGGGAGAAGCACCAATGAAATCATGAAAAATGTGGTTTGGGCATTGTTGCCCGTTGTGTTTTTCTCCGTGTATTCCTTTGGGCTGAATGCCTTGCTCGTCATTGCGACCGCAACATTTGCCAGCGTTTTGACCGAGCATGTACTTTGTAGACTTTCCAAAAAAGAAACTACCATTGGTGATTATTCAGCGGTGATTACGGGTTTACTGCTGGGACTTACATTGCCACCAAGTTTTCCGTTATGGATGGCTTTTATAGGTGGAATCATAGGGATTGCCCTTGGAAAATACATTTTTGGGGGATTGGGATACAATGTGTTCAATCCTGCTCTTGTGGCCAGGGCTGTTTTACAGGCGGCTTTTCCCGTGGCCATTACTACTTGGCACCCCGCTTTTCTGACAGATCGCTTTTCCTCCATTGCTAGTTCGGTATTTACATTACCGTTTATGGAGCCAAAATTTGATGTTATTTCAGGAGCAACACCGCTCTCAGCCTTCAAGTTTGATGGGGTCACAACATCCACTGCGGAGTTGGCTTTTGGTCAAGTCAGTGGTTCGGCAGGTGAAACCTGTGCCGTGATCATCATTTTAGGTGGTATTTATTTGATTGCCCGGAACATGATGAATTGGAGGATTCCGGCAGCTGTATTATTAAGTGCATTTGTACTGAGTGGCATACTTTATTCAATTAACAGCGAGCTGTACCCATCTCCTTGGTTCATGCTGTTTTCAGGTGGCCTAATGCTCGGGGCCGTATTTATGGCAACAGATATGGTCTCCTCCCCTATTACACCAATCGGTTTATGGATTTACGGAGGAATCATTGGCATCTTAACCATTGTAATCAGAGTTTGGGGTGGTCTATCAGAAGGCGTCATGTATTCGATATTGTTGGCCAATGCCATATCTCCACATATTGATTCGATTATAAAAAACCGAGTGTACGGAACAAAACGAAAAATAAAAACCGCATGAGCGAAGCTTCTAACATAGAAATGCAAAATCCTGCTAGTAGCAAAAAGATGCTGTTGGCCATGGTCAGTATTGGTGTTATCAGTGCATTTCTAATTGTGATGTCATTCGAATTGACACTTCCACGGGTTCAACGGTTAAAGGCCGAGGCATTGGAAAAGGCAATTTTTGAAGTACTCCCGGGTACGGTGCGTACCGAAGCTTTTGGTGTTAATGCTGATGGGAATTTGTTTGAAATAGCTGAAGGTGACAAACCCGAAACTGTCATATATGTGGGGTATGACAAGAATGAAAAGTTGGTGGGATATGCCGTTGAAGGTGCAGGCCAAGGTTATGCAGACATCATCAGAGTTTTATACGGGTACGATCCCAAGGAACAAAAACTGATTGGATTTCAAGTTTTGGAAAGCAAGGAAACCCCTGGGTTGGGAGATAAAATTGGAAAGGATGAAGAATTTCTCAACAACTTTAAAGCACTGGATGTTAGTGTTTCCGAGGATGGAAAACTTCTAAACAAGGTGATTACCGTAAAGCATGGTGAAAAACAAAACTCTTGGGAAATCGACGGAATTACCGGAGCCACGATTTCATCCAGGGCAATAGGGAATATTATTGGGACAAGTACAGAGGAAGTTGTACCTATTTTATATGAACAATCAAAGAATGAACCAACTGTAAACAATTAAAAACAAATCGATAGCAATGAGTGACGATAAGCAAAAAGTGACCTCGACCGATGAGTTTATAAAAGGGCTTTGGCGCGACAATCCAGTATTTGTACAAGTATTGGGTATGTGCCCTACGTTGGCCGTATCCAACACAGCGGAAAATGCACTTGCTATGGGTTTGGCCACTGCTTTTGTTTTATTGATGTCCAACATTTTGGTTTCCCTTTTACGAAATTTTGTTCCCAAGCAAGTGCGTATCGCCTCGTACATTCTTATCATCGCGACCTTTGTTACCGTAACCGATTATGCTATCCAGGCCATAAGTGTGGAGCTTCACAAAAGCTTGGGTGCATTTATCTCTCTTATTGTGGTCAACTGCTTGATTTTGAGCAGAGCTGAAGCATTTGCATCAAAAAATACAATTGGAAAATCCATTCTTGATGCTCTGGGCATGGGATTGGGATTTACGCTGGCCCTTTTTTGTCTCGGTGCGGTAAGGGAGATTCTTGGCAATGGCTCAATATTCAATATGCCCATTTTTTCCGAAGGTTTCCAAAGTTGGATTGTGATGATTCTACCTGCCGGGGGATTTTTCACTCTGGCACTCTGGTTACTAATTATTAATGCATTACAAACAAGAAAAGCAAAATCATGAATACAGAATCCTTAGGTTCGATTTTTCTTAATGCCGCCTTGGTCAACAACTTTGTCTTGGCTTATTTTCTGGGTATTTGTCCATTCTTGGGAGTATCAGGGAAAATGGAAACGGCCACAAAAATGGGTGGTGCCGTAATGTTTGTCATGTTGATCAGTTCCATGAGTGCCTACGGCATTCATGCGTTCCTGGTAAGTATCGATGCGCCTTTCCTTCAATTGATCAGTTATATTGTTGTAATCGCTTCCACCGTACAATTGGTGGAAATGTTCATCAAGAAAATAAGTCCGGTATTGTTTAAGTCATTGGGCATATTTCTTCCCTTGATCACAACAAATTGTGCCATTCTCGGTGTGGCATTGTTTCAGACAAGTAAAGGATATGGATTTTTGGAAAGTGTAGTCTATTCCCTTGGAGCAGGTGCAGGATTTATGTTGGCATTGGTATTGATTGCCGGAATTCGCGAACAAATGAATTTTGCCGAAGTTCCGAATATTTCCAAAGGAACCGCACTGACCTTATTCATTGCAGGAATATTATCACTTTGTTTCATGGGCTTTGCAGGTCTTGGCTCTTAAAAAGAAAAACGAATGATCAAATCACTCATCATAGGAATTGGATTAACGGTGACCATTGTATTGGCTTGGGCACTTGTACAGACCTTATGGAAAAAAACATTTCAGGAGGAATATTCGGAGGACGATGTCTTGGCTGGTCGAAGAAGCTGTTCAAATTGTGGATGTACCGGCTTTTGCGAAAGAAAAGACGTGAATGAAGGAGAGACAAAGAAAGCGCTTTAATGAAAAAATACTGATTATCACAAACTAAATACATAACATACAATTCATAAAAACATGGCACATTTATCTGATTTTGATACCGAAAAACGGTATAAGGCGGTCGTAAAAAACACAGTGCGGCTAACGCCACCGGACACCGATGAAGTGCGGGAGATCGTACTTGAAGTAAAAGATCCGGAATTTGAATGCGAAGTGGACCAAAGCTTCGGCGTATTGTCCAAAGCAACAGGAGAGTTTGGGAATGAGCTTCACCATAGACTATATAGCGTGGCCGATCTACCGAAGCATGTCAAAGGAAACCCTCAAGTCACCATGTTGGTGAAACGCTGCTCGTATATAGATGAGTTCAGTGGCGAGGAATATGAAGGGATCTCTTCAAATTATTTATGTAATAGAAAAAAAGGGGATGAAATTACAGTTACCGGTCCTTTTCAGTTGCCTTTTAGGGTTCCAGAGGACAAGACGGCCAATTTAATACTCATCGGAATGGGTACCGGCATTGCCCCTTTCAGGGCTTTCATCAAACACATTTATAAGAATGTGAAAGATTGGAAAGGCAAAATCCGCTTGTTTTACGGGGCTCGCAGTGGTTTGGAATTACTGTATCTGAATGACAAAGATGGTGACCTTACCAATTATTATGATGAAGAAACCTTCAAGGCTTTTCATGCTTTGAGTCCCAGACCTTCTTGGGCCGACCCCATTGAATTGGAAAAAGCCCTTGAGGGACAAACCAAAGAACTGAAAGAATTACTTTCCATGTCCAACACGTATATCTATGTTGCTGGATATGAAAATATCCTTAACAAGCTCAATAAGGCATTTTCCAAAATCTTAGGCTCGGAAGAGGCATGGCGACTTCGAAAAGCTGAGTTGATTGCCGGCAGAAAGTGGGCCGAAATTATTTTTTAACCTGTATTGAGGAAAAAGGAGAATTATTTTTCTAACTAATTCGTGAATTAATATGTCTATCATTATTGCAGTGGCCGCACTCGGAGGGTTAACCTTACTTCTTGCAGTTATGTTGATTGTTGCAAACAAGAAACTTTTTGTATACGAAGACCCGCGTATAGATAAGGTGGAAGACATGTTGCCCCATGCAAACTGCGGTGCCTGCGGTTTTCCTGGCTGTAAACCCTTTGCAGAGGCCCTGGTTCACGGAAAAGCCTTACCTGGTAAATGTACGGTCAGTACGGATGAAGGTAGACAGGCCATAGCTAACTTTCTAGGTGTAGATATGGGTGCGGAAGAGAAAAAGGTTGCACGTCTCGCTTGTGCCGGTGGGACGAATGTGGCCATAAACCGTGCCCAATATGTGGGGATCAACAGTTGCCAAGCAGCTGCTTTGGTATCGGGTGGTGGTAAAGGCTGCTTTTGGGGATGCCTGGGACATGGCGATTGTGAGGTTGTCTGCGATTTTGACGCCATTACCATGAACGAACATGGTTTACCTATGGTAGACCAAGATAAATGTACCGCTTGTGGCGACTGTGTGGAAGCTTGCCCCAAAGATTTATTTTCCTTGCAACCTATAAGCCATCACCTATGGGTGGCCTGTAAAAACCTGGAACACGGCGAGGCTGTTCTTGAAGATTGTCAAGTAGGTTGCACCGCCTGTGGTAAATGTGCCATGGATGCCCCAGGTGATTTAATAACCATGAAGAATAATTTACCTGTGGTGAATTACTCAGAAAACCATAACACACAAGTACCCATTCAGCGATGCCCAACCGGAGCCATTGTGTGGTTGGATGATAGTGGAATTGTTATTAAAGGAAAAGAAAGTAAAAAAATTATTCGCAAAGGCAGCAGGTCAATGGGAAGTTCGTAGCGCAATCATCAAGTCCACTACATCATTAATTTTCAACTAATTACCCCTTCGAATTGATTGAACTTGAATCTTCTTCAAGCACTACAAATCACTGATTACCCATCGTTTTACTGAAAAGGAATCTTTCTATTAAAAATTTAATTGCTCCAAGGTTGCATAAGGCGGGCTTTTATTTGGTACTAACGGAAGAACCTATACAAGCGATAACATACAGCAATGGAATATAAATTATAAATAAAGAC
>NHBR02000027.1 GCA_002167435.2 Allomuricauda sp. TMED12
TGAAAGATTTTGTGATAATGCAAACCTCTATACTTGGGAGCCATTTTATCCTCCCCTCCATACCAAAGATCAATATGGGTTGTTATTTCCTCTAAGGGAAACCCCCAATCCTTGACATATAATTGCCACTCCTGTATCACTGCTTCCACACCCTGTTTATAAGCCTCTAAACTTCCATTAATAAAATCAATCCCAAACTCTGGGTGCTTCTTGAACAGATTACCATCCGATTCTGGCAAGAATTTTTGTAATTGCAGCAGTCTTTTTTCAGGATTTTCTTTGAGTTCTTTGTATTCCCTTGATATAAACGTTCGCAATAAGAAATCATTTTTTAATCGGGCAAACCAATGTGCCATTTTCACTGGCAACCAAACTCCCTTTAGCTTACCGCTGTAATCATGTGGTCCTGTACCTGAGACAATGGCTACTTTATGTATTCTATGGGGCAATGCATAGGCACAGGCCAATACATGTGGAGCACCTCCAGAAAGACCAAATATCGAAAAGGTTTTCAGTTTCAGTTGTTTGGCCAGAAATTCAATATCCTCTGCCCAATCCAAAAAATTACGATCAACCTGAAAAGAGGAAAGTCCGATACCTGGACGATCAGGTGCTATAATTCGGATTCCCAATCTGGATGCCGTGCTATCCATAAACCTGCTGGACAATCTACTTTCTTGACCTCCATGGAAATAAAAAATTGGTGTACCGTTAGGGTCACCGTATTCAGCATAACCTAGCTTTCGGCCATCAGGTAATAAATGTGAACTATCTGTTTTAATGATAATAAAATATAGTTTAAAATCAATGATGATTGTGGTGACCACCCCGTCTCTTCGACCAGATGGTCAACATATTATTCAAATCTTCTTGGGGCAATTTAGATTTGTAATAAAGATAAAAAACTGTCACTGGATATCCAGTGACAGTATAAAAAACATCAATCTACTCAGAAAATTAAATCTGATTAAATCTTTGTAAGTGTAAAGCTTATGATACCAGGGCTAGCACAATCTCCATTTACATCTTCCAACAAGGTTACCGTAATAGAGGAATCATCATTGACATCAAATTTGGCATTGTCCAGGCCGCCCGCTGGCCCAAACACGATTCCTCCTCCACAAGTCAGACCTGATGCCTGGTTCTCTGGAACCACGACCGTATTGCATACCAAATCAAACTGAAATGGTACAGGTCCGTTTCCTAATCCCAATTCACCTAGATAGGTTACTTGTATCTCTCTTCGAATATCAGAGACCGCTGTAACGGTTACCGTGGATTCAGAGAAAAGCGGAACACCACCGACCGGGGATACTTCAGAAACAATATTATAGTCACCTACCAAAAAGCCTTCATCACCAGAACAGACTACAGCAATTGGATAACTGAAAGGTGAGTTGAAAAACACTCCGGTAATATTCCCTTCAAGATTATTGGATGAAAAAACAGCTCCGTCCGTTAAATGTAGTTCCAATCTGAACCTAAAGAGATCGCCTCCATCAATGTCTGCTGTGGCATCAAGGCCAAGTAACCCGACAACTTCAGCAGCCGGTATTGTTATAGACGTTCTGGGTAATCCTACAGGACCCAAATTGAACCCAGATGCCGGTATTGATGTAACTTGCACTTCGGCTTTGCTACTATCACCATTACCTGGTGTCTGGTCTTGAAATCGAACATAAACATCAACAAAGTCCAATAAATTACCATCTTCAGCGTCCCATTCTTCCACGGTCAGCTCAAAATTTGACCCTTCCAGGTCCAATAGATCAAAACTTGGTGATTTCAACTCTATCGTCCTTAGCCCTCCTGCCGTGTCGATACCATCGGTTATGGCTTCAAAAGGAAGCTTTTCATCTTCCTGACAGGAAAAGTTCATGACGACCAATCCCAATAGGAATAACTTGAATATATTTTTCATAGAATATTTTTTTAGTTAATGAAGTTTGCAGGATTATTATCCCAAAATACTTGTTGTGTTACATCTGTTTTTTGATCAACATTGGAATTCTGATCCGCAAAAACAGCAGGGTATAAAAATGTTCTGATAAATGGTCCCGGATCCGCCAAAATGGTTGGTTGTAGCTTGGGCATTCCAGTCCTCCTATATGTATTGTAGGCCTCAACCCCATTTCCCCAAAGCGCTATAAAATACTCCTTGACGATGATTTCCAATTGCTCTTCTTGATTTGCAGCATTGTCATAGGCATTTAATACGGTAGCCACATAATCTTCAACATCTTGTTCGGATGGAACGAAATCGGGGTTTGCGTTGTCCGGGCTAAAATTCATCACTTTGGATATCGATTTTCTTATCCCGCTCTCCAAATAGGCTCTAGGGCTTCCAGAAATACCAATGGTTAAAGCACTTTCGGCCAACATGAAATCGACAAAGGAAGATAGCATGATAGGTGATATCCCAGCACCCTGAAGTCCAATGTTTCTATCTACAATGGTCTGCCCCGAATTATCATCGAATTGTCCTCCCACAGGATACTGTCCAAAGGCTGTTCTTACACCACGGTCTGGTGGAATTCCATCCGCATTTCCATGGTCACGGCCCCAAAAACCGGCATCTGAAAAATTACAGAATACATCGTTCGATCCATAGTGTTCCGGTTTAAACTTGGTAATACAGGATTGCTCATTGACATCTGTCGTATTTTGCAAGGTCTGCCTGTAAAAGTAATAACGCCATCTGGGATCTTCTATTCCCTTTTCTTCAACCAACCAATACATGAAATTAGTATTCATATATTCTGCAGTACCATTATCAAAGTTAGGTCCAAATTCCGGGTGTCGACTATCCGGATTATTATCCACGGACGAATATTGGGCAACAAAGTCATCCGATGATGAAGTAATGTAGTTGCCGCCATTGACAATGGCATTTATTTTGGAGGCTGCCTCCCCATCCACTAACCTGGTTTGAACATATATCTTCAACTTTAAGGTGTTGGCCAATTTAATCCACTTGCTTTCATCTGCATCATAGAATATGTCCGAAGCAGGTTTAGAAACCTCATCTTTGTTAAAATCCGCTATAGCTTCATCCAATAAATTAAGTACGGCGTTGTAAACGTCAGCACCGGAATCTACATTTGGATTTGGAAATTCGGTACCTTTTGCAGCCTCCGAATAGGGAACATCCCCAAAAAAATCAACCATATTGGTCATCATATATGCTTCCAAAACCTTCGCAATAGCCACATGGGTGTATAAACCCTGCTCTTCTGCCAATGGGGTCATTGTCCTGATATCCGGAAGTGCATTAGAATATACGGATCTCCATACCTGATTAAAATCCGATGTGGCATAGGCATTCTGATAGGTTGGTCCGAACATATGTGTGATTCGGGTCACCTCCATACCAAATTCGTTCAATCCCAAAGTATTTAAAGGCGTGCCCTCCAACTGAACTTTGAAGGCATTTTGGATATTGTTCAAAAAATAATCAATATCCGACTGTGCCGGGGCTACCGCATTGGGGTCATCCAATAGTTCCAATTCTGTGGTCTCACAGGAGAACAGTAGCACCAAGCCTAACATACAAGACAAGCGCTGTATGTAGTTTCTGAAATTATAGTAGTTCATATTTTCAATCATTTTCAATATTTTTTTCAATTAAAATGTAGCTTTTACGGTCAAACCATATCTCCTTGCGGAAGGACCAGAAATAAAATCGATCCCTTGACCGTTACCTACGCCCGTACTCAA
Organism: Allomuricauda sp. TMED12; assembly: GCA_002167435.2. GTDB lineage: Bacteria > Bacteroidota > Bacteroidia > Flavobacteriales > Flavobacteriaceae > Flagellimonas. The sequence continues at coordinate 3,718 of NHBR02000027.1, forward strand.
TGTGTTCGTATCAAAATTGACATTATGCGGCATATTCAGGGCCTTGAACCATAAGTTGGAGCCCGATAAGGTGAAGGATAGATTTCCAAAAGGCGTTTTATCCAAAAACTTTTTAGGAAGACTATATCCTAGGCTCACTTCGCTTAAACGAATGGTACTCCCATCATATATGCTGAACTCGTTAGATCCGAATCCTAAATTGTTGAAGTAAATTCTTGTTGTGGTCAATTGAATGTCATTGGGCGAACCGTCCTGTTTAACACCGGGCAGCACATAGGTCTTCTCCCTGTCCAAGGGTCTATCCGCATCAACTACTCCCCTACCTACAAGTGCTGCTGCAGTTTGCGAATATATATCCCCTCCATGTCTATACTGCCAGGACATATTGAAATTCAAACCTTTATAACTGATTCCATTGTCCAAAGAGGCAGTCCAATCCGGATTGGGGTCCCCAAGGTATTCGGTTGTACTGCTACCTACAATATAGTCACCATTATTGTCAACCGTCAACTCTCCATTGGTACGCAATACCTTATCGCCCAAAATAACACCAATTGGCAGTCCTTCAACTGCAAAATTGGCCGGTCGGCCAGCTATCGTTGGCGTAAGGGAAATTCTTTCGGTTCCTTCCGGTAATTTCACAACCAGGCTCTCGTCCGCATAAAAATTTCCTTGAACCGTCCAATTGAATCCAGAAGTCATAGATTTTATGACATTGACGTCAAAATCAACCTCTATCCCTTTGGTCTCCAGTTCACCGGCATTTACCCTGGTTACCGTATAACCAGATGATGGGTCAAGATTTTGATCGGTAATCAAATCCTTTGATTTTCGTTTAAAAACACTTACGTTCACTCCAAAACGGTTGTTGAACAACCTGGTATCCATACCCAATTCAAACTCTGAAACGGTCTCTGGTTTCAAATCGGGGTTACCCAGTCTATTAGAAATGGAGTTACTAGAAATTACATTTCCTTCCCCGTCTACAAATAATCGAGAATTTAAGCCAAGTGTATTCCTCGTTCCATAGGGCAGTGGAAATCCTGCAGAGGTTCCATAACCCAAACGAAGTTTCATATAGCTGAGTACCTCACTGTTTGACAATCCTTCTATCGCCGTCGTTGGAATGAATGACACACTACCTCCAGGGTAAATGATAGTCTGATTGTCCCTTTCCAAAGTAGATGTCCAATCATTTCTCACCGCCCCGTTCAGGTATAAAAAGTCTTTATAACCCAATGTTATATCGGTGTATACACCGATGGTATTCACTTCACTGGTAGAAGCCAAATTGGTACCGCTAAAGAAGCTACTAGCAGTTGAACTATTGACAAAATTGAAATGCTCCATAACGCCAAATACAATTTGGTTGGTGCTTTCCACTCCATCTTGTCTGAACTCATCCCTTCTTGAAGTCGCTCCTGCAATCACCTTTAAGTTAAGGTCTTCCGTAACATCTTTATCAAAAGTCAATATAGCACTGTGATCCCAGATGGTATTACGCGCAGTGATCGTCCTATAAATACCCGTTGGATCACCATCTACACCACCTCTGTTCTGTCCATATGTATTAAATTCAGAATACGTATCAAGACCCAATCGGTATGTCAAATTCATCCATTCATTCAGTGCAAGGCTAAGGTTGAAGTTACCAAAGACCCTATCAGTCTGTTGTCTCGCTTTTGCATTAGCCACGGTCCATCTTGGATTTTGAATATCATTTCCAGAACGGTAATATACACTGCGGCCATCCAAGGCCTGGAAAGGCAGACCAAACAAATCAACACTTCTCGGTGTATAAAGGACATCCCCAAAAACGGAACCACCGCTACTAATCGTTCCGCTACCTGTGGATGCTGCAACCGGTGGTGTTTTGTAATCGGTTCTTGAGAAATTAAGATTTCCGCTAGCAGTAATTTTATTGCTTAGAATAGCCCTTCCACTAACACCAAATGTATTCCGTAAAAGCTTATTACCTGGAGTAAATCCCTTATCCTCCAAAAGGCCATAGTTCATGGCATAATTTACCTTGTCACTTCCTCCTCTTATACCAACCGAGGTACTGATCACCGTACCCTGACGGAAAAATTGTTCTACACTATTATATGGTTTATACGGATATTCGGAATTCGCAATATCCTCATAACCAGTAATTAACGATTGGTCGTTCAAGCTCAATAATGGATTGCGCAAAAGTGCTGTTCCGCCTTCCCTACGGATAAAAAGCCCATTATCTTCCAAAGTAGCGTTACTCAGATCACTAGTGTTGAAGGAAGCGCCATGGTTACTAAAGAAAAATCCGAAATTTTGATGGAATCCCCCTCCAAATCGATCCTGATACTTTGGCAATATCGCATCGGTGAAGAATGTCGAGGTGGATACGGTAACCTCGGTTTTTTTATTTGCCCCGTCATTGGCCCCGTTCTTTGTGGTTATAAGAATGACCCCGTTTCTTCCCTTCTCACCGTAAAGTACCGAAGCACTCAATCCTTTAAGTACGTTGATGGATTCGATGGTGTTCGGGTCGATATCCAAAAATCTGCTCGATTCGGTTTGGCTATCGAAAAATGCGTTCTGTTGGTTGGAAGCTCCATCGAAAGGAACACCATTTACAACAAATAGGGGCTGGTTACTACCCGTTAACGAGGTATACCCTCGTATTACGATATTTGTTGCAGAGCCAGAGACTCCGTTAGTGGCCGTAATGTTCACACCTGCTGCCTTCCCTCTCAGCACCCGGCCGATATCCCCTTCAGGCCTATCCTCTATTTGTTCGGTGTCAACCTTGCTCACTGAATAACCAAGTGACCTTTGTTCCCTTTGAATACCCTGTGCGGTAACGACTACTTCCTGTAATTGCTGGGTGTCCTCGGCCATCTGAAGATCGATACGTGAACCGTTGACCTGTACCGTTTCGGTCTTAAAACCGATATAGGTGAAAATCAGGTTTTGACCCATGTTCGCTTCAATGGCGAAGTTTCCATCAAAGTCTGTTTGGGTTCCGTTCGTTGTGCCCTCAACAAGTACGTTCACCCCTGACAATGGAACCCCATTAACATCGGATACATTTCCAGAAACCTGCGTTTGCTGGGCATTGGAAACCAAACACAATAATAAGCTTAAGCCCATTATTATTCGTGAATACTGCTCTCTCATATTTAATTTGTTTTTGAGTTAGTTCGCGTAAAACTAAGATGGATGACCACCAGCAGAATTTCATAAGAACTGAATGCACAGTTTTTTGATCTGTATATAACCAATACTGATCGGAAGGGCCTATTACTCTATCATATTCAATGAAATGAAGTGGTTAGTAGGACGATTTAAAGATGTGAAACGCTATATTATTGACATGAACACCAATTATGTTTTGATGAAAAAATATATACTGATTTAAAGCATTGGTGTATCGGAAGACATTTGATAATTATATTTTAACTTTAAACTATATAAACGCATTATTGTGGCTAAAATAAAAGCGGTAGTAGTTGACGATGAGTTACTTGCGGTAAAAAGAATCGAACAGCTATTAAAGGACCATCCCGAGTTTGAAATAATCTCTTCTTTTACCGAAGCGGACGAGGCAATTTCCAAAATAGACTCCCTTGATCCGGATGTCCTGTTCTTGGATGTCGATCTCGGATATATGTCCGGTTTCGATATATTGAAGAAAATCAAGGTAACCCCTTTGGTCATCTTTGTAACCGCTTATGACAAACATGCCATTACAGCATTCGATCATTTTGCATTCGACTTTCTGCTCAAACCCTATAAGGATGAACGCTTTAATAAATGTATAAACCGAGTGGTACAGCTTCATTTGAATGACAGCAATGTGGGATATGAAAAAAGATTGAAGGAGTTGATAGAGCATATCAGCCAACCCAAGAAGGAAGACACCTATCATTCCGGTAAAATAATGGTCAAATTGGGCAATAAAATTCAGCTCATCCCCACTAAGGAAATCATGTATATTCGGGCATCGGGATATTATTCGGAGATATTCACGAAAAATAAAAAGCATGTCCTAAGGGAATCCCTGGCCAACCTTTCAAAACACTTGGAACCATACTCTTTTTCAAGAATCCACAGGTCAACCATTGTCAATTTCGATTATATCCAAGAGCTGATTAACTCCAACTATGGGGAGTTGGATGTGAAGATGAGCACCAACATACTTTTACGAGTCAGTAAAAGCTACAAAAAAGCCTTTCTAAAAAAATTGGGTGTACAATAAACAGGATAAATAGAATTAACGAGATTCCTCAGGCTCATATCCAATTCCAATAATTTCAAATGGTATGATCATTGCTATTTTGACCAGAAATGAACTGTACGCCAAAATGTTTTAAAATAAAGTTCAAATGAAGTGATGGATTACAGTCGATGCACCCTTATAAACTACCTCCACTATATATTTTTCCAAGAGAGTCCGGGTGAAAATAGTTGTGTTAAAATTTAATGTGAATTCAATTTGTCAATTTCAGCCGCCTGTAAAAACAATGTACTGAAGCCATTGGTTATAAGCGCTTTTTGCAATCCAAATCTTTTAACGAGGACCTTAAAATAATGTACATCGGCCAAACTTGGGGCCATTGCCCCTATATATCCATTACTTGGCTCTTCATAATGCTTGTGAAGGTGATACACTAATTCTCAACCCATACAACAGAATGCTATCAACAACCCTATTTTGATTTGTATGACTCTACTTCTGATGTGAGTTCATTCGTAAGGTTAATTTCTTTACTGGGAAATGTTAAACCCCAAACGAATTATTGAAGAATTAAGAACGAATAGAATTAATACGTTTCACTAGCGAGGGCAAAATCAAGTGAAATAATAAACGTTTTATGGTAAACTATTCGGAATAGCATAAAACCTGGAAAAACTGAAAATCCATGTTTTATAGGACTTTGTAGAGGCAGGTTCCAGTGCCTCCCTCAATTGGATGTATATAAAAGCACTTCATAGGTAAACGTATCAGTATGATTTTACGATACTTTGAAATGAATCAATAAAACATTTTCAACCGACGTTCCAGTATTTTGGAATACTTTTCTTTCATGTCATCGGAAAGAAAAGAAATCGATATGAGATCCTCCCATTTCTCCTTTGCCTGAAACATATCCTGAAGTATGGTTTCAATAGTTTTTTCGTTCAATTGCAATCGCTCCTTCGCATAGTAATCCGTAAAGTCTGACGCTTTTAAATTACTTTTTTTTCCTTTTAA
>NHBR02000028.1 GCA_002167435.2 Allomuricauda sp. TMED12
ATTCTCAGTGTGTTGCAGCTCACCAACTTGAGCAAAAAGGAGCAACACATGAAGATGGAGTCTTTAATCGATGAGTTCGGTCTGGGACATATCCGTAAAAACCGAGGAGACCTGCTCTCGGGTGGTGAACGTCGCCGTACCGAGATTGCACGGGCATTGGCCACAGACCCTAAATTTATTTTGCTGGATGAGCCCTTTGCCGGGGTAGACCCTGTTGCCGTTGAGGACATTCAGCGTATTGTGGCCCAGTTGAAAAACAAAAACATCGGAATTTTGATCACCGACCACAACGTTCAGGAAACCCTGGCCATTACCGAGCGCTCTTACTTGATGTTCGAAGGGGGAATTCTAAAAGCAGGCGTTCCCGAAGAACTTGCCGTGGATGAAATGGTGAGAAAGGTATACTTGGGTCAAAACTTTGAGCTGCGAAAAAAGAAATTGGATTTCTAAATCTCCTTTTCCGAAGGCACCAATAAAGAAGCTAAAATATAAAACAAGACTATCACAGGTATCGCCAAAAAGCGCAGTGTCAACAACAATACCAAGCTACCAATGATAAACAAGTACCGAATCCCGTTATCCTTAAAACTCCAATTTTTAAATTTTAGCGCAAACAACTCAATGGGTGAGTTCAGCAAATAAGAACTCACAACCGTCAAAATCACCAAAAACCAAGGATTTAGGATAATGTTGTTCAGAACCTCATTGTTATGATACAGAAGAATCATGGGCAACGATAGAATCAAAAGAGCATTTGCTGGTGTAGGCAGCCCTACAAAAGACGATACTTGATCCTCATCCACATTAAACTTGGCCAAACGGTAGGCCGAAGCCAATGTTATCGCAAAGCCAACGAAAGGTAATAAAGTGAGTTCTGCATCGTGGCCAATAAATCCAAGGTTCCAACCACCACGTTCTGCCATACTCAACAATTGAAACATGACTACACCTGGCACAAGGCCACTGGTAATTACATCGGCCAATGAATCCAGCTGCACACCCACCTCACTTTGTACATTTAGGGCTCGGGCAGCCAAACCATCAAAAAAATCAAAGAAAATCCCGATAAACACAAAAAGTGCAGCCCACTCCAGATGATTCAGTACCGCGAACACCGTGGCAATGCAACCGCTTAATACATTCAGCAAGGTTAAAAAGTTGGGAATATAGGACTTCATGAAATAAGATTTTCGTAAAAATAAGAGAAAAAATAAACTGTTAGCTACAGTTGGTCGACCGAGACGTTTTTATTCTGATATTTGTTTCGATAAAAATCAGAATGAAAAAGAAGTTCCATTTTATATTTTTTTTCTTCATCATCGGGAAAGTCCTTTTTTCCCAAGTACCCCAACTCAACGAAAGTTCAAAAGTAAGCTTGCTTACCTGCGCGACTGGCGACGAACTATACTCTGCTTTCGGTCATACTGCTTTCCGGGTACAAGACCCTGGTTTGGGAATTGATGTAGTTTACAATTACGGTACTTTCGATTTCAATCAACCTAATTTCTACTTGAATTTTACCAAGGGAAAAATGATTTATTCCCTTTCTCGCAGAAACTTTGAGTCATTCCTCTACGAATACGAACTGGAAAAAAGATGGGTAAAAGAACAGATTCTGGATCTCAGTTTGAATCAACGTAACCAGCTTCTAGCTTTTTTTGAAGAAAACTATCTCCCCGAAAACAGAGATTATCTTTACGACCCGCTACTGAACAATTGTTCCAGCATCACGGGTGATATTTTAAAAAATCAGTTTGGTGATGCCATTGTTTTTGATGGATCCTATCTTGAGAAACGATATACTTTTCGTCAATTGGTTCGTCAATTTATGGATGTAAATACTTGGTCCATGTTTGGGATTGATCTGGCCTTTGGATCTCCAGTAGATAGGCAGGCAACCGTGCAAGAGCATATGTTTTTACCATACTATACCATGGAGCAACTACGACATACAACTTTGAACGGAAAACCACTGGTAAAGCGGGAACGTACAATTTTGGATTACAGCGAACACATCCAAAACATTTTTTTTCCACTTTCGCCTTTATTTTGGTTCATACTGCTGATGGCATTCACTGGAATCATCACTTATTTTGACCATAAACACAAAGCACGTAGTCGCTGGTTGGACTTTTCACTATTATTTGTAACCGGATTGGCAGGAACCTTCCTGTTCTTGCTTTGGGTGGCGGCCGACCACACCTCTACCCCATACAACAATAATATTTTATGGGCATTTCCTTTGAATATGATAGTTTCATTTGCCGTGGTATTTCAAGATAGGGTGCCACAATGGGTGCCAAAATATTTATGGTCTGCCCTAGGGTTGATTGCCATTATGCTATTGCTTTGGATAATTAAGGTTCAGATTTTTTCTCCTGTGCTTATTCCACTACTTTTGACCCTGGCCATCCGATATGTTTACATAATCAAGTATTCTAAATTATAGGCTGGTCCGTAAACAACACCCATGAACTTATTAACGGTCGAAAACATATCAAAATCGTATGGAGAGTTGGTTCTCTTCTCCGATATTTCCTTTGGAATCAATAAAGACCAAAAAATTGCACTAATCGCCAAGAACGGAAGTGGAAAGACATCAATCCTCAATATTATGTCGGGGAAAGATACCTCCGAGACTGGTCAAGTAACCACCCGAAAAGGAATCAAAATTTCATTTTTGGAACAAGAACCCGACTTGGACCCAAATTTGAGCGTTGAGGAAACCATTTTCACTACGGACAATGAAATCCTGAAGGTGATTTCAGCCTATGAAAAAGCCGTGGACCACTCTGAGGACACTGATCAATACCAAAAGGCTTTTGAGGCCATGGAGCGACTCAATGCTTGGGATTTTGAAACACAATACAAACAGATTCTTTTTCAATTACAGCTTTCCCAACTAGACGCAAAGGTCAGCACACTTTCGGGCGGACAAAAAAAGCGTTTGGCACTGGCCAATGCCTTGCTCAACAAACCCGATTTGTTGATTTTGGATGAGCCTACCAACCATTTGGACCTTGAAATGATCGAGTGGCTGGAAGCTTATTTTGCCAAAGAAAGCATCACTTTGTTTATGGTAACGCACGACCGTTACTTTTTGGACAGGGTATGCAACGAAATTGTGGAGTTGGACAACAACCAACTATATACCTATAAAGGTAACTATTCATATTACTTGAGTGAAAAGGATGCTCGAATGGAACGTGAGGCAGTGGAGCAGCAAAAATCCAAAATGCTCTACAAAAAAGAGTTGGATTGGATGCGCAGACAACCCAAGGCCCGTACCACAAAATCCAAATCGCGTATTGACGATTTTGCCGAGATAAAACAACGTGCTCACCAACGTCGTCAAGAACACGAGGTGCAACTGGAACTGAATATGGAGCGCCTAGGAAGCAAGATTCTGGAGCTTCACAATATTTCCAAATCTTATGGGGACAAAACCATTTTAGACAAGTTTGATTACAACTTCACCAAAGGTGAACGCGTAGGTATTATTGGGAAAAACGGAACAGGAAAATCAACTTTCTTGAATATCCTCACGCAACAAGAGGATGTTGAAGGCGGTAAAGTGATAGTTGGCGACACCGTAAAATTTGGATACTACACCCAAAAGGGAATTCCAGTTAAAGAGGGACAAAAGGTAATTGATGTCATCCGCGAGTTTGGGGATTACATTCCTTTAAAAAAAGGACGCCAAATCTCTGCGCAACAATTATTGGAGCGTTTTCTTTTTGACCGTAAAAAGCAATATGACTTTGTCGAAAAACTGAGCGGTGGTGAACGCAAGCGTTTGTATTTATGCACCGTGCTTATCCAAAACCCGAATTTCCTCATTCTGGATGAGCCGACCAACGATCTGGACATTGTTACCCTAAACGTACTGGAAAGCTTTCTATTGGATTTTCCTGGATGTTTGATCGTGGTCTCTCACGACCGCTATTTTATGGATAAAATTGTGGACCATTTGTTTGTGTTCCGAGGTGAAGGCGTTGTAGAGGACTTTCCTGGCAATTATTCCGATTACCGAATCTATGAGAGCAGTAAAGTAATCGAAGAGCGCGAAAATAAGACCACTTCTACAGAAAAAACGGAAAATAATTGGAGGGATACCAGCGGAGGCAAATTATCTTATTCAGAGCAAAAGGAATACAAGCAACTGGAAAAGGAGATTCAAAAATTGGAAGAGAAAAAAGTAACGCTCCAAAACAAATTTACCGACCCGGAATTGGATGGGGGCGAAATCGCCAATCTATCCATTGAGCTAAAAGAGATCACGGATGCCATAGAGGGAAAAACGGAACGCTGGTTCGAACTTTCTTCCATTATTGAGGGCTAAATAATGTGGTTTCGATTTGTTTCATATCTAAAGTTTCTAGCTAATTCCACTAATCAACATGGTGTGCACTCCCCGTTTGTGTTCAAGTATGTGACGCAATGCCTCTATTCTGGAAAAAGACTCCATAGGGATAAAAGCATCAATGTATTGCTCAAATCCATTGCATATTTCAATTTTGACAGTATTTCCATAAATCATCAGCCTACAATAAAAGAATTGGTTCAACTCAATTTCCCGAAGATTCGGTTTGATGAAAATATGGTTGACCTTCTTTTTGTGAACCAATTGACTGTTCCCGCTTTTCAAAAAATACTTTCCGAAGGAAAATTGCATTACCACAGTCTTATTTTGGTCAGTTCCATTTATGATAATCATCGAAATTTGGAACAATGGAACCAATTGATTACCCTACCAGAGATTACGGTAAGCATTGACATGTACCATTGTGGCTTAATTTCCATCCGGAGGGAACAGGTAAAGGAACATTTCACGATTCGAATTTAAAACGGTAATTTTAGCTTATGGAAAATATTGCATCAGATAACACCATTTGGTATGTATTGGCCGTTTTGGGGCTCATTTATTTGATTATTTTGTTCCGAAACAAAAAAGGGACAAAACGCAGAAAGTCCCGTAAGTTTATGGAGGGAAAACGCCAACATGACAAGAACAATAAACAATGAGCAATTTACAATAGCCAAAAGTTACGGATACTGACTACTGAGAAATAATGAAGATATATACTAAAACTGGAGATAAGGGCACCACATCGTTATTTACAGGCACCCGCGTACCCAAACACCACGCGCGCATAGAGAGTTATGGCACTATAGATGAGCTCAACTCTCACTTGGGACTTTTGCGCGATCAAGATATAGATGGAGGTTCCAAAAAAACGCTGACCCTGATCCAAGAGAAGCTTTTTACGATAGGTTCCATATTGGCGACAGAACCAGAAAAAGATAAAAGACTTAAAATTCCACGTATCAGTTTAAAGGATATTGAATTTTTGGAGCTAGAAATGGACAAGATGAACGAAGATCTTCCGGAAATGACACATTTTATCCTTCCTGGCGGGCATACGACCGTGTCATACTGTCATATTGCAAGAACAGTCTGTCGCCGCGGCGAACGCATGATTTCATATCTACATGAAAATGAGCCTGTACCGGACAATGTGCTCTCTTACATTAACCGTCTTTCCGATTATTTGTTTGTTCTGGCACGTAAGTTGTCCAAAGATTTAAACGCTCAAGAGGTCAAGTGGATTCCTGAGAAATTGGACTGATAAAATCGTTTTTTTATCCCAATTGTTTTGAGAACAACAAAATAATTTTTAAATATTTCTGTTTTTACTTGGCAAATTGAGTTTAAAAATTATTTTTGCAAAAAATTTAAAATCAAACCGTTACTATGTACTGGACTTTAGAATTAGCTTCATATTTAAGTGATGCGCCTTGGCCAGCGACCAAAGACGAACTGATAGATTACGCCATTCGAACAGGAGCGCCGTTGGAAGTTGTAGAGAATTTACAATCGATGGAAGAAGAAGGAGGCGAGATTTACGAGTCCATCGAAGAAATTTGGCCAGATTATCCCACCGAAGAGGATTACCTCTGGAATGAGGATGAATATTAAAACTGAAAACATAAACCACGTTAAAAAGTCTCATTTGAGGCTTTTTTTTATGTAATTTTGACAGCCTAGCAAAAAAATTCCATCGTAATCCCATCAATGGAACAGCTTTTGACAATCAAAAGAAAAAACATTTCATGAGTTTTATTAATTCCGTACTTAAGGTATTTGTAGGAGATAAATCGGAAAAGGATGTAAAATCGTTACAACCTTTGGTGAATGAGATAAAATCCTTTGAGCAGCAATTAGAAGGATTATCACATGATGAACTGAGAGAAAAGACTACTGCCTTTAAAGCAAGAATAGCTGAAGACTGCAAAGAAATCAATGATAAGATTGCCGAGCTACAAGAGGAAGTAGAAAATTCCAACGATATAGATCGTAACGAAGAAATCTACTCCGAAATCGACAAGCTCAACGAAGAGGCATATACAATCTCCGAAAAAACATTAGAAGACATCCTTCCCGAAGCATTTGCCGTGGTCAAGGAAACCGCCAAGCGATTTGCAGCCAACGAAACCCTTACCGTTACGGCAAGTGAATTTGATAGGGTACTTTCTGGTGATAAGGATTACGTTTCTTTGGAAGGTGACAAGGCTGTTTGGCAAAACTCATGGGATGCCGCAGGCAAAGAAGTAACCTGGGACATGGTGCATTACGATGTGCAGCTCATTGGTGGTATTGCCCTTCACCAAGGTAAAATTGCCGAGATGCAAACGGGTGAAGGTAAAACATTAGTGGCCACCCTCCCACTCTACCTAAATGCTTTGGGAGGTAAAGGAGCGCACTTGGTAACCGTTAACGATTACTTGGCCAAAAGGGATAGTGCATGGATGGCACCCATATTTGAATTCCACGGTCTCACTGTGGATTGTATAGATAAGCACAGGCCTAACTCCGATGGCAGAAGAGCAGCATACAATGCCGATATCACCTACGGAACCAACAACGAATTTGGTTTTGATTACTTGCGCGACAACATGGCGCACACACCAGATGATTTAGTACAGCGTCCGCACCACTACGCTATTGTGGATGAGGTAGATTCCGTACTTATCGACGATGCACGTACACCATTGATCATATCTGGTCCCGTTCCCGAAGGTGACCGCCACGAGTTCAATGAGCTAAAACCTCAGGTGTCCGACATTGTTCAGAAACAACGGCAACACTTAACAGGCGTATTGGCAGAGGCCAAAAAACTTATCAAAGAAGGAAATACAAAGGAAGGTGGTTTCTTGTTGCTGCGTGTTCACCGCGGACTTCCAAAAAACAAAGCACTTATCAAGTTTTTAAGCGAAGAGGGCGTCAAGCAATTGCTTCAGAAGACCGAAAACTTCTACATGCAGGACAACAATAGAGAAATGCCCAAAGTGGACGAGGACCTATTGTTTGTAATTGATGAAAAGAACAATCAGATTGAGCTTACCGATAAGGGAGTTGATTATATCTCAACAGACCAAGACAAGGAGTTTTTTGTGATGCCCGATATCGGAAGTGAAATCGCCAAAATCGAGAACCAAGATCTTGAAATAGAAAAAGAAGCCGAGCTCAAAGAAGAACTCTTCAAGGATTTTGCCGTTAAGAGCGAGCGTATCCATACCATGACCCAATTGTTGAAAGCCTACACCCTTTTCGAGAAAGATGTGGAATATGTGGTAATGGACAACAAGGTAATGATCGTGGATGAGCAGACTGGCCGTATCATGGACGGGCGTAGATACTCGGACGGACTCCACCAAGCCATCGAGGCGAAGGAGAACGTAAAAATCGAAGCCATGACCCAGACTTTTGCAACAGTTACGCTCCAGAATTACTTTAGAATGTACAGTAAACTGTCGGGTATGACAGGTACAGCAGTTACAGAGGCCGGTGAATTTTGGGAGATTTATGAGTTGGACGTGATGGAAATCCCAACCAATAGGCCCATTGCCCGTGACGATAGACACGATTTGATTTATAAAACCAAACGTGAAAAATATAACGCCATCATAGATGAGGTCACCAAACTTTCGCAAGCAGGAAGACCCGTATTGATTGGTACCACATCCGTGGAAATTTCGGAGTTGTTATCCAAATTATTGAGCGTACGTAAAGTTCCTCACAATGTGTTGAACGCAAAACTCCATAAAAAAGAGGCCGATATTGTTGCCGAAGCTGGTAAAGGCGGTGTTGTAACCATTGCAACCAACATGGCAGGTAGGGGTACCGATATTAAATTGTCCCCAGATGTTAAGGAAGCCGGTGGTTTAGCCATTATAGGTACGGAGCGTCACGACTCCAGACGTGTGGACAGACAGTTGAGAGGTCGTTCTGGACGACAAGGAGATCCAGGTAGTTCACAATTCTATGTTTCTTTGGAAGACAACTTGATGCGTTTGTTCGGATCGGACCGCGTTGCAAAAATGATGGATCGTATGGGCTTGGAAGATGGTGAAGTAATCCAACATTCCATGATGACCAAATCCATTGAGCGTGCCCAGAAAAAGGTTGAGGAAAACAACTTTGGTATCCGTAAGCGTTTGTTGGAGTATGATGACGTAATGAATGCCCAACGCGAGGTAATCTATAAAAGAAGAAGACATGCCTTGGAAGGTGAGCGCTTAAAAGTGGACATCGCCAACATGATCTACGATACTTGTGAAGCTATTGCCGAATCCAATAAAATGGCGGATGATTACAAGAACTTTGAGTTCGAGCTCATCAAATACTTCTCCATAACCTCACCGATAAGCGAAGAGGAATTCAAAAAACTTAGCTTTCAACAGATTGCCAATAAAATAAATGATGAGGCCTACAGTTTCTATAAGCAGAAAATGGAGCGTAGTGCCACCATTGCATTCCAGGTTATCAAAAAGGTGTATGAGGATGAGGCCAACAAGTTTGAGCGCATTGTAGTTCCTTTTACCGATGGTATCAAATCACTGAATGTTGTAACCAATTTAGAAAAGGCATACAATAGCAATGGAAAGCAGTTGATTACGGATTTTGAGAAGAACATTACCTTGGCCATCATTGATGATGCTTGGAAAACACACTTGCGCAAAATGGACGAGTTGAAACAATCCGTGCAGTTGGCCGTCCACGAACAAAAAGACCCATTATTGATTTATAAGTTCGAGGCTTTTGAGCTTTTCAAGGAAATGATCGACAAAGTAAATCGAGAAGTAATATCCTTCCTTTTCAAAGGAGAGTTGCCTTCCGAGAACACCGCTCAAATCCAAGAAGCCAGAAATGTTCGCAGACCAAAGGAAAATATTCAGACTTCAAAAGAAGAAATTCCGAACAGCGACGAATTGGCCGCACAGAATAGAGCAGCGGGTCAAACGCAAGGTCAACGCCCTCACGTGACCGAAACCATTGTTCGTGAAAAACCGAAAATTGGCAGAAACGAAAGAGTCACCATTAAAAATGTAATGTCAGGAGAGAGCAAAACTGTCAAATATAAACAAGCGGAGCCCCTGATAGACAAAGGAGAATGGGTTTTGGTAAACGACTAAAATCCTTCAAAGAACACGCTTAAAGTGGTAGTTATTAAAGCTACCACTTTTTTTATATCAAAAACATAGTTAGATTTACAGCTTAAAACACCCCATTAAGCTACTCTATCGCACGTTATCAACTTTTTTGTGGTAGGAGAATATTCACGCGCAGCATATGAAAGTTCCTGGTAAGGATACATATAGGATTCAAGACAAGATTGATTTGATACTTAAGGTAAATTACAATTCATCCTTTTTTGCTGCCATTTTTGGGTTAGTGTGTTTTTTCTTTTTGGATATAAAAGGAATCATTACCTACACTTTTTTAGGGTATGCATTCATCAACTTATTAAACACATTACTATATCAAAAGCACAATAACTTAACACTCACCTACAACCTGACCTCCATCCTATCCATGATAGGTGCAATTATTATAACCATATACAGCGGCGGTATAGAAAGCCCTTTCATTTTCGTATTGGCCATTATTGTTTTTGCAGGATATGTAACTACCAAGGTTTTTGGTCAGTTATACCTCATCATCAATTTAGCAGTATTGACCCTACTTTTCCTTTATGATACGGGTGATTTTAGGATTTCGGAGAATATGGTCCCTTTGGAGTCTAGAAGCTGGTTTGCCTATTTGAGTGCTGTATTTGCGGTTTATCTTCTTGGAGGCGTTTTTGGTAAAAACCTCCTGAGTGCCCACCATAGACTTTATAGATCCCGTAACGAGATACAAGAACGCATAGAGGAAAAAGAAACACTTCTTAAAGAAGTACATCACCGAGTAAAAAATAATCTACAGACGGTTTCAAGCCTTCTGAGCCTGCAATCCCGGGCAATCGATGACAGCAAAATTAGTAGTATCATTAAAAGCAGTCAAAACCGTGTGGTATCCATGGCCATGGTTCATGAGATGTTGTATAAACGGGATGACTATCTTTCTAAAATAGAGCTGGAGCCTTACGTGAAGGAGCTTTGTGATTATTTAGTGCGGTCGGTCAAGGGTAGCGGCAATAATGTGAAAGTCAACTTGGATATAAAAAATTATAAGCTCAGCATCGATACCGTAATTCCATTGGGATTGATCATCAATGAAACTATAACCAATGCTTTAAAGTATGGTATTGCCGAGGTCCGCGATGGCGAAATTCACGTATCAGTAGAAAGAATTGCGGATAACAGGTATAAAATGTACCTAGGGGACAATGGTATTGGATACTCGGAAGAAATAAACCCTAAAACCTCTAATTCCCTGGGTTTAAAACTTATTTATAACCTGGCCCGTCAACTCCGGGGATCTATCACTAGAGATTACACTAAAAAAGGCACCCACTACACTATAGAATTTGAAGAGGTTGTTGAGCAATTCAACTCTGTTGACTCCTAGTGAGC
The DNA here is from genome assembly GCA_002167435.2 of Allomuricauda sp. TMED12. Lineage (GTDB taxonomy): Bacteria > Bacteroidota > Bacteroidia > Flavobacteriales > Flavobacteriaceae > Flagellimonas. The sequence goes on from NHBR02000028.1 coordinate 10,861, forward strand.
CAAAAAGAAAAAGGCCAGCATAAAACCGACCTTACGAAATATCCATTACAATATAAACTTAAACTTCTAGGGTTTTTGTTGCCTAAACGAAAAGGCAATACTTGCTAAAACAAAGGCAATACTTAGCGACAATACAAACGGTATCAATACATCCAATATCATAATTAAGCCAATTTAGCTTTGTTCTTCTTGGTTTTAAAAGAAAGCTCTTTTTTAATACGAGAGTTTTTAAACTTGTACAATCTTACCATCTTTCTGTCTTTTCTAATGTTTTGATTGATTTCTACATTCAACTCAACACCTTCAGTAAGAACCTCTACTTTAACTTCATTTGAAATATTTTGGGCAGAAGCCATTGTTCCGAAAAAAGTTATTGCGATGATGGTGAAAATTGTTTTCATGATTCCGATTGTTTTACGATGTAAAATTACTTTCGCACGCACCCCTGTGAAGATTTCCATCGCTCAACAACCCTTTTTTTTAGGTGTACGAATTTTTTTCGGGTAAAGTGTTTTTTATCGTCGATGAACGTTTTTGACCCCAAAAACAACATACCGAAGGCATGTGCATTTCATCGATCATTCGACATTTTAAGTCTTTGTAACTGACTGAACATCAATTATTTATTTGTAGGAAAAGGATTATATTTTTGTAATACATGTAGGAAAAACCCACTTAAATTGACAAATATCAATTTGAACCTTCAGATACATTTTGAGCACCTAAAATGGATGGTTAACATTTTTTAACGGCCATCAAAGTAATTGTTGGTATCTTATTGCAACTAAATAAGAAACTAAAATGAACAGCGTGAAAACTCCATTTTTAATTCTACTCTTATTGGCATCCATAAGTTGCCAACCCAAAAACAAATCCGATAAACAAGAAGTTGCCCAAATTGAGGAATCAAAAAACCATATGGCAACTAAACTGAGTGCAGAACAACTTCAAAAATATGAGACGGCCTATTTTGCCAGCGGATGCTTTTGGTGTGTCGAGGCCATTTTTGAAAGTGTAAAGGGTGTTAAAGAAGTTTATTCTGGATATTCGGGTGGTTCGGAGAAAAATCCCACCTACGAAGATGTTTCTTATGGAAGAACCCATCATGCAGAAGCAGTGGAGGTATATTACGACCCAAACGTAATTTCTTTCACACAACTGGTTCAGGTTTTCTTTGCCTCCCATGACCCAACTACTTTAAACAGGCAAGGACCCGACCGTGGTGCACAATACCGTTCCATTGCATTTTATAAGAACGAAAAAGAGAGGAAAATTATTCAGGGTTATATAAACAAACTGAAAACTGAGAATGTATATGGCAATCGTACCATAGTTACAGAGGTAGAACCATTTGAAAAGTTTTATATGGCCGAAGAGTACCATCAGGATTACGAAAAACGGAATCCAAACAATAGTTACATTCAAAATGTTTCCATTCCTAGGTTAAATCGTTTTAAAAAGAACTTTCGGTCCTACCTAAAAGAAGATGTTCACTAAATGTTGAAGGGTAGGTTCTGGCCGTTGAAGAAATATTAGCCTAATTATATAGAGGTGGTTCCTTGGGAACGTTTAAAACAAGACTAGTTCTTAAGAACCACCTCGCTGTATTTGGAGTTGATTTTGATGGTTTTCCCATCATTTTTACTGATGTTATAACCTGTATGTAAATTTCCATTATATTTTTTGGTCGATGTCAACTTCAATGTCTTTGGGTATTGAAAACCTGAACTGGTCTCATTCACCGAAATTACATAAGGTGTTTCGGGTAGTTTACAGTTGAGTTCCCCATTCTCCATGGAAATGTCGATGGTATTGAAACCATTGGAAACTTCTTCAATACTCAATGCCCCAAAACTATTGGTGACCATCGCCTTGCTGGCCAATCTGCCAATAACAACATTGGATGAAACAGAATTTAATTTCAATTCCTTCACCGCTTTTAAATTGATCTTATCCGAATAATCTGTACTAAGGCTACCGTAGTTCCAGTTTTGCACCACTACAGGGGAATACGATACTCGGATATCGGTATTGGCCCCATCAATAGTTGAGGCAAGCAAGCTTGCGTAGGACAAGCTTGCATTGATGTTTTTGGTATTTTCCGCCAATTTCACCTCACCGTGGCGTACATTAAGGTTTAATTTAATGTACTTCGGCATTTTGATGATGATTCGTTTTTTGACCTTATACTCTTTATGTTTTCCATCAGAAGAGAAGTAAAACACATTGGGACTTCCATGAATAGATCTTGCCTTCTCCCGTAGTTCTTTTCTAAGTTCGGCTTGCTCCTCCCTAAGCTCGGCTTTCTGAGCCCGAATCTCCTCGCGTTGCTCTTTCACTCGCTCTTGTAATTCCTTGCGCATTTCTTCACGTTCTTCACGGAGTTGTTCTCTTTCTTCCCTCAATTCCTCTCTTCTGGCTTCGCGCTCTTCTGCCATTTCTTCCATCCGTTTGCCCCATTCCTCAAAACGTTCCTTATATTCTTCATCAAACGTTTTATCGAATTCCTTCTTCCATTCCTTCATGTACTTATCACCATCCTTTTTATAAGCATCGTAATCAAACTCTATTGGCGGTAACGGTGGCATTGGAGGCATGTTTGGCATAAATGATATCTCAGGAATTACAATTTCTGTTATTTCTGGAATCTCCACATTCGCAATAATCTCGGCAACCGATGGCATTTCGGGAATATCGATATCATATCCTTGAAAATCGAACGCATAATTAGGTCCAGCACCTTCAGTGCTCACTTCAATTTCTTGGCTATTGCCCATAATTTTGACCAAATCCCGATCAAAATAAGAATCGGCTTCCTCTTGGTCCACACCTTCCAGCTCGATTACTGCTGTAATCTCCACCTGATCTTTATTCCAAGTTTCAAACTCAATATCGGCATAACTGGTGTTGATGTTCAACTCCGTATCTTTTTTGACATCGAAGGTTTCCTTGTATGTTTTGGACTTCTCCTGCGCTTGGCCGGTAAACCCAACCAAGGCAAGAAGTAATCCGCTAAACAATATTTGATGATTCCTGTTCATTTTTTGATGATTTTAATTGATTCAACTTTGATTTTAATTTTTGCAACAACTGCAACCTTAGCTGTAGATTATTGATTAAGGCGTTTATAGTTTGATCATTGGGACCCAAATCGTTCAACTCTTGATTTAGCCGGTGATATTCTTTGTTCAATTCCGACAACCTGTCCATGTAGCTATCTACAAGCTCCTTATTTACGGGGTCGTCAGCTAATTCAGACAATTGCAAGTTGATATTGGTGGTATAATAGGTCTCTATCTTTTTTAGGTCTGGGGATAAATCTCCCAATGAAATACCCTGAACTCCATTATTCGTGTTATTCCTATCCACAACTGTGACTTTCTCATCGGGGCCAACTACACCCTTATTACTGTTGAAATAATAAAAGGATAGTCCCACAGCCACAACAACAGAGGCCGCAATCTGCATCCAAAGGGAAAGCACCTTTTTCTTTGGCGGGTCTTTGGGCAACTCTTCTTCCAACTTGGAGAAAAATCGGTCCTCATGCCCCTTTTTCATATCAAAGCGCTTCTCCTCTCTTTCCTTTTCAAACAATTTTCTAAGATCACGTGCCATAAGCCAAATCTTTTAATTTTTCTTTTAACTGTGCTTTTCCTCTTAACAATCGGGTCCGCGATGCCGTTTCCGTGATGCCCAAAATTCCAGCTATCTCCGAATGATCATAACCCTCCACTAAAAACAATTGCACAACATATCTATATTTTTGAGGCAGTTCCTCGATGGCTTCCTTCACTTGCTCCATGGAAATACCTTCGTCCACAGACCAATCATCCTCCTCTGCCACCTGCATGTAACTCTCATTGAGTTCCACCGTTCGCTGGTGTTTCGATTTTAAAAAATCGATACTACCATTAACAACTATTCTTTTCAACCAAGCCCCAAATGTTACATCCCCCTTAAACTGCTCAATCCGTTGAAAAGCCTTTATAAACGAATCTTGCAACACATCCTCGGCATCATCCACATTCTTAAGAAACCGCATAGCTACACAGAACATACCATCACAATACTGACGGTACAGTTTCATTTGTGCTTGACGGTCGTTCGCCTTGCACTTTTCTACAAGCTCAATATGGAGCACACTTGGTTCTATGTCTGGTTTTTTAGTTGTTCTGTAATAAGGACGATGCAAAAAATGCAACGTTGCAAATTAGGGCGTTTTTATCGCATTTTTAACAAAAAAAGCCCCGCTGATATTTTCAACGGGGCTCATAATTAAAAAGTTACGTGACTTATTCGTCCATCAACAAATTTAAGTGCACGGTAATATTATCTCTTGTAGCCTTGCTGTATGGACATATTTCATGGGCATCCTTCATCAATGTTTCTCCCATTTTTTTATCCACTGTAGGCAGGTAGGCATCCAAGGTTGCTTCCAAGAAAAAACCTTCTTCCTCCGTATTGAGAGCTATAGTGGCCGTAACACTGAAATCTCCTAAATCCTCAATACCATGTTCCTTGGCAACAGCTTGCAGACCTGCTCCATAGCAACTGGAATAGGCTGCTGCAAAAAGTTCTTCTGGATTTGTTGATTTTGGGTCGGTTTTCCCTTTGGAAGTAGGCATGCTGATGGCATAATCCAAAACGTCATCTTCACTCTTCACATGTCCGGACCTTCCTCCTGTATTAGTGGCCTTGGCCTCAAAAATAGTCTTCATCTTTTAAATGTTTATAGGTTCGTATCAACCAGCACCTTTTAGGTAACCGATTATTCATTCAAAAGGTAGGGATTTGCGCGCGTATGTCCGCTTAAACAGATATTAAATTTTTGTGAAATGGATAAATCAAAAAGTAAGCTGTATTCCCACACCAGTTCACATAAACCCGCAAAATCTTCATAAATTCGTATAAACTGATGAACCGTACTCTTGGCAGACGAAAACAAAACACCCTTGGATACCATTTCTAAAATCAAGGCGCTCAGAAAACAAGAACTTTCTGCGGATGCTTTGGCCCAAGGTATTTTTGATGGTAACAAAGCCATGCTAGCTAAGGCCATTACCTTATTGGAAAGCACCAAACCCGTCCATTTTGAAAAAGCCAACGCTGTTATTGAAAAGTGCCTGTCCCGACCCAAGGATAGCATTCGTTTGGGAATTACTGGAGTACCTGGTGTCGGCAAAAGTTCGTTTATAGAAACCTTGGGCAAAACATTGACTGACCAGGGCAACAAAGTAGCCGTTTTGGCCGTGGATCCCACAAGCTCCTTGAGCAAGGGAAGTATTTTAGGGGACAAAACCCGAATGGAAACCTTGGCCAAAGACCCCAATGCCTTTATACGCCCCTCCCCTTCTGGGAAATCTTTGGGTGGTGTAGCACAAAAAACAAGGGAAAGCATCATTCTTTGCGAAGCGGCAGGATATAATGTGATTTTGGTTGAAACCGTTGGTGTGGGCCAAAGCGAGATTGCTGTGCACAGTATGGTGGATTTTTTCCTGCTGCTGAAATTATCTGGGGCCGGCGACGAGCTCCAAGGTATAAAAAGAGGCATCATGGAAATGGCGGATGCCATCGCCATCAATAAAGCGGACGGCAGTAATTTGGAACACGCTAAGCTAGCGGTGACCGAATTTTCGAGGGCCTTGCACCTTTATCCGCCCAAAGCCAATGGATGGACACCTAAAGTGATAAAGTGTTCCGCAATAGAAAATACAGGTATCGAAGAAATCTGGGAAATGGTACAGCAATTTGTGGAGCACAATAAGAAAAATGGCTTTTTTGAAAAAAATAGACAACAGCAGAACAAAAACTGGTTCCTTCAGACCGTGGACGAATACATCAAACAATTTTTCCATCAAAAAGAAACCTTTAAAACAGAACAGGCCAAGTTGTTGACAGAGATTGAAGAACATAAAATCTCTCCATTCTACGCCGCAAAAATCCTATTGGACAAGATTACCAAGGAACTTTAAATAAAAGCAATAAATTTGCACAGATTTTATACTGAATGAGCACCGTCACCGATTCCCTTTTATCCATAGTGGTTCCTTTGTACAACGAAGAGGACAACGTGGTTCTTTTGACCGAAAAAATCAACAAAAGCCTCGAGGGTTACAATTACCAAATTGTATATGTGGACGATTTTTCCACAGACAAAACCCGCATCAAAGTCAAGGAAATGGACGACAAGAGAGTCCATCTGATTGAGCTAAAAAAGAACTACGGCCAAAGTTTAGCGCTTGCCGCCGGGATTGACTATGCCGAAGGTGAATATATCATCACCATGGACGGCGACCTTCAAAACGACCCTTCGGATATTCCCCACATGTTGGAATATGCCATTACCGAGGAATATGACGTAGTGACAGGTATCCGTCAGAAAAGAAAGGATTCCCTAGCCAAAAAAATACCATCGAAAATCGCCAACTTTTTAGTGCGCCGAGTTACCAAATTGGATATTAAAGACAATGGCTGTGCGCTCAAGGTTTTCACCAAGGATATTGCAAAAAGTCTGAATCTGTACGGTGAAATGCACCGCTTTATCACGCTTTTGGCCCATTTAGAAGGTGCACAGATAAAACAAGTTCCCGTAAAGCATCATGCAAGACACGCAGGGGTTTCAAAATATGGTTTGGAGCGTGTTTTTAAAGTTGTGGCCGATATGATGTTGCTTCTTTTCATTAGAAAATACTTTCAACGCCCGATTCACCTGTTCGGGATTTTTGGGGTGCTACTAGTTATCTTGGGAATCTTAATCAATGTGTATTTGCTGATTGTAAAACTTGGATTCGGACAAGATATCGGAACCCGACCTTTGCTCATCTTTGGTATGATGTTCATTGTTGGAGGAATTCAATTGTTCACTATCGGGATTGTAATGGAGCTCTTGATTCGCACCTACTATGAATCGCAACAGAAAAGACCATATCGCATCAAAAAAATAAGCATAGGTGACGGAAAAGCTGCGTAAAAAGCTCATCACTGCCCTAAAAATTATTATTAGTGCAGTCCTGATTTACTTTATTTTCACCAAAATAGAGCTGAAGGACGTACTCCAAACCCTTAAAAAGAGTGACCCTTTATATTTATTGCTGGGCTTGTTATTTTTTGTGTTATCCAAAGTCGTTGCAGCCATAAGGACCAACCTGTATTTCCATCAAATTGGTGCCAAAGTTTCCCAATGGAGCAATTTAAAACTATATTTATTGGGAATGTTCTACAACCTTTTTTTACCTGGGGGCATTGGTGGAGATGCTTACAAAGGCTACGTCATTCAAAAAGAGTATCAACCGGGTACCAAAAAAGTAGTATCCAGTTTATTGCTGGACCGACTTAGTGGCATGTTGTTGCTTTTTGTTTATGCCTGTATGCTTGCCTTATTGTCCAAAAATGAGTTTTTCCAAAGCCTTTACTGGTTGATTATAGCGGCCATTCCTTTGAGTGTTGTGGCATTTTGGTTTGTAAACAAGACTTTTTTCATCGCTACCCTACCCGTATTTTGGAAATCCGTTAGTTTTTCCACTCTGGTTCAATTGGCACAGTTGGTCTGCGTGATTTTTATTTTAAAATCTTTATCCGTTGATTTGGAAACCATTGAATACCTATTTGTGTTCTTGGTATCTTCCATCGTTTCCGTAATTCCGTTAACGATTGGAGGAATTGGAAGTCGAGAGGTTACTTTTTTATACGGAGCAAAATTGCTGGGACTGGATGAGAGCACTTCCATTGGCATCAGCTTCACCTTCTTTTTGATTACCGCGCTCACCTCTCTTTTTGGTGTGATTTACCATTTTAAAAAGCCAAAGCTGGAAACCGTGGATTAATTCAAATGCACCAAGTGCATTTTGTTCAATTTTTCTTTGCGCGTATCGGGATTCAAAAACTTGATCTGTAATCTGGTAATACGAAATTGGTCCACAGTAATTTGATTGTCCCAATCAATTCCGTTTTTTTCCAATTGTTGCAATTCCTTGTCGGTAGCATACACCCACACATCCTTCATGTTCTTTAAATCGGAAGTGGAAACAATGTTCACCGGGTTTTGATTATAGAAATCCAATGCCCATGTGTGTCTTTCGTTTATTTTATAAATGTCATCCACGGGGATATTGTTTTCCTTCACTTCTTGCGCCATATTTGAACCTCCCTGGTATTCGAGCAATTTTGGATAAAAATGGGCATTCATATAACCATTTAATAAAACGGAGCTAAAAATGGCAACGGTAACAATCTTGGCATATACAGTTTCCCTTTTTTGAACAAAATAAACCACCATACCCAGTGCCAACAACAAGAATACATAGCCGTACCAATGTTCCAATTGGAATACAGAAAAGCTTATCAATAAGGTAAAGACCACCACCAATCCCAATATAAAATATTGGATTCCAAGAATCACTTTGGCCATCTTCAATTTTTCCTGCTGATGCAAAACATACAGGAACCCTGCAGATAGAATGGCATATAGCGGCATCAAAATGTTCATGTAGTGTGGCAATTTAAATTGCGCAAAACTGATGAGCAGAAATAAAATGGAAATTCCTCCTACCGTTAAGAATTCCAAGTTGGGTCTGTAGGAGAACTTGGTTTCCCAAAAGGCTTTCACCTTCGTCCAATAACCAATCAAAGCTAGGACCGTCCAAGGCAGGAACACCCATAAAAAGGTGTGGAAGAAAAAGAAAAAGTCACTACTGTTCTTCCCAACGCCTTCGCCGCTCATCCGCTCAAAACTTTGTTCCCAAAAAATAAAGAAGATGCCACTGCGGTTATCCTTACCGCGAATCACTTTCTCAGGGTGCAAATCAAATTGATGGTAGTAGGCGTACAACATCGGTGTTATGGTCAAACCAAAAACAAGAAGGGCTACCAGTAACCTCCAATTGAGCAATCGCTCCCACTTTCGAGTATAGGCCAAATGGCAAAGTATCGAAATTCCAATAACGACCAAGGCAATCTGCCCTTTGGTGGAAAAGGCCATACCCGCTCCAAAAGCACCCAAAGCAATGCTCTTTAGCGTTCCTTTTTCAATATAAGTGGCCAACTGCCAAATAGAAAATATCGTAAATCCTGTTAAAACGGCATCGGTACGGACATCAATGTTGGCCAAAACCATGGTTTGGGCCGTCATAAAAATCAATGAGGCAAACCGACCTACATCTTTATTATAAAGTAATTTTCCGAGCCCATAGCAACTGTAGGCACCCAACAAGGTGGACAAAATACCGGGAATACGATACGCCCAATCATGAATACCAAATATTTTATAAGAAAGTGCGGACAACCAATAATGCATGTGAGGTTTGTCCAGATACTCTTCGGGGCCTTTAAAAAGGCTTAGAAAATCATTTTCCTGTACCATTCGCATGGCCATAACCGCAAATTGGGCCGAGTCGTTCTCGAACAGGGTAGCGAACATCCCAATAATGTACACTAATGCGATAAGTGCAATATAAAACCAGTATCTGGCAGTAGAGATCATACCCCTGTTTTTTGGAAAGCAAATATAGCCAACTTGGCCCATAACCAACCGAAAAGCGAACCTATCAAGGCTCCTGTAAGTACATCCAACGGATAGTGTACTCCAATATAAATTCGGCTATAAGCTACAATACATGCCCAAAGCAGCAACACCCAAGAAATATACTTCACTTTATTCTTGAACATCACGGTAAAGAAAACCGCTGGTCCAAAAGAATTGGCCGCATGGGCAGAAAAATACCCAAATTGTCCTCCACAATAACTTTTTACCAAGCGCATTACGCCGCTCACTTCGGGTTCATGACAGGGGCGCAATCTGCCGATTCCATATTTAAAAAAGTTGGACAATTGGTCGGTACAGGTAATCAACAAAGCGATGGAAACCAAAATTATTCCAGTTCCCTTCCAACCAAAGTTTCGGTAAGACAAATAGAGCAATAGCAGATAAAGTGGTGCCGAGTTTCTGGTCGTTGTCATGAACATCCAGAAACCGTCCCAGGTTTCGGTCCCCATTCCATTGAGGAATAAAAACAACTCTTTATCGTATTGTAGTAACTGCTCGAGCATTAATCGTCGTATCTGGAGACTTCGCGATCATAAAAAGCGGTAGCAGCTTCAATCAAGCTTTCGGTTTCGTCCATCAAGTCTTCCTCATCTTGTTTGGAGAATTCTTCCATCCATTCCACTTCATCATTTTCCAAGTTGATGATAAAACGTGGATATTCGGTATGCACGATAAAAATAGCCTCGGGATGATCCGTATTGTCGGCCAATAAAAATTTAGGTAGTTCCATGAGTTCTTATTTTGATTCCAATGTTGGAAATCATCTTATTCTGTAATCAATTTCTTGGTCAAAAAGTTGAATCGAAGATACAACATTACGGCCGATGCCGTAAGCCCCGACAACAATCCTATCCAAATTCCTGTGCTCTCCAAACTTGTGTAAAGGCCCAAGTAATAACTGATAGGAAAACCAATCAACCAATAGGCTACAAAAGTGATAAGCGTAGGTATCTTCACATCCTGCAAACCACGTAGGGCTCCCAAAACCACCACCTGAAGTCCATCGGAAATTTGAAAAAAGGCGGCAACCAGTAGTAGTTTAGCCGCAATAATAATTACTTCCGTGTTATCCGCTTGGTTAACGATATCATCCACATCCAAATAAATTGTGGGGAACCAATGCCTTCCCAGCAAGAAAATAAGCGCGAAAGCTATTTCCACCAAAAGCGTCAAGAAAAAGATAGATTCCGCAATGCGCTTCAACTCCTTATGATTACGGAGACCTTTTTGGTTTCCGACACGGACCATGGCGGCTACGCTGAGTCCCATACCTACCATAAAGGTCATACTGCTCAGATTCAGTGCAATTTGATTGGCCGCTTGCGCATTTTTTCCCAACACACCGCTCAACCAAATGGCCCCAGTGAAAATGGCCACTTCAAAAAACATCTGCAAAGCAGATGGAAAACCAAGACTGATGATTTTGTTCATCACTTTTCTCTCAATCTTTCTAAAATTGAAGTTGGTCACGTAGGATTCAAATTTCTTCTTCCGCTTTAGTAAATACCATATAAATGCAACCATAATTACCCGTGATGCCAAGGTACCGACCGCTGCCCCAACAATCCCCATTTTGGGAAATCCGAAAGAACCGAAAATCAGCAAATAGTTGAGTGTGACGTTCACCACATTAGCCAAAATCGTAGCGTACATGGGATATTTTGTCTGGGAAAGACCTTCTGAAAATTGTTTAAAAGCCTGAAATATAATCAAGGGAACCAACGAAAAAGCAACCAAATCCAAATAGGGCAAAGCAAGCTCCACTACTTCTGGAGGCTGTTTCATGTGGTGCATCAATGGCTTTGACACCAAAATGAGTCCAAAAAGAGACAACCCCAACATGGTACAAAGTACCAGACCATGTTTTAGGGCACTTTTACCAGCTGCTTGGTCCTTTGCTCCATCTGCTTCGGCCACCAAAGGTGTAATTGCAGTAGAAAATCCAATTCCGAGCGACATCGCGATAAACACGAAACTGTTTCCCAGAGAAACGGCGGCCAACTCCGCTGTACCCAATTGTCCAACCATAATATTGTCTGCGAAGGCCACAAATGTATGCCCCAACATCCCCAAAATAACGGGATAGGACAACTTTAGGTTATAGGCAAACTCTTTGGTGTAGTTCTGAAACACAATGGATACTTAAAAAGGATGGCAAATATAGCTAGATTGACGACAATTATTGTACCTCCTTGGCTA
>NHBR02000029.1 GCA_002167435.2 Allomuricauda sp. TMED12
GCGTGGGACGCCCATCGGTCACGGTTACTTTCCAACCCAGTAAATCGGCTTGTTGGGCCAAGATTTGGGCATCGTTCCCTGCTCCAACCAACACCAATTTTACTGGGGGTTGATGCATTTGGATGAACACGAAATGTGTTTTCTCTTCCGTTGTGAGCTCTGCAAAATAGGAAGCATTTTCGTTGATGACTTCCTTGCTTTTAAACAGCAAAGCATTTTGCAAATTATTGGGAAGCTGCTGCCCCGAAACTGCCTGATTTTCATCTGCAACCAAACTGGTTCCCAGTTGTTGTTGGGATTTATCCAAATTAAAAACAACCGAGACCGCCATGGAAACTTCCTGTTCAGCAATGGTTCTCAAAAGTTCGCAAGGATTATTTCCATCGGTATAAATAATGGGCTCAAAGAGCACCTGAATGATTCCGTTGCAGCCCAATTGCGCACCGATAATCGCATCATCCTCGTCACTAGTATCGTAAGTGACCAGCTTATTTTCTTGCCTATCCAACGCAAAAAGTGCCTTTCTGAGGGCATCACCCTCTAAGCAACCTCCGCTTATGGCCCCTGTAATATGTCCGTATTCGTCCACCAACATTCGTGCACCAGCTCTCCGATACGATGAGCCTTCAACATGAACCACGGTGGCCAAAATACAGCGTACATCCTTTGATTTTAGCTCTTGGTATTTTGATATGATGACATCCAACTCCCTCATGCAATACTAGTTTTTAGTTGGTTGACTGCTTTTTTAATTTCAAATACCGCTTTTTCAATATTTTCAGAAGAGGTGTTTCGCCCTGTACTGATCCGCAGACTGGTCAAGGCAACTTCATCCTCAACCCCCATCGCTTTTAATACATGCGATGGATTCACTTGGTTCGCGGTACAGGCGGAACCCCGAGAAACGGCCAAGGTGTTCAAATAACGAATTAGCTTGGTGCCATCCACTCCTTTGAAGGATACATTTGTAGTATTTGGCAACCGTTCTTCACCTTGGCAATTGATGGTTGCTCCGTCTATGGTCAACAGCCCCTCCTCCAATTGGTTTTGAAGATTTTTAAATTTTTGGTGATTCTCTTTCAAGCTCTGCTTTGCTATTTCACACGCTTCGCCAAAACCAACAATACCAGGAACATTCAAAGTACCAGGTCGCACTCCTTTTTCGTGGCTACCACCAAAAAGATGCTTATCGATAGAAATGTTATTGTTTTTGTTTAAGTATAGTGCTCCAACGCCCTTGGGACCATAAAGTTTGTGTGAAGAAAAAACAGCCATATCGATTCCCAAATCCTGTAAATCAACTGGGGTTTTGCCCACTGCTTGTGTAATGTCAGACATCACAGAAATACTCTTGGCGTGCGCTATTTCGGCAATGGTTTTTATCGGATGAATCAGACCTGTCTCGTTGTTGGCCAGCATCAAGCAGACCAATATTGTGGACGGATTTATGGCAGCTTCCAACGCATTTAAATCAATATTTCCCTGCCCATCCACGTCTAAATAAGTGACTTCGAAACCATCAGACTCCAATGCCTCCAAAGTATCGAGAACCGCTTTGTGTTCCGTTTTACAGGAAATAATGTGGTTTCCCTTGCTCCTATTCTTTTTGCAAAATCCGAACAAGGCCAAATTAGCGGCTTCCGTAGCTCCGGAGGTAAAAGTGACTTCCGTTGGTCTACAATTTACCAGCTTCGCAAGCTGACCACGTGCTGTTTCAACTGCATCATCGGCATACCACCCATAGGAATGATCACTGCTAGCATTGCCAAAGTTCTCGGTAAAATACGGCAGCATCGCCTCTACCACCCTAGGGTCGGCAGGCGTGGTTGCATTGTAATCCAAATATATTTTTTCCGTTAGTGACAAATTACAATCGTTATGTTTGAGCGTGCATAACGCAATTTAATAAGAATGAATCAGTATTCACCTATGTTTTTCAAACGATTAAGAAATAAAATTCCATAAAATCTTTGGTAGTAAATCTATTAATCGTAATATTGCAATGAATAAAATCACCTATGGGCTTAACCAAAACTGAAATATTCACCGATAAGCAAAATGAGATTGCCCAATACGCAAAAGTATTCGGCCATCCCGCCCGTGTAGCCATCCTTCAATATTTATTTAAATTGAATGCTTGCGTTTGTGGGGACTTGGTGGATGAAATTGGTTTGGCACAACCTACCATTTCCCAACATTTAAAGGAATTGAAGCATCTAGGGTTGATTAAGGGCAATGTAGAAGGCACAAGTGTTTGTTACTGTATTGATGCAGATAATTGGAAGAAAATGAAGAAGGTAATGTCAGAGTTCTTAAATCAAGACCTTGACAAAAAAGAGTGTTGCTAAAAAAAATTTAAGTTTATTAATCGTAATATTACAATAAATAGATATAGTCATGAAGTTAGAAGAAGTTAAATCAGCATTGGAGAATTTGGACACCATAGCTTTCCAATTGCCAAACGGGGATTTGGTCCCCAACCATTTTCATGTAACTGAAGTAGGTAAAATCACCAAACATTTTATTGATTGTGGCGGTACCGTTCGTAATGAAGAGGTGGTCAACTTTCAGCTTTGGAATGCCGACGACTACGACCACAGGCTTCATCCTGAAAAACTGGTCCATATTATAGAATTGTCCCAAAAAACATTGGATATCGGTAATTTGGAGGTTGAAGTGGAGTATCAGGGCCAGACCATCGAGAAATTTGCATTGGAGTTTGACGGAAAAAATTTCTTGCTTGCTTCTAAAGAAACTGATTGCTTGGCAAGAGATAAGTGCGGAGTACCCGCTGAAAAACCTAAAGTAAAAATTTCCGAGCTTCAAAATTCTGGATGTGTTCCAGGAAGTGGGTGTTGCTAAAAAATTCAAAGTTTATGTCGCATTACAAGGTGTTGAACGATTTTATTTCAAATCTTGATACTTCATCCATCACATCGGAGAGAAAACAAACCTTATCCCCTCTTGTGGAGTATATTGAGGAGAAAGTCGATAATGGAGAATCCATTCGTCTCAACTTTATCTGTACACATAATTCCCGACGAAGTCATTTGTCCCAGATTTGGGCCCAGACGATGGCGCATCATTTTGGGGTTCCAACTGTAAGCTGTTATTCTGGGGGAACAGAGGCCACCGCCCTATTTCCCATGGTAGCTTCAACTTTGGCGAACACTGGTTTTGAGGTACAAATGCTTTCTGAAGGAAAAAATCCTGTGTATGGCATCAAGTTTTCGGAGAACGAACACCCCGTTATCTGTTTTTCCAAACGAATGGATCATGACTTCAACCCAAAATCGGACTTTGCGGCCATTATGACCTGTTCGCAAGCCGATGAAGGTTGTCCGTTTGTGCCCGGAGCCGAAAAACGAATCCCTATCACTTACCACGACCCAAAAGCGTTCGACGACACGCCTCAACAAGCTGAAAAGTACAGCGAGCGGAGCAAACAGATTGCAACCGAAATGTTTTATGTCTTTTCCCAAATTCAAAACTAATGGCCATCAAGAAATTGAGCTTTTTAGATAAAAACCTGACCCTTTGGATTTTTGTAGCTATGGCTTTAGGGGTCGGAATTGGATACTTTTTTCCAAATTTTCCTGATTTTGTCAATTCCTTTAGTAGTGGAACCACCAATATTCCCATTGCCATTGGATTGATTTTGATGATGTACCCGCCACTGGCCAAGGTGAAATATTCCTTGCTGCCAAAAGTGTTCAAGAACACCAAAATTCTGTCTATTTCCCTTGTATTGAACTGGATTGTGGGCCCGATTCTAATGTTTGCCCTTGCCATTATCTTTTTGAGAGACTACCCTGAATATATGGTGGGTCTTATTCTGATTGGATTGGCGCGATGCATTGCCATGGTCCTCGTCTGGAACGATTTGGCCGAAGGTAGCAGCGAATATGGCGCTGGCTTAGTGGCCTTGAACAGCATTTTTCAGGTTTTTGCCTATAGTTTTTATGCTTGGATTTTTATTACCATACTTCCACCCTATTTTGGTTTTGAAGGTGCCATCGTCGATATCTCCATTGGAACCATTGCGGAAAGTGTGGCCATTTACCTTGGAATTCCGTTTTTAATGGGAATATTCAGCCGTCAAATTTTGGTGAAACTAAAAGGTGAAACCTGGTATACCGAAAAGTTCATCCCCACCATTTCCCCGATGACCTTGATTGCGCTTTTGTTTACCATTGTGATCATGTTTTCCTTAAAAGGTGAATTGATTGTACAAATACCCTTGGATGTCTTGATTATTGCCGTTCCCCTACTGGTCTATTTTGCCTTGATGTTCCTTATCGGCTTCTTTACTACCAAGGCTATGGGGGCCGAGTACGATAAAACAGCTTCGGTAGCATTTACAGCGGCTGGTAATAATTTTGAATTGGCCATAGCGGTTGCCATTGCTGTATTCGGATTAAATTCAGGTCAAGCCTTTGCCGGGGTTATCGGACCTTTAGTGGAGGTACCTGCACTTATATTATTGGTCAAAGTTTCATTCTGGTTGAGACGAAGATATTATGGGCACACCAAGGCCAAAGCTTAAAAAGCGCATCCACATTTTAAAATTTCCGGGAGTTTAGTAAATTCAACCCTGCAAAAAGTCAAAACAAACTAAACACATCATGGTAAGAGGAGTTACTATTCTTGGACTTTTGACATTACTGCTATCCTGTAATTCAAAAGAGGACACTTCCCAACACGAACTGGGATTGGTTTACAATGTTTTAAGGGATGTTGATATTGATAATTTCGAGGTTTATTCTATGAATCTCGACGGTTCCGATAAAAAAAACATCACAGACCTGTACCCAGTGGATTGGACTTATTATTCGTACAAGGACACTTTGTATTTTGTTTCTGATAGAGGCGCTTGCAAGCGTTGTTATTTTCTTTACAAAAGCAATTTTAAAGGCGAGAACGTACAAAAAGTTTCCGAACTGGAATTGGCCGACAGTTGGATGAGCACTAGAAAAGATGGTGCTGAAATCATCGTAAAACCCAAATTGATCACCGAAAACACCTTCTACATTTTAGACCAAAAGGGAAACATCATCAACCGATTGGAAACGGGACTCCCCTATGCAGCCGACCCCCTATTTGTAAATGATGGCAAACAGTTGGTTTTTAGAGGAGGTAAAACCGTAGGGAAAAACATTGATGGCTTTGAGGAAGAACTTTACATTATGGATGATGACGGGCAGAATAGAAAGCAGCTTACCCATTATCCTGAAAAGGACACTACAGCAGGAAAATATGGATACAGAGCCGGTGCACCTAAGTTACACCCCACTGAAAATTTTATAACCTATCAAAGTAAGCAAAATGGCAAATACAGTTTATACGCCGTTAGCCTTGATGGTAGCAAAACCTGGAAACTAACCGAAAATACAGAGAATGAAGGATGGCACGATTGGAGTCCCGATGGCAAATGGTTGGCCATAGAGTTATTTGATGATGAACAATCTCAATTTCATATTGGTTTAATGAATTGGGAAACCAAGGAAATGAAGATTTTGACCGACGACACCTTTAAATATCAACAAGCTCCAAATTTTATATTCAAAAATTAGTTTCCGTAAGAAAAAGTTTTCTTTTTAATATAATGAAGTGCATTTCATCGATTAAAACGAGATTTTCCTTTTTTTAAGTAGGGTTTTTAAAACTTTGGTTGTTAATTAAACATAAAGTCAAAGCAGGGATATCTATGCCCTAAAATTAAAACCCCATACTATGAGAACAAAGTTTATTTTCAGTTTATTAATGGCAATGGCTCTCATCATAATGAGCTGTTCGGACGGTGAAGGGTCTGGAAGTGCCGAAGGTACCGGTACTTTATCGGTACAGTTGACAGATGCTCCTTTTCCTTATGAACTAGTGGCCGAAGCCAATGTTACCGTCTACAAGGTCGAAGCTCGACAAGTTGACAACGATGATGATTCGGACGATGATATGAATGATGACTCCAGTGATGATACTGACGACAGCTCAGATGATGATAATTATCCTTTCATCACTTTAATGGAAGACGAAATTGATGTGAATCTACTGGAACTTACCAATGGATTGACGCAACAATTGGCAGAGATTGATGTTCCTGCTGGATCTTACGATTTAATCCGTGTTTATGTAAAAGGAGTAAATGTAGTATTGACAGATGGGACTGTTTACGACCTAAAAGTTCCTAGTGGAGATGCTTCTGGCATCAAGGTCTTTGTAGACCCTGCCATCACAGTAACCAGCGGACTTTCTTCCGATTTGTTATTGGATTTTGACGTAAGTAAATCCTTTGTTGCAAAAGGAAATCTTAATACTCCAGCTGGATTAAATGGATTCAATTTCAAACCTGTAATCAAAGCAAGTAACTCATCAACGGCCGGAACCCTTTCTGGTAATGTAAGCACAGTTGAGGAAGAAGTCGCAGTAGCCTTGGAGGGCGCCCAGATTTCTGTATTCGCTGCAGATACCTTAAACACGACATCCTTTTCGGATGTAGATGGCAACTATGCTATTTTAGGTCTTGAGGCCGGCATGTATGAAGTGGTAGCAGAATTAGACGGCTATCTAGTGAGTGACACCTTAGATGTGCAAATAGATGCGGCAAATATCTCAACTCAGGATTTTATACTCGAAGTGGACCCAGATGCCACTGAAGAGGAAACCACAGGAGATGGTAACTAATATATTGTAAGTATATTTTAAAAAGCCGGGAAAAATCCCGGCTTTTTTTATTCCCTAAAGATTTTAAAATTTAAAACGAATTACTGTTTGCCCATATAATCTTGCACAAAGTCAATTAAATCCTGCCCATGGAGGTTCTTCGCCAGTACCCTACCTTCTTGATTCAACAGAAAATTAGCTGGAATGGTCTTTAACCGAAGTATTTCCATCAAAGGGTTTTGGTCACCTTGCAAGTGTGAGGCATGCAACCAACGGTAGGCACCATCCTTTTCAATAGCATTGTCCCAAGCTTTTTCGCTACTTTCCAAACCATAGGCAACAATCTGAAAGTTCTGGGAGTTATATTCTTCCCAAAGTGGTACAAGTATCTTTCTGTTCTCCACTCTGCACGGAGCGCACCACGAGGCCCAAACATCCAATAGCACTAACGCTTTATTTTTTAGTATTTCTTGTATGGAAACCACTTCTCCACGCTTCATGGGAAATTGTAACTCGGGAATTAAATCCCCTATCAAAATGGGAAGGTTCTGCTTATCCGCCATAGCAACCAGTTCCTTGACCCAGGGGTGTTCAGGATATAGTTTGCTCCATTTAGTTGATTGTGCATGAACAAGTTCAGCAATGCGTTCATAATCTCCTTCGGGACTGGTCCAACGCAAAGCTACCATAGCAGGCAACAGCTCCTTTGTGCTATCTGCAAAATTTATTAACTCCTCTTTAAAGTTATATTGGCTCTTCTCCCGCTCCAACAAATCCTCATCAGGGCCATGCTCTTCATTTTGACCCTCTAAATATCTTTTATGGGCCTTTGAACGCAAGTCCCTCAATTGAAGCATGGCTTTGTTTGATGCTGATGGTTGGTTTATTTTTAAAGAGGACTGAAAATGCGCTATTTCTGCCTCAATCACCAAATTGCTTCCGGGTTCATATACCAATGGAAAATAATTATCTGTTTTAGGATTTTCATTCAACAATCTATTGGGATACTTCTCCCCCTTCTTTTGAACTACAAGCTCAAGTAGAATAGATTTCTTGGATTCTGGAGGTGTTGTAAATTCAAAACGCCCGTTTTGGGTCATTTGTGCCGAGTCCAACACTTCACCGACAAAACTTTGGGCCACTTCATCAAACTTTTTTGGCTGAACCAGATACACCATAGGCTTCCAATCTCCGTCATTCTCACCATTTATGGTTCCTGAAAGCCAAGCCTCTTGAGAACAGGATTGCATCAACAATAGAAAA
>NHBR02000030.1 GCA_002167435.2 Allomuricauda sp. TMED12
AAAATCCATTTTCAACAACAAGATCTGCTGAAGCTGTTGTATCATCTTTGGGAGTTACTCCGGTTAAAAGAGATTTGTACAACGATGAAAGAAGTGCCTATTTGATGCAGGACTTATTGGATAAAACAAAGACCATTGCATGGGCTGAAGCGGAATTGGCAAAAAACAAAGACAACTATGACATGCCATTGATTGCGGCCTACGGATATTATAAAATTCTGGCTTCAACCGAAAATAATGAAGAGTTATTAATAGGAGTTGAATTGGTAGAGTTGACCTCTCCACACTTTTTTAATGAAAACCTACAGCTTTTATTGGCCAAAACCTATATATCATTGGATAGAAACGAGAAAGCAAGAAGTATATTGAATGACTTGATTGCTGAAAATTTACTAAAGGAACAAGCTGAAAAACTGCTTAAATCCATCAGTTGAAACTGATATTGTAAATCTCTGGTGTTAGAATAGGTATGTCTACCTATTCTAACAAGGAAATGGTTTAAACTCTAATAAAGTAAAAAATGAAAAAAGTATTCTTAGTCTTATTGATAGTCTCATTTATCCTTGCTTGTAATAAGGATGAAAATGAAAAGGGGAAAATCCTGATCATTGTTTCAAATACGGAGGACATGGGAGACCCTGAAAAACACTTCGCAGGGAACAATCTTTGGGAGGTAGCACCTCCATACCATATTTTCGTTTCTCATGGGTACGAAGTGGATTTTGTTTCGCCAACAGGCGGCAAGGTTCCTTTCTCCATGGACCCTATTGGCATAAGCAGCTATACCATTAAATATGAAAATTTTAATGGCAAGGTTGAAAACTCATTCACACCTGACTCAGTAAATTATAAAGACTACAAAGCCGTTTTTATTGGAGGAGGGTACGGACCATTATTTGATGTTGCCAATAATGAAGACCTATTATCAATAATAGCTGATATTTATGAAAATGGTGGAATCGTAGGTGGTTGTGGACATGGTCCTGGTGCCTTTGCCAATGTCCAACTAAGTAATGGGGATTATATGGTCAAAGATAAAATGGTAACCGGATTTCCAAACTCCACGGAGGTCACCAAAAGTTGGGCTAAAGAAGGAACATTACTACCTAACATGCTAGAGAATCAATTACGTGCAAATGGGGCTCTATTTCAAACTAAAAGCGATTTGAAGGATAAACATGATGTAGTAATTGATAAAAGAATTGTAACGACCATGTTTCTTCCCTCCTCCGCTATTGTGGCAAAGGAAATGATATATGAAATGGAAAAAACAAATGATTAGATTTTTAGCATTGGCATTTGTCATCTTTTTATATGCCTGCAAAACTGAGCAATCCGAAACAAAGGAGAATAATTCCACAATTGAAGAAAACCTTTACTTTGGATACAAATCACCAGGAATGATCCCTGAAGTTTTTATTCCCAGAAAGAGCACCTCTCAAGATTGGAAATTAGGGAATGCAGACTCTTTGGATATGGATGAGTTTTATTTTACCTATACAGGCAATAACCCCTTTGAGGATCCAGTGGTTGTTTACCAGAATGAAGGAAGTTATTACCGGGTCAACAAGTATAGCTTCAAACATAATCCCAGTGATAGTAGCATCTTATACTCGAGATGGAACTATATAGAACGTACAGATTCCGGTTGGTCAAAAATCAAAAGTCTCGGCCCAATGTTCGACAGGGAAGATTGGGGCATTATGGTGATGTCAGTTTCCTCCAAAGGCACCTTGGTTTTTGATGACTATAAAAGCAATGATGTCATCCGAATATCAAGGATCGTAGACGGTAAACGTGAAGAACCAAAATTACTTGGTGAACAAATAAATTCAGGAAAGTGGACGGCTCACCCGTTTATAGCTCCAGATGAATCCTTCTTAATATGGGGTAGCGAGCGAGAAGATGCCTTTGGCCTGTCCGATAATTATATCAGTTTTAGACAGCAAGATGGTTCATGGGGCCCAGCCATCAATATGGGTTCTAAGATAAATTCGGAACTTGTAGAAAATGGCGCAAGGTTGACTCCTGATGGAAAATATTTACTCTTTTCAAGGTCGGAAGAAAAAGTAAGGGAAGATGGAAGTACTTATTGGGAATCAACAAAGTACTGGGTCGATGCCAAGATCATTGAGACCTTGAGACCCGAACAATGATTTGGTGTAACTAAATTAAGGCCAAAATAATGCCCCTACCAATGGATTTTCTTTTTCTCAAAAGCTTATCCCGACTAACATAAATTCTTCATTTATGTTGATTACTTTGACAGACATCCCAATATCAGGGGAATCCTCTATAACACCAGTAATGACGATATTGCCTTTAAATTCGAACCGGCAAACATGATTTGGGTAAAATGCATATGTTAGTCAATTACTATTCTATACAAGCTCAGACCAAAACCAAGTTTATTGACAATCGCAATAATCTTTGTGTTTTGGTCTGAGGGAAATTATCTGAGCTTATTCTGAAGACCTGGCATTATCTTCAATGGCTATTGCTTCGATTTCAATTAACGCATCGGGTGAATATAATGAGCTGATCTCCACAATGGTATCCGCTGGATAAGGGGCTTCAAAATACTTTTCCCTTAAGGCAACGATTTTGTCGAAATTCCCCATATCCCGAAGGAAAATGGTCACTTTGATAACATTTTTAAGACTTGAGCCACCAGCTTCCAAAACGCTTTTAAGGTTGGCAAAAGTCTGTTCTGCTTGTAAATCAAAATCACCCTTTCCTATTAATTCACCATTTTCACCATATGCTGCCTGACCAGAAATATAAAGCATATTGCCCACTTTATAGCCTTGGGCCAAATTATAAGGTTTGTAGGGGTCAGGATTGATTTTTATTTGTTTTACGATAGTCATATTATTCATTTTATTGTTTTTCAAATGTTCGGTACTGGGCTGTGAGTTGCCCAATTTTACATTTGCTTCGTGCAGAGCATTATTTTTTGCATTGTCTTCCTTGCAACTTGTCATTAACATCACGCTGATGGCGATGAAATAGACCCTTGAAAGATTTAATACGCTGCGTTTTATTGTACCCATATCAAAAATTGTCCTTTAAGAATTGGCTATAATCCGCTAACTGTTTTGCTGTATCAGCATTTTTTTCAACATCGTGAAACTGAATGGAGGTGTGCAGTTTTATGCCCAAATACCTGTTCATACCGTGAAAACCTGAAAGCGGACCATTATCAACACTGATCTGATCAAAGAATTCATCAGGCAGCGTAAATGCTCCTTGGGGCGCATTCCAACTTGTTGTTAGGATGTATTGCTTGCCATGCAATAGACCGCCTGTACCATAGTTGATTTCGGGGTTATCCGGGTTTCTACCATCACTTGTCCACATACCGTTACCATATCCGGCCGTTAGGACTTCATCCAAGTACTTTTTAAAATTAAAGGGGACTGCAAACCACCAAATGGGCGTATGGTAAATAATCATATCTGCCCAAATAAATTTTTCCACTTCAGTCAATTCATGGTATCCTTTGTTTATTTCAGTCGTTTGGACTTTATATTTTTTCGCATCCGAAAAATGAGCTTTTGAGCTATTGAATAAGGATTTATTGAATGTACCTTTTGATATGGCAAATTCGTGCCAGCCATTGATTATTAATATGTTCTTCATATACCTAAATTTTATGAAGCAAAGATATTTGCGCAATACCTATTATAAAAATAATACATTTTATACTTTTGCATTATAATTATAATAGAATGGTAAATTTAGAATGGTACAGAACATTTAAAGCGGTTTACGAGGAAGGCAACCTCACCAATGCATCGGAAGTCTTGTTTTCCTCACAACCTGGGGTGAGCTTACACATCAGTAATTTAGAAGCTTATGTGGGTTATAAGTTATTTGAGCGTACTTCTAGAAAAATGATTCCCACGGAACGTGCCATTATTTTATATGACTATATTATAGATGCCCTGAAAAAGCTTGAATATACCGAGCACTATTTTAGAACGAGTAAAACCAACAGTAGAAAGACGCTAAGCATAGGAATGTGTTCGGAAGTTTTTCAAACGTTCTTTGAACCCCATATTGGCCAATTGGAATTTGATATCATAGCCCATTTTGGTGAATACCCGCAAATGTTGAAAGAACTAAATGAGGGAATATTGGATTTGGTCATTACACCTGAGCAGATTGAAAACCCCTTATTGGTTTACACGCCATTTTTTAAAGAACAAATATTACTCGTTGCTAATCCATCCACCGATACTTCATTATTAGAGACTAATATTAAAGATGGAGATGTTGATGGATTAGAGCAGGAATTAAAAACCCAGGTTTGGTATGGTTCAAGTAATGTCATAGGCTATTCCAAAAAGTTTTGGCATCAAAATTTCAAGAAAAAACAATTGTACAAGCCCAATTATTTAGTCCCTAATATTATTTCCATTATCCGTTGCTTGAAAGCTAATAATGGGGTTGCTTTAGTGCCTGACTTTCTGTGCAAAGAAGCCCTGAAAAAAAACGAACTTAAACTTATATGGGAAGGCAAAGAGCCTCTATTCAATACTTTTTGTTTTGCGGTTAAGCAGCAAAATAAATTACAAAATGAGATTGAACAGATCGAGGATTTGGTTTTAGGAAAAATTCAATGAGTATTGTAGTGTCATAACTTGAAATCCTTACAAGGATACCAACAGTAATTTTCAAAAATGGCATTGTGGTAGTGGCAGTATTGTTTCAGATTTAGTTGCCATTTCCTATGATGGTATCGCCCTTCTTAGGATATTTTTTCCTTACATGGCATTGGTTCAGGTTTTTTCAAAAAAGACAAATGGCCAGACGCCAATGGTATTTCCCAATTGATTCCTCTGTTCAGATAAGGGGCATGGAAAAACAGTTTCTGTTAAAAACCAGCTATAGTTTGGATACAAATTCAAATGAAAACAACTATTTACAAATAGTTTAACAAAATAAAATGTAATAAATAAGTGCGATTGATACTAACGGACAAAATCAAATTGAATAGACATATGAAAAAACTATTTTACTTTTTATCAATTGTATTGGCAACATCCATACAGGCTCAAGGACAAAATCCAATCTTGACCCCCGATAACCATTCTGCCGATAAAAGCTTGATCAAGGAAGAAACTTATGAAATGAGGTGGTTCATCCTCAAAGACACTCTTAAAATGGAGATTGGTAAGGTACGGACAGAGATGCAACAAAAGGATGAGGAAATATACCTTATTACAACGGTGAATATGCAAGGTGTTCATACTACATGGGTAGATAGCACAATCGTTGGCAGAAAAAAGCTTGAGCCCATCTATCATTCCTCTTACAACCAACAACGGGATATGGTCCTGAACTTTTCAAACCAAGTGACCGGATACTACAACGATAAACAAACTGGAGTAAACACTAAAATTTCCGAATCGGTTGACGTACCCTTTTTTGACAGCAACTTTTATCCTCAATTGATACGATGGCTACCTTTGAAAAACGGTTATCAGAGCACGATGGCAATTTTTGATTATAACCCAAAATCTAAGATAGGTGTACTTACAGCAACCATTAAAAATACAGAAAAAACCACCTTGGATTTCAAGGGAAACCCAAAACCGGTATGGAAGGTCACGATGACAGATGATATTTCCAAAAACAAAGCCGTCAGCACCTATTATATAGACCAAAAATCACGTAAAATATTAAAACAGGAAATTGATCTGGGTGGGCGAAAAATGGTCATGGAACTAGTGGATCAATAACAAGGATTTCCCATACATTGGGGTATAGGAAAATAGACTGTACAATTGTTCTATTCACCGGGCCGGAACAAAACAAAGGTGTACCCTTTGTTTTCATTGAAGTATGTTTGTGCTATCTCCATTTTTGACACCTTAGCAATCTTTTCGATATCGCTCCAAAAAAATTTCTTTGAAATTTCCGTATGCACCGCCTCATAACGGTCAAAATTGACCGAGAAGCTATCAGAAAATTCAATGGTCTGCCTTTTCAAACTTACAATTTGACTTGAGGCCATACCGGTCAATGGATCGTAAAATGGAAAATGATCAAAGTTACTTATATCAAAATTAGCGCCCAGCTCCCTGTTCATTCTTGCCAATAGGTTAAGGTTGAACTCTTTGGTTATACCCTGGGTATCGTCATAGGCTGCTAGGATCTCTTTGGGGTCCTTGACCAGGTCGAAAGCCACTAAAAAATAATCGTCCGCTTTTAGCTTTGATTGAACAAAACTGAAAAAATCGATTACATCCGGTATGGTGTAGTTACCGATGTTGGCACCCAAAAACAAGACCAATCTTCCGTCGGATGTAGCCGGTAGGGATTTATAGGTCTCAAAATAATCTCCGGCCACCCCAGTATACCCAAGCTGTTGGATCTCGCCTCTGATTTCCTCTTCATTGATGGCCAAAACATTATCGGAAATATCCATGGCAACATAGTCCAAAGATCTAAAATGTGGTTTGAACCTCTTGAGCAGATGTTTGGTTTTTGTACCATCCCCTGCGCCCAGTTCCACAATTTGTAAACAACAATGACCTATGGAGATATCTTGGGCCATTTGATCACTTTGGTTTTCTATAATCTGCATTTCGCAACGGGGCAAATAGTACTCCTCCAATTGCATTATCTTTTGATACAGGGCATCCCCTTGGGCATCATAAAAATAACGAGAGGAGATTTCCTTAGGTATTTTACTGAGCCCCTCCTTTACGTGTTCAAAAAAATCGCCCATTTCAAATTATTGTTTAACAAGTCGTATTCCAGAAAAAACCCATCGGCTGGATGCATGGAAAAAATTACGGTAACTGCTCCTTTCATGACCATCGGGAGTGGCCACAGATGCTCCGCGCAATACCATCTGATTCAGCATGAACTTGCCGTTGTACTCGCCAAGTGCACCTTCGGCCCGGGTGAACCCTGGATAGGGCAAATAGGCAGAATTTGTCCATTCCCAGAGTTGTCCCCAAGGTAGCTTTCCAGCTGCAACCTCCCATTCAAACTCGGTTGGCAATCGCATTCCTTTCCAACTGGCAAAAGCATAGGCTTCGTACATGGAAATATGTGAAACAGGCAAGTCGTGATTTAACTTTTCCAAACCGTTGAAATGGAATTGTTGCCATGTTCCATCTTTGAAATGCCAATACAAGGGATGTTCAATGGCATTATCCCGAATAAAATGCCAGCCTTCATCATGCCAAAGGTCAAAGTTCCGATATCCACCATCCTCCATAAATTCCAAAAACTCTCCATTGGTCACCAAGCTATTACTGATATCAAAATTTTCAAGATATACCTTGTGTACGGGTAATTCATTGTCAAAACAAAAACCGTTTCCCTGATGGCCGACTTCATATAGACCTTCAGAAAAAGAAAGCCATTTATGGCTATGCCTTTCCTCTTCCCATCTGAAATAATTACCTATACTTGGAAAGGTGGGTTGTGTTCCCAAAATATATTTGATATCATATGCCAATAATTCTTGGTGTTGTTGTTCATGGTTGATGCCAACTTCCACCAATTCCAACACCTTATCACCTGGGTTGTTCTCCAAAACCTTCGTAATGGCCGCGGTAACATGGTTCCGGTATTCATAAACCTTGGCAACACTCGGTCGGGTCATAAAGCCACGATCTTGTCGAAGCGTTCTCTCGCCCATATGATTGTAATAGCTATTGAACAAATAAGCGAAATCCGGATTGAACACTTGATAGTCCGGGTCATGTTTCACCAAGATAAACTGCTCAAAAAACCAAGTGGTATGTGCCAAATGCCATTTGGGAGGAGAGACATCGACCATAGGTTGCACGACGTAATCTTCCGTTTGAAGGGGAGCGCAAATAGATTCAGTTTCCTCCCTGGTCCTTAAAAACTGGTCTTTCAATTCCATTAGTCCACAATTTTGACCCCTTTCCAAAAAGCAAAGTAACCCTTGATCCCTCTTGCCAATGACGAGGGTTCAGGGTAGTACCAAGCTGCATCCTCATTGACCTTTCCTTCTACCACCAGTGTTTTGTACTCGGCCGTACCTTTCCAGTGGCAAGAAGTACTGGTGTCGCTATCCTTAAAATATTCAGCATTGATACTTTCAGGTGGAAAATAATGGTTGTTCTCTATTACGATCGTATCCGTGCTCTCTGCCACGATCTGATTGTTCCAAATGGCTTTCATAATAATTTCATTTATAATTTTTTCAGTGTTTCCAGTACCGTGGGAATAAGTTCCGAAACTGTAGGGTGTGCTTGTACGGAATCGCGTATAACTTCATAACTTGAGTCCGCATACATGATATTGACAATACCACTGATGATTTCATCCCCGCCCACACCGAGCACAGTGGCACCCAATATTTTCTTGCTCTTGGCACTGACCACCACACTCATATAACCTTTGGTTTCCCCTTTTTCCTTGGCACGGGCGATCCTACTGAACGGTCGATGTCCGATCAGCACATCCAAGCCCTTTTGCCGCGCTTCTTTTTCAGTGATTCCCACCCTACCAAGGGGCGGGTCGACATAAAGTCCATAGGTTGTGATCCTGTCCGAGACCTTTCGGTCTTTGCCTTCAAATTTATTTTCAGCGATTATCTCATAATCATTGTAAGCGGTGTGCGTAAAAGCGCCCTTTCCATTGCAATCGCCCAAGGCAAAAATACCTTTAACGTTGGTCTCCAATCGATCATTCACTTCGATATATCCCTTATCGTCAGTGCGCACGCCTGTTTTCTCAAGCTGTAATTTTGTAGTGTTTGGACGTCTTCCAACAGCCAACAAAAGATGGCTCCCCTTAATGTCCACCGCTCCTTCCCTTGAGCATTGGATTTGGGCCACAATACCATCAAGCCCATTCTTCTTGGCGGCCACACATTCAGCCCCAAGCCAAAAATCCACACCTTCCTCTTCCAACATATGTTGAATGGTCTTGCTCGTCTCCTCGTCCTCCCGCGCGATGATCGATTCTCCCTGTTCGATAATGGTGACCTTGGACCCCAACCGGGAAAACATTTGGCCAAATTCCAATCCGATATAACTTCCACCTATCACCAATAAATGCTCGGGCAATTCCTCCAACTCCAAAATACTTTCATTCGTAAGGTAAGGAATGTCCTGGTATCCATCAGGTATAAATGCACTGCCACCGACGTTGATATAAATTTCATCGGCAGTCAACAATTCATTGTTCACGGCAACGATATTTCTTCCCTCAAAACGTGCCTCACCTTTAAAAAAGTCGATATTGTCATTTTTCTCCACCCCTTGGGCAATACCGTCCACGGATTTTTTTATCAGGGTATCCTTTCTTGCTTTTATTTTCCGAAGATTGGCTTTGGCCCCGGCTGGGATTTCTATTCCCAATTCCTCGCCGTGCTTTGCCTCCCACATCCGTCGTGCACTGGCCACATAGGTTTTGGTGGGCGTACAACCCACATTGAGACAAGTTCCCCCAAAATGCTCCTTTTCTATAAAGGCCACTTTTTGACCATGGGAAGCCAGTTTAAAAACCAACGGGGTGCCCGCTTGTCCGGAGCCGATGACGATGGCGTCAAAGCTCTTGATTTCCTTGTTGCTCATAATGTACTTTTTTAATATATGCCCTATTACTGGAGATATTCCACCAGGTATTGGAAACGGTATCCTATGGGATTATGTCGTTGTCCACCGGTAAAATTATCTTCCAATACGCCATTTTTTTGTCGATGTCCCCAAAAACTGGGGTGTTATGGGGCACTGGAGGCCATCCTTCATTGGAAAATGGACAAACAAATGGTCCGGACAACTAATCCTTACGCTTATAAAACAAGCCTGCGATGATAATAAAGCCCACACCTGTTAGACCTGGAGCGGGAATACCCGCGTTAAAAGCAATGAAGATCATTGCTATGGCCACTAGAAGTAACAGCATCAATAATATATTTTTCATCTTAAAAGGATTAAACGGTTATAAGTATAGCATCAATATTGTAAAATAATGGGCACGGTCAATAAACGTTGAGTACCTTCCCCATTATTAAAACACTAAAACATAAGTTAAGGATTTGAACGATCATATGGTATTCATCTACCAATTACATTGATTTTGATTGTCAAATCCATTCAAAAAAGGCCATTCCTTAAACGGAACGGCCTTTCCCAAAAACTAAAACAACAATCAAATTTTTAATTGGCCGTAATGGTTACCCTGACCATGTCGGCTATAAGAGGTACATGAGCTCCGGCTGTTTCTTCCACTCCAACAGTCGCATTTTCCTCAGCGCCCGTGTCAGCCCCATTTTGACGTGGCGGTTGATTGTTTCCAGCGCCGGCATATTCATCAACTTCCGTACCTGCATCAAAAAGTTCCAACCTATTTGTAATATCCCCTGTGGTTGGGATTCCGTTGTTGAACAGTTCGATATCATTGGTGCCGATGAACCAATCATTGGATTGAACCAACATGGTTGCAAACGATAAAACATCACCTTCACTTGCGGTAAATTCAAAAGAATAAGATTCTCCCGGAAAAATTGGTCCGGGGCCCGATGCACCTACAGGGATATTAAATATGTTTGAAAATCCTGACGGATTACCATCCTCTGCCAACGCTTCCAATGCTTCCGTAGCGCTTTCACCTATAACAAATACAGCATTGTTAATATCATAAGCACCTGGAGCAAAGGGGGACACAAGTCCACTCTCCAAAGTTAGGTCTGCATCTAATATACTATTATCACCATCTTCTGCAATTCGTTCCAAACCTTCGGAAGCAGTGTTGTCCACTGTAAACAAAGGTGTTTGTTCTGCACCGTTTACCACCCATACCCCTGGTGCTAAAGGTGTCGTGATACTTGCAGACCCCGAAACATTCTCTATGGTCGCTGTAAATTCTGTTCCCCCATCATAGGCCAACGTCACCTTTATAACATCGGATACATTAGGATAGGCAAAACCATCATTTACTTCGGTAATACGTTTTACAGTTTCATTTTCATCGGCACCCGTATCTGGTCCTGTTTGCCGTGGAGCTTGGTTTGCCCCGACTCCCGGTTCCTCATTTACTTCCGTTCCAGCATCCCAAAGACTCACCATTGCGGTAATATCACCAGTCAATGCATTACCGTTTTCATCGTATAGGGGGATGCCCATTTCATCAAATCCATAGAATAGGTCATTGGATTGAACAAGCATGGTGGCAAAACTTAAATAATGCCCCTCGCCCGCATCGAACGAAAAGGATTCGGAATCACCTGGCATTATGAATCCGGTGGTGCCATTATCAAAATACTCCTTACTTTCAAAAACATTCTCAATGGTAACCACAAAATTACCGCTCAGGGAGCCTTGGGAACTGTCATCATCATCACTGCAACTAACCAAGCCAAACACTGTTGACAGGGCCAAAAATCTTAACATTAAATTCGCTTTCATTTATTTACTCAATTTATATTTATGAAACATCGGAAGCTTTTACCGATGTAGATTCTTGTCGGCCATTATTGGGATGCCTTACCCAGGTGTACCGTTAATTTTATCCAAATATGGCGGCAAAATGAATCCACCTGTCTGTTATCGTCCTGATACAGATTAGGTTCGGTTGCTTAGTAGAGTTTCCTGCGATAATAGTCGAATTAAAAAAATATTGAGGAGGGGGGATTCTGCGCTATGTCCGATTCTGGCCCCACTTGTTAGGAGACATTAATGAAA
>NHBR02000031.1 GCA_002167435.2 Allomuricauda sp. TMED12
CTTGCTGGAATCGGCCATTCTAGAGAATACGGATACCAAGTCAGCCGTCGAGGGACTCAGGGAACAACGGCACGGCACGGTCGGAAAAGTTGGAAAAAGTACGGTCCGGAAAAACGAAAGAAACGATGATTACGTTAAAGATGGTAACACCCATGGGGCCACGGGACGTACATTTCCCTTGGCAAAGTTAAGCCGTAGGGAACAAAAGAAGGTAATGGATTTCGAGACGTTGCTGGAGCAAGACAATTATACCGACAAAAAGGAGCAATTTATCTTTAGATTGAGCAAGACCTGTTTCGAGGACTATGAGCGACTGGCCAGCGCATGCAGCTACAAGTTGGAAAAAAAGGTCTCGCGCAACGATATCATGCGAAAGGCCTTGGAGCTTTACCACCAAGAAAACATTCGGGAACTTCAACGAATTATCGACAAGATTTGAATTGGCAGTGGGAACATATCGTCTATGCCGTCATCGGTATCCTGTGCCTGTTGTGGTACCTATGGGTCTTTGTCATACTTAAAAAATCCAAAAACAAAAAAAATGTTCAGGAAAATGATTCATATATGCAAAAATCACATATATTTGTAAAAAATACATCTTCAAAGGATAAAGATATGGACCAGTTACTCAACCGTGTCGATGAGAATGAAACCAGCTCCGAGCTGTTGGATATTTTCAATGCGTCCGATAAAGATGTTCAGAATGAATCCTTAATTCCAGAACATGAAAAATTCAAGATTATCAAAAATTCCGAGTCCCCTCCGGAACCGGAGGTGGACGACTCCGATTAACGTCTTCCTGACCCTACTCCTTATTGTTGCTTTCCATTCGGCCGGCTTTGCCCAGATCGATGAACTGGTCGATCAGGTCAACGAAGCGGAACAGGGTACGGCACAGATAGGGAACAGTATTTTCCGCATCATCAAGATTGCCGCAGGCGTACTTCTGGCCATCGCGGCACTGGCCTTTCTCATCATCAGGGAACAGAACCAGGACATGGCCCGTAAAGTGGGCAACGCCATTGTTGGGCTGGTCATTTTCTACGGCCTTATCGAGATCGGGGAAAACTTGGCCAACTGATCATGGAAAACAAGATGGTCAAAATTCCAAAGGCCCTGCAAAAGGACGTTTCCTTCCTTGGGCTTCGCGCCAAATATGTGGATCAAGCCTTTAAGGGCTCGTTCCTGTCCCTGATGGTTGGACTGTTCCTCAGTACGGTCATCCCGACCTTTCTTAGCCTTTTGCTTTCCTTCTGTACCGCGGCCCTCTATATCGCACTCATGCTTTTCTATTCAAAGGCGTACGGGGAAAATGGCTTTATCAAGTCCCAAGCGGACAGAAAGGGGCCGGATACCATTAAGGGCCATGTCAACAAAAAAATGTTGGTGCTATGGAAAAAAGATTGAATCTTATGGATGCCTTTCCCATTTATGGTTATGAGGCACCGATCTTGGTATCAAAGGAACGAGGTTGCCTGAGCATTCCGCTGCAATTGGAACTTCCCGAGATCTACACTTTGGATAGTAAGGACTATCTGAACCTGAACCGGATGGTCTCGGGTATCATGGAAATCCTGGGCGAGAACTGTCTTTTGCACAAACAGGACCTCTTCTTCGGGGAAACCTATTCAATGGACCGACAACGGTTGGAACGGGATTTTTTCGAGACCGAGGACGAGCTCTATTTCAAGGACAGGCCTTTTTTGGAGCACCGGTGCTATCTGGCCATCCATAAAGTGCCGAAAAACTATATCGGGCGCACGCCTATCGGGGCCAATTCCTTCTTAAAAAAGGAGCGACGGTTCTATGGCCAAAGCTATGTTCCCGAAGAATACCTCGATGGGGACACAATGGCGGATTTCGAGGCCAGGGTCGGTGCCGTCAACGATCTTATCAACGATTCGGGTCTGATGACCTCGAAAATCCTTGATTCCGAGGGACTTTTCGGTCGAGCGGGCTATTACGATTGTTATCTGGAAGCGGGCTACGGGGAAGGTACGGGCAGGGATATCGACTTTTCCGAACACGGGCTGCGGGTCGGCGACAAACAAGGGCAATACTTCACTTTGGAAAATCTGGACCAGTTCTCCAAGGAGGATATGGCCTTTCATGAGTATTTTGGAAAATATAGTGCCGGGGACAACCTGTTCCCTATAGGGAACCTGTTTTCCTTGGGTTTTCGGATTCCGCAGGAGCATATTATCAACCAATATATCTATATCCCCGAAAAGGAGAAGGCCATGGCCAAACTTAGGTCGAAGGCGAAACGTCTGGACAAATATGCCCGAAACCGCAAGGGGGACAAGAACAGCACCTACCGGGACCAAATCTATGATTTCCAGCAGCATATCCTGAACGAGCATAAGGAACTGGTCTATTATCACTTGAACGTATTGGGCCTTTCCAATTCCAAAAAGTCCTTTAGGTCGATGTGCAATTCCGTCCGGTCGGCTTTTCGGAAGTTGGGCATCCATGCCACGGAAAATAACGTGGACCGAAAAAACCTCTTTTTCGGGGGTATCCTTGGCAACGGCATCGGACTGAGCATGGAACTCTTCAGTCCCTTTTCCTCGGAGATGGCGGCCAGCCTTTGGTATTTTGAAGGGGGCTATCGAAACAGGATGCACGGCCCCCACGGCCTACGCATGGTCGATAGGGCCACGGGTAAACCTTTATTGGTAAGTCTCTACCGTGATCCCGAGGCAAAGGACTGGATCTTTAACCGGGGCATGCTCATCGCCTCGGGATCCGGTGGCGGAAAGACCTTTTATGCCAATGCCTATCTGTTCTCCGAATATCGCGAGGGAGCGGAAATCCTCATTCTTGAGAACGGGAATTCCTATGACAAGTTGCTGGACCATCTGGACGGCGTCGTCATAGAGAACGACGACCAAAAGCCCTTTACGTTCAACCCCTTTATGCTGGATTCAGGGGATATGGTAGAAAAGGACGGCCAAAAGATGCTTACCGAGCACAAGCTGACCCAGCTTATCGCATTGGTTTATCTTCTATTGGGGCGAAAGGATACTACAACGGACGACGGTCATGACAGTGCCGTAATCCAGACCATTATCGAATTGTTGGTACAGGGATATTATAGGGACCAGTTCCTTAAGGATAATCCCGATAACTCCTTCAATTCTTTTTATGGGTATTCGGAAAGGCATTTGGAGCGGCTTATGGATTCCAAGGGCATACGAAAGGAAGTCTTCGACCCCAATCTGTTTTTACTGCTCTTGGGCAAATATGCCCAAGATGGCCCCAGGGCATACCTGTTGAACAGCAGGGACAAAAGGATAGCCCAATTGGGTCGTGAAAGGTTGGTATACTTCAAACTTGAAAACCTGATCGAAAACGAGCAGCTCTTTCCGATCCTGGCGTTCCTGATGATCGATGTGTTCGACAAAAAACTGAAGGATCCCAAAAAACTTTCCCTAAACAAAATATTGGTCGTTGACGAGGCGTGGAACCTGTTCGACAATCCGATTATGGCCAATTATTTTGACGCCAAGTCCAGAATGGCCCGGAAATATGGGGGCCAACCCATTTTTATCTCACAGAAGGTAAGCGACTTTGTCAAATCCAAGTACATCGGCAATACCATCGTGGTCAACAGCCATATCAAAGTGTTGCTGGACCTCGGCGAATTCGGCAATTCCTTTGGGGAGATCCAACGGTTATTGGGCCTGAACGAGAAACAGAAGCAACTGATCCTTTCCATCAACAAAGATTTGCCCATGGGCCGAAAGCTAAGGGAAATGGCCATTTGTTGGAAGGACCGCGTCAAGGTGTTCGGATTGGAGACCTCGTTGCCGACCAAATGCCTGTTCGAGACCAACCCCAACGAAAAAGCAAAGATCAACCGTCTCCACGAAAAACACGGTCGTGTTTGGCAAAGAACGGCCAACGCCTACAAACAGCTGCAGAACGAACTGGCGGAATCCGGTTTTGGGAATTTGAGCGGCAGCGACATTAACCCTAAAAATAGAAAACGATGAAGTACTTAAAACCAAAACTTGTATGCCTAAGAATTTTAATCGGGCTACTCCCTTATTTCGGGGCCGCCCAGATTCCGGTGACCGATGTAGCGGCCAACGCCCAACTGGTCATCCTCAATCAAAATGTGGCCACGCTGAATTCGCAACTGGTCACCTTGAACTCGACCATGGGCAAGCTTTTGGCACAAATGGAACGGAACGTTACCGCCAATTCCAGTGCCTCCAAAATCCTTAGCCAAGACCTTACGGCAAAAAGGACTCCTGCCAGCTATGTCATGGGAAGTCCCGAAATGACCGAACTCTATGACCTGAAGGACAAAATTGTGGAAGCCTATAAGGGCACGCAGAAAAACCTGCGTTCGTTCGCCAATCTGGAAAAGGTGGAAAAGGAAAGGGCGACCGAAGCGTTGGCCGATGCCCTCGTGCAGGTTACGTCTTTGGTCTCACAAGGATCGCATATCGCCTCCACGGGCGAGATCATCGAATCGGCCGATAGACTTTCTGCCTTACGGTCGATCTTGGACAGAATGGACAGCGTGCTGGAAACCATCATAAAGGTCAACACCTCCCTTTTACAGAAAAACGAACACCGAAAAGCGGTCTATTCCTTGATCAAGACCAATTGATGTACGTTATGCAATCGGATACAGGTTTTAGGGTAACGGTCAACACGATATTCGACCAATATATCGATGATGCCTTTGCGAATTTGGGGCCCACCTTGGGCATTGGTTTTCAAATGGCAAAGATCGGGTTGGGCATTTTCGCCATCATGCATTTTGTGGGCAATGATCGCGCCGATGTGTTCAAGGCCCTAAAGTGGTTTCCGTTGATGTTCATCCTTTTCAACTACTCGGAGTTTGCACACGCCATCTTTGAATTTTACAACAACCTTGGTTCCTCGTTTGTCAGCACCCAAAAGAACTGGGATACCATCGGGCAAAAGGTGGCCTTGGCGCAAATCGACGTGGCGGCCAATAATGCAGTGGAATGGAACATGTTCAGTTTGGATATCGATGCGTTGCAATCCTTTGCACTTACCGGTTTGGCAGGTTCCATAACGGCCTTTGCCCATATCATCTCCACGTTGATTTTCGTGGGCATCAAGGCATTGGCCACCATCTACCTGTTCATCCTTATCATTTTCGGGCCGATCAATATCGGGCTTTCGTTCATTCCCGCCATTTCCGGCCTTTGGAAAGCCTGGTTGCAAAAGTTCATGAGCCTCTGCCTATGGCTTCCCATGTTATATGTAGTGGATATGTTCATGGTCAACCTTGTCGACGCACTCGTGGACCATTTGTTGCGTAACAGCGCCTACGACCTCGGGTTGATACTGAGTTCCTCACTCCTGATTCTAATGACTTCCTTCTTCTATATCAAGGCCCCTACACTGGCCAACTTTGTAGTGCAAGGACTCAACATATCGGGCGGCGGGATCGTCTCCAAGCCCAAGCATTACGGCAAAAAAGCAATACAAACGGTCATCGATGCAAAGAGCGGCGGGGCCACAAAAGCGGTTAGGACACTTACACAATAACAAGGTTATGAAGGGAAAATACGAGATATTCAATGATATCGCCCAAAGTAGAAGGCACAACAACAGGCTCGTCTATAGCTGCTTGGTCTTGATGATAGCGGTCTTCGCGATCGCTATCTATTTCGTAGTATCGGCCCATGAGCGTGCCAACAATAACGCCTATGTGCTGCATGGTGGGCAACGCCTCCCCATGGTACCGATCAGGGATGCCAAGGAAAACCTCGAAATCCTTTGCGAAGGTCATGTCCAAAACTTTCATGAGCTGTTTTTTTCCTTGGAACCCGATCTGAACCTGATCAAAAGAAACATAGAGGAAAAAGCCTTGTTCATGGTCGATTGGTCAGGCAACCGTTTATATGCCCGTTTGGTCGAAAAAAAATACTTCCATGATGTGGTAATGCGTGACTATCACTACTTTGTGGAACTTGATTCGATTCAAATCGACTATGCAACCTATCCGTTTCCGTTTACTTTTTACGGCAAACAGGCCATAGAAAAAGGCAAATCCACAACGTATAGGAACTTGGTCACTAAGGGGCACCTGAAAAAAGCGGGCATTACCCCGAACAACCTGAACGGAATCAAGATTATCGACTTTGAGGTCGTGGACAATTCCGATCTCGAGCGTAGGTAACATGAAATTCAGTGGCAACATAAAGCGTTTGAAGCGATGGGTCGTAAGGCACAGAAATTTTGCTATGGCCCTACCTTTTATTCTGGTACTGACCAGTTTTTTTGTCATTGAGAACGTCAAGGATTTCCAAATGGGGTTCGGCAACACTACCGATCCCACGAATGGCTTCAATCCAGAACTTCCCGGCAAGGTTCCGACCTTGGAATCCGAAGCTATCGCCGAGCCTTGGAAATTAAAGGACTCAACAGAAAAGAAAAAGGCAGGGAAATCTTCGTCCTTACCGGACATGACCCAAATGAATGATTCGCAAAACGATTCGCTCCAAAGAATCTTGAAGCGATTGGAAGGGCTATCCTTGGATACTAAACCACAGAAAGTGGTGCAGGCCAACCTTCCAGATAGGAAGAAAACCGCAGAAAGGGAAAAGAAGAGCGCGATGACCGCTGAAGAGCAGAAGCAAAAATTCGTGGAGAACCGCTTGGCCTACCGTGAAATGCTGCTGGAGGGAAAAAGGAAAATAGTCGGGGAATCCTTGAGCGGAAACCGCAAGCCTCAACGGGAACGGATGCCCGTTACCAAAAAGCCGATTTTCTTTAGGGCAACGGTATATGGCGACCAGTTCATCTTGCCCAATGAGAACGTAAGGCTTCTACTCATGGAAGATATGGTCCTTAGCGAAAAACGATTTCCGAAGAATACCTTCATCTACGCTATGGCTTCGATACAGGGAAACAGGGTGTATTTGGATATAGACAATATCGAGCACCATCCGGTCGATATCTCCGTCAGGGACTTCAACGATGGCAGGGAAGGAATCTACAACAAAAGGGCCGGGGAACTCTGGAGGGAGTACAAGGCCGAAATGGGAGGCGATGCACTGCGAGGGGCCACCGACGAAAT
This sequence comes from Allomuricauda sp. TMED12, assembly GCA_002167435.2. GTDB lineage: Bacteria > Bacteroidota > Bacteroidia > Flavobacteriales > Flavobacteriaceae > Flagellimonas. Next base: position 7,073 of record NHBR02000031.1, read on the forward strand.
CACCAGCGGCGCACCGAATGTTTTAAAAGGCATCGCCCAAGGGTTGGGGACTTTCCTTCGAAAAAAAAGGTTACGGGAAAAAGAAAAAATCCTATTGATGGATGATTATGAACTCTTATTGGCAACACAATGAAAATAAAAGCTGTACTTACAATAATTGGGCTATCGGGTTCCCTATCGGTTATGGCGAAAATGGACACCATTCCGGTTTCAAGGAACTATAAGACCATTCTGGTACTGCCCGCCCCTTATGATTTTTCCATCAATGGGAAGGAGCTGAATTTTTTGGAGTCCTTCCCGACGAAAAGTGCTTCCGCAACCTCAGAGCGTATCGTTTTGCTTATCTATAACGATGTGGCGCCCGACACCTCCGATTTTACGAACTATACCATTTATACCCGTGACGGTCGTGCCTATGATTTTATCCTGCAACTTGTGGACATCCCCGCCAAGAAGCGATGGACCATAACCACCGACATGGTCGATAACCTCGTAGAGCTATCCCATAAAAAAAGTGCTACTGAATTGGATGAATCCGACTTTGCCTCACATCCTGACATAAAGGACACTTTAGCAACTACCAAAACAGTTGGGGAAAAATTGGAGATTAAGCTCGAAAAGGAAATCGATGGGGAACCCTTGCCGCTTACCCAGGAATTGTATGTCTTGGATAGAATGGAATATATACGGCGGAGATGTTATTACAACCAGTTCAACAAGGGCAAGATCATCCGATATTTTTCCAAATACGATGATGTATTTCTCTGGCTGGAGAACGTGTACTATGAGAATAACGAAATATACCTACAGTTTCGCTTGGAGAACAAGGAACATATAGACTATGACGTCAATTTTATAAAGTTCAGCATCGCCACCAACTACAAGAATAGTTCGAGCAATGTCAAGACGGAACACAAACCCTTGTTCAGGTACAAAGTTCCCAAAAAAGTCGAGGGGAATTCCGAGAACTATTTCATGGTGGTCTTCGATAAGTTTACCCTTGACCGGAGAAAGTCCCTCATGGTGAATCTAGATGAGGAAAAGGGCAATCGAAACCTATCCTTGGATATAGACCAACTTGTCATCAATAACCCATCAAGATTTAAATTATGAAAGGCCATAATGCGCATTTATAAGATAATGACCAACTCCAATAGATATAATAAAAAAACTGTCATCACTGGTTGGCTAAATTTTAAATAGATGAGAACAAAGTTATTTTTCATTACGGTACTGTTTTGTCTTGCGGGTTCAGCCGTTTCAGGCCAAATGCGGGGCAACCTTGCTTCTTCGGTCGGCGTGAGCGGTGGCTATGTCGAGGATGGTTATGGTATTATGGGAACGTTCAATTTTCATCCCAATCGGTTCCAATATTTTCAGATAAGTGTTTTGGCCGCAATTGCCGAGGACAAGGGTGCCCAAAATATTCCGTACAATATTTTCACTATCCAGCCGGGGCTGTATTATCGTGTATTTATGGCCCCTCGAAGAAAAAATTTTAGTCTCTTCCTCGGTGGAGGTGGGCTGTTCGGATACGAGGTCATCAACAACGGGAGCAATGAACTGCCCACCGGTGCGCTTATCAATGGCAAAAGCCAATTTATTTACGGCCTATATCTCGGTGCTGAAATGGAAATAGGCTTGAGCAATGATTTTTCGCTATTGGTCAAGGCCAACGAATACTACCATGTCAATTCGGACGTGGGAAATTTTTATCCGTATGTCGGCGTCGGCCTACGGTATTTTTTGTTTTAAAAAGCGACGTTATGAAATTCAATACCCCACAACGCATAGTCGCCATAGGTTCGCTATGCATGATATTTATAATTGCCTGTAGCAAGGACTTTGAAGGAATAGTCCAGGATTCCTTTGATTTTACCTTTGATGGTAACAACGAGGAAAACGGTTTTGTATTTGAAACTGCAAGAACGGATTTCAGCTTGGAACCAGAGCGGATGGTCTCCACCGTTTCCTATTTCATGAAATATAATATCCTTGACGGAAAAGGCTATTATTTAGGTACGGAAAACGATACCATCCGCGAAAATGACACCATTTTGGTCAAGGACTTTGACCTATCCTACCGGTATATGCCCATCGATACGGGTATTCACAAAGTCAAGGTATTGGCCTGGGATTCAAACCAATTGCAAAAGGAGTTGGAGTTGGCCTACAATGTCAAGTACGCCAGTTTCAGCTTTCTCTTGGGAAAGGGTACCGAGGATTTCATTATCAATAGTCGGAATCCCGTAAATGTAACCTTGCTACGGGACAAGAACACGGTAGCTCCGAATGGGGAATCGACCGAGGAATTTGAGATCACCTACCAACTGGAAGATGGTTCGGGCAAGCTTCATTTGGACGATGTTACCTACGATGCTGGAAACCCCTTTAAGTTGCCCAAGGGCGTTACCGAATTTGGCTACTTACCAGAAACCTTGGGCGAGCACAAATTGACCATGGTTGCCAAGGCTCCCGATGGGGCATCCCTGACGAACGAGTTGCTGCTGACGGTCGGAAATGTTAATTTCACGTTCAGGGCAACCGCGGCATCCTCACAGGTGGAGCTGGACACCAACCTGGCAATCAATATCGATTTGCAGACACAGGACGAGGAAAGCGAAGTTACCTATGATATTAGCCATTCCTTTTCTTCCGATAGCCAAGGCGCGGGAACCGTACGGGACCAGAATGGCGGGGTCATGGACCCCGGGACTTTTCGCGGCATTGATCCCGGGAATTATAACTATACTTTTGAGGACGATGAATTGGGGCAGCGCAAAATCTATTTTGATATACGAGACAGCAATGGCCAGAGGAAAAGGGACAGTGTCGAGATCGAGATTGCCAACATTCCCTTCACGTTTAGTGGAAATTCGGAAAGCAACCAGGTATTCGTAAACCAACGGACACAGCTTAATTTCAACATTAAATCGAACGGTAACACATCCAATATCGATTATTTCCTGACCTATGACCTAGAAGAAGGAAACGGAAGGGTTACTGGGGTCAATGGAAATACGATCCGGAACAATACTGACTATCCGGTCGACTTGGGTAATTTCCCATTGTTTTATACGCCGGAAACCTTGGGCCCGCATCGCATCAATTTTCTCGTTACGGACAATTACGGGCAAGCGGTCGGACCTGTGGAGATCGATCTGGATGCCAATCCCCTTGAACTGGAATTCAATGCCTCGGCCAATAGTAACGAGGTATTGGTAGGCCAGCGTGGTACGATTTCATTGAGCCTTATCGAACAAGGGGATTACGATGGGGTTTCCTATGAACTGAATTACTTTATTTCAGGTGGCGGCGCACAATTGTACAATGGAAATTCGCCAATAATCCCTAGCCAATATTTTTCGGTAAGTCCGGGAAGCTTTGCGTATGATTTCGTTGGGGACCAGGCAGGAACCTACGAAATAACCTTTTTGCTTCGTGACAGCAACGGTCAGATTCTTGAAGATAAGGTTACCGTTGTCGTTGGCAACAACGACTTTACGGTCAATATGACCCCGTCCAAGGCTACTGAGTTTTCCAACATTCCGGTGGGTATGATTGTGGATATCGACGAAGTTCCCGACGGAGCGAACGACAGTTACACGGCTTTCTTTTCCTCTAGTCAAAACGGGTCGATGTCCATTAATGGTATAACTTACGGTCCGGGGGAACAATTTCCTTTGGGTGCCGGGGTCAACAATATTTCCTATACCGGATCGGAACCCGGACAGCATACTATCGTTCTCAGTGTCGAATCGGGATCGGACGTTACGCGAACGGCCAACACTACCATCACTTTTGACCAGGTCGATTTTACCTTTACCGGGGGCACCCAAAAATCGGACATAACCGTAGGGGAAACCACTGGCCTCAATTTTAATATTTCGGAAAGTGTCGGATCTTCGGATTACACCATGCGTTTCAGTATGAACGGCAATGCGCTTATCAGGGACAACAACGGTATAGAGGTAAGCCCCGGGAACAGTTACAATGTCAATACGGGCAACTTTAACTGGACGCTCGAAGGTACCAATGAAAGTACCGTTCGAATGGCTTTCACGGTCCGAAACGATACCGGATTGGAGAAAACCGTGGATATTACGGTAAACGTGGCGGCCAAGGATTACACCTTTACCGCATCGGGCACCTTGCAGCAGGCCTATACGGGGGAACAGGTGGATGTTAACTTCAATATTTCCGAAATTGGAATCGGGGGAGATACCTACGAGATGTATTTTTCGGCAAACGGCAACAATGGTTCTTTTGAATATGAGGGCACTAGCTACTCCGCTGGGGAAAGCTTTGATGTACCTGTGGGGGCATTCGCGGGAAAGTATGCCGGAACGACCGAGGGCAGCCATAACATCACTTTCACGGTGCGGTCATCATCGGATGTGGAGAAAACGGCCAGTGTCAATATCAACTACGAAGTATATGAAGAACCGTTCGAGTTGACCATTAGTCAGGCCCCTGGGGAACGCTTGGAAGAAGAACCTTTTAACATCACAGTCATTACCAATGCCATTGGCACTCATGATCCGGCCGTGACCTATCAAATGACATTTTCTTTCAATGGAAACCGTGTCGGTTATTTCTTTTATGGTGGAAATAGATATGATGAGGGGGAAACAATTCCATTGAACTATGGGAGTACCAACCTTACTTTCTATCCTGAAACCTCAAATACGTTTACCATTGATTTTGAGGTGGAGAACTCAACGGGGCATTCCAAAAGCGGAAGCACATTTGTTGACACCTTAGGAAGGCCCATGGCATTGGTCAAAGGGGAAAAGCACAATGTCAGTTGTGGTGGATTGAACGGCTGCGATTATCAAGTCAGGATCTATACCTGTTTTGATATCGGGTGTTCGGAGGCCTATGGCGGAGCTACCTTGGACCAGGTAGAAATCAGGATATTCAACCGGAGTACCAACCGATGGGATACCCGATTGTTCAATTACAACGAAGCCACGGGCAGTGGAGTGGATAGGTATTTCATGTTGGAAGAGGAACCCCGAGAAAGCCGTTTGAAATATCTTGATCAGGACTTTGAGGTCAGGGTAAGGGATACCAATGGCCAATGGAGTGATAAAGTGACGGGGAGAGTGGTCAGAGTTTGAGGCTCAAGAGCACTTTTAATGCAGTAAGCTAAACATAACTAAAACTAGCTTCTCTTGAAAGAATAGGTAATCACTACATCCTGATCATCCAGAAAATCCTCTTGGTCGACTACCAATCGGTTTTGGCTAAACTCCACGATAATCCAATCGTTACGATTATCAAATCGTATGATCCGGTTGTCAATTAGTTCGTAACTATCGTCCTCGACATTTTGAAATGCGGGTACTTCCCCACAGGACAGTCCGTTCTCATTAATGGAAAAAGCACCTTTTTCTTCAGCTCCCCGAGAGCTGAAGAAAGTGAGATTATCCTTTAAGCATTGGCGTATTTCGTTTGTGTTGAACAGGTCTACATTGACCGTGCCGTCGCCATTGATGTCCACGGCTGTATTGGAATCAATCGACTCATATTCCCATTGTCCCAACAAAGCTTGGCTCCTATCCGATTCCGTAACACTGTCGTCGTCGCTATTGCACGAAAAAAATAGCATCATCGGGAATGCAAGAATGATGAAAATATTTGGTTTCATGGGAATTGGCCTTGGGTTATTACAAATATATCAATAAGGATTACACATTTTAAACAAGAATTTTCAAAATTAATTGTGCGTAGGCAAGATAAATGCATGGAGCGCTTTTTCTGCGCCTCCATGCTTTTATGCGCGGTGCCGAGGATGTTTAAAAACCGTAGCCGGAAAGACGACCGAATGCGGGCCAGCGAAGCGTGCCCGCTCGGTCAGGATTGGAGGTGGAGGGTTTTCAACTTCCGCAGGCACGGGGGAGAGCAGTATGAAAATGCTCGCCAAATTTCAAAAACTAAATAGCACCCCAAAAGTTGTGTATCCTTCTAGTTGAACCGTAGTAAATTCAGTTTTTACCCTTTCGGTTTTTTTCCAGCCCAAACCATCGTTCGTATCGATTTTTTTGATTCGTCGGTTGGCCGCCGCCTTGCCCACTACATAACCGATAAAAAGACCCAAGGGATAGTCCGAGGCCCAATGCACCTTACTGCTCATCATTTCGAAGGCCATGATACCCATTAAAGTATAGCACACGGGCTTGATCCATTTGATTTCTGGATAGTTACTGGCAATGACGGTAATCGTGGCCATAAAAGTGGCTACATGCCCAGAGGGCATGGCATCGTAGTTCGACGTTCTTGTTTGATATTCCTTGATGCTTGGGAAGAGTGTCCAATGCCCGCCGGGATTGCCACTATCGATGGCGGGGCCTGGACTCTGCCTTCCGGTTATCCTCTTGATGGTCTGTGTGATGACGCACATCATACGTGCCATTTACAGCATCCATACCTTATTTTTTAGTGGACCTTAACTATACTATTTTTTGCAGTTACTTTTTTAAAAGTGCTGGTTCCTGCCTAAAGCATTCCACCAGCATTTTGTAGAGTTCTGGATGTTTTCTCTTAAATAAATCGGGACGTTCAAAAAAGTACTCGGCAGCTACGGCAAAAAACTCCGCTTCATTGGTTCCACCATAATTTCTGATATCTGATTTATTGGCATTGATAACTTCCATTTCCGTATGGATCAACTTTAACCACGGGATGGTATATTGATGCTCCAACAACCTTTCTGGGATTCCATCCGTGAAATCATCCAATTTATCAATAAGATGTACAAATTCGTGTATGCCCGTATTGTTTTTATCGCTTTGGTTCTTGAAGCCATGGTAGAGGGCTTTCTTCGATAATATCATTTGCTTTTCAAAACGTCCATTCCCCACAATTCCGCCGATATTACGCGACTTATCTTTGCTGCTAAATTGCATATCCTCATTGAAGTTATCAGGATACAATAGGATTCCGCTTAAATTGGTATAGTGCCATTCCTCAAAACCAAAAACAGGAATTACAGCACTCGCCGCAATTAAAATCTTGTCGAGCTCATGCAATTCCAATTGTACCCCATCAATATAGACTTCACTTAAAAATTGCATCATTCGTTGCTGAAATGCTGCTTGCCTTTCCTTTGAAAGGTTACGATAGTAGAGTACATTATCCAACAACAATCCATGCCAATGCTCTGGGAAAGGCTGCACCTTTTGTCGTTTTGCTTTTTTATAAAAATGAACAACCAAAAGAAGAATGACACCTAAGAGGATAACGTAACCCATAATAATTTAAAGGTATTACTCTACGGACTCGGCCTTAAATCCTACTTTTTGCAAAGTAGCTTTTACATCTTCTTCGGAAGCACCATCGCTTTCTATGGTCAATATTTTATCAGGATTAGCGGTATCCACTTCCCAATTTTCAACGCCTTCTTGTTTGTTCAAAAAGGGGGTTACTTTAGAGACGCAACCACCACAATTGATATTTGTTTTAAATTTCAAAATTTCCATCGTATTTAAATTTATAATTAAAGTTTTGCTCGTTTAAGTCTTAAGCTATTTGCAACTACAGATACGCTACTGAATGCCATTGCTGCTCCTGCAATCATCGGGTCCAATAAGAACCCATTTACGGGATACAGAACTCCTGCCGCGATAGGTATTCCAATGATATTATATATGAATGCCCAAAAAAGGTTCTGACGGATGCCCAAGACCGTTTTTTTTGATAGTTCCAACGCTTTTGGGATGGATTGCAAATCTGAGGTAATCAAGGTCATCTTTGCCACGTCCATAGCGATGTCAGAACCTTTACCCATTGCAATGCTCACATTGGCTTGCGCCAAGGCGTGTGAATCGTTGATGCCATCGCCAACCATAGCTACGATCTTTCCATCAGCTTGCAGTTTTTCTACAAAAGCTGCTTTGTCCGAGGGCATTACTTCTCCTTGATAGTTGGTTATCCCTATTTCTAGTGCCACCGCAGATGCGGTCTTGTTATTATCGCCCGTGAGCATATAGACCTCGATGCCTCTTTCTTGAAGCGTTGCTATGGCTTTCTTTGAAGTTTCCTTAATTTTATCTGCAATGGCGAGTATCGCGAGCATTTGTTTTTCATTACCAAAAAATATGACCGTCTTTGCTTGCTCTTCGAGACTTTCTGCTGTTTGCATTAAGGAAGCATCGATTTGAATATTATTCTCAAGCATTAATTTATGGTTTCCAACATAGTATTGTGAACCGTCCTTTATTTCAGCTTGAACGCCTTTTCCTGTAATACTTTCAAAAGAAGCAATTTCAGCTTTTTCAATATTTTCATCTTTTAAGTGGTTGACCACCGCTTCCGCTAAAGGGTGTTCTGATTGTGCTTCAATTGCTAAAAGAATTTGCTTGTATTTCTTCGTGTCTTTATTATTCTCAGACCAATGAATATCCGTCACTAATGGTTTTCCTTCGGTAATGGTACCCGTTTTATCAAGAATGACCGCATTCACTTTATGTCCTAGTTCTAAACTTTCGGCATCTTTTATTAGGATATTGTTCTCGGCACCTTTGCCAATCCCCACCATTATAGCCGTAGGTGTAGCCAATCCCAATGCACAGGGACAAGCGATAACCAATACTGCTACAGAGGTCAATAAGGCCTGCGAAAATGCATTATCGTCTCCTACCGACATCCAAACAATGAACGTAATGATAGATATACCCAAAACGATAGGAACAAATATTCCAGCAATTTTATCGACCAGTTTTTGAACGGGTGCCTTGCTTCCCTGGGCTTCCTGAACCATTTTTATGATTTGGGATAGCAAAGTTTCACCACCAACTTTTTCTGCGGTAAATTGAAAGCTCCCTTTTTGATTTACCGTTCCGGCAAATACTTTTTCATCCTTTGTTTTTTCTACGGGAACAGGCTCTCCCGTAATCATACTTTCATCTACATACGAGCTTCCCTTGGAAACTTCGCCATCTACAGGTATCTTTTCTCCTGGGCGCACCAAAATGGTTTGACCCACTTGCACAGCCGAAATAGGAATTTCTTTTTCTTCCCCATTCTCAATAATCTTCAGGGTTTTGGGTTGTAATCCCATCAATTTTTTGATGGCCGAAGAAGTGTTGGATTTTGCCTTCTCTTCCAATAATTTCCCCAAGGAAATAAAGCTTATAATTACGGTAGCCGCTTCATAATAAACGTGAGGCTCGATACCGCGACTCAACCAAAATTCAGGAAAAAAAGTATTGAATACACTAAAGAGAAAAGCGATTCCGGTACTCAAGGCGACCAAGGTATCCATATTCGCCTTCCCGTGTTTAGCTTGCTTGAAAGCATTGATGAAAAAGCTACGACCGAACCAAAATAAAACAGGAAAAGTCAATACTAACGAAATCCATTTTCCGGGTTCCCAATGCATAAAAAACATTCCCAAAATAAATATGGGAAGGGTCAGAATCGCTGACCAGATAGTACGGTTTTTTATATCTTGATAATGCTTTTGCTGGAGTTCTTGTTGTACTTCTGAAGGGTCTTCCGCATCGATGATAATGTCATAACCTACTTCTCGCAAAGCGTTTTGCAATTTTTCCTCCGTAACGGTCTCATCATAATCAACGAGTACTGAACTACTGGCAAAATTAACACTGGCACCGTTGACACCTTCGGTATGCGACAGGATGGATTCAACACTTGATGCGCAGGCCGCACAAGTCATTCCCGTGACCGGAAAGGATTTTTTGATATCTGATTTCTTGGTTTTAGTTTTATCCTTTTGCTCCAAAACAGTTGTGGTTTCCATAGCTTTATCTGAATTGCTTTATGCAAAGTTCAGAATTGTTACCACCAACCGTGTTACGAAATTTGCTGAAAGAGTTGTAATATTCTCGCAAAATGTGGAAAACAACTAGTCAAAGTTGCTTTTCTAGCTCAGCGACTGTTTTCTTAAACTGTTCTAAATCCTTGAAGATATGTGCCCCTATCTCTATGGCTTTGCGATAATAGGGAAGAATGATTTTAGGAAAGCTCCTTTTCTTGTACTCATTTTCCTCTGCATCCATTTTATCTTTACGGACATCGCCAAATTTCAACAGCAATAGTGTTGCTCGTCGTATTTCCTGTGGGTTATTGCGTTCTTTGACTTTATCCACCAAGTTGAAAAACTCTATATCATTCTTGGTAATGTTAGCTTTTGATTCGTATCGTCTTAATTGCTCGTCTATCTCTATATCTTCAATTCTGGCTAAGTTCATATTGATATTATGGCCCGCCCAAAAACCATTCTCTTCATCGAACCAAATGCCCGAATCGTGCCATTTACCAAAAAAATTGACGGCATTTTTGATGCGGAAACCTTTGAGTCCTTCCTCAGAACCCAGAATGGTAACTTCACAGGGATTGGGAAACATTCCCATTACAACTACATCCTTTTTGTAAGAATTAAAATACTGAAAATACAATTTCTTGAAAATGTCGAATAAGTCAATAACATTATTCAACTTGGGGTAGAAGAATTCATCTAAATCAAAGGAATGGTTTAAGACACCGTTTAAATCGATAGGGTCCGAATCGTGCATTACATACCGATCTTCGTCAATAGAATAGGCGGAATGGAAGAAACTGTTGCGTATTTCTTTAAAATGGTTCTGCTCATAAAAATCGATTAGGTGCTGCTTTTCCGAATCGGCCAAGAGCTCCATCAAGAAATCTTGTTTTTCGCCGATTCCCAAAAGGCGCTCATATTTTTTTGTTTTCCAAAAAAGATATGATGAACCTTTGTATCCCAATTTAATACGGCACAGATTACCTATTATGTTGTAGAAGTCGCTGTTCTCAAAAAAAGTGGAGTAAATCTGTAAACCCATACGGGTTTTCTCTTTTCCTTCCAATTCATTGTACAACCTTTTGTAAAACTCGATTGCATCGAACCATTCATGAAGGTTCGAGTTTAAATTGGATGAACTGATTCCCCTATAATTAATCAGGTTAAGTACAAAATCGAATTCGCTTCTAGCCTTGGCTTCTTCAAAAAGATTTCTCAAATCCTTTACTGGAGGTTGTGCATCTTCCATAAATAAAAATACTTATTTAACGGCAAACCCCCATTGAGAATCGCTCACATACCATTTTTACCTTCCCAGCTGATTCTCCAGATCGTATTGGTCACATCATCGGTTATCAACATCGACCCATCGAGTAGTACGGCGGCACCCACGGGTCGGCCATAGACCTCATCTTTTTTGCCGTCAACAATAAAACCCGTTAAAAAGTCTTCAGGTTTTCCAGTTTGTTCTCCGTTCTCGAAAGGCACGAAAACCACTTTATAGCCTGATAAAACCTGTCTGTTCCAAGAACCATGCTGCACGACAAAGGCTCCGTTCCGATATTTGTCAGGAAATGAATCGCCCGTGTAGAACGTCAATCCCAAAGATGCGGTATGGGGGCCAACGTTCACATCGGGCACCAGTGTATTCTCCACTTGGGCCGAAGGAACCCATTTTACCCTTGGATCTTCATTTTGCCCATAGTACACATAGGGCCAACCATAAAATCCGTTTTCCTGGACACTGGTCAAATAATCAGGTACGAGGTTGTTGCCCAATCCGTCGCGTTCGTTGACCGCCGTCCATAAGTCTCCGGTAACGGGATTCCAATCCATACCCACAGGGTTTCTTAGTCCTGACGCGAAAATTCTTAGTCCTGAGCCATCAGGATCAATCTCAAGAATGGCCGCCTTCATGAATTCGGCCTCTGCCCCTTTCTCCCCAACATTCGAGCCACTACCGACCGCTATATATATTTTCGAGCCGTCCTTGTTGGCAGTAATATTGCGTGTCCAATGTCGATTGGCCTTTCCTGCGGGCAAGGTCGTAATTTTTTCTGCTTTTCCCGATAGTTGAGATTGGCCGGGCTTGTAAGGAAAACGTAGCAATCCGTTGGTATTGGCCACATAGAACCAATCATCCAACACAAGCATTCCGAAGGGTTGATCGAGTTCCTTTTCGAGAAATACGGCGCGTTCATCGGGAGACCCATCCTTGTCTACATCGCGGAGCAAGGTTATCAAGTCGGAACTGTTCTTAAAGCTTTTCGACTTTGATGCCCCGATGAACCATGCCCCGATTTTTTTCCAAAGCGGATAATTAGAATTGCTTTGCGCCACAAGTACATCGCCATTCGGTGTAACGTACATCCACCTTGGATTCTTGAAACCGTCAGCATATTTTGTAACGGTAAAACCTGGCGGGGCTTTTGGTGTCCTTCCATTTTTCCAGCCAATGACATTGCTATAGTTGGAATAGGATTTGGAGGCCGATATCGGCGGTAGCGAATCGACGGTCTGCGCATTTGTAGTTGCCAATACTAAGAGTGAAATGATTAAACCTGTAAAAAAACGTGTTCCCATGGCCATTTAAAATTTTGTCTTACATCTTCTGCCCATTAAAACTTAGCATCTTGGTTATTTGAATTTCTCAATAACATCCCCTAGGTCATATACTTTTACGTCTTGCAATTCATTTGAAAGTATGCTGCTTCCGATCGCGCTTCTATATCCACTGCCGCAATGGACAACAATGGGTTTGTCAGTGGGAATTTCCTGAATTGAATTCCTAAGTTCGTGAAGGGGTTTGTTCAGGGCATCTTCAAAAATTTTCTTTTTTCTTACTTCATCCGTATTTCTGACATCGACAATAGTGTAATTATCCAGATTTTGTAAAAAATGCTTGAATTTTAATCGTTCGTTTTCGATCAAGTTTTTTTTCGGAAGGTTAATTATGGCCTTAAGCTGATTTTCATATCCGATCTTCGCCACCCGCCGGGCGATGGTCTTTACATTTTTTGGAGAATCAGCGACCAAATAAAATTCCTCATCTGGTTGGATTATAGTACCTAACCATGTTTCAAAAGAGGATGCTTCGCCACCCTGCATAATATTGATACTCTGTGGCCAATGACCTTGATTAAACTCGTTTTCATCACGACTATCGACAATTAGGATATTATCTTTTGGTTTTTCGGCATTAAGATGAATAGGGATTTTAGCGGTTGCCATATCAATCGATTCAACTTTCTTTTTGTTCATAGCTACATCATGTTTGAAATAGGCCGGTATGAACGGTTGGTCTTCAAGGAGTTCTTTGACAAACTCATCTTCATTTTGATGGCCAAATGCCCAGTTATCCTTTCGCTCCCTACCTAATGTGCTACTGCTATCTGCCGACATGCTTTTGCCGCACAGGGATCCCGCCCCGTGGGCGGGGTAAATAATGGCCTCATTCGGTATTTTTTTGAATTTAGTTCGAATTGTGTTGAACATTTCACGGGCCAGTGCTTGCTTTTTTTGCTCTTTGTCATCTTCATTTCCGCGCAGGTCCGGGCGTCCGACATCCCCGATCAATAAGGTGTCCCCCGTAAAAAGTGCAACCTCATTTGCATCTGTGGCAAGAATGGAAATACTATCGTATGAATGCCCAGGAGTATTTATGGCTTCTAGTTTGGTATTGCCCACGAATATGGCACTGTTCCCATCAAAACTTTCGAAAGGGTATTCAGCTTCCAATCTGCTGCTGTTATAGATCGTGGCACCTGTTTCTTTGCTAATTTGCCAATGTGAGCTTACAAAGTCTGCATGGGAGTGGGTCAATAGCACAACTTTGATCTTAGCATTTACTTTATGCGCAAGATTATAATAGTGCATCGGGTCGCGATCGGGATCGATTATCGCCATCTCCCCTTCGCTCAGCAGTACGTATGAATAGTGGGAAAGTGGTTTATATTCAAATTGCTGTATTTTCATAAAAATTTTATGCGTTTATAATTTAACGTCCGAAATGCCTTCGTTTATTCTCCTGTATTTTCGTTTTTTCCTTTCGAAAGTAAAAACTGTTATTACCTCCTGACATTCACTTTTCCGTATCAGTCAAGGTTTGTTGTTTCTTCGGTAAGCGATCCTTCAAATTTGGGAAGCGGACGCTTTTCCTTTTCTTCTTCTGTTTCTACTATCCCATTTTTCTTGATATCGTCGATCAACCATTGCATTTCCATGATTTCCCTACGCTGCGCCTTGATGATTTCATCGGCAAGCTCCCGAACCCTGACGTCCTTTATTTGAGAACGCTCACTGGTCAAAATAGCGATGGAGTGATGGGGAATCATACCTTCCATATAGTCAACACCGGAAACCGTAACCTGGCTCCTGACCAGCCATATTCCACCCGCGATCAGCAAAACACCCAAAGCCAAGATGGCAATATTCTTATTGCGGTCTTTGTACATCTGTAGCATATACAGGAGCATGATAATAACCATGGACCCACCCATGATCAACGTCATAAAGAACCTGGTTTCACTATACCAGAAGTGATCGATAATCTGATAGGAATGTGTGTACATTAAAAAGAACATCGCGACCATTGAGGTGCCGATCATTGCGAAGAACTTTAAGTAATTGTTGACTTTCTTTTCTTTATTTTCCATTGTATATACTTTTAATCGGTTATTATGATTTCATTCTTTTTGGCCATCATCAAGATTACTGGACAACTATAAAGGGATTATTTTAGCCATGTTCCACTCAATTTACAGGTTGTATTTTATATTGATTACCAGCATTTTTTAAGGCCTCTTGCAAATTTTCCAAAGGCACTTCAAATTGCGATTCTACCGTTGCTTCGGCATTTTTCAAATCGACCGATACATCGGCTACCCCTGCGACGTTTAATAGTGCTTCTTCTACATGGTTTCTACAGCCGTTACAGGTCATTCCTTCTATTTCGTATCTTCTTTTCATATTATAATCAATTTTTATTCTAACAATTTCACCTTTTGAATCAGAAGTGTTGATTCAAATACGTTATCGAAAAATAACATTTTCTAAATCTGGGCGTTGTTTGAAAAAAAACAAACCTTGACCCATTCGATTATTTAGGGCTATTTACATCAAAAAAGTATGCGATTACCTAAAAAGTTTTATTGTAATCGAGCTTTTGCCATTAATGACTAAAAATTCAGTGCAATAGGTTTAAGTTCGCCCATCACTATGCACCAAAAAATCTCTAAACATCTTTATTGAAACCTGAACATAAAGATGATAATGAAATTCAATGCATGGGAATCGACTTCTTATAACAAGCCACGAAGAGAAGGTTAAGCTTATAAATTATATGTTATCCAGCGATTTTCTATTTTGAAGGGCACTTTTCTTAAATTGTGTAGGTGCTATACCATTGATTTTTTTGAACTGGTTGCTTAAATACGCGACACTGCTGTAGTCTAACTGATGGGCTATTTCCTTTAAGCTTAGCTCGTCATAGATGAGCAATTCCTTAACCCTTTCAATTTTTTGGCTAATGACATACTGTTCAAAAGTGATACTCTCCACGGAAGAGAAAAGGGAACTTAAGTACTTGTAATCCAGACCTATTTCTGAACCAACATAATCGGTCAATTTGACGTTTAATTCTTGTCTTGAATGAAAAATTTTTTCTATTACAAGATTTTTCATACGCTCGATCAATTGAGACTTGCGATTACCAATCAAAGAAAAACCCAGCTTATTCAATTCGGTTTGTAATTGATTTTCTTGTTTTGCGGTCAGTTCTTCATTCAATGTGACTTGGCCCAGTTGCACATTGGAATAATCAATACCAATCTTTTTCAGAACATTGTATACCGCCGTAACACATCTTGGGCAGACCATGTTTTTTATGTGCAGCATATGGCTCATGATAAAGTTTTAAAATACATTGCGCTCACATTATCCATTATCACAGATGGGACCGATGTTCCCAAATCGCTCTCAACAAAACCAAGACTACCGTGACTATAAACAAGATGATAATCGCCAATGCAGCATAGAATCTTGTTTTTCGGTTAGATTCTATTTTTGTTTTCTTGCTCTCCTTTCTTTGTTGGCTTCTTCTCTCCCTACGTTTTTGACTCATGATGCCAAAATCTTTTCATTTTTCTTTTACTCACACCATTCAATTTTCTCTATTATAATTTTATCGGCCTTATAATTAATTATTGTATCATTCCCCTAATTTCCCCACAAGTCATCATTGCTTCTCCGTAGTATGGGTTTCGAATCTCCTTTTCCAGGCTTAGCCAATTGGCTCCCTTATTGCTATCTGCCATCGGGCAATAGCTGTTGTACACTTTTTGATTGACTCCAAAAAGCTGAACACCGCTGATCATGTGGGCCGATAGATGTTTAAAGTGGTCCCTTTGCTCCTTGATCTCAGAAGTGCTGGCCACTGCATTTGACGATGCTTTGAGCTCTTTTTGAATGGTCATCCAATGATCATGGGCCTCTTTGTCTTTTAGCAACTTCATATCGACTTTGGCCAAACTTTCTTCCATTTGTTTTGCTTCTTTTTGTGCGGCCGCGCCATCATCATTTACCAAAGCATCCTTAACATCTATATAGGCTTCGAAAACCTGCTTCAACTGACCTTGAAACTCACTTGATACTTCAATCCTTTTTTTCATATTAGAATGGTCGGTGCCCGTACTTGTTGAGGGTTCCATTTTATCTCCTTCCTGCATACCGAAATGACCCTCATGCCCGGTCATGGTTTTGCCTCCCTCTGCGTTCATCATCGATTTTTTACCCTGTAACTGTGCGGCCGCATCTACGGTAAATGTTCCGTTGGTCACAATTTGATCCCCCTTTTCAAGCCCGCTAATTATTGTATAGGTATCGCCATTGGTACTTCCAAGGGCAACTTCGCGCATTTCAAAGACAGGCTCATTGGGATTGGTCTTTACATAAACCACCGATCGTTCCCCCGTCCACATTACGGCACTGGCCGGTACGATAACGGTATTCTCCATCTGCATTTCGGCAGCTTTGATCGTACCTTCCACGAACATACCCGGCTTCAAGAGATTATCCTTATTGTTAAGTATTGCCCTTACCATGACCGTTCTTGTAGAAGAATTAAGTAACGGGTCTACAAAGGATATTTTTGCCGTAAATTCTTTATTGGGATAAGCATTGGTCGTTACTTTGACTTCCTGACCTTCCTCCAGCGACGCTATTTGATTTTCATAAGCATCAAAAACCGCCCAAACGGTATTCAGGTTGGCAATTTTGTACAAAGGCTGCCCTTGTTTGACATAATCTCCTTCTTCAACCATGATATCGGTAATCGTTCCTGAAACTGTGGCGTATACCGGGAAGTTTTCCTGCACTTTGCCCACTTCTTCTATCTTATCGATTTGATTTTCAGAAAGTTTCCATAATTTTAATTTATTGCGAACGGCGTTGTATAAGGCTGGTTGCGATTCCTTCATGGATGCTGCCGTCAACAGCTCTTGCTGTGCACTTACTAATTCAGGGGAATAGATGGTTGCAAGAAGCTTTCCTTTGGCTACGTTCTCTCCGGTATAATTTACGTTCAACTGTTCAATACGCCCTGCGAAATAAGTAGCTTGCGTAGCATTGGCTTCTTCGTTTTCGCGAATCTTTCCTGAAAGTTTAAGTGAACTCCCATCCGAACCACCTATACCAACGGTAGTTGTACGAATATTGGCCAAGGCCATTGCGTTTTCCGTCATTCTTATTTCATTGGCACTAAGCCCCGTCGCTCCGGTTTCAGCAGGAATGAGATCCATACCACAAATTGGGCAGTCTCCCGGTTCGGGTTGCATAATCTGCGGATGCATGGAGCAGGTCCACATCTGATTTTCCGATTCATCGGAATGGTCATGACTATCGGACATATTCGATAGATCCTTAACTGCTGCTTCATCGGTGGAAGAATTTCCAAAGATAAGGTAGCCCGCCAATAGCCCTACTATGACAGCGATTGCGAGGTAGACGATGTTTTTGTTCATGATATTTAGTCTTTATAAAATTTATTTTTATTCAAAATGTTCGAAACTTGTAAAACTCGGTATTGCTTGATGTCAATATAAGCTGCTTATTAATGCTACGAGGAGCGTTTGAAATACAAACAAAATCACAATGGAAATGATAATGTTAGCACTATCGCTTTCCATAAGAATATACTTTGGTGCATTTTCATTACTTTTTTTATTTATTGCATGTTCGCTCATCTCTTTTTTTAATTTTTCTTACTGTTGGCGATGAAATAAACCAGAGGGTAAAACCGCTTAGTACGGTAATCAATCCCAGCAGGGAGAACGCCCTAAGTACAAAGGTGTTAAAATCGTCCCTTCCCTGATAATCCATGGTATGTGTCATCCAAAGAAAATCGAACCATCTCCATTGGCGGTGCCTGACTGTTTGAAATGTCCCATTTTCAAGGGCTACATAGGCCTTAAGATTTTGAGGGGTTTCATAGGAAATCTCATAAGCTGGCAAAGGCCCACTGCGGTATTGATGATGATTACCCACTTCGTCGATGCGTTTAATGCCTACTACTTTTAATTCAGGCAGCATAAAACGGTTGGCTACTTGTTGGGCTTCCTGTTCTGAAACTTCATTTTTTTTACTTCCCGTACGGGCATTGTAAAGGGCTGTTCCGTTAATCCAGTAATAGGGATTGTCCGCAATCTCCAGTAATTCCAATGATTGAATGGGTTGTTCAATCTTCAATTGAGCCGTTCCCAACAAATCGGAAAAAGCCGTCTGTTCTGGTATTTCCTTTTTGAAATGGTCGCCGTGTATCTCATCGATATCCGTCCAGCTGAAATACATGCCGCTAATCGTCCATATAAGGAACTGTATACCTAAAAAAAGTCCTAAATAGCGGTGTGCTTTCCTAATTTTAATTGCTGTTTGTCTTTTGACCATTACATTACTATTAAATTACCTAAAAAGGCATTTTAGACTGGTTTTTTCTTTTGCACTTCCGATTGCGTCAATGGCAAGCTATGGAGGACGATTATTTCAATTTTTATCATAATGTCATTTTAGAGTTATCGACTTTTTACTTTTGTACGTGCATGTTATTGACATTTGCAATTCCGAAGAATAGCACTATGAAACTTAAAATTACTTCGAGCACAACCAAACTCTTCGCAGCATATGTGGTAGGTACAATATCTCCAAAACCTACCGAGGAAAAGGATATAAAACTGAAATAGAGAAATTCGAAAAAAACGATACCTCCAGGCGATCCATTCGTCAGGTTGGTTTTGAAACTTTGTGCATCGATGAGAAACATTGCGGTATAGTCCGTTGCGAACGATAGAACAATTAGGCCAATCAGAAGACCGAAAAGCGCCAGTACGTGAGCCAGTAAATGGCTTTGTGCTATTATTTTGCTCAATTGGATAAAGGTCAATCTGAGTATAAAATACATTTTAAACAAGGTTAAAAATAAAACGCCCCATACCCACGAAATCACTCTATCCACAAACCAAATATCCAATACGGCAATGAACAGCACTATAAAGATAAGTGGCATTGCTTTTGAAAATAGCTGCCTGTAAAAGGCCGGGCTATGTTCTATGTTTTCTGTATCGTCCATTTTCAATTTCTTTGTTATCGATAAAATTCATCTACTGTTTAACTACGATCCTCCAACTTCCGGCCTTAAACAAAAAACTTGACAATCAGTCCACCTGCCAACCAAGCATAGCAGATAAACGCCGTATATTTTAAAACACTTTCCAACAACGGACTTTTGGGTGCCATCTCGCTCATATTGTGTTTGACGTCTTTCTTTTTAAAAAAGCCCAGATAGACCAAATATCCAGAAATGGCCAGGAAAGCGATGTTCAAAAAGAAGGTGTAATCTATCTTGAAGAACTCACTGTCCTCAATTTTTACCTGCGATGGGTCGGGCAACATACCGAGTAGGTCAAAACTGTAGTGCAGGGACAGGGCCGTGCCTATCAATGCGGTAAACAATAGGAAGAGGATGAACAAGGACATCTTCCAACCATAGTACTTTGCATTGATCCGTAGCACGGGAAATACGACCAGATCACTAAAAATAAATGCCATTACGCCCGCAAAACTTACACCTTTTCCGAATAGCAAGGCCGCCAGGGGAATGTTTCCCATAGATCCTATAAACGTGAGAAATGCAGCGACTGGTCCTACGATGATATGCTCTAAAATTTCAAGAAAAGTAAAATCGGTATTGCCCTGACCGCTATTGATAAAAAGGGTCTGAAAAAAGGAATCGGGCACAAAGGCCGCGACGATACCGGCAATGGTAAAGCCTACGGTAACATCCTTCCAGACCATTTGCCACTCCATCTTGTATTTTTTGGCGACCCTTGCCCAACTATCCTCTTTCTGAATCTGTTTCTTCCAGTTCTTGGAATCGTCCATAGCATCATTATCTTCGTTTTCTAAGTTTTTTCGGGCATTTTCAATCAGTTTTTTAGGGTTGATGATGCGTATGAGCAACCAACAAATCAGAATCAAAAGAATACCACCTACGTATTCGCCGACCACAAATTGCCATCCCAGAAAAATGGAAATGATAATGCCCAATTCGATGACAAGGTTAGTCGAGGCGAGTAGAAAGGCAATGGAGGAAACAAAACTTGCCCCTTTTTTAAAGATGGACTTTGTGCCCGCCAAAGCCGAAAAACTGCACGAACTGCTTATAAATCCAAAAAAGGTACCCAAGAGCATGCTTTTATCCTCATTCTCGCCCATGGCTTTCTGCATCCGTTTTTCGGTCACAAAAATCTGTATCATACTACTGATGATATAGCCCAGGATAAACGCCCATAGGGCCATCCAGAAAAATCCCGTGGTGGTATAGGCCGCTTCGCCCCATTGTTTTAAAAAATTGTCCATAATTTATATGATTTGGTGTCCCTGCTCTTTTAAACTTCGTTCAATGAATACCATATGGGATAATTTCCTCTTCTTTGTCATTCCTCTTTGAGCAATGCGTTTACGTCCAACTCGTGTTTGTCGTTTACTTTTATAAACATCAGGCTCGGGCGCTCCAAACCGTAATCGGTAATCAAAAGCGACCACGATGCGTTCAATTGAATGCCTTTTGACACGGGATCCAGATTTAAGGGGACCGTTATTTGTCGGGTCGTTCCTGCAAGGGTAAAATCGCCCTTTACCTTGACCGTTTGTTCAGATTTTTTATCCAGATCAAATTCGTCGGCAAGTTTTCCCTCAAAGACGACATTGGGATATTTTTGCACTTCAAGCAGCTCGTACATGTGTTCGTCACGTTTATCCTTGCCTGTTTTTATGGATTTTACGGGTACGGTAAAAACTACCTTTCCAGTTTCAAAATCAATGGTTCCCTGTAACTTGTCGGACTCGCCCGTATAGGAATTAAGGGGCATTTTAGCTTTGAAGGTCGCATTTCCAGCTTGGGTGGCATATACCTGTGCAAACGAGGTATGGCTACCCATGAGCATTAGCAAAAGCGATAGGAAAAAAATCAGGTTTTTGGATATGGATAAATTGCTATTAATTTTCATAAATTTCTTCATATGATCTGGTTTGCGTTTCGCCGGTCCTTTTGATGATATATTTTTTGTCAATGCCCATTGTATCCTTTAAACCTATGGAAGCCAGCAATTCCCTTAGCCCTTCCATGGTATTTCTGTGATAATTGGCAACTTTGTTTTTTTTGTCCTCCACGACCAGTGATACCACACGAGCTGGGTTCATTGTTGTGATTCCAGTGGGACAGGTATCCAGATTACACTTCAGGGATTGTACACACCCCAGGGCGAACATCATACCCCTGGCACTGTAACAAGCATCCGCACCCAGTGCCAAGGCCTTATAAATATCGAAGGCGGAAATTATCTTTCCCGCCGCGAATATTTTTAGGCTTTCGCGATGGCCCGATTTTCTCAAGGTCTTATCCATAAAATGGAGCCCTTCATAAAGCGGGGTCCCCGCCCAATGCAATGACTCCATGTGTGCGGCACCGGAACCCCCTTCCGCACCATCGATACAGATAAAATCAGGGAAGTTATTGTGCTTTGCAAAGGTGTTCACCATTTCTTCGAACTCCTCCTTTTGGCCCAGACACATCTTTATGCCTACGGGTTTTCCCCCGGATAATTGCCGTAACCTATCAATAAATCGAATCATTTCATCCGTATTGCCAAAGGCACTATGGTGAGCCGGGGAGTGAATTTCGGTGTGCGCCTCCACGTCCCTGTATCGGGCAATTTCTTCCGTATTCTTTTTTGCGGGAAGGATAGCCCCAAAACCGGGTTTCGCCCCTTGTGAAATTTTTATTTCAACCATTTTAACGATTTCCAGTGTGGCAATTTCCTTAAACTTTTCAGCATCGAAATCCCCATTTTCGTTCCGGCATCCGAAATAGCCCGTACCGAACTGGAAGATTATATCCGCACCAAATTCCTTGTGATAGGGTGTCAATCCGCCTTCGCCAGTATTTTGTGCGAAACCGGCAATTTTTGCTCCTCCATTAAAGGCCAAGGTTGCATTTTTACTGATGGAACCGAAACTCATCCCCGCCAGATTCAAAATACTTGCTCTGTAAGGCTTTTTGCAATTTGGGCCTCCAACCGTTATCCTAAAATCATCATTGACTTCTTTTGCAGGAAACGTCGAATGCAAAAACCACTCACGGCCTAAATCCTCATAGGACAATTGCGTGCCAAAGGGTTGGCTTTTATTTTCATCCGAAGCACGTTTGTAAACGATTTCCTTTTGTATCCAATTAAAAGGCATTCCCTCAGTACGGTTGAGCAATACCGTTTCTTGTAAAACGTGACGTTGTTTTTCCAACAGATTGGTAATCCTGCCTAACATCGGATAGGTTCTCTTAATATTATCTGTTTTTTGAAAATAGTCCCTAAAGCCGAGAAGCATAAAAGGTGCGATCAACAGCGCAAGCCACCATAAATGGGGCTTCCACATTATGAGTCCTGCAAGTACCACTAACAGCGTTATCGACGATATTAAAAATATTCTTCTCATACTTTGTTTCTCAATGTGAATGGCTTTCTTCCTCTGCCTTTTCAGTTTCCAAATACTGGCCCTGTGGGCCAACGCCCTGAATATAAACGAGCTGAGCGCCATAATGCCCTGCTTGTGAAACGGAGAACGCTGAGAAAGCCATAACAAGGAGAACGGCTATTTCGAATCCGCGTTTCAGTTTTATCCAAAAAAGGCTGATACATTTTAAAACTGCGGCCAAAGCACTGGACCAAATGGTCCAATCTGCATATTTATCATGGTTATCCAATATTTTTTGAGCTACATCCGTAAGCCCGTGGGTATGTGGGTGTACATAAGTTCCCGCCACGTAGGCCCCAATGAAACCAGTACCAATAAGAAACAGGATAACCCAGTCCAAATTCCTTTTTAGGACGAAGAGCTGAATACATTGGAGCAGTGCCGCAAACAACAAGAGTACGATAGGAAAATGCACCACCAATGGATGTAAATTGTCGAATTCATGCAAACCCACCTCCTCTTTGTTTATGGGCTTTTCGGCGTGGCTTTCGGTATGTTGTTCTGGTTTTTCGGACAATTTAACAGCATAAAAAGTTCCTGAGCTATTCGTCAAATACCCTGAATTGTTCCCAATGGACTCAGGTGCACTTGCATGTAGCGACATCAAGCTCAAAAGCAGTACTAAAAATGAGACTGTTTTTTTCATAATCAATCGTTTTTATGATGCATTATTCGTTAACTGTACAATGAGGGCACCTATTACAATAGCGCCAATTATGATGTAAATGGTATAGTTAAACCATTTCTTCCAACCTTGTTTCTCCGACTTTTCCGGTTCCCTTTTACAGCAATCTTTCATTTCAACCTTAATTCTGTTTATGGTGCCTGTCAAAGGAAGGGCGTTAAACACTACATCAACGAAATTTCCCTTCCCGTAACAGGACTTTTTCTGTATTAAAACAATCTGCGCGGTCATGAAATACACTAAATAACTAACCAATCAAAAAACACATTCTTGACCTGCCCAGATTTTACATTTTTAAATTTTTTCGTTTATAAACTTTTTGCCGATTAAAAAAATAATCGTGGGCAAAAGTGCAAATTGTAATAGCGGCGACAATCCCAAATTTACCCATGGCAGTATAGGCATAGCTTCTGCATAGTTCCAATCGCCTCGTGAGGTATGCCAAATTTCTCCCAAAATTGCGCCAGCACTTCCGATAAAAATCAACGGGAGTATTTTATTAATATCCATTGACCTTATCCAAAAGACATTTTTATATACCAAACCAAATCCGAAAAGCAGGATAAGCACCATCAACATATCGGCTAAGGATGCCAAGGCGCAAAACGATATATGCTCCCAATCGTATTCAAAACCTTCATAGAGCGGACCTTGTGCCAGCTCCCAAATAAAATTCAACGAAAATGACACCAAACCGACACCAATAATATAGTTTCGATAAATTTCATTGTCCTGTACCTGTTTGGTAAAATAGATATACAGCAGAACGATCACGGTCAACGCAATGGTTGGTACTACAAAAATGTCAAGGGTTAATGCTTCCATCTAGATTTTGCAAATTTTATAATCTTTTTCTCCACTTTATTTTTTAAAACTCTTAGAACTGTGCCTAGACAATCAATTTTTACTACCTGAAAAGGGGAAGTATCTTAAACACTAACCATTAACTATATTCAACCTCCCCTATTAGGCTTTACTTTTCGATGATGGCTGTCACTTTTCCACAGCTGAGCATTTTTGCTCCATAATACGGGTTGCGGATGTCCTTGATGGCGGATAACCAATAAGCACCTCCGTTCAAGGCCATGGGGCAGAAATCCTTATAGATTTTTCCAGATGTAACCCTTCCTTTCAACAAGGTTTCCATTTCATTGCTTAAGTCGGAAAAAGCCTTTCGTTGTCTCTCTAGATCATCGGTAGCAGCGATTTTTTGCGAGGCCGATAATGCCGCTTCGGAACCCTCGACTTTTTCGAGTGCTTCGTTCAACATTACCGCTCCCTTTTGGGCATCGCCCGGATTTGAACCGACCAAGTCATTTTTAATGTGCTCGTAATGTTCGTAGACATTGGCGATGTTCTCGTCGTTAAATTCCAACTCGACCACTTTCATTTCCATTTTGCTATGATCATGGTTCAACTCTATTTTGTGCTGTGCGTAGCCCATTGTAGTCCCCAACATGAGCAGGGTTGCTACAGCATTTTTTAAATTTTTCATTTGTTGAATTTTTAATTATAAACTGTCTTTTAATTTCGAAATCCACTCAAGAACGATTTTCTTTTCGTCCTTCGAAAGTTCTGCTTCCCTATGAATTAGCGTGTAGGACCAAAGGGGCATTTCTCCATCTTCTATCTGGCTAATGATCGATTTTAACTTACTGTTCTTTCTTCTGCTTGAATAATCGGCCCATTCGTTAAAATTCAGTTCTTCTTTGCCATGGGCAACATGATCCTCCAAGAACCAGGCAACGGGTTGCACTTTGTTGTACCAAGGATAATCCGTGTTGTTGCTATGGCAATCATAGCAAGAGGTCGTGATGATGTTCTCCACTTGTTTCGGTACATCGTTTACCAGCATAAAATCCGTTTTTACTATGGTGTCGCTTTGGTTTCGGGAAGTGGGAAAGAATTGAATTCCCACTAACCCGACCAAAAACACTAGTGCAATGATTTTTACACTTTTCTTCACTTAGTTGATTTCCTTTTGTACACTCCCGCAGCTCATCATTTTAGCCCCGTAATATGGATTCTTTATTTCCTTGGTAGCGCTCAGCCATTGCGCCCCCTTGTTGTTATTGTACATGGGGCAAAAATCCTGATATAACTTTTCTTCCGTCCCTGTAATGGCGATAAGGTCTATCATATCTTTGCTCAACACATCAAAATGTTCCCTTTGGTGGTCGATTGGGCTTTTTTCTATGTGCTCGGCGTGCTCTTTGGCATCCTCTATGATATCCTTCAATTCTTGCTGTTCTTCTGAACCGAATGAAGAAGTTTCAAAATCGTCAAAAGCTGAAACCATCATACCGCCCGCCTTTGCCGCAGCATCTTTGTCATCGGCAACAAGTGCATTTTTTAGTTCTAGATAATTGGCGACCAGTGCAGTTGATTTTGACGCATGCTGGTCGTTGCCCATCATATCATTTGATGAATCCATAGTTGAATCATCATGACTTCCGTCGCTGTGATGTTCGTTATCGATATGTTGTTCCTTTTTAACCTCTTTACATGAAGTTACCGTTAGGGCTACCAATGTGATTGCTAAAATCCCTTTTGTTAGGTTTATTTTTTTCATTGCTCTTAATTTTAGATTTATAATTATTTGGATTATTCTTTTTTTCGTAAAACCGAAAGAGTTGATGTTTAAAGTTTCTCGATGACATTTTCCAACTTGGCCGTAATCTCGCTTGCGATTTCTGCAAGTATTTCATTATCGACCGCTTGCATTGACGCCATCGGATTTACCGCTGCAACTTCTACGACCCCTTTTGATACTTCCTGCACGATTACATTGCAAGGCAACATGGTACCTATCTTGTCTTCAGCCTCCAATGCTTGATGCGCATAGGGGGGATTGCAGGCACCAAGAATTCGATATTTTTTGAAGTCTACATCCAATTTCTTTTTCAAGGTTTCCTTGACATCGATTTCAGTTAAAATGCCAAAACCTTCTTTTTTAAGTTCTTCCGTAACCCTCTCGATAACTTTATCGAAATCTTCGTTAAGGGTCTTATTGAAATAATATCTCATCATTTTAATTTTTAGAATTAATAATTCGTTTTTGTTCTTCATATTCTTCTTTGGATACTTCGCCTTTCGCGAAACGTTCGTCCAGAATATCCATAGGTTTTTGTTTTCTTCTTAACACATTCCCGTTCTTCCCAGCATACATCGATATGCCCAGAACTAGAACTACCAAAACAATTACCCACCAGTACATCATCATAATCTAAATTTTTAAGTGTTATTCGTTCTTTTTAAAAACCATTTTTCCCCAGCAAAAACGAGTATCGTAAGTACCACCGCTACAATCACGACCAGCACGTCACTCGATATTTTAATCCATAGAAATGCGCCAAGAACGATAAGGTCCAATATAATGGCGGTACCGATTATGGCCGCATTTGCCTTTATTTCTTTCCGTAGATTTTTTAAAATGCCCCAGTGGATTCCAATATCCATGACCAAATAGAGTATGGCCCCTAAAGATGCAATTCTTGTCAAATCGAATAGAACGGTCAATGCGATTGCCGAGACTACGGTATATACCAGCATATGCTTCTGTATGCCCCCTGGCATTCCAAAATGGTTATGGGGTATCAAATCCATGTCAGTGAGCATGGCCGTCATTCTTGAAACGGCAAAAACACTAGCAATAACTCCTGAAATCGTAGCGACAATGGCAATACCAACCGTAAACCAAAGACCATATTTGCCAAAGGCAGGCTTGGATGCTTCCGCTAGGGAATAGTCCTTGGACTGTATGATTTCTTCTATCGAAAGATTAGAGGAAACCGCAAAAGCGACCAATAGATATATGAGAGTGCAAATGGCCAGTGAAATAATTATTGCCCTTCCAACATTTTTATTAGGGTTGATAATTTCCCCACCGCTATTGGTTATGGTCGTGAAGCCTTTGTAGGCCAAGATGGATAATGCCAAGGCCCCTAAATAGCTGGAGACTGGATACTCGGACAAACTGCTAGAGGGGACTACTTCTGAAAAAGAGAATCCCGCGGCCCACAGTCCGCCTATCGCAAAAATGGAAATGCCTCCTATTTTCAGGATGGCCATCACTAACGATGATTTGCCGATAACGTTGTTTCCCGAAATATTGATCAAGAACGCCGTAATCAACAGTACGACCCCCAAAATAGGAACCCATACACTATTGTCGCCAACATCGAACAATTGCAAGGTGTACGAACCGAAGGTACGTGCAACCAAACTCTCGTTGATAACCATGGAAAAAGCCATTAGCAAAGCCCCGGATGCCGTAAACGCCCCTTTACCATAAATCTTTTTCAGATAGGTGGCAATCCCTCCTGCAGATGGATAAGCATTCGACAATTTAATATAAGAGTAGGCACTAAAGCCCGAGATAATGGCCCCTACCAAAAACGCAATAGGAAACCATTGACCCGATAGTTCTGCTACCTGACCCAACAGGGCAAAAATACCGGCACCGATCATTACCCCCGTACCCAGGGATACGGCACCGGTCAAACTCAAGCTATTTTTTTTATATCCTTCCATTAATTAAAATCTTACCAAAAGTCCGCCACCCCAACCGTATCGGTTGTTATAATTGCCTTGGATTGAAAAATTACGGGAAAGAATGTACGCAACCCCTACCAACCATTGTGTTTCACTTTCAAAGGATTTGTTGTTCTCCAAATCATTTACCCATCCAAAGTCAGCTCTGTATTCGTATTCGCCTTCCAGAAAAACTCTAGGAAAAATCAATAATTCTCTGTCCAGACGTATTCTTGGGCGTAGCTGATGGTCCATACTCACATCTACATTAAATCTATATGGTGTAAAATATTTTACACCGACCAATCCTACAGTATTAAATGTATCATAAGAATCCGGTGTTGAAGTTTCGGTATTTACTCCTGCATACACACGTACCCAATCATTCAGGTATCTATTATAATTCACTTCTATTTCGGCATTTTGGTCGTAGTCAAATTCGGCACGTAGGCCAAATTCATTGCGGATATTACTCGATATAAGATTAAGCTCATTGAAATTTGAACCTAAACGCGCTCTTCCCCAAGAATAATAATGGTCTGTTTCATCAATAAGTTTCTGAACAGGATAATCCTTCATTCTTTCGTCTCTTGGCGTATCGTAACTGAAAACCCTTGCCATACCGCCCATCATATGATACAGTATGTGGCAGTGAAAGAACCAATCGCCATACTCTTCATTATAGAACTCTATGACCACTTTCTGCATAGGTGGTACATTTACCGTATGCTTTAATGGGGAACGTTCGCCATTTTCATTGATGACCCTAAAATAATGCCCGTGCAGGTGCATTGGGTGGTGCATCATCGTAAGGTTGTTGAGCGTAATCCGAGTTACTTCGCCCCCCTTGATTTTTATTTTATCGGTTTCTGAAAGGGGTACGCCGTTCATACTCCATACATAGCGCTGCATATTTCCCGTTAGGTTCAACAGTATGTCATTTACCGGCAAATCAGCTTTGTAGGTGGTATTCTCCTTTGCCCTTAAAAAGTCGTAGTTGAAATATGTTTTACGAGTGTCGTAATCAAATGAAGAAGTATCCTTCTGCATCTTGGGCATATTGTGATTCATATGGCCTTTCATTTTATTAGATTCTCCGTTATGGTCCATTGACATCGAGTCCATTCCTGCCCGTCCGGCAGGCGGGTTCATTCCCTTCATACCGTCCATCTTTTTGTGCATCTCCATTTGCATATGATTGTCATTCATATCCATAGGTTTTTGGTCATCCGTTTTCATCTTATCGCCCATTTTGCCTTTATTCATTGACATCTTATCGTTCATCCCCATATTCATCTGACCGTCTTTCATATCCATCTTCATTCCATACTTCTGCATTAAAAATTCAGGCGTGTTTTTCTTTTTATTACCAGCCATTGCAGGTGCTCCCATTTTCATATCCATTTTTGCCATTTGCTTCATCATTTCCACTTTGTCCGGTCTATCAATCGTTTTTGCAGGATAAAGTGTTCCCTGTCCTAAACGCAATGATGTATGCCCAGAGCCATCTTGTGCCGTTGCCGTAACTTCCAAAGTACCGTCAGGTATGGTTACGATTACATCGTAGGTTTCAGCTATACCAAATAGAAATCGGCTTTTGGATACGGGTTGCACATCAATACCATCGCCGGAAACCACCATTGGGTTACCACCACCAAAATCCATCCAATAATAGGTAGAGGCCGAAGCGTTGATAAAGCGAAGCCGCACCTTTTCTCCTGGCTTGAATTCGGGATATTCTGCCAATGTTTTCCCGTTGGTCAGAAATGCCGGATAATAGATATCGGCAATATCAGCCCCTTCCATACGGTCTCTCCAGAATTTAAGCTGCGCGCCAAAAGCCCCCTCTTTGATGACCCTGCCCAAAGGGACCGCTGTACCTTTTTTAACTTGATACCATTCGTTTCCCCTTTTTAGGTTACGCAGTACGTTCATCGGTTTTTCGTTGGTCCAGTCAGAGAGTACTACAACTAAATCTTTATCATAGTCCAAGGTTTTTTCCTTGGGCTGAATCATAATGGAACCATACACCCCTTTCTGTTCTTGTAGCATCGTATGGGAATGGTACCAATATGTACCCGATTGATTGATCGGGATTCTGTATTGGAAAGTCGTTCCTGGTTCGATGGGTGGGGTAGTCAAATAGGGAACGCCATCATAAAAATTAGGAAGTATCAATCCGTGCCAATGCACTGAGGTTTCTTCGTCCATTTTATTGGTTACGTTGATTATAGCAAGGTCGCCTTCGGTAAATTCCAAGACTGGTCCGGGAATACTACCATTGATGGTCATTGCATTGGCAGCAACACCACCAAGCGTCATTTTGTTTTCTTCAATGGTAAGGTTATACTCCTTAACAGGTCGCCCATCTTCTTTTCTATCTTGTCCGTTGGTCCCTACTTGAGCAATGCCTACGCATGAAATGAGAAGTACCAACAACACTGTAATTTTTTTTATCATGATTCTCTTTTTTAATATTTATAATATCCTACTGTATCATATTCAATCGATACATAATGCTCTTATCAATATGGATATTAGCTCCTTAGATAATTAATAATGGCCGATTGCACAAAGTAGCCCTTGATGGATTCGATTCGATTGATTTGAAACTTAAGCTGTAACTCTTGAATATCGAGCACATCGTTAAAATCAATGGTTCCGGTCTCGTAACTTTTGATAAGGATTTCCTCCCCATCCTTGGCCTGCCTGATATTTTTGGATTGTGTTCTAAACCGGATCCTGAAGGCTATTCTATTATTCATGGCCTCGCTCAAAAGTGTTTCGAGTTTGTTTCTTCGTTCTTGCTTTTGGGCGGTTATTTCCTCTTGCCTTAGCTTGTTCTGTTCGGATATGGATTTGTATTTATTGTTGAAAATCGGGATGGATACCGATACCATCGGCATTATAATATCCTTCCCGTTATCATCAAAAGACATATCGGGCCTTTCGGCGACGGGTATGTAATCCAATCCGAAACCAAGGTCCGGTAATGCTTCTTTTTGGTTCAAGATTTCGGATTGTTCGACCGACTCGTACAATTTATCATACTTTAAAAGTTCGGGGTGCAGGTCAAGGCTTCCTTCTTCCGTTATCGGGTCTTGTTCCGGTACCGTAAGCCCGTCGTAAACTTCGACTTGGGTCTGCTCGTCCCGATTCAAAAGATTATTGAACAAGGTCAGCTCGGCCAGAAACTCCTGTTCCAAAACTTCTTTTTGCTGTAGCAGTTCGTTCTGCCGAATCTGCAAGCGTAGCACATCAACCGCAGAGGCATTACCAACTTCTACCGAGGTCAGGGCCAATCGTTCATAGGTTTCCAGCAATTCGATATTCTCGTCCAATACACCTTGTTTTGCCCTAATTGAAAATAGTCGGTAATAGGATTGCGAGACCGATAGGGCCAGTTTTCGTTTTACGATCACTAGTTCTTCGTATTGGGCATCGGCCAATGAACTTGCATAATTTTCACGGGCGGTAATGGTACCGAACCACGGAATCATCTGTTTTGCCGAGAACCGTGCTTTCTGTGCTCCGGTCCGTGTTTCGGGTTCGCTTACGAAAAGTCCGGCACTTACCTCCGTATTTGGCAAAGTATTGACCTCGTTCACTCTTTCGGAGGCAATATTGTACCGCAGCTCAAAAGCCTGGATTTCCGGATTGTTGAGTTC
>NHBR02000032.1 GCA_002167435.2 Allomuricauda sp. TMED12
GAGAAAGCAAAATGTATTGGATACGCGATACAAAAGACATTATAATCAATACAAAAAGAGGCTTGGCCTGGGAAACTGGGGTTTGGAATGGATATGACCCAGAAAAAGGTGAAGACGCTATAGTCAACGGGAATTATTCAGCAATGTGGACCAAAGCATCCGGAAAATGGAAAATTAAATCACAACTTTTTGTGACTCTGGGTGAAAAGTAAATCACTATGCACTAACACCTTGCATAATCCATTGCCCGCTCCTCTCCCTAAACTAAAATCCCTACTTTTAAGAAAAGAAGTGTAATGAAAATTGAACACATCGCCATATGGACTTCGGATTTAGAGAAAATGAAAGATTTTTATCTGCATTTTTTCGAATTGGAATCCAATGAAAAATATTACAATCCAAAGAAAGAATTCAGTTCTTATTTCCTATCGTTTGAAAAAGGAGCACGAATCGAATTAATGCATCGACCTGATATTTCAGAATTCATGGATAACATGGATGCACAACTTGGCCTGACCCATTTTGCTATATCCGTTGGTTCAAAGGAGAAAGTAGATGCCCTTACGGAAACCATCCGAAAAAACGGATTTAAGGTCATCGGGGAACCTAGAACAACTGGAGATGGATATTATGAAAGTGTTATTGCCGACCCTGAAGGAAATTTGATTGAAATTACGGAATAAAACGGTACACAAAATGGGCATAATCCATTGTTCCGTTCTTGCTTGCCCTTCGGCTGCGCCCAAGGTAGGTTTTAAAAAATCCGCGGAACTGTTTATCACCAAGACCATTGGCAAAGTGTAAAAATAAAAGAAGTTATACATGAAAAAGATAATCGGATTGACACCATTGCTCCTTATTTTCCTGAGTTGTGATCCAACATCTCAAATGGAGGCAAACATCGAGAATTTGACATCTCAAAACTTGTCAGTTGTATTTGTATCATCTGATTTTAGCTTAGGAAAAACTTTTCAAATCGCTCCCGGTCAGATTGTACCTTTCCAAGAAGGATATGATGTTGGAAGTACTTTTCTTAAACCATCACTTATGGAATATGACTCCGTAATCATTAAAAATCAAGTAAATGAAACCATAAAAGTTTACAAGCGAAACGATAGTAGCAAAAATATTTACAATGTAGACGAATACTGGATGGTTAGTGAACCATCAAAAAGATTTTTTGTTTATGAATTCGAAATAAAGACCGAAGATATCGAATAAACACTTTTGCCAACAATGGCTATAACTCATTGCTAAACTAAATTCCCTACTTTTAAGAAAAACAACCACTGATAGCTGAGGCCGTTACATAATCCTGTCAACATGAGAAGAATTATAGTTCTATTTTCATTTATCATAGCTATCACAAGTCTAAACGCACAACAAAAGATTAGCTATTTACTTACTAATCAAGCCGATTTAAATAAAGTAACTGTTCAAATCACTTTTGATGCGCTACCGGCCAGTGATGCCAATTTAGTGATTCCACGAAGTGCACCGGGAACCTATATTCTGACAAACTACATGGCCTTTGTTGATGATGCCGTGGGTTATACCACCACAGGTAAGCAGCTACCAGGGATGATAGGGGACGGAAGCTTCTTTACATTTGGAGAAAGTAATGACCTTCTGAATAAAGTGAGTTATACGGTCGATATACAAAAAATGGAAATTGATTTATTGGATGCCTCCTCGAGTTCCAAAGCCAGAAAAGATTATCTGGGACTGTTTGGCTATTCTGTATTTGGATTTATAGAAGGAATGGAAACAGAGGCCATCAATTTAATGATCAATACCGACCCTTCATGGCCTATTTTCAGCACCTTAAGGCCCGATATCAATCGAAAATATGGGACCGATAGTTATGAGGCCGAAAACTACGCCGCACTGGTCGATGCTCAATATCTATTAGGTACCGGCGTTCAGGTGATTCGTGTTGAAGAAGCGCCAATTCCTTTATTCATAGCGGCCTATACCGAGACCACCGTTGCTTTGGAGGGCATTGGGGAAACAGGCTTATCATCGCTTCAGAAACTTGCCGATTATTTTGGATACATTCCCATGCCACATTACACACTGGTTTATGAGTTTCTAACACCAATTTCAGAAAGACATGACTATGGCTTTAATATGGAACATCTAAATAGCATGACGGCGCACAGGGATATTTCCCGGGAATATGATCCCACTAATGATTTAGGAACCATCATACATCATATGGGACATTCATGGCTTCCGCTAAGATCCTGGGGTGAAGGATACCGCCCATTTACCTGGCAAGTGGCACCACTTATAGAAACAATCTGGTTAAATGAAGGTTTTATATGGTATGTTTCTTTCCAAAATATCCTTCACAACGAGGAAATACTGAGCTGGTGGAAGTCCAATATGGACAATGCTCCGGATTTTATTAAAACCAAAACCTTAAAGGAATTATCTCTTCTGGGTTCCACCCAATATGCCTCTGATTTTAGAATAGGGAAAAATCTTTTTTCAAGAGGCGCTTTAATGGCTTTTGATTTAGATGGGCATATTCAAAAACAAACCAACGGGGAAAAATCCTTTAAGGATGCGATGCTTGGATTGCTTCATTGGTCAAATGAAAATCAAAGAGCATTTAAATACAATGAGATTGAGCCTATAATGTCTCGGGCTACAGGTGTGGATTTAAGTGCGATATGGAATACATGGCAAAAAGCACCGAAATAAATAAACAATATGTTTAAGTGATGTCAACGTCCCTCCCCTTCAACTTCGCTAAGGGCAGGCTTCTGATAAACCAAGCCACTTATGGCTGTGAACACTGTGCCTTAATACTCCCGAATCCAATCCATTTAAAATCATATCTTTAGGGAAACTAACCTTTAATGATCAACTTCTCCAAAAGAATCCGCCAAAATTTACTTTCAGAAGGAAAAAACTGGAAACTCAATTGAGGAAAAAAGAACGGGAAAGCCGAAAACCGACCAGAGTAGGTACTAAATTAAGATTTAAAATTATGACAATTGAAGAAAATGTTCGAGTTATTGACTCTTTGTATAACGCTTTTTCAACTGGTGATATGCCAACTGTTTTGGGATTAATGGATTCCCAAATCGAATGGAACGAAGCTGAAAGTAATTCGCTTGCAGAAGGTAATCCTTACATTGGTCCGGATGCAGTTTTAGAAGGCGTATTTGCACGTCTTGGAGCCAATCACGATCACTTTGGTTTACAAGATGTTAAAACCCATGGCATGAGTGGAAACATGGTCTTGGCCACTCTACGGTATGATGCTAAAGTAAAAGCAACTGGAAAGAGTTATAATGCACAAGCTGCACATCTATGGACACTTAATGATGAAGGGGAAATTACCGCCTTTCAGCAATATGTGGATACTAAAAAGTTGGCGGATTCAGGAGCGTAGTTTTAATAATGTTTATCAGAAGTGACTAAAAAATAACGATAGCACAACAATGGTTATAAGTAA
The DNA here is from genome assembly GCA_002167435.2 of Allomuricauda sp. TMED12. Lineage (GTDB taxonomy): Bacteria > Bacteroidota > Bacteroidia > Flavobacteriales > Flavobacteriaceae > Flagellimonas. The sequence goes on from NHBR02000032.1 coordinate 3,470, forward strand.
TTTCTTGTTCCCTTCTACTTCTGATAATCCAAGCAACTTATGGCTGTGAAAGCTGTGCCTTAATTCTCCCTAATCCAATCCATTAAAAATCATATCTTTAGGAAAACCAACCTTTAATGATAAAGTTCTTCCGTAGCATCCGTCAGCGATTACTTTCCGAAAATAGGTTCAGCAAGTATCTACTCTATGCCATTGGAGAAATTATACTGGTTGTCATAGGAATTTTAATAGCACTTCAGATTAATAATTGGAATCAGGAAAGAATTAATAGAGATTATGAACTAACGATGCTGAGGGAAGTTAAGGAGGCCCTGGATAAAGACATCTACAACATGGAGGGCGGACTTAAAGCTCTTGAAGATTTAAAACAAAGCGTTATTGTTTTGACAACTGTTCGAAATGGATCAACTTACCCTCAGGATTCACTGGCCTACCATTTTAATAATGTAAGACAAGGAGGTATTGCGCTCGTAATCAATTATAGTCCGTATGAGTCCATCAAGTCTACAGGATTAGATAAAATTTCAAATTCCGAACTTAGAAACAGCATTACAAATTTATACGAGGTAAAATTAAAAGCAGTTGAGTTTTGGGTGAATGAATTTATTAGAAGAAAACTGTATGAAAAAAATGATTTGGTCGCTTCCATATTTGAGAAAAAAATTATCCCCGATACAACAGATGGTATAAAAGTGGAATATATTATAAATCATGATGTGATCCGTACCAACGATCAATTCGATAACTTTCTAGTTGTTTCGGGTGGCTATATACCCATTGCCATTAGAAATTACAATTACGCTATAGAAGAAATGAAATCCCAGTTAGAAGAAATAGTATCAGAACTGGAAAAAAACTAAGGATATGTTAGAAACATTGGAAGCATATGCATTAATTGCTGAAATAATATCAGCGATTGCCATCATTATATCTTTGGTATTTGTTGGTGTTCAAATCAAAGCAAATACAAAAGCAACACAAGCATCAACTTTTCATGAAATTGCAGCTTTGGACATCAACATACTGCTGAATTTTAGTAGTTCTCCAGAATTAGCAAGACTAATCACAACATTTAGAGATGATCCCGACTCCTTGAGTGAGGAAGAACAAATTCATGGTTTTTACCTGTTTGGTGCAGAAGTTCGGCACGTCGAAAATTTATTTTTACAAAACGAAAACAAAATGTTGAGTGAGAAGAATTGGAGATCCAGAAAATCACTGGTCAATGGTGTAGTGCTCTCTGCTGGATTTGGAGCATTATTAAAACATCCATTCAGCAAATTTTTTGATGGCTCATTTATAGAGTATGGCAGAAATCAAAGAAAAAAATCTGGAATAAAAGAATAATTTTTAATGTTAGAGTAAGTGCAACAATGCCATAAGTAATGGTGCCGTTCTACTTGCTGCCCGCTCCCACAAGAGCGTATTTTGTGGCTAACTTAGTTGCAACGACTATTGTCATTTCGACATGTGGAGCATAGCGACGATTGAGAAATCTACTGAAAGCATTCGGATTTCTCGCACCTCCCTAGGCAGGTTCGAATTGACATCTATTTTATGCCTTTTTGGGGTATAAAAGTGTATTTTACAGGTAACTATACATCTTGGTAGTAATTCGGTACAACAAATTTGATTTGGACCAAATCTCAAAAAAATGAAAACAACAACATTTCTAACATTTGTAGGTGCTCAATGTGGAAAAGCCGAGGAAGCGATGAATTTCTACACTTCTATCTTTCCAAACTCGGAAATTAAAAGTATAACAAAATACTCAGCAGGTGAGGCAGGAGGAACACCGGAGCTTATTAAACATGGGGTGTTTAAATTAAATGGTGTGGAGTACATGGTTTCCGAAAGCGATTATAATCACGCTTGGTCATTTACGCCCGGGGTATCGCTTTTCGTTTCCTGCAACTCTGAAAACGAGATACAAACCTTGTTCGAAGAACTTTCTTCAAATGGAGGCCAGATTATGGTTCCTCTGGACAACTACCATGGTGAAGGGGATTATGGATTTGGTGAAAAATTTGGATGGTGCGAAGATAAATATGGCATTTCATGGCAACTCAATCTTTTAGCATAAATGTGATGGATAATTTAAAAAACAACGGTAACAATCATCAAAACATTATAAATATAATAGTGAACACTAATCCCAAAATAATGCGATTACTACTATTTATCACCTTTGCCCTGCTATCCATAATATCCAATGGGCAAACCTCCTTAAACAAAATTAATCTGGATTTCGGAAATTATAGTGTTGGATTTAAACATTATACCGTTTCTGACAGCACAAGAACTTACAGTAGGATTTATGATTTTGTCAATCAAAAAATTCCTAGACCAATCCCTATAAGTATTTGGTATCCTTCACGCCAAAATACAAATGGCAAAAAACAATTGAAGGTTTTGGATTATTTGGAAATCCTAAAAGAAGAAGAGGAATGGGAACACTTGCCAAATGAACAAATACTGAAGTGGTTTTACTATGTCAACACAACTGAAAACCAAGAGCATCTTATGGAAATAACAAAAGCCTACTCGGAATTGGAACTTGGAAACGATAAATTCCAGGTTGTGATTTACGCACCAAGCTATCAGGCATCATCTATAGAAAATTTTGCGCTTTGTGAATATTTGGCCAGTCACGGATATATTGTAATCTCCAGCCCAAGCAGAGGAACTGAAACTCGTTGGTTTGGCAGAAATAATGCGAAGGAGATGGAAACCCAAGCCAGAGATGTTGAATTTTTAATAAAAGAGGTTTCAAAATTTCCAATGGCCGACTCTAATAAAATTGCAACCATGGGTTTCAGCTTTGGAGGTTTAGCTAACATACTTGCAATAACCAGAAATGACAAAATAAAGGCAGTTGTGAGTCTTGATGGTACAGAAAGGTATCAGTACGGGTTATTAAAAAAATCACCCTTTTTTGAATCAGAGAAAGTAGACGTTCCATACATCCATATGGCCCAGAAAAATATCCCTGAACAAGTTCTTAAAGAAGATAATATTGATCCCGAGTTAAATTCAAAATTTCAATTATTCGATAGTATCAGAAATAGTAATGCATATCGTTTAAAGTTTGAAAATCTCACTCACTCTTATTTTAGTACCCTAGGTGTTCTTTTCCAGCAAAGAGATAAAAGACAAGATAAAAATGATTCTGAAATTATGGAATCATATAAATTGGTTTCGGTATATGCTTTAAACTTTTTAAACGCTTATTTAAAAAACGATGAAAGTGCTTTAAAATTTATCGAAAACAATACACTCGATAATGGCATTAAAAAAGGTCTTTTGACCAAACAGTCCAAAAAAGCCAATAGTAAAAATTTCACTTTCAAAGATTTCAATGAATTGGCATTGCAACAAGACTACAATAACCTTTATGACTTGTATGTTGCAACCAAAAAAGAACACCCGATGATGGAAATTCCTGAAAGTAATCTTAACACACTTGGGCTGCAGCTTGTTTTTAACCCGAATACATCGGAACAAGGAATACATGTTTTTTTGTTGGCAACAAAACTTTATCCAAATTCAGCAAATCTTTTTGATAGCTTAGGGGAAGCTTATCTATTTATGGATTATAAAGAAAAGGCTATAGAAAGTTTTGAAAGGTCATTAAAACTAAATTCACAAAATCCAAATGCAATTGACCGATTAAAGCAACTTAAGGAGTAAAGTCTGCTCCTATATTGTTTTAATTTCCTTGTACCAGCAAGATTATATCTTTTGACTCACTTGGTTTACAGCACCCATTGTCGTTTAATATGAGGAGCACAGGGACGATTGAGAAATCCAAAATGTAGTTTTTGGATTCCTCCTGCTCCCTTCACTCGGTTCGAAATAACAATCCTTTTATTCTTTTTTTAAATCCTTTTTCATTCCAATGTAACAAATTTGCTTTTGGGGAGTCTACAGGTAAAGCATATATCATCATGAAATCAATAAAAATCCTAGTACTCTTTCTCGCACTAAATCTAATCAACAATTGCAAAAATGCCCCTAACAAGGGCGAACCAACAAGTTCAATCATCACTTTTAAAGAAGACGCAACTCCATTTACGGCACCACAAAAAGAACTGATTCATGAAGTAGTCCTGGAATCGGAAAAAGAAATCAGAAACCTATTGCCTACCCTGCCGGACAGTATAAGCGTATCCTTGGAAATTGTGGATTGGGACCTTGATGTGGTCGGAGGCGTTACCGGGCGCACGGAAACCAATTCCCCTCCCGTAGTGCTTATTCAAATCTCAGAGAAATTTCCGGGCGGTGTGACCAAGGCGACCCAAATGGCACTTAAGCACACTCTTTTTCATGAATTCCATCATTTATCAAGAGGTTGGGCCATTCAGGACAATGTTTATGGGCCTGGTATATCCATTGCAGCCATAAACGAAGGCCTTGCCGTAGTGTTCTCCGAAGAGTATACTGGTGAAAGCATGGAGGCCGATACGCCACCAGAAGCAACCATTGCGGAGCAATGGGTGGAGGAAATCAGAGCATTGCCCATAAATGCAAACTATCAACATTGGATGTTCCAGCACCCTGATGGAAGACTGGCCGTAGGATACCGAACCGGTAACTATCTAATCAGAAAGGCAATGGCCAAATCGGGTAAAGACGTTCTTGAACTTAGTGAACTCACACCAGATGAAATATATCAACTTGCAGGGTATTGATGAAAATTAATTTACTGATTACAAGTACATTATTTGTATCTTAATAGTCTGCCTAGTAGTTCATAAGCGTTCACCCTAGAACATTGTATAATATGGAACGATTACAAGTGAGCTTATCTATAACGAGTTGTGGTTGTTGCTAATTGCTTATGTAACAATTTATTAATCAGTGGATTTTAAAATATAACTCCACGGACTTAAATAACTATCTTGTACTGGATACATGCATTCTTTGTAGGGAGCCAATTGTTTATGAAGCCAAGAACCAATTATACAAAAAGTGGTGAATTTAATATTGCCTATCAAGTAGTAGGTAATGGACCGGTGGACATTATTTATATCCCCGGTTGGGTTTCAAATATCGACATGATGTGGTCCGAACCAAGGCTTGCGGCTTTCTTATCAAGACTTTCCCTGTTTTCCAGACTTATTTTATTTGACAAAAGAGGAACCGGTCTTTCTGATCGCACCGATGAGTATTCCACTATGGAAGAGCGTATGGAAGATATCCATGCCGTAATGAATGCCACACATTCTGAAAAAGCATTTTTGTTCAGTCACTCCGAAGGAGGCTCGGTAAGCCTATTGTTCTCATTAAACTATCCTGAGAAGACTTTAGGAGTAATGGGGGTCGGAATTTTTGCCAAACGGCGATATTCTGAAGATTATCCTTGGGCCCCTACAGATGAAGAGCGTGAAGTCTCCAATAAACTGATCGAAGAAAACTGGGCCCATGGGAATTTAGATGAACTTCGCGATCTGGTTCCTTCTTTGGCCCATGATAGTGGTTTTATGGATTGGTTTGCAAGTTACCTTCGGTCCGGTGCCAGCCCAAAAGCTGCTTTGTTGTTGCATAAACAATGTACCCATATTGATGTAACGGATATCCTTGGTTCAATTCAGGTTCCAACGCTATTGTTGTTTAGAAAAGAGGATGAGGAAATAAAAGTTGATGAAGGTAGGTATATTGTGGAACGCGTTCCTAACTCAAAGTTGGTGGAATTTAGCGGCAGGGACCATCTCTTTTGGACAGGCGATACATATCCAGTACTGGCGGAAATGGAAGAATTTGTTACCGGGATACGACCAAACAGGACTCAATTCCAGAAAAACAATCCTACTGGGAAAAAAGACGGAATTGATTTGGAAAAAGTAATGTCCGAGAATTTCCTTTATAATTTAAAGGTGGAGGAATTTGCCAAATTATGCGGTAAAAGCCTATCAGCTTTTAAAAGAGATTTTAAGGACATTTATAATACATCACCTTCCAGATGGATCAAGACCAAGCGCCTTGAACATGCCAAAAAATTGCTGATCGAAACAAATCTGAATATAAATCAGATCTGTTATGACTGTGGCTTTATCAACACTTCGCATTTTATAAAGTCTTTTAAAAAACAATACCACCGCCCTCCCCTTCAATTTAGGTCCAATACGTTAAATACTTAATAATCAATTTCTTGTTTGGACGTTTTAGAATATTTTTTGAACGTTTCTGAAAGTTGGATGTCTTGTTTTTAAATGAATTTTACACCAATCATTTAAACAAACATTAGATTATGAAAACTAGACTGACACTCGCATTGATGATGACCCTTGGCTTTTCACTTTCAAGCCTTAATGCCCAAGTTGACCTGATCAACGACGAATTTCCCGAAGCAAAACAAGAAGTAATGGAAACCTTTGGAGCCGTAGCACAAAGTATTATGGATGGAGACATAGATAAATTGATCTCTTTACATGCCTATGGTCCAAAATTCACTGAATTCAAAAATGGTGAAGCAAGAAATGACGGTGAAGCCAACGAGGCACATGAGCGCAATGTTTTTGGTTCTGTATCCGAAGTGGTAAAGTTTGATGCCAAAGACCTTCAAATCGCAGTTTATGGCGATGTTGCCAATGTTACCTTCCATTCAGATTTTCATTTAAAGTTTGGAGAAGACCTTGTCGTGGTAAACGATCAGATCACATTACTTTTTGTAAGAACAAATGATGGTTGGAAAATGGTTCATGAACATCACTCGCCCCTCAAAAGCTAAAAATTGAGATTTTAAGTCCTAAAAGCCAGAGTTCATTGATTTCTGGCTTTTGAGTCTTCATGTAAACACGAATATGGTGAGATCATATGTTTCGAAAAGTTGAGTTCATATCACAACGCGTCATACTGAGGGGCAGACTGTATCTACCTAAAAATTCTGCCTCAAAAAAATATCCTGTGGTAATAATGGCCCATGGTTTTACTACCACCATTACAGGTATGACGGCTGATAAATATGCTGAAAGGTTTAGGGAAGCTCGTTATGCCGTGTTATTGTACGACCATAGAAATTTGGGCATCAGTGATGGTGAACCGCGTCAGGAAATCAATTTTTGGGTCCAATCAAGAGGATATATAGATGCCATTGATTTTGTCCGTAAATTGCCGGAAGTTGACACCAACAAAATTGTAGTGTGGGGAATTAGTTTGAGTGCCCGTGAAGCTTTTTTGGTCGGTTCTGTAGACAATAGGATAAGCGCCATTATTACAATGGCACCTGCTTTTGGAGATGACTGCCCATTAACTGACAATGACGAAAGTCTCTATAATTTTGCCAAAAAAACACTATTGAACGACGATATTTTGGGATTGCCCAATTCCACAACAGAACGGATGCCCGTGGTTTCACATGACCAGATCGGAAACCCTTCCAAATTAAAAGAACTGACGGCTTACCGATGGTTTATGGAATATGGGGGGCGTTTTGGAACCAATTGGAAAAATGTGGTGTCTATTTCTAATACCGTGGTGCCCAACAACTATCATATTGGACATTGCGCTGTACACTTAAAAGCTCCGATTCTTATGATTGTGGCAAAAAACGATGAAATGGAAGGTGTAAACCAAAATGTTGCCGCCAAAATTTTTAGTTTGATCAATCAACCAAAAGAATGGGTGGATATTTCCGGTGGGCATTTTGGACTTCTGCACTATCCAAGTTCATTTTTTGAAAAATCAAGTAAAGCACAAATCAACTTTCTCAAAAGGCGACTAATTGAAAATCAAAATTATTCACGGATTTAAAAAGCCACTAAAATGTTTATTTTAATGAAATAATAAGGTTTTAAAATTCGCTGCTCAAATACGGAATCCTTCAACCCAACTTCAAAATGCATAATCAAAGAACCAATCCAATAGAAATAGATAAAGAAGAATTTAGGCAAATAGGCTACCGGCTTATTGATGACATATCAATTTTTTTTGATCATATCCATGAAAAACCGGTAACGTACAATCGAAGTCCATCTGAAATCCAAAAAATTATAGGGGATGTACCTTTGCCCGAAAATGGTAGTGAGGCTTCAACATTGACATATAAGGCCGCTGAGTTGCTTTTAAACAATTCACTCTTTAACGGGCACCCTAAATTCCTTGGGTATATCACATCTTCGGCGGCCCCGATCGGAGCACTTGCGGATCTACTTGCAGCCTCCATCAATCCAAACGTCGGTGCACACATATTAAGTCCCATTGCTACAGAAATAGAAAAGCAAACCATTAAATGGTTATGTGATTTTATTGGTGTTTCATCGGATTATGGCGGTATTTTGGTAAGTGGTGGGAATATGGCAAATTTTACGGCCTTCTTGGCCGCTAGAACGGCAAAGACCCCCTCCAGCGTTAAGGAAAATGGAATTGAGAATTCAAAAAGCAAATACACTGTTTATTGCTCAAAAACAACACATACTTGGATAGAAAAAGCTGTAATTTTATTTGGGTTGGGCACCAAATCCATACGTTGGATTGCAACCGATGATTCCAATAAGATTAATATATCCGTACTCGAATCGACAATAAAGATGGATATTGATAATAACTGTACTCCCCTAATGGTAGTGGGTACTGCCGGTGATGTTAGCACGGGGGTTGTAGACAATTTGAGTGATATCGCCGCTATCTCCAAAAAATATAATTTGTGGTTTCATGTGGATGGTGCTTACGGTGCGCCAGCAGCTATTGTTCCCGAACTTGAAAAACTGTTCAAAGGAATCGAAGAAGCTGATTCCATAGCATTGGATCCTCATAAATGGTTGTACAGTCCATTGGAAGCGGGGTGCACATTGGTGAAAAACCCCCGTTATTTAACCGATACATTTAGTTCCCATCCAGAATATTACAACTTTAGTAAAAGTGAGGATGAAGTAGCTCAAAACTTTTATGAGTATGGGCTTCAAAACTCACGAGGTTTTAGAGCTTTAAAAGTATGGTTGTCCCTCCAACAGTTAGGTCGCAGTGGTTATGAAAAACTAATAAGTGAAGACATACAACTTTCAAAATTGTTATATAGTCTTGCTGATAAACACCACGAATTGGAAGCTATATCCCAAAACTTAAGTATTACAACGTTTAGGTACATCCCAAAAGACAGTGCACGCAATGTTGAGTATCTGAACAAGTTGAATGAAACCTTATTGGACGTGTTGCAAGCTGGCGGTGAAGTCTTTTTATCAAATGCCATTGTAAATCAGCAATATTGCCTAAGAGCCTGTATTGTGAATTTTAGAACTTCTGCCAAGGATATTGAAGAAATTATAGAGATTGTGGCAAGGGAGGGTAACATGGTGCATTCCGAATTATCCAAAACCTATAAGGGAAATACCAGTAAAATATAACTGTTGAAAATATGGATGATAATTCAAAAATCTTACGGACCTGGAAAGGGTGGACCACGATTCAAAATGCGCCAATTTATGAGAACATGCTTATAAATCAGGTATTCCCCGAAGTAAAAAAAAAGGGGGTGGATGGATTGGAAAAAGTGAACATTTCCACCAAGCATAACGAAGAAGAAGTGGAGTTTTTCTTGATACTTCAATTCGATTGCTTAGATTCTGTAAAAGCCTTTGCAGGGGAAAATTATGAGGCGGCCTATATTCCTGATAAAGCCAAACGGATTCTTTTAAGGTATGAACTTAAGGCCCAACATTATGAGATGCAAGGGGAATTGTTGTTCTAGTTATCGTCAATTAATTGCTTGCCATAATAAGGTTAACGAAGTGACATCAACATAACAAACTAACAATTAAGCAATTATCGAATAAAATGGTTTAACTTTAGTAAGCTCCTCTCTCTCAAAAAAACATCCTGCTTTAATGGTTTTTTAAAAATTATAACCAGCTTAAAATTATAAGTAAGATGAAAAAACCGTTTAAGATTTTTATCGTTACCGGCTTATGTGCGTTTTGTTTTTTAAGTGTTTCCGGGCAAGAAAAAGTGAACTTGGCAGCAACGATCGGAGTACCTGATTTAATAAGTATTGGAGCTCGATATCAAATGAAGCAATCCCAGTTGGGGTTAAATTATGGTTTTGGGACCATAAATGATTCCTACAATAAAACTTATGTCATCTCGGTGGATTATTTCAATCACTTCAGCGGAGAATCCAGGTATACAGATAGAAGGCCCTGGTACCTTAGGGGTGGGTTCAATTATCTAGTGGATGAAACAAGTAGTTTCAAGGACACCTACCTGTACACGAACCTTCGGATGGGCAGGGATTTCAATCTATCCAAAAGGTTTGGGTTTACTATAGATCTTGGACTCTTAGTGGAACTTTCATACAATAGAACTGAAAAAGAACCGATGGCACTTCCCTATTGGTTCAGTTTTGACTGGGGAACTTCCACGGCCGAATCCAAAGTATTGCCCGCTATATCGTTAGGGATGTTTTATCGTTTATAATGGCACACTTGCTCTTATGCTTTAATATTTCGAAGACAGCTACTTCCACACTATCTTTGCACCGTGGAAAAGGGTGAAAAAATAATCTTGTTCGATGGGGTCTGTAACCTATGTAATAGCTCGGTCCAGTTTGTAATCAAACGGGATAAAAAAGACGTGTTCCGCTATGCGGCTTTGCAAAGTGAGATTGGTCAACAATTGGTGAAGCAGCGCCATATTGATACCAGTAAGGTGGATTCCATTATCCTTATTGAGCCCGGGGTGGCCTATTACACCAAATCTGATGCTGCGCTGGAAATTGCGCAAGACTTGGGCGGATTATGGAAATTGACCGCTGTTTTTACCTGGATTCCTACTTCCATTCGAAATAGTATTTATGACTTTATTGCCAAAAACCGCTACAAATGGTTTGGCAAGCAGGAAACCTGTATGATTCCTACACCTGAGCTCAAGGCAAAGTTTTTGGGTTGATTTATTTCTCTTTTGACCAAAAAAAAAGCCTCCAACGGAGACCTTTTTATATAAAAATTTTAAAGTTTATTTCACCTCGTCGTAATGCTCATCCCAATCATGTACATGTGGTTCTCCCAGTTTACCCACTGATTTGGCCACGAGCATGGAAACAGTCGCATCACCTGTAACATTTACTACGGTTCGGCACATATCCAAAGGTCTGTCCACTGCAAAAATCAAAGCTAAACCAATGGCTAACTTATCCGGGGGAAAGCCAATAGACTCCAATACAATCACCAACATTACCATTCCTGCTCCTGGAACAGCCGCAGAACCAATAGAGGCCAACAAAGCTGTCAATACAATGGTCAACTGATTACCAAAAGTAAGGTCAAATCCAAGCGCTTGGGAAATAAATACCGCTGCAACACCTTGGTACAAACTAGTACCATCCATGTTGATTGTAGCCCCCACTGGAAGCACAAAACTGGATACTTCTTTGTCTACACCAATATGCTCCTCTACCCTTTCCATGGTCACCGGTAAAGTGGCCGCACTGGAACTTGTGGAAAAGGCCAACAATTGCGCCGGACTTATCTCTTTTAAGAACCAAAAAGGATTCTTTTTGGTAACAAGTGCAACAATTATAGAATAAAACACAATCATAAGAGCGAGACCCAATACTACTACACCGGCATATTTCAATAAGGCCAATAATAAGTCTGGATCACTGGATGAGGTTACTACCCCGGCCAACAAAGCAAATACAGCATATGGAGCGGTCAACATGATTAAATCCACCATTTTTAGGACGACTTCGTTAAGAGCATCGAAGAAATCCTTTAAAGGTTTCGCTTTTTTCTCACCAATCAACAACATGGAAATACCCAAGAAAATGGTGAAGAATATCACCTGAAGCATTAACGCATTATCCGTCATGGCTGCCAAAGCGTTGTCCGGCACCATATCAACCAGAAATTGGAGAGGTCCACTATCCTTTTGACGGGAAGCTTCCTCCAATTTGGAAGTAACTCCGGCATCGCCAGCATAGGTATCGGTAAGTTTGGTAACCGTTTCTTCTGAAATTCCACTTCCAGGGTTCATCACATTTACCAAAAGAAGACCAATAGTAATGGCCACCACGGTGGTAATGATATAGGTTGCTATGGTCCTTAAACCAATATTCCTAAATTTTGAGATATCCTTGAGGTCTGAAATGCCTTTGACCAAGGATGCCACAATCAAGGGTATCGCTATAAGTTTTAGAAGTTTTACAAAAATGGTCCCTAAGGGCTGAATCCAATCGTCTACAAATTCCTTACCCCAGCTAATTTGGGTCATCACAAATCCAAAAAGAATACCGAAGAGCATTCCTATCAGGATTTGCCAGTGCAATTCCAATTTCTTCATAAAGTAAAATTATGGTCGGTAAGATACTTTATTGATTGGAAACCACCTAACGGGTCAATCAGATTTTGTTGGTTCTGGCCAAAAGTGAGTAATCCGCCAAAACCAATGCGGCCATTGCCTCTACAATAGGAACCGCTCTTGGTACCACGCATGGATCGTGCCTTCCCTTACCTTGGGTAGTTATCATTTCTCCTTCGTTGTTGATGGTTTCGTAAGATTGTAACACTGTGGCAACTGGTTTAAAAGCAACACTGAAATAGATATCCATTCCATTGCTAATGCCTCCTTGAACCCCACCGCTACGATTGGTTTTAGTTGTACCGTCAGAATTAAAGGCATCGTTGTGTTCGCTGCCTTTCATGGCAACTCCATCAAAACCACTACCATACTCAAAACCTTTTACGGCATTGATGGACAACATGGCCTCGCCCAATCGAGCATGCAACTTATCAAAAACAGGTTCACCAAGACCAATTGGTACATTTTGTATGACACAAGTAATGACACCACCGATAGTGTCGCCCTCCTTTTTAATGGATTTGATATAATCTTCCATTTTTTGGGCCATTTCGGTATCCGGACAACGAACCGCATTGGATTCTATCTTAGAAAGATCCAATTCTTGATACGGTTTGTTCAGTTTCATTTCGCCTACTTGGGAAACGAAGGCATTTATCTTGATGTCGTTCAAAAATTGCTTGGCAATGGCACCGGCCACTACCCTACTGGCCGTTTCTCGTGCAGAGCTTCTTCCACCACCACGGTAATCACGGAAACCATATTTTTTATCGTACACATAATCGGCATGCGATGGTCGGTAAGAATCCTTTATATGAGAGTAATCCTTGGATTTTTGGTTGGTATTGTGGATGGCAAAACCAATGGGGGTCCCCGTTGTTTTACCCTCGAACACTCCCGAATAAATTTCAACGGTATCGGGCTCTTTACGTTGCGTTACAATGGCGGATTGTCCTGGTTTTCTGCGGTTCAGCTCCAATTGAATGTGTTCCAAGTCCAATTCAATCCCAGCAGGACAACCGTCAATGATGCCTCCTAAAGCTTTTCCGTGAGATTCACCAAAGGTGGTGAGCCTAAAAAGATGTCCAAAAGAATTTCCTGCCATTCGGTATAAAATTATGCTGACCCCAAAGGTAGACGATACAAATCTAATTCAAAAACAGTGTTTTGGCTTAATGTTATTGTAACATATTTGGTCTCAAGGTGATGATTTTTTAACAATATCCTCATGAATTAATGACTTCGATTTGATTTCTATTTTATTCCTACCGTTTTATTTTGCATACAAATCCTATTGCATTGAAAAAAAGGAAGATAGAATTGGCAGTTATCTCAGATGTTCACTTGGGAACATATGGCTGTCATGCCGATGAACTCATTACCTACCTCAACAGTATACAGCCTAAAAAGCTTATTTTAAATGGCGATATTATTGATATTTGGCAGTTTAGCAAACGTTATTTTCCGTCATCGCACTTAAAGGTTTTGAGAAAAATCATCGGGATGGCTTCCAAAGGCACTGAAGTTTACTACATTACTGGAAATCATGACGAAATGCTCCGTAAGTTCAGTGACACTTCAATGGGGAATTTTAAGGTTGTGGATAAATTGGTCCTGAATTTGGATGGTAAAAAAGCATGGTTTTTTCATGGTGATGTGTTCGATGTTTCGATACAAAATGCCAAATGGTTGGCCAAACTGGGCGGATACGGGTACGATCTTCTTATTTTGATAAACAGCTTTTTGAATTGGTGCTTGGCCAAAATGGGGCGTGAAAAATACTCGCTATCCAGACGCATCAAAAACAGCGTAAAGGGAGCTGTGAAATACATCAACAATTTTGAAAAGACCGCTGCGGAGCTTGCTATTGAAAACGACTACGATTATGTGGTTTGTGGACACATCCATCAACCTAAAAAGGAGGTTTACGAAAATAAGCATGGTAGTTGCACCTACTTAAATTCAGGGGATTGGATAGAAAACCTGACCGCATTGGAATATTCATTCAAGCGTTGGAAAATTTACCATTACAATCACGACAGGCTCTCCCCTTTCTTTATGGATGAGGATTTAAAAGAAATGAACATGAACGACCTCATTGCTTCCATCACCGACAAAGAAGCGAATATTGAAGACCTTACTAAAGAACATTTCAGCGAGACCGAAGAAAATATTGATAAGGATTTTTTAAATAATCAAGGCCTGTCTCAAGATTGAAACAGGGTGTTGCGCCTCCCTTTTCGTCCCATCTTTTATTTGATGCCTACAACTTGTTCCATTTGCGGCAATTAAAGTGTCTTCCGAGCTTCTTTCCACGGCTGGAAACAACTTTAGCCTTCCTACCTTCATACTGGTTTCGTAATGTTCTTCCTCATATCCAAAGGAACCGGCCATGCCACAACAACCGGACGGTATAATTGTCACTTTGTAGTTTTTTGGCAGATTTAACACATCAAACGTCACTTTTTGATTGCTCAACGCTTTTTGATGGCAGTGTCCATGAATTTTAATGGTTCGCTCATCTTGGGTAAAACTATCCGAAGAAATATGGCCTTCGGCGATTTCGGCGGCCAAAAACTCTTCAATCAAAAATGAATTGGATGCCAATTTCTGCAATTCGCCCTTATCATCGTGCAAACGTTGGTACTCATCCCTGAAGGATAAAATTGCGGAAGGCTCCAAACCCACAATTGGCGTTCCTTCACTCAAGATACCTTTCAAATTTTGCATGTTTTTAGCCACCACCTTCTTGGCTTGTTTCAAAAATCCCTTGGAAAGGTAGGTTCTACCACTCTCACCATAGAATAGTTCCACGTCGTAGCCCAGTTTACAAAGGAGTTCAATAGCATCTTTTCCAACTTGGATATCCAGATACTTTACAAACTCATCCAAGTAAAGGACAACCTGTTTTTTAGAGAGGTCTGTTCGCTTAACCCGATATTTTTTTAAATGGTTTTTGAAATTGAATCGGCCTACTTTTGGCAAATTCCGTTCCGGTGCCACCCCCACCGCTTTTTTAAGCATTCCCCCTACTGTTTTGGATTCGTACATCCAGTTGGTGATACCAGACACTTTACTTCCCAAGGCGTTTAATTGGGTATTGTATGCGAACAGTTTGCTTCGCAATGAATATCCGTTTGCTTCCTGATAATTGTATAAGAATTCTGCCTTTAAGGCCGCTACGTCCACATTACTGGGACACTCGCTGGCACATGCCTTACAACTCAAACATAGGTCAAAGGAATTTTTAAGTTCCTCATGGTCGAACCGATTGATTTTTTCCGAATTGGTCAAAAACTCACGTAAGGCATTCGCTCTTCCGCGAGTAGTGTCCTTTTCATCCTTAGTGGCCTGGTAGCTCGGGCACATCCCCCCGTTCATATGATGGCTCTTTCTACAATCACCGCTTCCGTTACATTTTTCGGCGGCTTTTAAAATTCCTTCGCTGTCCGAAAAGTCCATCAGGGTACTAACTTCCGGTTCTTCCCTATCTATCTCGTACCGCAAGGATTCGTCCATCGGATACGCATCCACGATTTTCCCGGGATTCAAAATACAATTGGGATCAAAAAGGGATTTTACCCTTTTTAGCAACTCATAATTGGTCTCGCCAATCATCAACGGAATAAACTCGGCACGTACAATACCGTCACCATGCTCGCCACTAAAGCTTCCATGGTACTTTTTTGTAAGCTTGGCTACATCGGTCGTAATACTGCGGAACAAAACAACGTCTTCTGATTTTTTTAAATTGAGAATAGGTCGTAAATGCAATTCACCCGCCCCGGCATGGGCATAATACACGGCATCTTGATTGTACCCCTTCATAATTTGGGAAAACTCTCCAATAAAATTCTTGAGGTCCTCCAAGGCAACAGCAGTATCCTCAATACAGGCCACCGCTTTTCTATCCCCCACCATATTTCCCAA
>NHBR02000033.1 GCA_002167435.2 Allomuricauda sp. TMED12
CCATAGCTCGGTTTCTGAAAACGGAACCATAGGTTCTGTAATTGTAATTATTGGGTTTAAAGCTGATATTGGCTTTTTTTGCGATGGCTTGGGCCACTTCTTTTTTGCCGACCAAAGCGTAAGCAGCTGCCAACCTCCATTTGGCCTCATTGCTAAGGTTTGTGGTTTCCCGTAAACGGTTCATTGCGGCCAGTTCTGGTTGTTGAGCCAATGCCAAGGTGTATAAACGATACGCTTGTGAAACATCGTTATTGTAATAGGTACTTTGGTTGCTCCATTGGCGTGCAGCATTCTTTTGGTAACGTAGCCAATTGCTGAGGAAAGTCAACGGTAGCTGATAGCCTTCTTTTTTGGCTTCCAACATAAAATGTCCTGCGTAAGAAGTGCCCCAATCATCGGCATTGCCGTAACCTGGCCAGTAGCTCAATCCCCCATTGGGAATTTGGAAGTCACCCAATCTATCAATAGCAGCTTTGATGTTTTTCTCTATGTTTTTCTTTTTGTCAAAGGTGATGTCAAGCACATCGGCCAAGAACAATTGTGGGAAGGCCGCAGAAGTGGTCTGTTCTACGCATCCGTGGGGATAGCGCAACAAATAATCCATCCGTTTGGAGAAATCCATAGGAGGCAGTGTAGAAAATTCTATGAATGCTTCGTTGGTGCCCGATGTGCCAAAAGTTTCCATTGAGATGGTCTGTGACCCATTGGGGTCGAGCGTATACAATTCACTTTTGGTAGTGACAGGATTTGGATTTTCTACGTCAATTTCCGTTTCGTTACTAGCACTTTCACCAGCTCCCGTAGCAGTGACCTTTATGGTTTGGAACGACGATGTTGGGTTGACTTTAAAATCAAAATTGACAATTTGCTCACCAATTGCATCGAAAGTGATGTTTTTGATAGTACCGTTGATGGGTTCCAATGCTTTTCCAGCATCGATGGATACCTTTACGTTTTTCATTTTGGGTTCCATAGCAAAAACCGTTACGGGGATGGTCACAGTTTCACCAGGGGATAATTTTCTTGGAATGGATGTCAATACCATCAAAGGTTTACGCACTGGAGTTGTTTTCTCAGTATTTCCGTAGGCACTGGTTTGATTTCCAGCAACCACCATAGTTCGCACCGAACCTACATAATTGGGCATGTTTATGGTATGTGATGCTTTCTCTCCTGCCTTCAAGGTAAATGGACCCAAATAAGTGACCACAGGTTTGAAACGTTGTGCTTTTCGATTTTTGGCACCAGCGCCAATGCCACCACCGCCAATGGCGTAAATATTATCTACGCTTACAGAATAAGCACCCATTACATCATCAAAAATATCAAAGGTCTTTACGCCTAAAGCTTGTCTGGCATAGAAGGAACTGTGAATATCTGGAGTTCTAAAACGGGTAAGGTCCAAAAGGCCTTCATCCACTACCGCCACTGAATAGGTCATTGGTTTTTTACTGGCCTCAGAAACCGTGACCTTGTACGATGTTTCAGGTTGCAGTACATCGGGCATACTGATTTGTGGCTCCAAGAATGTTACTGGATTTTCCACCATAAGCGGAACAACACCATATAAACGTATGGGCAGGTCATTCTTAGCTTGACTATGCGGCTGCAACAAGGAAATGTTGATATAGGCATTAGGCGCCATTTCCGCTGAAATGGGAATTATTGCTTTCGTCTCTTTGGCCGAGGTTTCTATCCATTGCTGGGATAATACTTCGGTTCCGTTTTCGATGCTCACTAAAGCACGTCCGCCTTTATCTGATGGGAAAGTGACAGTTGCTTCTTCTCCCAAAGTGTATTTTTCTTTGTCAGTGGAGAAAATCAGGATTTTGGAGCTTTCTGCATCTGCGGATGCAGGTCTTCGCCACCAATTGCGATAAAAATAAGCGGTGCGGCCGGTTGCGTGTCCAGAGACTTGATCAATAACACGGATCAAGTAACGACCTCCTTGCTCATCGGGAACATTAAGATTAAAATTGGCCTTTCCACTACTTCCCGTGGTAATATTCATTTCTTTGAAAGGGCGGTGCACGGTAGCGTTTTCATAACGTGAAAGATTGTCGTAGCCTCGGTTCCACCACCATCGCCATTCAATTTTGAATACTTGTACTTTTAGTTTTCTGTTGGATGAGGGATTTCCTTGGGCGTCGACGGTTACCACATCAAACATATTGTTTTCATCTGTTAGGAAAGAGCCGTATTGTTTTGCTTCAGGTGAACGTAGCCCCACAAAATTTGAAAATGGCGCCAAATTTTTGGAGAATACATCTATGGAAAAATCACCTCCACCTTCAAAAACCTTGGTGGTGAAGGTTGCCTTCAACATTCCAGGTGCATTTCCATTGATTTCTATTTTTTTGTTGATGTCCAACTCGCCATTGGCATCCAGCTTGGATGAAATCCATTGCAGCTCGGTCTCATTGAAAGTCCGGGCAGGGTCCTGAAAAATATAGTTTTTATAATTTGGAAAAGCCGTTGAGGTCTGGCTCAAAGTGGCATTGATGTCAATTTTAAGATTACGGGCAGGAGCACCGTGCAGCCATTTTACCTGGGCTTTTCCTCTGTTAAAAGTGTTTGCCTCCAAAACTTCATCATCAAAAGCGAAGTCAACTTTTAGTCGGTTGGGCTTTACCGTGGCTATTTTTAAGGTTTTGGTAAACTGCGCACCGCCAACAATCACTTTGGCCGACCAATTTCCTGTAGGTGCAGTGTCTTCTGTCTGAATCGGAAAATAGTAGAAATTCCTCTCTTTTTTGGCATACAATCCATCCGAAACTGGAATGCTTCCTTCTTTGAGGACATTGCGCTGTACCAATTTTCCACGGGCATCACTCACTTCCAAAGCTACGGGGTGCCCTTTGGGCAAAGGGTTTGCATTATCATCCAAAACAAAGGTTAAATGAATAACATCACCGGGTCGGTGCACTCCTCTTTCGGTATACAAATAGCCCTGCAAACCTTTTTGCAGTTGCTCCCCATAAACATCAAATTTACTCAGTGACAATGCATTTCCATCCGCAAGTTTGGCGTAGGCAAAATTGTTGTTGTTTTCCGCTACAGCAAAAGCGATGCCCTTGTCGCTATCGTAAACGGATAAGCCAGAGGCATCTGTAGTAGTTTCACCTATGAGCTGCTGTTGATAATTATAAAGTTTGATTTTGGCGCCAGCTACCGGTTGGGTCGTGAGCAGATTGGTCACGGCAAAATGATGGGAACGGTTACTTCCTTTTTTAACAATAAGGCCCAAATCACTACCCAATAGATTGGTAGCGGCTATTCTATCGTAATTGTAATAGGCAGAGTGACAGGGATTGTCGCGTTCCTCCCAATTATAATCATAGTTTCTATAATTGTAGATTTCGTTGTCCCAATAGCGTTCTTCTTGAGAGGCTTCATCCGAGCTTTGTTCCAGTGCATACTCTATGGATGATTCTATGGTTTCTGAACTTTCGCCACAATCATAAGTTGTATGTTCTTTCTTAAAACTGAACTCGACCCGATATAATGACCCAGGATTTATTTTTATCAATTCGGACAAATCGAGTCCGTGTGCCTGCCAATAGCTGGTGTTTTTGTTTCCATCTTTGGTCAATGGGATTACTTTGTAGGCCACTCTGCGCCCAACAGGTCTAAAATCTGGATTGTAATTTTCGGTAAGGTCGTAGTTTTGGAGGTACTGGAGCATATTGTCCTGATACACTTGAATTACACGAACTTCAACGGCGGCAAGATTGACGGTTTCAAAATAAATAGGTGTGGAAGTAGCATTGGGCAATATGGTTCCTTTGGAGATAAGGCGCACGGCAGGTTTTAACTGCTCGAAAGACACCAATTCGGAGAAATCATCTTTCAAGGTAAAGCCATATTCACTTTTAATCCCCTGAAATGCATTTACACGAACCTCCCCCAAAATTCGGTTGGAGGGATAAACGCTGAGCACGTTTCCATTGATTTCGTATCGTACACTTTCAGCATTTTCAATGGTTACCAAACCGTTTAGGTTTTGGTCTTGTTTTAAAGGTTCCGAAAAATTGAGGGTGAGAATGGCATTTGGATCGGATGTTGTTTTGGCATCAACAATCACAAATTTGTTCTTGCCCGGGATGGGATAGGTTTCCGAACCTTCGTTTTCAATATCGTAGGCATCGCCTGTCCAGTTGATGGTAAGCTCGCTATCATCCGTTTTTCTGGAAATACTATCGATTTTGAAACTGTAATATTGGGTGTTTTCAGCAGCATTGTCCCACTTTACTGGAATGCTTTTTTCTCCCTGTTTTACGGAAAGTACCGTGTTTATTTTTGATGCATCCAGAATATCCGAAGCATCCAAAGTACCTGTGAGGTATTGCCAATCCTTGCTGTAGGATTGTAAATCTCCCAGATTGATTCTAAAGTTAGGGGCTATGGTCTTAAAACTAAAGGTGTAGGTTTTAAACTCACTGTCAATATCTTCGAAGAGCTTGTTGAGCTTCAAATTGACAGTGTATTCCGTATTGGGCTTTAAATATTCCGAAGGCTGGAATATGAGTTCCCTACCATTTTCAATAATTAATTTCCCGTCAACTTTTGGTGAAATGTCCAAGTATTCTTCAGGTAGCTCTTGGGTCAATTCAAACTGCTCCAATTGTTGTGCCAAGGCAATTGTGATCGGTGTGGAAATACTTTGATTGCCGTTGGTGTGATAACTGATGTAGTCCTTGAACTTAAAAAGATTATCGGTTTCAGCTGGACCATTCTTTTTTTTACAGGATGCGACAAGAATTAGGAGTGCAATTAGAAGCGTTTTGTAAGACCGAGACATGCGGAAGAGAGTGTTTAAATTTATCAAAAAGGAACTATAGCAAGATAATTAAAATTAGCCAGTCGTAAGCCTAAAGTTGATGGATGGTCGGTTTGAGTTTATCAATGGAAACCCAAGACTGTTTTCTCTTTGTATTTTATCCCGAACAGAATTTTAAGGGTCGGATATTGATTGTCCCCAGATTTATGAGTTTTCAATAGGTGTTGCCTAGTCGATATAAAGCGTCACTTCTAAAGGTAATGTATCCCTTTGGGAGTATTCATGCGTGTAGGTACTAATTTCGACACCATCAATTACGGTATATACACCGCAACATCCACCGCCTCTATATTCACTAAAAAATTCAATTGTGAAAGGATCACCACCATCAAAACTGATCGTATAGGATTTGTCGCCATAAGTATCTGTGGAGACCGTAAATGCAAGGAGCTTTCCAAAGTTCGGGGTTTCTCCTATTATGGGAGTAACTTCCTTGCTCTCTATATCCATAATCTGAATGGTTTCAGATAGAATAGTGTAATTGTCCAATAAATTTTCTTCACTTTCGGAATCCAAGAACCTAATAAAAACCGTGTTTTCTGAAGGTGCACAAATTACAGCAGAGCAATCCGCTGAGTCATTAGAATCATTGCAAGAAAAAAATAGGAAGATTGCGATCAGGCATATTACTTTTTTTATCATAGTACAACTTTTAGGAAAAGATACGATTTTGATGAAAAAGTTGCTTTTTTACTATAAAGATGTTACCACCCCCCAGAGGCACCACCGCCACCAAAACCGCCTCCGCCGAAGCCGCCACCAAAACCTCCGCTTCCTCCGCTTCCAAAACCACCGGAAGAGCCAGAGCTACGGCCCATATTGCTCAAAATGATCATGTCCCAAATATCGAGTCCACGTCCTCTTCGACCACTGTTACGGCCACCGCCTTTGTTTTTGCGGCTCCATAAAATAATGATGATAACAATAAAAATGATCAACGGGAAAATGGCATCAATCGGGAATTTTTTGCCGCTGCCAAAAGTGCGGTCTTCGGTAAATTCTCCAGTGAGCACTTGAAAGATCGCATCTGAACCTTTGTCCAATCCACTGTAGTAATCCCCCCTTTTAAATTCTGGGATAATTATGGATTCTATGATCCGTTTCGACATTAAATCGGTCAGACTTCCCTCCACACCGTATCCTGTATTTATGGCAATTCTGCGGTCGTCCTTAGCAAGGAGCACAAGCACACCATTGTCTTCATCGGCTTGGCCAATGCCCCATTTTTGCCCCCATTGTGCCCCTAAATAATTGATGTTCTCACCTTCGGTAGAACTTATTATGGCAACAACAATCTGGGTAGAGGTACTGTCCGAATATCGAATGAGCTTTTGTTCCAGTGCACTGCTTTGTGAAGGAGATAATAGGTTCACATAGTCATAAACACTGGTTTGTTTTTGTGGTTTTTCGGGTATGGTAAACTGTCCCCAAGCTAGGGAAGCCCATAAAAAAACCAGTAAAAAACTACCCTTTGGATATTGCATCGTTCAATTCATTGGTGTCGTCGTGGTCCCATGGAAAATGAGCTTCAAGTTCTTTGCCCGTCATCAGGATGCCATCAATAATACCTTGTTTAAAATTTCCTTTTTTAAAGTGGGAAGCGATTACATCTTTGGTAGTATCCCAAAATCCTTTGGGAACAACCCTGTCAATCCCTTGGCCTCCATAGATTACAAATTTTTTATCATCTACTGCAACATACAAAAGGACCCCATTGCCTTCTTTGGTATTGTCCATTTTAAGGAAATGGAAAATCTGTTGTGCCCTGCTAAAGTGGTCTATTTTTGCAGAGGCTTCAATATGTACCCTTATTTCTCCGGAAGTGTTGTTTTCGGCCTCTACGATGGCATTTACGATATCAGTTTCTTCTTGAGCAGTCAAAAACTCTTCTACGTGCGACATAGTTTAATCAAATTCAAAGTTCACATCGGGAGCGTTTTCAGAACCTGGGTCAGCGGAGTATCTGGGCATTTCTTCAAAACCAAACCATCCGGCAAGTATTTTATTTGGGAATTTAGTGGTGTGAACATCATAAATGTTCACTTTCTCGTTATATCTGTCCCTTGCCACATTGATTCTGTTCTCCGTCCCTTCTAACTGGGATTGAAGTTCCAAAAAATTCTGATTGGCTTTTAATTCAGGGTAGCGCTCCACAGTAACCAATAATCTGGAAAGGGCAGAGGATAATCCGGTTTGGGCTTGTTGAAATTCAGCCAATTGTTCTGGGGTAATGTTGTTTGTATCAATATTGGTGGAAGTTGCTTTGGCGCGGGCCTCGATAACATCAGTTAAAGTGCCTCGCTCAAAATCTGCAGCGCCTTGAACGGTCTTCACCAAATTTCCTATGAGATCGTTTCTTCTTTGGTATGAGCTTTCCACATTGGACCATGCCGTTTTGGCATCGGCTTCATATTGTACGGCTGTGTTGTTGAAGCCAACCGCCCATCGGTAAAGACCAAAGACAATGACAACAACAATAATCAAAGGGATTAACCATTTTTTCATTTTCCTATGGTATTAGTGTTTATAGTTGTTCTTTTATTTTAAGCAGTTCGGCTTTCACCTTTTGCAACTTTTGAATGACCTCAAAATTGGAAAGTGCTTTTTGTTTTTCTTCTTTTAAATGAGTTTTGGCTCCATCCAGGGTAAACCCACGTTCTTTCACCAAATGATAGATCAATTGAAGGTTCTGAATATCTTGAGGAGTAAATTTACGATTGCCCTTCGCATTTTTTTTGGGTTGGAGTACATCAAACTCTTTTTCCCAAAAACGAATCAGGGAGGTGTTCACTCCAAAAGCCTTGGCTACTTCACCAATGCCATAATATCGTTTTTCTGGAAGATCTACGTGCATTAATCCAGTGATTGGTTCTCTTGGTTGGCCAACCTGAGCATGTTCTCAAATTCTTCAGCTGATAAACTTCCGTAGTAGAAGTTAATTGGGTTAATACGTTCCCCATCTTTAAAGATTTCATAGTGAACGTGTGGAGCTTCCGAACGCCCCGTGCTGCCAACAAATCCAATGAGGTCGCCTCTTTTTACTTTTTGGCCCACGGTAACATTGTATTTGCTCATGTGTCCGTACAAGGAAATGTAGCCATATCCATGATCAATTCGAACGTGTTTACCGTATCCGGAAGATCTATTGTCGGCACGTACAATTTTTCCATCACCGGAGGCATATATGGGAGTGCCTCGCGGAGCCGTAAAGTCCATGCCCCAATGCATTTTACGAGCCTTGGTAAAAGGATCGGACCGCCAACCATAACCGGAGGCCATTCTTGTCAAATCTTCATTGCTCACTGGTTGAATAGCAGGAATCGAGGCCAAAAGTTTTTCTTTTTCTTCTGCCAATTTTGCAATCTCATCCAATGATTTGGACTGGATTACCATCTCTTTTTGAATGATATCCAATCGTTTGGTAGCATCAACAATGATTTCCGAATTATTGAAACCTTCCAGGTCCTTGTATCGGTTGATACCCCCAAAACCAGCTCTTCGCTGTTCTTCGGGTATCGGATTTGCTTCAAAATAAAGCCTGTAAATATTGTTGTCCCTGTCTTCAATATTGGCCAAAACCTGTTCCATTTGGTCCATTTTCCTGCTCAGGATATCAAATTGGAGCTCATAATTACGAACCTCGCGTTCAAGGGAAAGCTCTTTGGGTGTATTTACCCAACGAGTATTCAAAAGAATAATGAGTCCAATAAAACCGAATAGCGCGGAGCCCAACAAGAACAAGAATATGTTCCTGTATCTTTTGGATTTCTTCGGCTCTATCTTTCTGTACGAAAGTGTGTCCGGATCGTAATAGTACTTTACTTTAGACATGAATGGATTTTATCCTATTTTTGCTCTCTCATTTTAAACAGAACAAACAAATATAAAAATTGTTTTGCTTAAAATGTTAAATTTAAGAAAACCCTAGGAATTCAATGACATCCCAAGAAGTTAGAAACCAGTTTTTAAACTTTTTCAAAGAAAAGAACCACAAGATTGTACCATCAGCACCCATGGTGATGAAGGACGACCCTACCTTGATGTTTACCAATGCGGGTATGAACCAGTTCAAGGAGTACTTTTTGGGGAATTCCGTTCCGAAGAGCAAGCGCTTAACGGATACCCAAAAATGTTTAAGGGTAAGTGGAAAGCACAACGACCTTGAAGAGGTGGGGAAAGATACCTATCACCACACCATGTTCGAAATGTTGGGGAACTGGAGTATTGGGGATTATTTTAAAAAAGAAGCCATTGCGTGGGCGTGGGAACTGCTCACGGAGGTTTACAAAATAGACAAGGACAGTTTGTATGTTTCTGTTTTTGAAGGTAGCGAAGATGATAACCTTCCGCTTGACCAAGAAGCGTACGATTTGTGGAAAGCGTTTGTGCCGGAGAACAGGATCATCAAAGGGAACAAAAAAGACAACTTTTGGGAAATGGGCGATCAAGGTCCCTGCGGACCCTGTTCCGAAATTCATGTGGATATCCGCTCCAAAGAAGAGAAGGCCAAAGTTGATGGAGCTTCCTTGGTGAACCAAGACCACCCGCAAGTCGTGGAAATCTGGAACTTGGTTTTTATGCAGTTCAACCGTAAGGCCAATGGTAGTTTGGAGCCGCTTCCTGAAAAACACATTGATACAGGAATGGGCTTTGAACGCCTTTGTATGGTGTTGCAGGGCAAGCAATCCAATTATGATACCGATGTTTTTACACCGCTGATTCGTGAAGTAGAAATTATCACGGGAAAAAAATATGGTAAGGATGAAGAAATTGATATTGCCATTCGTGTAATTTCTGATCACGTGCGTGCAGTTGCTTTCTCCATTGCAGATGGGCAATTGCCGAGCAACACCGGCGCAGGGTATGTCATAAGGAGGATTTTACGCCGCGCCATTCGTTATGGGTTCACCTTTTTGGATACCAACAAGCCCTTTATTTACAGATTGGTAAAGGTGTTGAGCGAACAGATGGGGAAAGCCTTTCCAGAATTGAAGGAGCAGTACCAGTTGATAGAAAATGTGATCAAAGAAGAGGAAAGTTCTTTCTTAAGTACTTTGGAGCAAGGATTGGTGTTATTGGATTCAGTAATAAAATCATCAAAAGATAAAACCATTGCGGGGGACAAAGCCTTTGAGCTGTACGATACGTTTGGTTTTCCGATAGATTTGACCGCCTTGATCTTGGAAGAGAAGGGCTATCAATTGGATACGGAAGGGTTTGAAAAAGCATTAAAAGCACAAAAAGACCGTTCCCGCGCAGCATCAGAAGTGTCCAAGGATGATTGGAACATTTTGATAACCGATACCGAACAAGAGTTTATTGGGTATGATAGTTTGGAAGCCGAGGTAAAACTGGTGAAATACCGAAAAGTCACCAGTAAAAAGGAAGGGGACCAGTACCAAATGGTGTTCAATCTTACCCCGTTCTACGCCGAAGGCGGCGGTCAGGTTGGGGATAAGGGTTATTTGGAAGCTCCAAATGGCGATGTCACCTATATCGTGGATACGAAAAGAGAGAACAACGAGATAGTGCATTTTGCCAAATCGTTGCCCAAAGAGGTTGCGGGAACATTTAAAGCAGTAGTGGACGAGAAACAACGTCGAAGAACAGAGAGCAACCATACCGCTACGCACTTGTTGCACCAGGCATTGCGAGAAGTTTTGGGAACTCATGTGGAACAAAAGGGTTCCGCAGTCCATTCAAAATATTTACGTTTTGATTTTTCACATTTTTCTAAGTTGACCACTGAAGAACTCAGAGAGGTTGAAAACTTTGTGAATGCACGTATTGATGGACACCTTCCTTTGGAAGAAAGTCGTAATGTTCCCATGAAAGAAGCTATGCAGCAAGGCGCTATGGCACTTTTTGGGGAAAAATATGGTGATACGGTGCGTACCATTCGCTTTGGGCAATCCATTGAACTTTGTGGAGGCACCCACGTGAAGAACACGGCCGATATCTGGCATTTTAAAATAGTTTCAGAAGGCGCTGTTGCAGCTGGAATTCGTAGAATCGAGGCCATTACTTCGGATGCGGTAAAAGAATTTTACTTCAACAACAATCGTATGCTTTTTGAGATCAAGGATATGTTGAAGAATGCTCAAGACCCCGTAAAATCCGTGGCCAGCTTGCAAGAAGAAAATACTGCCCTTAAAAAACAGGTGGAGCAATTGCTGAAGGATAAAGCCAAGGGACTCAAGAACGAACTGATTGCCGAATTGGATGATTTGGGCGGAGCCAAGTTCTTGGCCAAAAAAGTGGATTTGGATGCTGGTGGTATTAAAGACCTTGCCTTTGAAATGGGCGGACAGGTAGATAAGCTATTCCTATTTCTAGCTTCGGAAAAGGACGGAAAAGCCATATTGTCCTGTTACATTTCCAAGGATTTGGTGGCAGAAAAGGACCTAAATGCCGGAACCATTGTCCGGGAACTGGGCAAATACATTCAAGGGGGTGGCGGTGGACAACCGTTTTTTGCTACCGCTGGAGGGAAAAATCCTGCTGGAATACCAGAGGCGCTTGAAAAAGTGAAGGAGTATCTAACATAGTTTACTGAGAATACCTTTGTCACATCGAGCGCAGTCGAGATGTGGTGTCATGTTGTTCTCGACTGCGCTCGAACGGACATTTTAGCAAACCAAATGGAGCTACAAACAAAAATACCTTTAACACCCAGCGATACTCCCATCGATTATCAAAGTAAGTTGGTGCTGTTGGGTTCTTGTTTTGTCGAAAATATAGGGGCTAAGCTGGACTATTTTAAGTTCCAACAAGTACAAAATCCCTTTGGGATACTGTTTCATCCGTTGGCCATTGAAAATTTGGTGCAAAGAGGGATTCAAGGAAAACCCTATCAACAAGAAGAAATCTTTGAACAGGAGGGTATTTGGCGTTGTTTTGATGCCCATTCCGATTTGCGTTCCGATAATCCCGAAACTTTGTTGAAACTGCTCAACCAAGGTCTGAAGGATACCAAAACTGCATTGGAGACTTCGTCCCATGTCATTATCACCTTGGGGACGGCTTGGGTGTATGAGCATAATATATCAGGAAAAACGGTGGCCAATTGCCATAAGGTTCCGCAGAAGCAATTCACCAAAAAACTACTGAGCGTAGCCGAAATTGAAGCTAGCCTTCAAAACATAATAAGCTTGATTCAAAATGTAAATCCAAAGGCACAGATCATCTTTACTATTTCACCCGTTCGCCATTTAAAAGACGGTTTTGTGGAGAACCAACGGAGCAAAGCAAATCTTATCACTTCAGTTCACTCCGCTTTGTCATCTCGAGCGCAGTCGAGAGCACATACTTATTTTCCGTCTTACGAAATTATGATGGACGAGCTGCGCGATTATCGATTTTATGGAGCCGATATGGTACATCCCAATCCATTGGCAGTGGATTACATTTGGGAGCGTTTTAAGTCCGTTTGGATTTTGGAAAATGCTCATCCTATAATGGATGAGGTAGATGCAATTCAGAAAGGGTTGATGCACCGACCGTTCAATCCGGATTCCGAAGCCCATCAAAAGTTCAAAACATCGCTCCGCGCTAAAATTACGTATCTTCAAGAAAGGTATTCTTTCATCAAATTCGATTAAATGAAGAAAGTACTATTTGGAGCAGTGATTGCCTTGGCTTCGGTTTTGATCTATAAATCGTGCACCGAAGACCGTAAGCAAAAATCCATTTTGGAGGAAAATTCCATGTTGATTCAACAAGAATTGAGGAATGTTTCCAAATTGGTGGTTACGGAAGGGCATTTTGCGGAAGTGTACAATTACAAAGATTCCAAAGAGCTATTTGGTCCATTGGTCACTGCCCATAAAAAAGCGTTGGTGGTGGTCAATGCCGATGTGTCCATTGCCTACGACATGTCCAAAATTGAATATGAAGTGGACGAGGCGCAAAAATTGCTGACCATTACCCAGATTCCAGAGCCCGAAATCAATATTAATCCGGACTTTGAATATTACGATGTCACTGCCGACTATCTGAACCCTTTTAATGCTGGTGACTACAATGCCATCAAACGAAATGTAAATACATCTTTGATGAAGAAAATCGAGGCATCCTCTTTGCATTCCAATGCGGAAAATCGTTTGGTCAGCGAACTTTCAAGAATTTTAGTGTTGACCAATACCATGGGGTGGACTTTGGTGTACAACAATAGTGCTGTGGAAAATACCGAGCAGTTAAAAACTTTTTTGGATTAAGCTGTCACATTTTTCGATTTTATGCGTCTTTAAAGTACATCAATCAATTAAAACCATGTTTAAAAGAGTACTACTAACCGCCCTTTTAGCTACTTTTCTATTTTCCTGTCAACAAGAACCCGAATCCGATATCAGCTACGAGATTGCTCCCGTAGTAGTGGACAGTATTCCCCAACTCAAAATTAAAATGACCCTGGAAGCCAGTCCAGATGGTATCACAACCCTATCTTTTCCTGATGATGCCTGGGGGCAGGAGGGACTATACAATTCCTTGGGTAAAATGGAACTATTGAATGTGGAAGGGGCCATTGAAAAGGATGCCGATAGTGGACACATCGTTTTAATGCATCCTAAAGGTGTAAAACATTTGGAGTTTCAGTATTTCTTGAAACAAGATTTTCAAGGGGATATTTCCACTAGGGAAATTTATCGACCCATCATCAACAAAGACTATTTTCACCTGTTTTCCCACAATATGTTCATGGTGCCCGAAAATGCTGAAGAGAACCAGGACATTTCGCTCGACTGGTCATCGTTTCCAGAGGAATACACCATTCACAACAGTTTTGGAAGTCAAGAAAAAATGCAGTTACTGCAAGATATGGATATGGAGCTTTTTGGAAGCGCGATTTTCGTAGGAGGAGATTTTAGAATTTACAACGGGGATATTCAAGGAAACAAAATCAGTTTAGCTACACGAGGGAAATGGATTCCATTTAAAGATGAAGATGTTTTCAAAGTTTTGGAAGAAACCTTGACATATCAACGTAATTTTTGGAACGATCATTCCCAAGCTTATTTTACGGTAACCATGCAACCTTTTCCACAGGAGAACGGCAGCAGTTTTCAAGGTACCGGACTTACCAATTCCTTTGCCACATCGGTTTCCAATAACGACCTTACCGATATTGGACAAATGGTGTACCTATTTAATCATGAGTTGATGCACAATTGGATAGGGCATACCATTACCAACGAAAACGAAGAGGAGCAATATTGGTTCAGTGAGGGATTTACAGAGTATTATACCTTCAAAAATATTGCAAAGAATAAGATCAATGGGTTGGACGGTTCCTTTTTTATCGATGAATTGAACCGGACCATTCGCGATCTTTACGCTTCGTCGGTCGGAGAGGCATCGAATTCCGAAATCAATTATGATAACTTTTGGACCAACTATGAATATTCCAAACTGCCGTATTGGAGAGGGGCGATTTTTGCCTTTTACCTTGATCAGGGCATCCAACAAGATACCGAAGGTGAAAAAAGTTTGGACGACGTAATGCATCAAATCTATGCGGATGCCACCACTAAGGATCAAAAACTGACCCATGATTATTTTATTGAGGTAATGGATCGCTTTTGGGATGGTGATTTTGAAGCGGTTTTCCAACAACATATCGAAGAAGGACAAAAAGTGGATTTGGTCGCATTGTTTGATGAGCTGGAATTGGAATACAGCCCCGAAAGTGATATTTACGAGCTTGGATTTGAATTTACCGAGGACAGGAAAGAAATTGCGAGTGTTATCGAAGGTAGCCAGGCATGGGAAGCAGGTGTTCGAGCAGGGGATGAGGTATTTTCCCGTAGCATATGGCAAGGCAGTATTGATCACGAGGTTGAGCTGGGCCTAAGAAGAAACAGTGAGGAGATCAACATTGCTTACTTCCCTATTACAAAAGCAGCGGTGCCCCAATTGAAGTCCACTGCCGAAAATATCGAAAAACTAGGTATTTAACTTACCAAGGAGGTGTCTACCAATTGAAGGCCATCATCTATTAAATGGCCCACTTTGGGGTTGTCCCTCTTAATGTTTTCCAAGTGTTCCAAAATCTCTTGCTGAAATTCCTGATTGTTGTCCTGTTTGGCGAGTTTGTATAGTTCCACGGGCAATAACCAATCCTTGGGATGGTCATTTTTTAGGGCTTTGAACACTTTGTTTCGGGAAACTGTAGTGTTTTTCCCTTCCCTAAAGTGTCGTATCTGCTCATAGAATAGCTCCAGTTCCAATCTTTTTTCATCTTTTTTGGATTTAATGGTGCTTTCCGTAATCTGATGGCTCATTAAATTGAAACTGTTCAAATCGGCCGGACCATTGTAGGCGGAAACAATATTTTGTCCCACTGCCATATGGTACAGTCCCCATTCAGGTTGGAATAACACTGTATCGCCATGGGTAACCGTACAATTTTCAAAAGTGATCAGGATAATTTCACCCATTAGGTTTCTTGTTCCTGTGATGATGGTTCCTTCCACTTTAATGCCGCCTTCAAACTCTAGGGCGATTTGTTCCCCCTCATAAATTTTGTAAGCTTTAAGGTCTCTTGGCCCCATATTCTCAATGGCAATGTTAATGCCCTTTAATTTTCCTATTGGGGACCCAAAGCCGTCTGCGTGGTGTGCGGTACTATGTCCGACCAATTCTTTTTCACGATAGGCCAATGCAGTACCTCCGGTAGTTTGTATGTAAATGGGCTTACCATCATTTTCGATGACATTGCTGAATTCGCCCGAAATTTGTAGTCCAGTACTCAATTCGATGGTGCCCAATGCTTTGGAACCAATCAATTTTTTAATTCCTGAAAGTCCTCCCGTTCGCACGGCCATGGTATTGGCGAAATCTTCCAAAACCTGACTCAAAAAGGCAAAATCAGGAGTCACAAAAAGTTGTGGTTGTGGTTTGGTGATATCAAATTCCGTGTGCGCAGCCTCAATGGAGTAAGGAATCTTTTTCACCTTGTCTGTCATGCACCACGTACTTTCCCCAATGGAAGAGAGTAGTCCGGCCCCATAAATTTTTGGATTGTCCACGGTTCCGATCAAACCATATTCCACCGTCCACCAATGCAAATTTCGGATAAGGGCCATTTCGCTGGGTTCACCCATATTTTCTTGAAGCTGTTCTATCTGTTTTTCGGCTTCCTCGATATCGCTTTCAGGTGTGCCGTGTGCTTCTTTTATAATGGACAGGTGTCGCACGGCATTGTAGAGTTCATAATCCTTGGCGCTGGATATGGCCTTGCAACCAATTTCCCCGAACCTTCTTAAATATTCTGCGTATTCCGGATTGGCAATAATGGGTGCGTGTCCGGCCCCTTCATGAATGATATCTGGAGCAGGGGTGTATTCGATATTTTCGAGCTGACGAATATCCGAAGCGATCACGAGTACGTTGTACGCCTGAAATTCCATAAAAGCGGAAGGAGGTATAAATCCGTCCACAGCAACTGCTGCCCATCCAATTTCTTTTAAGATGCGGTTCATCCCGTACATGTTGGGAATATGGTCTATGGAAATCCCTGTCTTTTTTAATCCATCCACGTACGATTTATGGGCTACTTTGCTGAGGTAATCCACATTTTTTCGCATCACATACCGCCAAACAGCTTGATCTATGGCGGTATACTCTTCATAATTTTGAGGCTTTATGAATTGTTTAAGGTGCTTTGGTAGTTTGTCCAGAATAGGATTGGATTCGTAGCTCATACGTCAATTTTTATGCGACCTAAAGATACGAAATAGGGAACGGATTTTTTCTTAAGAAAGGTTAAGGGCAATAAAAAACCGCCCAAATGGGCGGTATGAAGTTTTTAGTTAGAGGCGACCACCATTTGGGGCGGGTACTCCTCAAGAATCCGTGAAACAAATTCTCGGATACGCTGCTCTTTCTTTTCAATATTACTTGTGTTGTTCAACGTTCCTACGCCACGTCCTTGCCATACCAGTTCTTTTTTATTGGCATCGATGACGTCGATGTACAATGAACCTTCTGTACGGGTACTCACGTTGTTTCCGTAACCACCCCAGCCCCATCCGGGACCCCAGGCCCAAGGACTGTAGAATCCGCCCCAGCCCCAGCCGTAGTTGTTATAAACGTCCACACGTTCACGCTCTTTGGTAAAAATACTGATCAATACATCAGGGTTATCGGATTTTACAAATCCACGAGAACCCATTTCGGCCTCAATGGCCCTTAAAATTCTTTTCTTGTCCAAATCGGAAATCTGGGCTTTATCGATGCCAGTTTTATAAAAAGCATAGCTTTTATAGGTATTAAAGTCAGCTTTTTGATCGTAATCGGAAATCACCCGTACGGAGGTGCAGGAAGCTAGCAGGCCAAAGGCGAAGACGGCCAGAGCAAAACGTTGTAAACTTTTCATAGTACTTTTTTTAAATTCTTGAGATTTGACTTAATAACCCACAAATATTATGCCGAATCCTTAATTTTGGGTGTTGGTTTTGGCATTGTATCCATAAGGACAATGACGGCATCCACTCTCGCAACAATAACCGCGTTTTAGGTGGTATTTCTCGGTAAATACCCGGTATCCTTGTTCCGATAAGTAATAATCACCCTCTTCCAGAGGAATGCGTTCTTTCATGAGCTGCCTTCCATTTTTACTATATAAATTTAAGGTTTTCACGGCACAACGACTAAGATTTTAAGATTTTGAAAACAAGGTTGTTCACCGAAAATGTTGATGGAATTATGGTAACTGTTCAATTTTGAGCACTTTTTGCAGTTATATTTGTTAGGTAACCAATGATAGCAACCATTTGATACTTGTCTTTAAACATTTCTTCTATAAAAATTATGTGGGGCTCTCGCTATGGCCTTTCATTATTCTTAAGGAGGATTCCCTTAAGACTGATGGGGTGCTTATCAACCACGAGCGTATCCACCTAAAGCAACAGCGGGAATTACTGATATTGCCGTTTTACCTTTGGTATATTTCGGAATGGTTGTTCCGCACCGTACTTTACCTGGATAGTTACCGCGCCTATCAGAACATTAGTTTTGAACGTGAGGCCTATGCCAATGAAAAGGATATGCAGTATCTTTCTAAACGCAAAACCTTTGGTTTTTTGCAGTACCTGACCCGTTAATTTTTTGGATTGAACATACCCAATCAGCATATTGAAATGCCCCTTCTCCGTGAAAAGGGCATTCAGCTCTACATCAAAAGAGAGGATACCATCCACCCTTTTATTTCAGGGAACAAATACCGCAAGCTCAAATACAATCTAATAGAAGCCAAGAATCAGGGCAAGGATACCTTGCTCACCTTTGGTGGGGCCTTTTCCAACCACATAGCGGCAACGGCTTTTGCCGGACACGAAAAAGGAATAAAAACCATCGGTGTGATTCGGGGTGAAGAGCTATCAAACAAATGGCAAGACAACCCCACTTTGCAGTTGGCCCACGAACACGGCATGCAGTTTCATTTTGTATCCCGGAGTGCGTATCGACTTAAAAATGAGCCATCCTTTATTCAAAAGTTAAAAGAGAAGTTTGGTGATTTCTACCTCTTGCCCGAGGGTGGAACCAACGCACTTGCCGTAAAGGGATGTGCTGAAATATTGACCGATGCGGATGCACAATTCGATTACATCTGCAGCGCAGTGGGAACGGGCGGTACCGTGGCAGGATTGATCAATGCTGCCCAGCCTCATCAAACGGTGTTGGGATTCCCTGCACTCAAGGGTGATTTTTTATCTGAAGAGATTTGTACCTTTGTTCATAACGACCGTTGGAAACTTGTAACCGATTATCATTTTGGGGGTTACGCCAAAGTGGACCAACAACTGATCGAATTCATCAACCTTTTTAGAAGAGAAACGGGTATCCCGTTGGATCCCATATATACAGGTAAAATGCTTTTTGGTATTTTTGACCTGATAAAACAAGATGTTTTTGAACCAGGAACCCAAATCTTGGCGATACATACAGGAGGATTGCAAGGCATAAAAGGCATGAACCTTGTACTGAAAAAGAAGAATTTACCGTTATTGGACGTATGATCAGGCGAATAGGATATGTATTGATAGCGGCACTTTTGCTCTCTAGCTGTGGTGCCAAAAAAAGAAGGACGACCCATCGGAAGGGAGCTCCCGTAGTTCGTAATTCGGAAAATACTAATGCCAACCGTAGGGAAGATACCAAAGAGGATTCAGGCTTATACCCCATGCCCGAAGACTCGGGACGCTTTGAGCGCTTCCCCATTTCCGATACCCAAGATTATATCGAGACCTTTGCCGAGATTGCACAGTACGAAATGCGTGCCTATGGCATTCCCGCAAGTATTACCTTGGCGCAAGGCATTTTGGAAAGCGGCTCAGGTCGTGGGGAATTAACGCT
Source organism: Allomuricauda sp. TMED12 (assembly GCA_002167435.2). Classification (GTDB taxonomy): domain Bacteria; phylum Bacteroidota; class Bacteroidia; order Flavobacteriales; family Flavobacteriaceae; genus Flagellimonas. Next base: position 19,196 of record NHBR02000033.1, read on the forward strand.
GAAGACCAATAATCATTTTGGGATTAAGTGCCATACAGGTTGGCAGGGCGAGTTCGATTTTCATGATGACGATGCCAAAGGCGAATGTTTCCGTAAGTACAACCATCCCATGTACTCTTTCCGCGATCATAGTATTTTCCTGTCCACCCGTTCACGCTATGCATTTTTGTTCAATTATAAACGGGACGATTACAAAAAATGGGCCCACGGATTACGACAGGCAGGTTATGCCACGGATCGCAAATACCCTCAAAAGTTGATTTCCATAATAGAAAGCTACGATTTGCATAAATACGACGAGGCAGTAGTTGAAAATGGACTGTCCACCGTGCGTGAACCCAAACAATATGAAGTGTTTACCCATGAGGTGAGAAAAGGCGACACGTTGTACGGTATTTCCAAGCGCTACGATATTTCGGTGGATGAATTGCGCCGCCTCAACAATCTAAATGACAATATTATTTCCATTGGGCAGCTGCTCAACATCCGAAGGGCGCAGTAATGCTAAAATTGTTATCCTGAACGAAGCAAAGCATCTCCTAGAACCGCAAAAACTGTTTCCAAGAAAGTTTTATCCTCATTACCTTTGCGGCGAGCAGTTTGAAGTCTATATGGCTTGTCACATCGAGCGCAGTCGAGATGTGGTGCCGTGTCGTTCTCGACTGCGCTCGAACTGACAAACGTCAACCTGAAACAAGTTCGGCATGACGTAATTAACAAAAGCATACTATGATCTACCAACGAAGCAGCGCCCTGTTCGCAGAGGCCAAAAAATATATTCCTGGAGGAGTAAATTCACCTGTACGAGCCTTTAAAGCCGTCGGGGGCGACCCGATTTTCATTAAAGAGGCCAAAGGGGCCTATTTGTATGATGAAGACGGTAACCAACTCATCGATTATATTGCTTCGTGGGGACCCCTTATTTTGGGCCATGCGTACGAACCCGTGATCAATGCGGTCATTGAAAAGGCCAAAAAGGGAACTTCCTTTGGAATGCCCACCGAAATTGAGACCGAAATCGCCAAACTAGCGGTGTCCATGGTACCGAATATTGATAAAATCCGATTTGTGAACAGTGGAACCGAAGCCTGTATGAGTGCGGTGCGCCTCGGGCGCGGGTACACGGGCAAGGAGAAGATCATCAAATTTGCGGGTTGCTACCACGGTCACTCCGACTCTTTTTTGATACAGGCGGGGAGTGGTGCCGTAACCTTTGGTAGCCCCAACAGCCCTGGGGTAACACAAGGCACGGCCAAGGATACGTTATTGGCCGATTACAACGATTTGGAAGGGGTAAAAGCCTTGGTGGAAGCTAATAAAGGCGAAATAGCCGCCATTATTTTGGAACCCGTAGCTGGGAACATGGGCTGTATTATCCCCAAAGATGAATTTATAAAAGGATTGCGCGAACTCTGTACCCAAGAAGGTATTTTATTGTTGTTTGATGAGGTCATGACCGGCTTTCGTCTTGGAAAAGGAGGCGCACAGGAAGCTTTGGGCATTGACGCCGATATTGTGATGTTCGGAAAAGTGATCGGGGGCGGACTGCCCGTTGGTGCGTTTGCGGCTCGAGCCGAGATCATGTCGCATTTGGCACCCGAAGGACCCGTGTACCAAGCGGGGACCTTGAGCGGAAACCCTTTGGCGATGAGTGCCGGACTGGCCATGCTCACCACCTTGAACAACCAACCTGAAATTTTTACTAGCTTGGCGGAAAAAACGGAGTATCTGCATAAGGGCATTGCCCAAACCTTGACCGAAAAAGGAGTGACCCACCAGATTAACCGATTTGGCAGTATGATCTCCGTACACTTCACGGACGAACCGGTGGTGGATTTTGCCAGCTCGGCGAAGGGCAATAACGATACCTTTAAAAAATACTTCCACGGCATGTTGGAGAATGGGGTGTACTTACCGCCTTCTGCTTTTGAAAGTTACTTTTTAAACGATGCCCTCAGCTATGCCGATTTGGATAAGACGATTGAGGCGGTGGGGAAGGTGTTTTAAAACCTGAGTGAAAGCCCAATACCATTTTGATTATTTATAACAAACATCTCGGGTTGAAAACGGTAGCCGGTTGATGGCGATGCGGCAATATTGTAGTTGTCGATTCCTTTGTTGACATTGTTGAACGCCTTGATTGCAAAAGGAAATCCTGCAATGAGAATGGCGCCACCAATATAGGCCAGTTCCCACATGGGTTCATAATCATTGCTTTTTTGACCAATAGGGAAGCCAATCATAAAACCGCCGACTCCAGCTGAAATATTAGCGATCAAATTTTGAGTTCTAGCTTTTTTAATGAGCTGGTTTGCCTCCTCAACGGCTTCTGTAGTCTTCACTAGTTCTTTCCAGGTAAGACGCTCACCATCCTTAAAAAACCGATACCCAAGTAGGCTTACTTTCATTTCGATTTCTGGTTCCACTGTTGTGTTTTGGTTTTGTGCGAAGCTGGAACCAAAAGCAAAGCAAATTAGGAACAAGGTAATGATGTGTTTTTTCATAGTTGAGGTTGTGTTTAGGATTTGAAAAATACGTTTTTGAAATTACTTTACCAACAAGTATTAACTGTCATTTCGAAGAAGCGAAGCGACTGAGAAATCTGTTTTTTATCTTGAGATTTCTCACGCTCCCTGAGCTCCCTCGCATACTCGGGACAGGAGTTCGAAATGACGTAAAGGTTGTCATTTCGAAATAAGGAGTGCAGCGACGATTGAGAAATCTATTTGATCTTGAGATTTCTCCCATTTGGTCGAAATGACACGGTGATGGGATTAGACCGTTGAAGTGCTGGGGAAGGTGTTTTAAATTCCAGCATAGCTAATCCTAGTGCCTGAAATTTATTTTACGTAGTTTTGTTGTGCTTTTTTACCTATATTTTATCAACTCTACATTTTTGAGTTTTTCACTAGATTTATTGAACTTTAGATGCTCAGCAAAAACTAAAATTTCATTGCCAACGCGATTCGAAGCTGATTGTGAAAGACTGTATCTGAGCTTTTTTTGTTTACCATACAAATTAATTATAAAATCGTTGTTGTCGTATGATACCAACCACGTATGATTAATTTTTTCAACTTGTCTAGCAAGTTTTTCATGGTCTTTCTTTTTAAAATAGTTCATGTATAAATTTGCTCCTTTATGAACATATGGTGGGTCGAGGTAGATAAAAGTGTTGTGAATACTTTTATTAAGGTTTCTTATGAAACTTACCCCATCAAGGTTAGAAACCCTAATTCGGTGTTTGAAACTAGAAATTCGTTCAATTCTTTTAATAAGGTCGCTTTTGTTGAAACGAGCATTGATTTTATATTTCCCTTTCTGTTCAATACCTCCAATAGGGCCACCTTTGATTACACCTGAAATATTGGTTCTATTTAGAAAAAAGACTGCTTGAGCTAATTCAAATTGACTATATCCTTCTGGATTGTTTTGAACTGATTTAAAATATTGCCAATTTTCAATATCAATTACTACATCTTCAACCCAATCGCAAAACCTAAGATTTGATTCTAAAATCGATTTCCAAAAGGAATAAATTGAGTAGTCAAAATCGTTGATGGATATCTCATTTACATATTCGTTGAATAATAATTTTAGCGCAAGTCCAGAACCACCTGCGTAAGGTTCGGCATAATTTACTCCAAGAAGGTTGTTTTCATAAAATAGGTTTGAAATGAAAGGGAATATACATGCTTTACCGCCAGGATATCTAAGTGGGGACTCAAAGTGGCTATGTCTTTCACTATCTGCCATGGGAAATGGTCAAAATTTCACCAACAATAATTGAGACAGCTATTGTTTGGTCAAGGTTGTTACTTGCTTGATAATTGTGCGCACCTATATGGAGTAGTTGAGTTATTGTTCCTTCGCTAACATTTTGCGTGGAAAGTGTTGTTTTTGCATCTTTATCTAAATTCTTCTTTGCGTTTTTGAAGTTGGCTTTGAGGTATTTATCCAATTCCTGTCCATTATCATTGGCTGCGGTTTCGCAAAGTAGACGCAAGGCCATGCGAACTAAACTTGGAAAATATTGACTAAATGTATCTTTTTTCTGTTGATAGAATCCATATAGGTCAACAATATCTCTATACAGATCGCTTACATGGCCTGATTTTAAATACAGTTTACCATTAAAAATTTCAGAATCTTTTTTCTTTGTTCTTGGAGCTTGTTTTTTCTTTGGTGTAGCAGTCGTTCTTGTTGAACTCACCTGAATTTTTGATAAGGACTTTTTTTTGTTGGCATCAATTAGATTTCTTGAAGTTTTATCAAGTACATCAATGATTTTACCACGATTCTTTCTTGTGGTTATTGTCTTTGAGGCAACTTTACTTGAAATGTCGTCGAGAATTGTTATAGCTTCAGACTGCGTGTGCTTACTCTCTAGATCATCTTGATTGAACTCAAAGCCCATTTCTTTGAGTTTTTCATTAGTAAATATTTCTTTCTTTACAAAGACCTGATTTAGGTGTGGATTATTGGAAATAATACCAGTCGCTTCATCAATTTTTAGAAAAGTACTTTTTGGTCCATTCATGAATTTATTTACAAAGATATCCCTGTCCAAAGGAGACCAAGAACCTGAATCAGCGTGTTTCCGAAATACATTTTTTATTGCAATGTCCTTATCACAGACGTTGCATGGAATAATCTTCGGAATGTGAGGGAGTTTAGTTTTATCGAAATCGGAAAGTTTAACAAGATCGTGTTTTAATTTAGCTAATATCATTCTTCTATTGCCGTCATATACTATGGGCTTATTACCATGATAAACAACGGTCGGCAACTCACTAAAATCATAAAATTCTTGCATTTCTTTTGCCAATTTGAGCAAGTTCCACTTGTCATGTTGATCTCTCCATGCTTTATCCGCTACATCTTGGTCACTACTTTCAGGGTCAATCGGATCTCTTGGGTTTTCTGTCCAAAGAACCAAGTCATCAATTTTTATCTCTTCAATTTTTTGACTCATGTTTCTATTTTAGTTTTTTCTGCATGTTGGATAATGGTATGAGCTATCAGAAGTTTGTAAGTGGGTGATTAACTTTGCAAGTATACAAAAAACTGAAAATCCATGAGGATTCACATAAGTAGGCCAGGACAAGCAATTACTTATAGCCATTGTTAAGCAAAGTTATTTTAATATTTCAATACATTTTTCGAGAATTTTCCTCGTATTTCTGTAATTGATACTATGATTTTTAAATGTCAAATACCCTCTCTTAAGGATATTTTCCATTTCTATTATGTGTGTTTTGCAATCCATTAAGTATTTATTCATCTCCAAAGTGAATTGCAAATTATATGGTCTTCTATTTAAAGCAAGAGTTGGCTCAATTAACATATCGTAAGTTATTTTGTAGTGAACTCTTTCTGTTTCGTCCAAGGCTAACCAAGCTCTCCAAATATTTTCAGTTTCTATCATATAATCATCCATTGGGCTTCTCCCAGCTATTAAGGGAAGATTATTTTGTAAATCAAATTTCAAAGCGTCAATCATTTCGTTGAAGTTAGATATTGACTTTTTATATTTAACGTGGTGATTATTAAAGTCCGTAATAAAACTTTCTATATCTGGTCGAATAAATCCCTCAAAATATTTAATGTTGTCAAGGTTCGAATATATTTTGTGGAAAGCTCTTTTTTTAACAGATTGGTTACAACAACTCCAATTTATATAACTCTCAAAAGCTTGAAATACTTGATGAAATTCTAATTCAAATACTGTGTGCAAATAATTTATTCTTGTAAAACTCAAAGTCCAATGACCTCTATGTTCCGTAGTGAAAGTTGGATAAAACCTTTTGGTTTGTTCTTCTTTAATTTTACAAACTCGAATGATTTCTTTTATCATTACTCGGAAGATTTCCCGAAGGTCTTTTCTTTGTCGATATGATTTTATCCGATTATATACAAAACTTATAAGTCCGCCAGTAATGAAAACCAGTAGTGTTATTAAAATTGGTGCAGAAACCTCATTCTCAATTCCAAATAGCTCATTAATAAATTCGAGAATGTTCATTTCGTTTTAGTTGGTTTTAATTTTGCCTAACTTTAATATATATACAAAACCTAAGCATACTCCCATATGAGTAGGAATCGCACAAGTTTTATGCTCCTATCCAAGGCATCAATATGTTCCGTTAAGGTCGGGGGGAGGAGCTGTTCAGCAAATTAGCAAGAAGCTATTAAACAGCGTTGCACAAAAACCTTAAAAAAACTAGGGGTTTTCCTCAATTTGCAATGGTCAATGAACAGTAAACAATGAGCAGTTGACAATTAGGGTGAAAGGTAAAGGGTTGAAAGGTGGAGGAATGGAAAGTTGAAAATGGAAAAAGGTTGTATGGTCAATGAATAATAAGTTATTAGCTTTAAGCCTTTAGCTGTCAGCTTTTAGGGTGAGTGTTTTAGAAGCGGTCTTCTTCTTCCAAAAATGATAGTACTTCCGAAGGGGTGTCAATTTGTACGGCCCTGTCGCCGTGCACCAAAATGGGTTGGGTCACTACTTTGGGATTGTTCTCTAACACCTTGAGCCAGTCTTTGTTGCTTTGGGGCTTATGGCTCTTGCCGTAGTCGTTTATAAAATCGGGGTGTTCGGTGTTGACCAACTCTTTTATGGGCTTGCCCAATCGTTCGGCGAGTTCCGTCCATTGGGTGCCGGTGACCTTGGTCTTGGACAAATCTATGCCCAATACTTTCTTCTCCGAAGATTCTAAATAGGCCAAGGTCTGCATGCCTTTATTGGTTTCGGCATTGTAGTATAGGTTAATTTCTCGGTCGTTGGTTGCTATAGTTCCCATGTCGTTCTTCATTATCATTTTGTTACCCTAAACTATGTTTTTTTAGGCGCGGGACTTAACGCTATCCAATTTTTTTGTGTCGTAAAACCACAAAAAAAGCGG
>NHBR02000034.1 GCA_002167435.2 Allomuricauda sp. TMED12
GCTAAGCGGGTGCAAATATACGCACCTTATTTTCTTCCCACAAAACAATTTTCAATATTTTTTTCGAAAAAATGCATTTCATTGATTTTCAACTTTTTAATATAAGAAAAATTTTAAATTGCAGCAAAATTCAATTCAATAAAAACCATACATATATATAAGACCCTGATTGAACACAATTTACAAATGCGACCACTCCCTATTGTAAGCATCAATTCAAGATAGTATCTTTGGCACCATCCAAAATTAAAGGAGCGTAGATGATTGATATTACATTGCCAGATGGCGCAGTAAAGAAAGTTCCGGAAGGAACTACACCCATGGAAGTTGCTAAAAGCATTAGTGAAGGGTTGGCCCGAAATGTTATTTCGGCAAAATTCAACGACACCACCGTTGAAACCGCCACCCCTTTAAACGAGAACGGCACCCTCACTTTATATACATGGAAAGATGATGAAGGAAAAAAAGCTTTTTGGCATTCTACGTCGCATATCGTGGCCCAAGCATTGGAGGAGCTTTATCCAGGTATAAAGTTGACCATTGGTCCTGCCATTGAAAATGGATTCTATTATGATGTGGATTTTGGCGACCAGAACATTTCAGAAAAGGATTTTCCCAAGATCGAGAAAAAGGCTTTGGAAATTGCCCGAGGAAAATATGATTATAAAATGCGAAGCGTCTCTAAAGCTGATGCCCTTTCCTATTATAAAGATCAAGGGAATGAGTACAAAGTGGAGCTTATAGAAAATCTTGACGATGGCACCATCACTTTTTGTGACCATAGCACGTTTACCGATTTATGCCGAGGCGGGCATATTCCAAATACAGGAATCGTAAAAGCCATTAAATTATTAAGTGTTGCGGGTGCGTATTGGAGAGGTGATGAAAAAAATACACAGTTGACCCGTGTTTATGGCATCTCGTTCCCTAAACAAAAAGAGCTTACAGAATACTTGCATCTTTTAGAAGAGGCCAAGAAAAGGGATCACCGAAAATTAGGCAAAGAATTGGAGCTCTTTACTTTCTCAAAAAAGGTAGGTCAAGGTCTTCCTTTATGGCTACCTAATGGTGCCGCACTTAGGGAAAGGTTGGAACAGTTTTTAAAGAAAGCTCAGAAGAAAGCTGGTTACGAAATGGTCGTCACTCCCCATATCGGTCAAAAGGAACTATATGTTACCTCTGGCCACTATGCCAAATATGGAGAGGATAGCTTTCAGCCCATTCACACTCCAAAGGAGGATGAAGAGTTCTTGTTGAAACCCATGAACTGTCCGCACCACTGTGAAATATACAACAGTCAACCGTTTAGCTACAAAGATTTACCGAAACGGTACGCCGAATTCGGTACGGTATATAGGTATGAACAAAGTGGCGAATTGCATGGATTAACGAGAGTAAGAGGGTTTACCCAAGATGATGCTCATATCTTCTGCACAACGGAGCAACTTAATGATGAGTTCAAAAATGTAATCGACCTTACCTTATATGTATTGAATTCTTTAGGGTTTGATAATTTCACTGCCCAAGTATCGGTAAGAGACTTGGAAAATCCTGAAAAATATATAGGAAATACTGAGGATTGGGAAAAAGCGGAGCAAGCTATCATTGATGCGGCTGAGGAAAAAGGTTTGAATTACGTGATTGAAAGTGGTGAAGCTGCCTTTTATGGACCAAAGTTGGACTTTATGATCAAAGATGCCCTAGGCAGAAACTGGCAATTAGGAACTATTCAAGTAGACTATAATCTTCCAAAACGATTTGACCTCACCTATAAAGGAAGCGATAATGAATTGCACAGACCTGTAATGATTCACCGTGCACCTTTTGGAAGTATGGAACGATTTGTTGCGCTATTACTGGAACATACCGGCGGAAACTTCCCATTATGGTTGATACCGACCCAGGCTATCGTTCTGCCCGTCAGCGAGAAACACGAAAAATATGCTGAAAAAGTTTTGAATTCGTTAGAAAATCACGAAATTCGCGCGCTCATTGATAACCGGAACGAGACGGTAGGGAAAAAAATTCGTGAGGCAGAACTCAAAAAAATCCCTTACATGATTATTGTTGGGGAACAGGAAGAAGCGTCTGCCAGCCTTTCTGTAAGAAGACATGGAGGTGAAGATTTGGGTAGTTTGAGCGTAGATACATTTTCGGACTTGGTAACTACTGAAATAAATAGTACCTTAAAGTCGTTCTAAAAAATTAAGTTTAATTAAAAAGTTTACGTCATAGCAATTAGAAGAAGATTTAGACCCCAACCAAGGAGGGAAAATAAAAACCCTCATAACATCAATGAGAAAATAAAAGCCCGAGAAGTACGGCTTGTCGGCGATAATGTTGAGATGGGTGTTTATCCCATTTCCAAAGCAAGGGAAATAGCCAACGAACAGGAGTTGGATTTGGTGGAAATTTCACCAAATGCCGAGCCACCCGTTTGTAAGGTTATGGATTACAAAAAGTTTCTTTACGAACAAAAGAAACGCGACAAGGCCATGAAGGCCAAAGCGAGTAAAGTTGTCGTAAAGGAAATTAGGTTTGGCCCACAAACGGACGACCATGATTATGAGTTCAAGAAAAGACATGCAGAGAAGTTCTTGAAAGATGGTGCCAAACTAAAAGCCTATGTGTTCTTTAAGGGACGATCGATCGTTTATAAAGACCAAGGCGAAATTTTACTGTTAAGGCTGGCCCAAGAGCTTGAAGAACTGGGGAAAGTGGAACAGATGCCTAAATTGGAAGGCAAGCGTATGACCATGTTCATTGCGCCCAAGACAAACAAAAAATAAAAACTGAACCTTGGTTCGGTATAATAAGCGGAGTTAAATACTAGGAAAATGCCTAAGATGAAAACAAAATCCAGTGCCAAGAAGCGTTTTAAGCTGACAGGAACTGGTAAAATCAAAAGAAAGCACGCTTTTAAGAGTCACATTTTGACAAAAAAATCTAAAAAGCGTAAGCTAAAGTTGACCCATTCCACTTTGGTTCACAAATCGGATGAGGACAACATCAAAGAACAGTTACGTTTAAAATAATTGTTCGCCGGTACATTATTTATTAACCATGGAGTCGGGCCATAAAAGTTCTCAATAATTGAGACGCCTGCTACAAAAAAATGACACATTATGCCAAGATCAGTAAATTCAGTTGCTTCAAGAGCTAGAAGAAAAAAAGTGATGAAGCAAGCCAAAGGTTACTTTGGAAGACGTAAAAACGTTTGGACAGTAGCCAAAAATGCGGTAGAAAAAGCAATGCTTTATGCTTACCGCGATAGAAGAAACAAAAAGCGTACTTTCCGTTCCCTATGGATTACCCGTATTAATGCTGGTGCCAGAATGCACGGAATGTCTTACTCTCAATTTATGGGCAAGGTAAAAGCCAATGGTATTGAACTTAATAGAAAAGTTCTTGCCGATTTGGCCATGAACCACCCAGATGCTTTTAAAGCAATTGTTGAGAAAGTAAAATAAAAAAGTTAATATAAACTTACCCCGCTTATTTAGATCCCGCCTTGTGCGGGATCTTTTATTTTACAGTTTTTCCAGAACGGTCATTCTCGACTTCACTCGCATTAACAACCTCACTCTATTGACCATAAGCTGTTACTACCACCTTTCTGCTCGAAGCATGGTTCCTATGTTCGCATAAGTATATACCTTGCCAAATCCCCATGTTCAATCGTCCATTTGTTATTGGTATTTGAACCGACACACCCATTAATGAAGCTTTAATGTGAGCGGGCATATCATCCGGACCCTCGTAATTGTGCACATAATAAGGTGCGTTTTCGGGCACCATTTTATTAATATGGCTTTCAAAATCTGTTCTTACCGTTGGGTCGGCATTTTCATTGATCGTTAAGCTGGCTGAAGTATGCTTTATAAATACCTGCAGGAATCCAGTGCTTATGTTCCGAAGTTCAGGTAATGCATCAATAACAGTGTCCGTAATCAAATGAAAGCCTCTGGAGTAGTACCGCAATTGTATTTCTTTCTGATAAAAATTCATTCAAAAAACATTCTTTGTCCCCGAAATTAATATAAACTTTACCAAAACAACAGGCCAGTTCCATGAATAACAAATAACTTTGCAGCTTAATTAGTTGGAATGGACCTATCACAGATAAAAATGGTGGTTACCGATATGGATGGAACATTATTGAATTCCAAACATGAAGTAAGCTCCCGATTCTTTGAAATTTACGAAGAACTCAAAAAGAAAAACATTGCTTTTGTTGCCGCCAGTGGAAGACAATATCACAGCATGGTGGATAAATTGGAGTCCATCAAAAATGAGATACTCGTTATTGCTGAGAATGGTGCCTTGATAAAAAAGCAAGAGGAAACCTTACTTACCACTCCCATAAATAAGTCTGAAGTCAATCGAATTCTTGATACCGTGCGACCATTGGAAAATGTACACCCAGTACTTTGTTGTCAAAATAATGCTTTTGTAGGGGGCGATTCCAACGAGTTTATTGATATGCTCCGTGAATACTATTCCGAGTTTGAAATTGTAGAGGATCAAAAACAGGTGGATGAAGAAGTATTAAAAATTGCCATCTACCATTTTGAAAATTCTGAAAAACATATTTATCCCAATGTGAAACACTTGGAAGGCGACTTAAAAGTGAAAGTTTCTGGCGCCAATTGGGTGGATGTTTCCGATTTAAATGCCCATAAGGGATATGCGCTAAAAAAGGTGATGGATGATTTTCAAATCGCGGCTCACGAAATCATGGTCTTTGGAGATTACAACAACGACCTCGAGATGTTGGAGCTATCCGATTATAGCTTTGCCATGGCCAACGCCCATCCCAATGTTTTAAAAACCGCCAAATATACTACCCACAGCAACGATGATTTTGGTGTGGAACGGGTTTTGGAGAAATTACTTTGATCGAATAATCCACTACTCCTCTCGCACTGAGTGATTTGCTTTTGTAAAATTTGTACCTTAATGAGCAAACCACAAAAGTAACACTATGGCACCTTTAAAAAAAGAACAGATCAAACAAGAAGTATTTGATCTTTACGATAAATATGCACACAACCAGTTGGACCGTAGGGAGTTTATGGAAAAACTTTCGGTTTACGCAGTTGGCGGTATTACAATGGCTTCTCTAATGAGCTTTGTAATGCCCAACTACAAAGACACGCTCACTGTATCTCCCAACGACCCTGAACTAGATTCCAAATTCATTACCTACAATTCCCCAAAAGGAGGTGGTGATATCAAAGGATTGCTTTCTAAACAAAAAAATAGCAAAGGTAAAATGGGAGGCGTTGTCGTTGTGCACGAAAATCGCGGACTCAATCCTTATATTGAAGATGTAGGGCGAAGAGCTGCTAAAGCAGGCTTTATTTCCTTGGCACCCGATGCCCTTACACCTCTTGGTGGTTATCCCGGCAATGATGATGATGGCAGAACACTTCAAAGGCAGAGAGACCGAAATGAAATGCTGGAAGATTTCATAGCCGCCTTTGAGTATCTTAAAAATCATAAGGATTGTAATGGTAAAGTGGGGGTAGTCGGTTTTTGTTTCGGTGGATGGATTTCCAATATGATGGCCGTAAGAGTTCCCGATTTAGCTGCCGCGGTTCCATTTTATGGTAGTCAGCCTGCAGATGATGAAGTAGCACAGATCAATGCTCCATTATTGATCCATTATGCCGGCTTGGATGAACGGGTAAATGCCGGATGGGAAGATTATGAAGCCAAATTAAAGGAACTGGGCAAGGATTACGAAGCGCATTTTTACCCCGATGTCAATCATGGTTTCCACAACAATACTACGCCACGTTTTGATGAAGCTTCAGCCGATTTGGCATGGAAAAGAACCATCGAATTCTTTAAAGAACACTTGAGTTAGGTTTTCTGTTTCTTTTTACGGGCAGCAGGAAACAAGACATTGTTCAAGATCAATCGATACCCTGGTGAAGTTGGATGTAGTTCCAATTCCGTTTTAGGGTCCCCTACCCTATGCTGATAATCCTCGGGGTCGTGACCTCCGTAAAAAGTAAAGAATCCTTTTCCTTTTATGCCGTGGATGTACCTGGCCTCCCCATTGATTTTGTTTTCACCAAGGACCATTACCGTTGGCTTAATTTGACTTCGGGTGTATGCCGTGGTCTGTCCCATAAAACCTTTCACCAAACTGGTATGGTTTTGCGTCAACATAGTGGGCACCGGGTCCCATTTAGCAGAAAACTCCATCAAAGAGAAATAATCCGACTCTCTGGGAACATTGGCTCTTTTATTGGTCATATCAATAGAAGAAAACTCATATCGGATAGGATTGCGTTCCAAGGTAAAATTGGTAAAAGCAAACGTGTTGCTAAAATCCAGTTTAGCCTGATAGTTCGCATCCGAAGGGTCACCATCGAACATGGGTTCACATATATCGACATCTTCCGCGGCCAAAGCAATATCAAAACTATCGGTAGCAGAACACATAGCGAACATAAAACCTCCACCAATCACATAGTTTCTAATTTTAAGTGCGACGGCCAACTTCTCTTCAGACACCTTGGAATAGCCTAAGCTTTGCGCCAATTCCTCTGCCTTAGCTTTGTCTTCAATATACCATGGCGCTGCTCGGTAGTGTCCATAAAAGCGTCCATACTGACCCGTGAAATCCTCGTGGTGCAGGTGCAGCCAATCATACAATGCCAATTTATCTCCTATTACTTCAGTATCATAAATAGTGGTATAAGGTATTTCGGCATAGGTGAGCACCATGGTCACAGCATCGTCCCAAGGCTGGTTTCCCTTTGGGGAATAAACTGCAATTTTTGGTGCTTTTTCCAAAATAACGGCATCTTGATTTTGGGATGGACTGCTTATATCGTCCAAAATCTGCGCTGCCTGACCATCGGAAAGCACTTCAAAAGAAACGCCGCGTATTTGGCATTCTTTCCGTATCGCATCTCCATCAGGCAATATAAAAGAACCACCTCTATAGTTGAGCAACCATTGTACTTTTTGCTGTTTAGCAAGCACCCAATAGGTAATTCCGTAAGCTTTTAAATGATTTTCTTGCCCTTCATCATCCATGGGAATAAGGATAACGGAAGCAAAAGATTGAAATGTAAGTAGTAAAAAGAATACTAAAAGTACACCTCTCGACTGTGCTCGAAGTGACAGAAAAGTTATTATTTTAGAAAGGTACGTCGTTATCATCTGGGCCATCGTCACTGTTCATTGAACTACCAAAAGCATCATCCGCACTGGGAAGGTTTGGTGTTGCAAAGGGATTTTCTTCGTCCGCATTCATCTTCGATTGGAATTCGAATGGGGAATCAAAGTCATCCAAGTTATCAAATTTACCCAGAGCACCCACAAATTTTAACCTAATATTTTCTAAACCTCCATTACGGTGTTTAGCAACAATAAACTCTGCTTGACCTTGCGTGGGTGTGCGCTCTTCATCGTCCCACTCGTCAATTTTATAATATTCCGGCCTATAAATGAAGGATACAATATCCGCATCTTGCTCAATCGCCCCAGATTCCCTCAAATCCGAAAGAATAGGTCGCTTGCTACCTCCACGGGTCTCCACGGCCCTTGATAACTGGGATAAGGCAATTACAGGAACATTCAATTCCTTGGCCAACGCCTTTAAGTTTCGTGAAATAGTTGAAATCTCTTGTTCACGGTTACCTCCCTTTTGGCTTCCTCCAGCGGTCATCAACTGCAAATAGTCAATTACAATGAGCCTGATATTGTGCTGTGAGGCCAATCGCCTTGCTTTGGCTCTAAGGTCGAAAATAGAAAGTGATGGGGTATCGTCGATAAACAGTGGTGCCTTTTCTAAGGTTTTCACCTTAACGTTCAACTGCTCCCACTCGTGTTTTTCAAGCTTACCAGTCCTCAACTTTTCCGAAGATAATCCTGTTTCGGAAGAAATCAGACGGGTGATCAATTGTACGGATGACATCTCCAAAGAGAAGAAAGCCACTGGAATTTCCGAGTTAACCGCAATGTTGCGGGCCATGGAAAGCGTCAATGCCGTTTTACCCATACCTGGTCTTGCTGCCACAATAATCAAATCACTGGGCTGCCATCCCGAGGTCAGTTTATCTAACTTATCAAAGCCTGATGGAATTCCACTCAAGCCTTCTTTATTCGAAATTTCTTCAATCCGTTTTTTGGCCTGAATCACCAAATTCTGTGCTGTTTCGGCAGAACGTTTTAAGTTTCCTTGGGTAACCTCGTACAATTTGGCCTCCGCATTATCCAAGAGATCAAAAACATCAGTTGAATCACTATAAGCATCTTCAATAATATCGTTGGATATTTTGATCAGGCTTCTTTGAATATACTTTTGAAGAATAATCCTTGCATGAAACTCAATGTGCGCAGAAGAAGCTACTTTTTGGGTAAGTTTTATCAAGTAAAAATCACCTCCGACCGCTTCCAGCTTGCCATCTTTCTTTAATTGGGACGAAACCGTTAATAAATCGACCGGTTCGGAAGATTCAAACAATTTAAAGATAGCCTCGTAAATGTATTTATGGGAATCTTTATAGAAAACGTCTGGATGAAGGATATCGATGACCTCATCCACTCCTTTCTTGTCAATCATCATAGCACCCAACACAACCTCCTCTAAATCAACTGCTTGAGGTGGTATTTTACCTTTCTCAAGATTGATGAGGGTGGATTTTTCCACACGACGTTCTACGATGGGGCTAGGCTTTTCCATGAATGCGAAAGTAGCTAATTAACCTTTAGTTAACTTTAGTTTAAATGGATACGATTTCCACAGGTACTCAACAATTGAATTGTTGATAACTTAAAATACCTGTTAATAACATAAAAAAAAATGAGGATATAACCTAATGAAAAAGGTGAACCCCTGAAAAACAAGATTTATTCGCTAAAAACTCCCATGTCCGCATATTTTTCCATGCGTGTTTTCACCAATTCTTTTGGTGATAACTTTTTGAGTTCTTCAAAATGGGAAGAAATTTTGTTTGCGACCGTTTCAAATGTTTTTGCTCTATTGGAATGAGCTCCACCCAAAGGTTCTTTTACAATCTCATCGACCAATTTCTGCTTTTTCATGTCGGTCGCGGTCAATTTTAGTGCTTCTGCTGCTTGTTCTTTGTATTCCCAGCTTCTCCAAAGGATAGATGAACAGGATTCTGGAGATATAACGGAGTACCAAGTGTTCTCCAGCATTAATACCTTGTCTCCCACTCCAATGCCCAAAGCACCTCCAGATGCTCCTTCGCCAATAATGATAACAATAATCGGCACTTTAAGGCGTGTCATTTCTAAAATATTACGTGCGATAGCCTCTCCTTGTCCTCTTTCCTCAGCCTCAATACCAGGATAAGCTCCAGGAGTATCCACAAAACATACAACGGGTATCTTAAACTTTTCGGCAGATTTCATCAATCGAAGTGCCTTTCGATATCCTTCCGGATTTGCCATACCAAAATTACGGTACTGGCGGGTTTTGGTGTTGTACCCTTTTTGCTGACCAATGAACATATAGCTTTGGTCTCCAATTTTACCAAGTCCGCCCACCATGGCCTTGTCATCTTTTACATTTCTGTCACCGTGAAGCTCCAAAAAGGTGTCTCCACAAATGGCATTTATGTAATCCATGGTATAAGGCCGATTAGGATGCCTAGACAACTGGACTTTTTGCCAAGCGGTAAGGTTTTTATAGATATCCTTGCGGGTTTGATCAAGTTTCTTTTCGATTTGAGAGCACGTTTCTGTAACGTCTACATCACTTTCTTCCCCTATGACCATACATTTTTGAAGTTGGTCTTCAAGTTCTTTGATGGGGAGTTCAAAATCTAGATATTCCATGGGAAGTCTTTTATTTTCACGAAAAACAATGGGGACAAATATATAACTTTATGGGATACTCCCATGAATTATACAAGTCTTTTAACGCCAACAATATACAAGATTATTAATGGATTATCGCTTGGCTTTCATAAGCATGTAAACGGCAAAAACACCAAAAAGAAGGTTGGGAATCACAACAGCCAACAAGGGTGAAAAACCTGATTGCTCTGCCAATGTTCCAAAAACCTTATCAAAGAAAATGTAGACGAAAGCAACACCTATACCAAAAGCCAGATTAAGCCCCATACCTCCCCTTCGCTTAACCGAGGACACGGCAACTGCTATTACGGTTAATATAAATGCAGCAATAGGAAGCGCCCAACGTTTATACTTCACCAAAACATAGGCATTTATGTTAGATGCTCCTTTTCTGCGCTGGTCATCAATAAAATCATTCAGCTCAAAAAGGTTTTTTGTCTCTGCTACATAAGAAACCGGGGTAAGGTCATCTATTTGAAAGGAAAAAACGGTATCCAAACGTCGCCTTGCCTTTATATATTCAGTTTCGTTCTGTATTTCTCGCTTTTCGTAATTGGTCAATCTATAAATACTATCGTCCTCTATCCATCGAATATTACTGGCCGAAATTTTATAGTCCAGCTTGCCTATGGAATCAAAATGTTCGTAGGTAAAATTATAACCAATCTGACGGTTAGGGTCGAAACTACTCACGTAGATATAATCCCTTTCATTTAATTGATTGAATATGTTTTCCGTTTCCCTGGTCTGCTTTCCTTTTTTAAAGTATTTATACTCAAATTCGTTAAAACCGATACTGGCATTTGGCACAATGAACATGCCCATCATAAAAATAAGAATGGCGACCAGAGTGGCTCCTACAAAATAAGGTCTTAAAAATCGCCAAAAAGATACCCCTGAACTTAAAATGGCCACAATCTCGGTGTTACTGGCCAGTTTTGAAGTAAAAAATATAATCGATAAGAAAAGAAAAATGGGCAGCAATAAATTCCCTATGACCAAAGTAAAGTTACCATAGAACACAATTACCTCGGACAATGGAGCTTCGTTATCAATGATCTTCCCAATTTTTTCCGCCAAGTTGGCCATGATGCCGATAGGAACAAATAATAGTAGCATCCCCATGAAAGTTATGAGGTAGCGTTTGAGTATGTATCTATCTAGTATGGTGAACATTACAGTCTTTTATCCATTTGGTTGACCATCTTGGTTTTCCACTCCAAAAAATCTCCGGCTAAAATACGTTCTCTTGCCGTACGCACCAACCACAAATAAAAACCAAGGTTGTGAATGGTGGCAATCTGCTTGCCCAAATATTCATTGGCAGCAAATAAATGGCGAAGATAGGCCTTAGAATATTCGGTGTCCACAAACGTGATTCCCATCTCATCCAAAGGAGAAAAATCGTTTTCCCATTTTTTGTTTTTGATGTTAATGGTTCCATGAGCCGTAAACAACATACCGTTTCGGGCATTACGGGTAGGCATCACACAATCGAACATATCTACACCCAACGCAATATTTTCCAAAATATTGATTGGGGTACCTACACCCATGAGGTATCTTGGTTTGTCTTCTGGGAGAATATCACAGACCAACTCGGCCATTTCGTACATTTCCTCAGCAGGTTCCCCTACCGAAAGACCACCAATGGCATTTCCCTCAGCTTCAACAGAGGCAATATATTCAGCAGATTGTTTCCTTAAATCTTTGTAGGTCGAACCTTGTACAATAGGAAAAAAACTTTGGGAATAATCGTAAGTATAGGGCAGTTTTTCCAAATGATTGATACACCTATCCAGCCATCTGTGCGTCATGTGCATAGAGCGCTTAGCATATTGGTAGTCGCAAGGATAAGGTGTGCACTCATCAAAAGCCATAATAATATCCGCACCAATGGTACGCTGAATTTCCATTACATTTTCAGGTGTAAAAAGATGACGGGATCCATCAATATGGGATTTAAACTTCACCCCTTCCTCCTTTATCTTTCTATTATCTGACAATGAATAAACTTGATACCCACCACTATCGGTTAAAATTGGTCTATCCCACCCCATAAATTTATGGAGCCCACCGGCTTCTTGCAAAATACCAGTTTTCGGTCTCAAATAAAGATGGTATGTATTTCCTAAAATTATATCAGGATTAATTTCATCCTTTAACTCACGTTGGTGAACACCCTTTACCGAGGCAACGGTGCCCACAGGCATAAATATAGGAGTATCAATAGTACCGTGATCAGTGATCAATTTCCCTGCTCTAGCCTTAGTTTTGCTATCCTTTTGTATTAAGGTAAAATCCAATTGTTCGTTTTAGAACCGCAAATATAACTAACTCAGTATCGTTGTTCCTTAACAAAAAAATAAAGTTTCTGAGCATAAGTCATTTAATAAATGTAAATGTAACACTTGTTTTCCACGAATAATGCCATTACATTTGAATTCTAAATTAAAAACACAATGCCGAACACGCAAGAATTACAGGACCTGGTAGTACAGGTAAGAAGGGACATTTTACGAATGGTCCATAAGGTAAATTCGGGGCATCCAGGGGGTTCTTTGGGCTGCACTGAGTTTTTAGTAGCACTCTACAACGAGGTAATGGATTTAAAGGATGGATTTGATATGGATGGAATCGGAGAAGACCTCTTCTTCCTTTCAAATGGACATATTTCTCCAGTTTTTTATAGTGTTTTAGCTCGAAGAGGTTACTTTCCTATCGAAGAATTGAACACCTTTAGACTTATTGACTCCAGATTGCAGGGCCACCCTACCACCCATGAAGGATTGCCAGGCGTTCGTGTAGCTTCTGGGTCTTTGGGTCAAGGAATGTCCGTTGCCATTGGAGCTGCTCTTGCCAAGAAACTGAACGGTGATGATCACTTGGTATTCAGTTTGCATGGTGATGGTGAATTGCAAGAAGGCCAGAACTGGGAGGCCATTATGTATGCCGCAGGTAACAAAGTAGATAATTTAATCGCCACGGTAGACCGTAATGGACAACAGATTGATGGTGCTACCAAAGATGTTCTTCCCTTGGGTGATGTTGGCGAAAAATTCAAAGTATTCGGATGGGATGTTTTGGAAATTGAAAACGGAAACGACCTAGAGCAAGTAATTGCTGGCTTAAATGAAGCCAAGAGCAGAACCGGAAAAGGAAAACCGGTATGCATTGTTATGAAGACTGAAATGGGAAATGGTGTTGATTTTATGATGCATACCCATGCATGGCACGGTAAAGCGCCAAGTGATGAGCAATTGGCCACCGCATTGGAGCAAAACCCAGAAACTTTAGGCGATTACTAATTTTTAAAAAGACACAATGACTAAATATACAGATCAAGGAAAACAAGATACCCGAAGCGGATACGGTGCGGGAATGACGGAACTGGGAAGGACCAATCCAAACGTAGTGGCACTTTGTGCTGATTTGGTAGGCTCGCTTAAGATTGAAACTTTTATTAAAGAAAGCCCAGAACGTTTCTTTCAAACAGGAATAGCGGAAGCTAACATGATGGGCATCGCTGCCGGTTTAACCATCGGTGGAAAAATCCCTTTTGCCTCAACTTTTGCCAACTTCGCGACAGGCCGTGTGTATGACCAAATCCGTCAATCTATTGCATATTCTGATAAAAACGTCAAAATATGTGCTTCCCATGCTGGGTTAACCTTGGGTGAAGATGGTGCTACGCACCAAATTTTAGAAGATATTGGTTTAATGAAGATGTTACCTGGTATGACCGTCATCAATCCATGTGATTTTAACCAGACCAAAGCAGCAACCATTGCCATAGCAGAACACCATGGCCCGGTTTATTTGCGTTTTGGAAGACCCAAGGTAGCCAACTTTACCCCTGTGGACCAAACATTTGAAATTGGCAAGGCCCTTATGCTGAGCGAGGGTACCGATGTCACCATTTTGGCCACCGGTCATTTGGTATGGCAGGCACTACTTGCGGCCGAAAGCTTGGAAAACCAAGGCATATCCGCAGAGGTGATCAATATTCACACCATTAAACCATTGGATGATAAAGCTATTTTGGACTCCGTAAAGAAAACAGGCTGTGTGGTTACTGCAGAAGAACACAATTATTTAGGTGGACTTGGGGAAAGTGTTGCCCGTGTATTGGCAACCCACCACCCTACCCCTCAAGAGTTTGTGGCCACACAAGATACCTTTGGTGAAAGTGGAACCCCAGAGCAACTTATGGAGAAATACGGCTTGAACAATAAAGCCATTGAAGCTGCCGTTTTAAAAGTGTTGAAACGCAAATAGTTTCAATAAAATATCCCTATGGGGTATTTTTTCAATCTTTTAAAACAACACTTATGAAAAAAACTTTTCTAGTAGCAGCTTTTGCCTTAATCGGTTCTGCTGTAATGGCTCAAAGCGGCTCAGGTTTTGGTATCAAAGCCGGATTATCCTACAACAAGAACGGTGACCTGATCAGTTCTGTTGGGGATGGAGGACAAGATATTGTCGAAGGAGCCGAAGGAAAAACAGGTTATCATTTTGGATTTTGGGGAAAATTGGATTTTCCAAAGATTTACCTAAGACCAGAGTTGGTATATTCCAAAACAAAAAGTTCGTATGATGTAGATGGTAATTCGCAAGATTACGATATTTCAAAATTGGATATGCCCGTACTTTTGGGATATAAGCTAATTGGCCCTCTCCACATTTTTGCGGGACCCGCTTTCCAGTATACACTAAACAATGATTTGGGCGACCTACAGGTCGAAGATGTAAAGAATGACTTTACTGTAGGTCTTAATGCCGGTGTAGGCGTTAACCTGGGCAAAGTAGGATTGGATGTAAGGTATGAGAGAGGTTTCTCGGAGAACGAAGCCGCATTTATCGACGCCAATGTCGCCAATGTTGAGGGAAGGGTAGATTCGCGACCTTCGCAAATTATCTTTGCGTTATCACTCAAATTGTAAAGTATATTTTAAGCATAAAAAAACCCCTGTTGCATGCAACAGGGGTTTTTATTTTTTATCTCTTTATCAATTGGTATCGGGATCTAAGTAATCGGGAGTCCCATCACCATCGGCATCTGGATAAGGGAAGATAATAACCCCATTTTCACCTGATATCTCATTCCTTGTTGAAACTCCATCGCCATCATCATCAGGGTCCAAATAATTTGGGCTAGGATTAAAACGTTCTTCATCGGCATTTGTATTATCATCTCTTAGATACCTATTGCCGTTTAAATCCTCTTGAATGGACGGAATACCATCATTATCACTATCTGTATCCTCAACAAACAACCCAAGTTCCACTTTAAAAAGAATAGGAGCGTACGTACCAGCCGCACCCACTGACCTGTTAAATGCAGCCAAACCTGAAGGCATTACAATTATCCCCAAACCGCTGTTTGTAACCTGATAGGTTCCATCTGGATTTTCAACTACTTGATCTGAAGTTCCTGCCTTCAAATTAGAAATTCCATCGCCATATCCTCTATAGGTTGATGGAAGTTCTTGCCACACGAAATCTTGACTCTCATCAAATAAAGTTCCGTCCAAGGCCGACCCTTGATACCTCACCAAGGTAGAATCCGCATAGGTTGGACTTCCACCTTCGCCTTCTCTAACCTGTATAAAATAGTATGTATGTGGTATATCCTCTTCATCTTCGCCTAAAGCTAAATGGCTAGAAGAAACATTAAGTGTGATAGCCGTGGCATCTTCAATCAATGGTCTTTTGTCGGCATTTTCCCCAGCTATGGTATCAATAACAATTTTGTAGTCAAACCCCACCGGTGGAGCGTCAAAATCCTCATAATTGTAAAAATGGGTATTCAAAAACTCCCTTATGGTTTCATCATCTTCTGGTGCCACATCGCTCAATAAGCTTGGTGGAATCGTAACAACTCCACCATCATCATCCTTTTTACAAGATATAAATGTTACTGCAAAACATATGAAAACTAAGATTCCGTATCTCATCAAGTGTGATATTTAGGCGCGCAAGATACAATTTTCCGTTATTTTTGCTCTGTCCATTAACAAAGATTTGCAAAGACCATGCGTATAGACAAGTACCTTTGGTGCATTAGATACTTTAAAACCAGAAGCATTGCATCCAATGCAGTAAAAAAAGGACACGTTAAAGTGAACGGTAGTACAGTAAAGCCTTCCCGCGATGTTTATCCAATGGACAAAATTGTTGTAAGGAAAAACCAGATTGATTACCAGCTTACGGTTTTGGACGTTCCAGAAAGCCGGGTTGGTGCCAAATTGGTGGATATTTACCGTAAAGACACCACCCCAAAAGAAGCCTTTGAACACAATGAATTGTTACAATACGCCAAAAAACATTATCGTAAAAAAGGTTTGGGGCGTCCTACGAAAAAAGATCGTCGAGATTTGGACGATTTTATAGACGAATCGGAATAAACCGTTTTCATATCTTTAACCCAAGCACAAAGCACTATGATAAACCGCATACTTACCCACGACCAAATACAACACATTACAAAGCGAATCGCTTATCAAATCTATGAGACCAACGTTGACGAAAAAGAAATCATTGTAGCGGGAATCAAGGGTGGTGGAGAAAGTTTTGCCAAGAAAATAATCACGGTTTTGAAAAAAATCACAGACGCAGAGATTGTTTTATGCAAAGTGGACATGGATAAAAAGAACCCTTTGGAGAGCGGTGTTAAAACCTCCCTATCAAAAGAGGAATATCAAAATAAATCCATCGTTTTGGTCGATGATGTACTAAACTCGGGCACTACTTTGATCTATGGAACCCATCATTTTCTTAAAACTCCAATAAAACAGCTAAAAACAGCGGTACTGGTAAACAGGAACCATAAAAAATATCCGATTAAGGCCGATTTTAAGGGCATATCACTCTCAACCTCTCTCAACGAACATATTAAAGTGGATTTTGAGCCGAAAAACAATGCGGTGTATTTAGAGTAATTCTTTGATTTTCTCTAGCACATTTTCTGCATCTATACCATTACAGTCCAGATTGTGCTTTGCTTGCATGTAATAGGGCCTACGTTCAAAAAGATGCTTTCCAATAAATTCTGGTAGTTCTTCCTCACTAATATTTTTCACTAAAGGCCTCTCCTCTTTTTCTTTTGAGAGTCTTTCCACCAAACTTGGGATACTCAAGTTGAGATAAATAGAATGGTCTGATTCTTTTAAAATAGTTGCCATATTATTTCCATAACATGGTGTACCCCCTCCTGTTGAGAGGACAATAGATTCTTCCTTATCCAAAATTTCGGACAGCATTTGGTGCTCCAGTTTTCTAAAAAATATTTCACCTTTTTCAGAAAAAATATTTTTAATGGATTTTTTTTGATGCGCCTCAATATACTCATCCAAATCAATGAATTCCAATCCTAATTGCCTGGCCAACAATCGTCCAACAGTCGACTTTCCACTTGCCATATACCCGAGTAAAACTACTTTCATTTTCGAGATTTTTATCCGATTTCAAAAAAACACAAATTTATCATTAATTCACCTTGGAAAATAAATTATTGATGTTATATTTGCACCCGCTTAGCCAAACAGCTAGGCACAGCTTGAAGACCTGATAGCTCAGTTGGTAGAGCATCTCCCTTTTAAGGAGAGGGTCCTGGGTTCGAGCCCCAGTCAGGTCACTTTTTAAGAAACCATAAGATATCAAAATCCTGTAATCTAACTGATTTACAGGATTTTGCATTTTTTGACATATCATTTAATTTGATATAAAATGGTTTAAAAGAGTTCACAAATCGTCAACATAGGATTTTTAAATCGTCAACATGAAATTTTGGCATTTAAAATCGGACGATATGACTGTATGGTTGATTTGACTTTCGTAGCAGATTGTTTAACCAAAAACCTTTCTCTATGAGATCGACCAGAACATTTTCCATCCTTTTTTGGCAATACGCCCAACGAGCGGACGCCAATAATCAGGCCAATCTTTATGCACGAATCAGCCTCAACGGCAAAAAGGCCAATATCAGCCTTAAGAAAAAACTGGATGTCAGCCAATGGGATTCCAAAAAACAACGGGCCAAAGGCACCAAAACATCCGCCAGGTACTTGAATGAATACCTCGAAGAGGTCAGAATGGAAATTTTCCAACTGTACCGAGAACTGAAAGCCTCTCATGGCCTGGTAACGGTCGAAAAAATCAAGTCCCATTATCTAGGTGAGAACAATAAGGTGCATTACTTGAGCGAGGTCTTTGATTTCCACAATGAGACCAATAAGGACAAATTGGCCTCCAAAACCCTTTGCCATTATAGGACCAATCAAAAGTATATCCTTGAGTTCATCAAGGAACAATACCATAAAAACGATTTTCCGTTACATGAACTTGACTACCCTTTTATCTTGCTATTGGAGAGCTTCCTACGCTCTTATGACCCAAAGAAACATTACAGAAAGTCCATTGCCAACAATGCGGTGATGAAACATATCCAGCGTTTTAGAAAACAAATAAAGTTGGCCGTTGAACTGGATTGGCTGAAAGATGACCCTTTTAAAAAATTCAAGCCTAAAATGGAAAAAAGGCAAAGGGAATTTTTGACCGAGGAAGGTCTTCAGAAAATTGTTCAACTGGATGTCACTTCCGAACGTCTTGAAATCGTAAAAGACCTTTTCATTTTTAGTTGCTACACCGGAATCCCCTATGGGGACATCATACAGCTTACCCATACAAATCTGGTCATAGGGATTGACGGTAAAAAATGGATAACGGCAAAGCGAAACAAAAATGGGGTTCCCTATGAACTCCCCTTATTGGATGTCCCTCTTTCACTAATAAATAAATACTTTGGACATGCTAGAACAAAAGCAACGGGCACTTTACTGCCAAAAATATCCAACCAAAAATTAAACAGTTACCTAAAAGAAATAGCAGACCTGTGCAAAATCAATAAAAATCTGACTTTCCATATGGCTCGTCATACCTTTGCAACAACGGTAACCTTATCTAATGGTGTTCCAATTGAGACAGTATCAAAAATGCTCGGCCATACCAAACTGGCCACAACTCAGATTTATGCGCGGGTCATTGAAAAAAAGGTAAGCAATGATATGCAACTACTTAGATCTAAACTAAAAGATAAAAGTACTCAACTAAAATAGAAAAGTGTCAAGATAAAAATAACACAAGTCCCAATCTTACCCCAACTTTTGCGCGTGGTTCCTGTTTCGATTTTATAGCGATCGGAAAGATAAGCGTGAAATAAAATTGAAATAGGGTGCAATGACCTATATGCAATAATTAAAGACCTTAATGTTCCATCTTATTGAACACGGCTATTTATGTTTTCTTTGCCTGCAAAGAAAATATGAAGAGGAACACGGCTATTTATGTTTTCTTTGCCTGCAAAGAAAATATGAAGAGCAAGAGGATAGCGTGCTGACGCAACGCTATTGATTCATTTTCCTTCGGAAAAGGCCGTATTTTAAGGGATCTTGTAAAATGCTGGTTATTGTCGTATGAATCATTTTTAGCTTAAAAATGCTCTCGGCCCAGTAAAACCAAGGAATTTTTAGCTTAAAAATGGTTTTTCGGAGTTTTCATATCGGATGTCTTCAATTCTTTTTAGGGCAGCGTCCTGCTATTTGAAGAAATTGCCTTTTTCACGGAAAAGAGGGTTCAACCCAGTGAAATCATGGTATTTTTCAAGGAAAAGTGAAAAATAGAATTGTGAATTGGATAAAACTTGCCTCGCTCAGTAGTATTAGTTTTTGTAAGATTTGGGGCTTGCAGCACTCCACTTCGTTGCGTTCGCCATTGTGTGGAATATCATTTTGAACCAGGGAATTTTAAGGCACCCTTTAATTGAACTTTCACTCTAAAACGAGTCCGCTGATTCTAAAGAGTTTACATTTTACGTACACTTAAATAGTTTACCTTAGATACCCTTTTTTACCCCAAGATAAAGTTCGAATATGTACGAGTGAGTGACGAAAAGAAAACCAAAAGAGAACAATCACTTGATTTGTAAGAATAATATGTATTTTAATAGTCTATAAACACCATGTCACCGGGGAAAATGTTAATGCAGTTATTTTTTAACTATAAGACCAAAATAAAATGAAACTATCACGAACTAAATCCCCAATTCCTTTTGTAATAGTCCTTTTTTTATTCTGTTTTGCATCGGTTTACGGTCAATATCAAAATAAACGGAATTGGAATGGGAATTCCTTCACCCTACAGCGAACCTTTCAAGATTCCCTTGGTCTATATCAAGAACGGGGTTTACTGCACGTTGCCAACGCACAGATTGACAAGGGTAGTATTTTCTTCAAAGCATATCTTATTTCAGGTCTTCAATATTTCAGGAGCAGTATAAGTAGTGTTCTGAATGTTGAATTGGTCGGTGTAAAGGATTCTATTATCAAGAAGCAATGCTATAAAATACTCAACGGTACTGTTGAAGGTAATATGGAGCTGCCCAAAGGTATTGAGCCAGGGACGTATTATTTAAAAGCTTATACCCGTTGGATGAAAAATTATGACGAATATTTTTTTGCCAAAAGGCAAATCCAGATAGGTGAGATATCCAAAGAAAGCCAAAATCTTGAAATAGAACAGGGTATCCATATAATTCCTGAAAGCGGTCTATTGTTGAATGGGTATGACAACAGGATAGTTGTAAAACTACCTATTGCACTATTAGGTGAAGATAAGGATGTTGGAAGAATATTAAATCAAAATGGCAAAGAGGTAGGCATTGTAAAAAACTATTTTGGTATAGGAACAGGCTTTTTTAAGCCGAGAAAAGGCATGAATTACCGTATGGAGTTGAAAAATGGGGTTATTCTCCCGTTGCCAATGGCAAAGGACCAAGGCTGTCTTATGCAAGTAAACAATTTGGATTCGGATAATATCAATGCCCGTATTACAGCTACTTCAGATTTTATGGAGTCATCGATAAAACTAGTTGGGATGCTGAACGGAATCAAGTATTTTGAAAATGAATTCGTTCTGGATGACGCTGCTACAAGAGACCTCATAATTTCCAAGGAGGATTTGCCTAAAGGAATTTTAGTGCTAATGTTGGAGGACGGTGATGGAAGGAAACTGGCGCAAAGACCTGTTTGGATTGATGGTGAACGCCTTAATATTGATATCAGCAAAGTTGATAAGATGGTGCGTGAACCGACCTATCGAATAAAAGTTACGGACCAAAACGATGAACCCATAAGCACACAATTAGCTATTAGTGTCAATAAATCCGAAACGGCATATGATAAAGCCAATTACAACCTCTCTGCGGATTGGTCAGATGTACTTAGACAACCTGAGATAAAAATTACAAACGATAGCTCGGCGGATAGAAATTACAGATTTCTAAGAGATTTAATTATTCTTTCATCAGTAAGGGACTCAATCATTGATTCTTTCTTGGATTACAGACTCGATTACGAACATAAATATCCGGTTCAAAATGGTCTTGAAGTTATTGGCTATGCCTATGATTTAAACAATAACCTTTTGGTAGATACACAGATTCAGATAATGGTTCTCAACAACAAAACCATGAATTATATTGAGGCTAAAACCGATAACAATGGTCTTTTGAAAATCAAAGGTTTACAAGTAGAGGGAAATACGACTTTGGTTTTTAGAACTAAAGGCAAAGACACGAAAACCAATTTGGTTAAGGTCGTAATGGCAGAAGATTGGGAAATTATGGAACCATCTTACTCCTTTAATGATCTAAATAATATAGAAGGACCGGCTGAAATTTGGAACCCATCAGGACAAATAATAGATTCAACAGGGTTAATTGAATTAGAGGAAGTTCAGGTTAACGAAAATAAACCCAGGGTTAAAAAATCTATTGAATCCGTTTATGGTATTGATATACCTGAAAGTAGGACAAAATATCAGAATCCAGAAAAACCCAAAAGTATTCCACAAATGATTTCTGAAATTCCTGGCGTAACGGTCTCAGGAATGGGGGAGTTCGTCCCTACCGTTAAAATAAACAGGGCTAGTGGTGCTGGACCTGTACTCTTCGTAGTGGATGGTATTCCGCTATCACAGGGAAGTGGTTCTGGGTATGGGGAAAGTTTTTTTGACAAAGCAGAAAATTCGTTAGTTCCACTAATTAATAGGGTGTCTGCAGTCGATGTTGAACGTATTGAACTAATGGTAGGAGCCGATGCATCCATATATGGGTCTAGAGCATCAGGAGGGGTGATTTTGGTGTATACAAGATCGGGGGAAGATTCAAGTTATATCCCAAGGGAGGAAGGAAAAATAGTACTTTCAGGATATGAACCTGTAATTGATTTTGAAACGTATCAAAATGAATTGTCAAAAAAATATAGGAAAGAATCTAGCCTTTTATATTGGAATCCAAAATTGGAGACAGACAAAAATGGTGAAGTGCTAATCACGCTTCAACCCTCAATTGACTTCAAAAATATCAGGATAGAGGCCAGTACTATAACTCCGAAAGGAAAAGTGGGTTGGTCTAGCTCAATTTATTGATATGCATAAAAAATACTTCTGCCTTATCTGCTATTTTATATTAGCCCAAGTCGCGAGTTCACAGGCCAGCAAGTTGAATAAGGAAAGTATTATGGATTACTTGAACCGTATTTCCTATCCAGAGTTCTCAGGTGTTGTACTATTGGCTGAGAAGGACAGTGTTCTTTTTGAAAAGGCATATGGCTATTCGAGTATTGAATATGAAGTTGAAAATAATATCAATACACTTTTCAATGTAGCATCAATAACGAAGACAATGACCGCTGTGGCAGCTCTTCAATTGGTTGATAATGGCCTATTGGACTTGGATGCTCCACTGGGTAAGTATTTGCCTGATTATCCAAACCAGACTGTAAGAGATTCCGTAACCTCATATCAACTGTTGACCCACACCACAGGGTTGAACAATTTTTTAGTGGATGATTTTAAAGATATGGGGAAATTAAACCTAAAGGCTACTAAGGACTATTTACCACTATTTGCATCCAAGCCACTTTTGTTTACCTCTGGATCTAAATATTCATACAGTGCTGCGGGATATGTTGTTCTTGGTCTCTTGATTGAAAAACTGAGTGGTGAGAGCTATCATAAATACATGGACAATAATTTGTTTAAAAAGGCTGGGGTGAAAAATACAATTGCCATACCGATAGACTCCATTGTCAAAAACAAGGCAAGTGGATATACCAGCTATTTTGGAGAATCCGCCCATTTGAGCAAGAACGATTCCTATCTTGGGTATGCCAATCCAGCTGGATTTTATTATTCCACCGTCAATGACATTTATATGTTTTTCGAAGCTTTGAAGAATTATCGATTGATCTCTGAACCTTTGACTAAAAAAATGATGTCACCACTGGTAAAAGGATATTATACAAATTATGGGTTTGGGATTTCAGTTGATGACCGATGGGAACAAACCATTGTTGGCCATACTGGTGGTTGGTATGGAGTTCAGTGTGAGTTGATGTATTTTGAGAAAGATAAAATTACAGCAGTGATACTTTCAAATGTCGATACTGCTGA
Source organism: Allomuricauda sp. TMED12 (assembly GCA_002167435.2). Lineage (GTDB taxonomy): Bacteria > Bacteroidota > Bacteroidia > Flavobacteriales > Flavobacteriaceae > Flagellimonas. The sequence goes on from NHBR02000034.1 coordinate 23,362, forward strand.
AGGTGAGGGAATGAACAAAATATCGAATTACATTAAGCATGTTTTGGCCAATAAAACAATCCCAAAGTTCAAATAAACGATAACTTATCGTTTCAACTCCAACCATTTATAACGGTTTAATTATATTTGAAATGAAGAAAGCAATTCGACCTTAAAAGTTCACAAATCGTCAACATTAAAGTGTGAGCTTTCTCAGGATATTGATAAATACTGGGCTGATGAGCAAAGGTTCTGAACCCAGTCAGGTCACTTTTTAAGAAACTATAAGATAACAAACCCTGTAATGTTCATTACAGGGTTTTTCTTTTTGGGTCAAAAACTGAGTGTCAAATTTGTGGTTTGCAGCACTCCATTTCGTTACGTTTGCCTTTATATCGATTTTCAGTTTCATGACCAGGTTTTTTAAGGTAACTTTTGATTGAACTTTTACCTTAAAAAAATCATTGATTGTAAGGAGTTTACTTTTTCGGTATATTTAAACATTTTACCTTACATACCCTTATTCATACCTAATATGAATTTCGGATATACAAGAGCGATTGGAAAATAACAAAACACGATTTACAGGTGGAGTGCATTCTCGAGGAAGGAATCAGGTCCATGAATACCTTTCATGGTATTTCATCTGGAGCAAAAACTGAAGAAAAGGGACTTGATGAACTGTCATACTTCTTTACTTTGGATTCCTGAAATTTGAATTGATCGGACAATATAAACAGAAAAAGACAGGTGTTTCATTGGTTTAAAAATAGTGAACTCAGAAAAAGCCCTGGCCAACAATAAGAAACCGTTTTGAAATTAAAACGCTCACATCAACTGATCATTGACAATGTAAGCAGGTTCATTGACTTGACCGAGCTTGAAAAACGGAAATATATTTCTTTGCTCACCGAAGTGAGAGTAAAAAAGAAGGAATTTTTAATGCAAGCCGGTGAAATAGCCAAGTATGAATATTTTATCACGGAAGGTTGTTTGAAAGTCTACACATTGGATGAGGATGGGGCACCCCATATCTCGATGTTTGCCGTGGAGGATTATTGGACAGGGGACATGGCCAGTTTTATGAGAAAAGAACCATCGCATTATTTTATCAAGGCTACCGAGGATTCAGAGCTATTGGGCATTTCGAGGGCCAACTACAACCTACTTTTTCAGGAGATACCCAAATTCGAACGTTTTTATCGTATCCTGTATCAAAAATCGCTCATAAGCTACATCAGGCGTTCCAATCATGGTATATCCCTTACGGCAGAAGAACGTTACATCGAATTCAAAAGGAAATATCCTAACATTGTCAATAGAATTACCCAGAAAGATTTGGCAGCCTACATTGGCATTACCCCGGAATTCATGAGTAAAATCATCTCCAAAGTCAATAGAATGTAAAAGTCTTAAACTACTTCATTTTTTTTCGTGTCTCCCCATTGGAATTTTGGAGCATGGAAAAAATAGTAATCATCATTTCGGTATTTATTCTTAGGGTTGCGAACAACTTGAATGCGCAATTTACACAAGTTGAACTGTTTTCTGGTTTTGATAAAAGAGACTTCAGTAACTTTAAATGTACAATTACAGTACTATTTTTAGTCTGCTCAATAAACAGTGGAGCACAAGAAAAGGAAACAGATAATTTTCCACCTCCTGAAAATCCAAAGGAAATTGTGGCCATTAAAACTAAGGGAGTTATAACCATTGATGGCAAGTTGAATGAAGCAGATTGGGAAAATGCGCCAATTACATCCGAATTTTTTAAAATTGAACCTGTACAATCCAAAAGTTTCAAGTACAGGACAGAAGTAAGGATCCTGTATGACGATAAAAACCTATATATCGGTGCGTTTTGTAAAGATTCTTTGGGAGTTAAAGGGATTCGGGTTCAAGATTTAAGGCGTGATTTTTCTTATACGGAGAACGACATTTTCGGTATCCAAATTGATGCCCAAAATACCAAACAATATGCAGTATCATTTCAAACTACCCCTTACGGCAATCAACGAGATCTGCAAAGTTTCAACGATGCCTATGTGGATGCTGATTGGAACGCTCTTTGGACGGTGAGAACAAAACGTACTGAACAAGGGTATTATGCCGAATTTGCCATACCTTTTAAGTCTTTAAGGTATGATGAACCAGAAAAAGGAGAGCCAGTAAATTGGGGGGTTACATTTTCTCGATTAGCGCGGAGGGATTACGAGTTGACGGTCTTCCCCAACATCCCTCAAGCGTTCTCTCAATTTAGAATGACCTATGCAGCTAAACTTACAGGATTGGAAGTGCCCACTCCTTCAGCAAACTTACGTATTGAACCTTATACGTTATATGAATTTGACGAATCCAAGAATGGCACTCATGTGGTCGATTCACAAAATAATGTAAAAGTTGGTGGCGATGTAAAATGGGTAGTTTCACCCAATACAGTGGTCGATTTAACCATCAATACTGATTTTGCCCAAGCTGATGTGGACAGAGCCGTAAATAATTTAGAACGGTTCAATATTTTTTTCCCGGAACGCAGACAGTTTTTTCTTGAAAATTCAGGGATTTGGGCAGGTGTCTCAGATTATGATGTCATTCCTTTTTTCAGTAGGCGAATAGGTCTGGACGGAGGCTTTGATGCCACACCAGCTCCTATTGATGTTGGAGCACGTTTTACCAATAGGGATGAAAACAAAACTTTAGCAGGATTATATGTCCATCAAGGGGATACTGAGGAATCGGCCGCTGCCAACTTTGGAGTGTTTCGTTATCTTCAAAACTATGGCAATGAAAATAATATAGGTTTGATGGTGACACACCGTTTAGATGAAAAAAAACCCTCACTATCTTTAAATGAAAGTAACAACACGACAGTTACCATAGATGGTCTTATACGACCAAAAAATGAGTGGACGGTATCCTATCTTGCATCCGCATCCAAAGATGAAGCTACCGACACATGGGGTTATGCCGGCACATTTTCTGCAGTATATAACACCAATAAAATGTTTTGGCGCTGGAAATCCAATTTTGTAAGTAGTGATTACAACCCAGCAATGGGCTTTGTTTACCAAAACAATGTCATAAAACACAATCTAAGCAATTATGTTATATTACGCCCCAAGGCCATGCCATGGGTGCGTCGTTGGGAGTCAGGCTTTTTTGCAAATTATTATCATGACTTCAAAGACCCAAAGAAATTTCAACAGGCCAGCGTTTACCTATTTCCCTTTTACGTCTTTTTCAAGGACAATAGCTTTTTGGAATATGCCATAACCCCGACCTGGCAGAATATCAACTTTGATTTTGCACCATTAGGACTTTCCATTGCTCAAGATCGATACTTTTACACGAGACAATTTATCAACTATAATTCCGATAGATCTAAAAAATTGTCCCTATCTGGAAAGTTTGAATGGGGCAAGTTCTACAACGGGAAAAGGCAATCCATAACAGTGGGAACTCGATTCGCACCAATTCCACATTTTTCCCTTTCGTTGCATTATGAACGTAATAATCTACAAAATATAGGGATTGAGGAGAAAATGTTAAAAACCGATTTATATACAGGTAGTCTAAGGTTAGCACTAAACCCCAGAGTTCAATTATCGACTTTTTATCAATACAATTCCTTTACGGATCAAGGAAGATGGAACGCTCGATTCAGTTGGGAATACAGACCAAACTCCTTCATTTATTTGGTCTATAACAACACGCTGGACACCACCTTTGATCCAGTACAGGGCAATAGGCAATTTATCGGAAAGATAACCCTTCTAAAGCAGTTTTAGAATATCCTTTTTAGCAGAAGTAAACCCGTATACAGCCTTTAAAAAAGTACCCCAACATTATCGATAGCATTACTCAAAAGATTTGGCTGACGACTACAATGGCATTACCTCGGAATTCATGAATAAGATCATCTCCAAAGTCAATCGAAGGTAAAAGTCTTAAACTACTTCATTTTTTTTCATGTGTCCCTATCGGAATTTTGGAGCATGGAAAAAGTAGTAATCATTTCAGTATTTATTCTTGGGGTTGCGAACAACTTGAATGCGCAATTCACGCAAGTTGAACTGTTTTCAGGGTTGGATAAGACGGACTTCACACTTTATTCAAGCTATACGATCAATGAAAAAAACACGCTGAGCATTGCTACCCTCGCTTTCTTTCAAAAATTCAATAAAGAAGCGAACACGGGTTTTGATGAGGCAGGGGTGCAACCAACATTGTTCTGGAACATTAACAAGAGTGTTGCTGTTGGTCCATCTATTTATTACAACAGTTTTGCCGGTTATGCGGAACGCCTTTCCGCAAGGCTCATATTAAAAAATTCACGGGCACTATTTGTAATTATTCCCACGGTTGGCCATTCTAAGCAAAAGAAAGCCGGCTATGCCGAAGCTTTTGTACAGTTTCAGTTCAACTCACCTGTAAATGACAAAGTTTCCCTTTGGTTGAACGGACAGTTTTTAACTATCTGGGACAAATTTAAAACGCACTCCAGAAGCTTTCAGCAGTTGCGTGCAGGAGTGTCGTTCAATGGGCACCAACTCGGTATCGGTGTTGACCTTGACCAGTATGGGCCCGATCCAATTGAAAAATCATCTCTCGGTATGTATTACCGAAAAACTTTATAAACAATTTTTAAATCTTAAACATTATGAAAAATTTAGTAAGAGTTTCACATTGGGCAGCATATGCATATTTAATCTATGCCTTTGGATATGCAAGTCTTTTTAAAGTTTTCCAAAAACAAAGTATGATGGAAAACATGAGCAATTTTGGTTTCGGAAAAATATGGACCTTATTTATTGGCTATGGTGAATTGTTGGGGGTAATTGGTTTGCTTGTTGGGTTTTGGATGCATAAAGTTAAAAACCTATCGACTTTATGGTTACTGCCATTCGCAATTGGTGCATTGATAACTCATTTCGCACATAATGACTATGTATACTTTTATACAGCTCTATATTGTTGTATTGCTTGTATGGTTCTACTGGTTACAGATAAAAATTTCAAAGTAATACTATAGTGGTTACAGCTCCGAAGTTTTAATGTCCCCAGGGTTTTAAGTGAATTGGCTCGGTGATCAAGTTAGTAAAGGCAACGAATATTCCCTTCTGATCACCGGTCTTTCCTTAACCATGGAAATATATGACATGGAAAAATGGTCGATCGATAGTTTAATCTCAAAAAAAACAATAATCATGAAAAAAATAATCACAATTGCAGGAAGCAACAGCCAAAAATCCATCAATAAAAGTTTATTGACCTATACCACTGGTTTATTGGAGAATGTAGAAATTATTTCCATTGACCTCAACAATTATTTATTGCCCATTTATGGCGTTGATTTTGAAGCAGAAAACAGTATACCGACTGCCATTAAGAGGCTCGATGAATTATTTGATACTGCCGATGGTTTTATGGTATCACTGGCAGAACATAATGGGTCCTATGCAGCGGTATTCAAAAATACTTTGGACTGGTTATCCCGTGTAAATATGAAGGTCTGGAGGGAAAAACCCATGCTGTTAATGGCAACCTCACCTGGCGGCAGAGGTGGAGCATCTGTATTACAGGCCGCAAATGGCTACTTCCCGTATATGGGGGCCAGGATTACGGATACTTTTTCGTTGCCCTCTTTCTATGATAACTTCACCAACGGAGAAATAAGTGAAGAAAGTTTGAAAAGGGATGTTCATTCCAAGGTCTATAAATTTCAAACCTCAATTGAATCATAAAAAAATCGCCTGCGATCTGTCTTTGAATGGAAAACTTTTGATGTAACAAAAAAGTCTTCCATTCGTGTTCCTTATCTAACATCAAAAATCAAAAAATGAAAAACATTATTTTAAGCCTCGTCTTTATTTTACCTGTCATGCTTTTTTCTCAAACCAACGACGTTAAGAAAAAAGTCTTGATGGTAGTCAGCAGCTATGGAAAAGATATGGGGGCCGCTAGACCAGGTTACGAGTTTGACGAGTTCTCCCAAGCCTATTTAATTTTTAAAAACAATGATTTGGCCATAGATGTAGCAAGCCCAAAAGGCGGTAAGGTAGAAGCGGACAAATACAACAAGGACAAACCTTACAACAAAATACTTTTAGAGGACAAATACGCCCTCAATTTATTGGAACATACCAAAGCTACGGCCGATATAAATGCAGCGGACTATGATGCTATCTATATTGTGGGTGGAAAAGGTGCCATGTTCGATTTGCCTTATGATCCATCACTTCAAGATATCGTATTGAATTTGTACCATAGGGACAATACCGTTATTTCCTCGGTTTGTCATGGACCTGCAGCCTTCGTTAATGTCAAAAACGGTGATGAATACATTATAAATGACGTAGAATTAACAAGTTTTTGTAATGTGGAAGAGGAGCTTTTTGGAAAAAAATGGGTTAAAGAGTTTCCTTTCAGTCTGGAAACTAAATTGGAATCAAGGGGAGCCATTTTCAAGCAAACGGACTTCATGCTGTCCAAAGTTGTTGTATCGGGAAAGTTTGTTACCGGTCAAAATCCATTTTCAACAACAAGATCTGCTGAAGCTGTCGTATCATCTTTGGGACTTACACCAGTCAAAAGAGAATTGTACAACGATGAAAGAAGTGCCTATTTGATGCAGGAGTTATTGGATAAAACAAAGACCATTGCATGGGCCGAAGTGGAATTGGCAAAAAACAAAGCCAAATATGACATGCCATTGATAGCAGCCTACGGATATTATAAAATTTTAGCTTCCACCGAAAACAAA
>NHBR02000035.1 GCA_002167435.2 Allomuricauda sp. TMED12
ATGGCAACACAGCCAGCGGCGTTGCCAGCCAGGGCCAACGCGGTGCTGACCAGGCTCACGTGGAGTCTCCTGCTCAGAACAGTTCATCTGCTGCCAATGGCAACACAGCCAGCGGCGTTGCCAGCCAGGGCCAACGCGGTGCTGACCAGGCTCACGTGGAGTCTCCTGCTCAGAACGGCTCTTTGCGGGACGATGAGAGACTCATGCTTGACAGTGCTGCCCACGGGCATGACGATTCAGCGCGAAATGTAGACATTGCTGCCTTCGGGGAGGAACACATTTGGAATGCAGACTACGTTGCCTTGCGCAGGCGGTTGGAGCGGCTTGCTACGATTTGGAGACCTGGTTCGTTTCAGAATGACATGTTTGCTTCTGCCACGGCTGAGGTGCTCAGGATCGAGAGTGTGCCTTACTCACACGAGCTCGATGATAGCATCATCTGTGCTTTCATTCGTCGCCTTCGGGGAACGACGGTGGTTGCTCCAGAACCTGGAGCGAGTGGGGTGAGATCTTGGCAGTCACATCCTGCTGCTCGGCGGCAGGTGAGCAGGCGTGAAAGAAGGCGGGATGCTCCTTCAGTTGCAAGTGCCGATATCATGGTTGGTATTCTACTTCCGCACGAGTTCGAGTTCAGGGATGGTGCTCTGGTGCTTCCTGCACGTTACCCTCACCAGCGGTTCAGCTACGGCCACAGCACACTGAGAGATGTTTTCTACAATCTCATCGAGCGCCTGGGCTTGGGCAGAGTTGAGACGCATACGCTGGAGACTCCAAGGGGTCGCAGGATGCATAGCCTTGATTCTCCATTGATAGTGGTGAATCGCAACCGCGCTCTGCGTAGGGCTCGCTTGCAGAATGCAGCGGGAGGCCTCTTCTATGTGCTACGGCAACGAAGTAACGCTGTTGAGCATGACCCGGCAGAGGTGCAGTGGGTCCACGATGAACACGATCACGAGCTGATTCAGGATGATGTTGATGCAATGGCAGTGCAACTTGAGCAGACAGGTGGCCCTGCAACTGCTGACCCGATGGGCACTGGTGAATCAGTCACTTACGAGTTCGCCATTGCTTTGATCGCCGGCTGGATCAACGATGTTCCCGTTGCACTGTTCGTCGAACACGAGCTGGCTTCTGATCGCGCGTTGCGCTGCGTTGGTGAGCGCCGCGACAGGTGCGATGTATACATGGGGCAGCCTGACGCTGCTGTTACCGTTCTTCGGAAGCTCTCAGGGGCTGGCCCAGACCAAACCAGCTTCGTGTGCCAATCGGCAGCTGGGACTTTGAGGAGCGAAGGGAGCGTCTGCTGCGCGAGGGAACTCGAGAGGCGTTGGCCATGTACACGAAGGCACGCCAACGCGAAGGGATCCACGGCCCTCACACTTCAAGGAGAGGCAAGCGGCAGATGGTCATCTTGGTTGCTGATGCTATCTGTGATGGTGGCATCACAGAGTTGAACGAGCGCCTTCGCACGGACTGCGATCTCTGCACTCACACTGTCCCCCTTGCCAGCCTGCTTGCTGCTGAGAGGATCGACGGTATGTCTGAGGTCGTGACCACAGCTGGGGAGTGCCGTTTGCTATGCGAAATGTTTGGTCGAGACAGATACATGGATGCCTTTAGCATGCTCGCACGGTTCAGACCAGCTTTGGACCATTCTGCATTCCTGGGTGATGACACTTCTCCGCCAGCAGGCGATGAGGACAGTTGGGCCGTCGGGGACAGCGACGCTCCAGCGTCACTTGAATCGGTCGATCAGACTGTCGACGGCAGGCTGCTTGGAGAGCAAAGCGTCGACCAGGTTTACTTGCAGGGCGTCGAGATGACGCTCTCGACGAGCGACGCAGACAGCACTGCTGAGAGTGTCGTTGGCATGGTGGCAGCTGATCAATCTCCAACTGTTGGAGTGAAGCGCTGTGCTGCATGGTTCCGGCGAGCATTGAAGGAGCAGTCGCTCTTGACAGTAGCTGCATCTATTCCGGTGAACACCAGTCGAATGGTCGAATTTGTTGAGTACCTTCCTGCCGGGGTCCGTGCGTCATGGGCACTCATGGCATCGGAGCAACCGCGCGTGCTCCTGCGTGTCAACCCAGGCGTGCTCATGAATCAACGGAAGGACATGAGTTGGCTCCGACGACTCAACGCCAATGCTTGGATGCACTGCTATCGCCGCTGTTTGGTTGACTTCTTTTCAGGGACAGCTGTTGATTCATTCCTGGGGTTTCAACCTTCCTTGTCCAGGATGTCGTTCCAGGGTGCCAGCCGATGGTATGTTGCTGCACGACCGCCACCTGTCGACATGTGCTTGCCAACGATCTCTGAAGGGCACTCGCGCTATGCGGTTGTCTTGCTACTCGGGCAGCCATCGACTTCACGGCTTCCTCTGGCAGTTTTCACCGTCGCATCTGTCTTGGAGGAGCGCGCCCATGCTCGCTCTGCGGTGGTTGCGTTGCGGAACTCGCTTTTGACAGATTCGCAGGCGGAGGTTGAGAGATGCAAGCGAGTTGGAAGTGATCTTTTGGCTGCATCATCGGTGGAGGGATGCATGGATGGTCATTACCGCGGTGCTGCTATGGCGATTCAGCGCTGGTGGCGTCGATTCCTTATGCTTACCCAAGGATGGGGTACGGCACCCTTGACCCCCCCTGTAGATACCGGTTGTTGCCACCAGACAGAGCTTGCAATGCTTTCGGAAGAGGAGCTGCTCTCAGCTGCTGCCGCGTTTGCCGACCAGGCGAGTGAGGCAGGGGTGGATGCACTTTCTTCTGCAGGCAGCTCTGACTATGCTTCTGCTAACGAGGATGATTCGGAGATGGTTGGAGAGCCGGCAAGCGCTGCTCACAGCTCTTCGTCGTCAGCATTCTTGAGAATGGCCTGGGTGCTCGGATTGTGCACTCCGGGTGCGGTCACTCATGAGGATCGAGAGCAGAGCAACACTTATCAGCATGATGAGCACTTCTGGCGAGATGACTTCCATGCCAAGGCGCACAGGGAAGAAGCAATGAGGACTCTCAAGCACGAGTATTCTTCACACAAACTCAGGAGGGTTGTCAACGAGTTCACTGTCGATGAGAGTATCGTTCGCGATGCCACAGTCAATCCTTTGGTCGAGGTCGACAACGGCCCAGTCCATTTCACGCCGTGCTTGTTCAAAGCTGCTGCCTATCGTCGTACTGACATCTTGGGCACTCAAGCAGGACGTGCGGACTTGCAACGCATTCGACGTATGCTTTGTGACATTGGAGCTAGCATCAACGTGATTGACAAGTGTTCGGTCAACGAGATGGCACGGGATGGCGCTGCGAATGTGGTCACGTTTGCTAAATCTCGAGTCCAACCGGCGCGTGTCGCAGGTGGAGGAACCATACATGTCTTGGGTAAGGCTACGCTGGAGTTCCAGTTACAGGATTGTGACTCGGGTGCTTGGGAATCTTTCAAAGAGGAGTTCTTCGTGGTTGAGGGAAAGGACACGATCATACTCGGGAACACGTTCCACCACAAGTACAGCTTGCAGCTTGACATCGTCAAAGGCTTTGCGTCATATGAATCCGGTGCTGGCAAGCGCTTCAGCACGAGAATCGATGCATTGGCTTCGGGTTGCATTCATGCGGTGGAGGCCACGAGTGATGCTCTCGCATACACTGCTGAGGTACACGATCTTCCCAAGGAATGTTGCACCTTCGTCAAAGCGCGTGTTCCGATCACTCTCGCAGGACAGCGCGTTCATGTGTCGCGAATGACTGATCCTGACGCCTACGTCAACAGGGCAGGCTTGATGGTTTCTGAATGCAATTACGCAGTGGGCAAGGATGGTTCCGTCCTTCTCGCCGTCACGAATATGTCAAGCAAGGATAAACAGTTGCCGGCAATGACTGCGCTTGGGAGGTACTCAGTTGACTTCGAGACACGCAGTTGTCAGGCGAGTGAGGAACAGATCGGTGCCATTGTTGATGCATTGCACATTGAGAGTGCCAGTCCAGAGGAATTGATCACCAAGAAACAGGAGGTCAAGGACTTCATTGTTCTGCAACGGGCTGGTTATTTCGACAAGGATCGTCTTGGGCGTTGCTGCGTTGGAGAATTCCATGTTGACACGCCAACCGTGGACAGCGGCGAGAGAGCTCCTCCGAACATACTCTCTCGACCATTGAACCCTGAGCAACTCGAGGCAGCCAAAGCTGAGTGGCAGAAGATGGTGCAGCAGGGTGTGCTTGTTCCGTCTACATCTCCTTGGGGCGCACCTATCGTCATGGTACGCAAGCCGGGTGGTCGTGGTTGGCGTATGTGCCTTGACTTTCGCGCCGGGAACGAGCTTGCTGTGAAACAGCATTACCCTTTGCCTCGCGTTCAGGATGCACTGGATCGGATCGGATCTGCTTCTTATTTTGCATCGCTTGATTGCTTGAAGGCCTTCTGGCAAATTCCCAACTCCAAATCGACGCAATCAAAGACAGCGATCAACTTCCCGTGGGGCAAATGGGAGTTCACGACTATGCCGATGGGCATGCAAGCAGCGAGCGCCACCTTCCAAAGAACAATGGATGTGCTGCTTCGCGACCTGTCCTTCGCCGTGGGCTTTATCGACGACGTGCTCATCTACTCCAACACCTGGCAAGAGCATTTGCTTCACGTGGCGTGTGTTCTTGATCGCATCGGCGGCGCAGGCTTCACGTTCAACGCTGCGAAGTGCGAGATTGGCCGCTCATCGACCAAGTTCCTCGGTCACATCGTGTCGCGGGAGGGCATTCACCCGGACTCGGGCAAGCTTGACGTTATTCGCAATGCTCCGTTTCCTTCATCTAAGAAGGACTTGCACAAGTGGGTTTCTTTTGCGAACTATTATGCTAACTTTGTGCCTGACTTTGCCTTGGTAACTTCGTGCATTCAGGAGTACGTTCACTCCAAGCCAAAGGACAGCAATGGGCGCTTCACCACGGCGGATCCACCAGATCAGCAGGTGGGGGATGCGTTTGAAACTGTGAAGGAAGCTCTCTGCAAAGAGCCAGTGCTCATTCGACCTGACTTTTCAGTGCCCTTCATATTGGAGGTCGATGCTGCGAAGAAGATCGGAGGATGCGGTGCCACGCTTGGACAGGAGCGCGATGGCGAGATACGTTCCATCTCGCACTGGTCGGTCAGATGGCTTGATGCCACAGCGAACTGGGCTCCGGTGGAGCATGAGTGCTATGCGTTTAGGCGGGCATGCGAAAGATACTACGACTACGTGTCAGCTCAATGGTTCTTGGTTTACACTGATTCAGAACCACTCGTTTGGTTGCAGACGCTGCGGCGGCCCAAGGGTCGCATGGCTGAATGGATTCTTGAGCTCCAAGCATTGGACTTCGAGGTGAGGCACAGGCCTGGCATTCTGAACGTCAAGGATGATGCGCTTTCCCGTCTTGCTCTCGAGCATCGATTGATTGATGCTGATCGCGGCAATGTTGCGTTGAATGAGCGTTCGCCGTTTGAGGCTACATCCACGGAGCTGTCAAGCGACAACGAAGGGCTCCTCACTTCGAGGATCGACACTTGGGGTAACGAGACGCGTTCGCCACTCACGGTTGTCGCACCGGGCGACACCGGTGTGCGACATTATGCACGCCCTGCAGCTTGGCAGAGGCGGCCGGTCAGCTGTGTCCTGACCGATGGGTGCAAGGTATTGGTGCTTCCCGCTGTTCGAGGAGGGTACGTGTTGCCTTCGGCAGTCAAGAGGTTCAAGTCTGACAGTGTGCAGAGCTCGGCTATTCATGCGCTCGAGCAGGTGGCTGCGCCACACCGGCTTACAGCTACGGCGTTCTATCGACTTGGCAGCTACCTTCAGGAATTCAACGTGGTCAAGGATCGCAACACTGTCCACGTGGTGTTCAGAAGGGCAGCGATCGATCTCTTCGAAGATGCCTTCTCTGTTGCGTTCGGTTGTGAGGATGCGGCTGCGACTTGGGTCCCCTTCCACGTGCTCGTTGAGAGGGGCGTTAGGGCGGATGACTGCGCCATGGCGCGGCGACTTGACATGCTGTTCAACCGTCGCATGCCATCCCACGCTGCATTGGTTGCATCGTTGGATGTTCCTTCAGCGCCGATGCCGAGACGAGCAGCACCGCAGTTTGCTATTGCAACTCTGGAGGATGCGGCCAGTGCGTTGCGTGATTTGCAGACTCATTTGCTTCGAGTCGTCGGTACAGAGATGAGCTTCATTGTGGTCGACTTTGAGTACGATGCCTTGGCGTTTGGCATTGACCTTGTTCAAGTCGCGACAGGTTCGTTGACGCTCGTCTTCGACACCTTGCTCTTCCCCAATGTTCTCACTGATCTGTTTCTACCAGAGCCTGGTCACGACACTGCGGTGCCGACGCTGAGGTATTGGTTCACCAGCCCACGCATCCGCGTGGTGGCTCAGTCTTGCGAGAACGATGTGTCCAAGCTACATCACAATTACGGCATTGAGGTCTCTAATCTCTTTGACACGTGCCTTGCTGACGGCGTGCTGCACGGGGCGCGCAACGGTCGCAATTTAAAGCTGCTGGTTGAGGCCTACTTACCTGCGCATCAGATGAGCCGCAAGGGCACTTTCCAACACGCTGTGGGTCTCTTCAAGATTCGGCCAATCAGCGAGGAGGTGTTCGAGTATGCGTGGCAGGATGTCATCGATGGACCTGAGCTCTATATGGCCATGCTTGAGCTGCTCAGTTCGCTGCAGTTGGCCATGACCCTCGAGCTTTCGCAACAGCGAGGTGAACGATGTGATATGTTCACACAGGTCAGCGTCGTGGTCTGCGACGAGGAGACGCTTTTGACTTTCGACGGGTCGCCTCTTTCGATCGAGAAGGAAGGTCGCAATGACAATTCCGTCGGTGGGAAGCGATTCAAGCTTGAAGCGAGAAGTGAACTGAGGAATGCTGTTGCTACGAAGCTCAGTGCTAATGCCGCGTTTGCCACAGAGATTTGTCGCAAGCTGGGCAATCCACGCGCCATTGGGGTGTCATTGACCTACTATCGGTGCGTGGACCTTCGGGGGTTTGTGCCTCTGCCTGCGGGAGTCCTTCGCGTTCCCTTGATAGCTACGGCAATGCACGAGGGCACGTCCATGACTCATCGCTTTGCACGCTGGTCATGTGTTCAGAAGCTTCTTAAGGGCAACGTGCTGATACAGAACAGTGATTTGCCAAAGCCCTTGCGTTGCACTTCGAGAATCATCCATTCGGAGGCTGACGTTTCTCACGTGCATGAGTGCGACTGTGAGCGGCGGAGCCCCGCATCCGATTCGCTTTTCGAGCCTGACGAGGGTCGCTACGATACTTTGCTTCAGGCGTGGATCGAGCATTGCCAGGTAGTGGTGAACAGCTTCGAAGCGGATGATCTGGCACGGCTGGCGGTCACAGCTGTTGCGGTTGCGCCAGTGGTGGTTTGTGAGAAGCTCGAACCCGATGCTAGCAGTGATGGTTTCACTCACGTGGTCACTATCGTTCATGACAAGAAGGGTCGATTCTTGCTTCTTGATCGAGAGCCTTCCACGGCCATTGGGAGGGCCGACAGCAGCACGCTGGCTTCGCCATGCTTGCGAACCACGGAGGATCTCACGGGTGTCTACAGAGCACACCACGCGCTGAACATGCTGTTTGGTCCAGTTCGCACTTTCGAGCAGTGGCCAGATCCAGCTCGGTGCCTTCGTTTGGTTGCCAGGGTCACAGTTGAACCAGGCCCAGGAAACAAGCGAGGCGAACGCCATGGCATTTACGTGTTCGAGGTTGAGTCGTTGGACGATTTGCCAGTGCAAGAGGTGTTCGATCATCGCCGTCTTACAATGACACATGCGAACCTCTTTCCCGGATTCCGCATTTGCGATGCCACGGAGGCATACGAGTACGTGAACGATGTGGAGAGATCAGTTCTCAAGTCACTGTTCGCTCACCGGCTACAGTTGCAAGTGGATGCTGCTGTCGCAGCGACATCTTTGCCTCATGTTGGCACGCCACCACTACCGGATGCAGGCTTCCAGAGTGACATCAGTGAGCGAGTGCCGCCTTCAGAATCACGGCGCAAGAAACCGTTGGTTCCAGGTGAGCAGCCCAGTGGCGTCGAGATTCAGGATGACCTACAGGCTCATTATCCGTCTGGTGGTGCTATTCCTCGCGTTATCGATCCTTTGGCATTCATGGAGCAGCTGGTGCCCAAAGGTATGCTGGAGACGCCGAGCACTATCGTTGAGGCTCAGAGTTCGGATCCTGAGTGCCAGGCCATCAGGAAATGGATGGAAGAAGGTTTGCCGCAGGAGCGAGTCGAAGACCACCTCAAGCCATTGAGAAGACAGTTCTCGAACAACAAGTTCTCGGTTGCTAGTAATGGAGTCCTTTACATGGAGGATGATTTCGCTGCGTATGCCTCAGACGGACAGCCTCACTTGCGTTGCGTCTTGCCTGAGTCAATGCGTGAGTCCTTCCTTGAGGGCGTTCATGATGGTGCCGGCCATCCAGGGGTGCGTCGCACTCTTTTTGCTGCTGCTACGCGTGTGTGGTGGCCGGGCATGAAGGCGAGAGTCACTAAGTTCATTGGGAAGTGCCCAACGTGTCTCTTCAACAAGGAGATGAATCACCGTGGCGCTCAGCTCATTCCAGAGAATGGCACGCAACCTTGGCAGTGCTTGCAAATGGACTTGGTCCATCTGCACAAGGCTCGCTCGGGCAGAGAGAAAGCACTTGTCTTCTACGATCGCTACACGCGGGACGTCGAGGCTTTTGCAACCACCGTGAAGGTGGACACTGATGATGTGCTGAACTTGCTGTTCTTTGAGATCGTGCCCAGGCACGGGTGGCCCAAGGTCCTTTACGTGGATCGAGGGAGCAACTTTATTTCGGCACGTGCTCGTGCGTTCTTCAAGAAGGCTGGCATCGAGTTGCGCGTTGCTGATGCGCACATGCACACTGCAGTCGCCGGGTGCGAACGATTCAACCATAGCCTCCGCGAGCTTGCTCGTGCAGCTCACTTTGACACAGGCTTTGAGTGGGACTTAGTGCTTCCGCTGCTGATCTATTGGTACAAGCAGCTCATCCACACGGCAACTGGTTATTCGCCTTTCTATCTGAATCATGGTCGCGATGCAGTCTCACCTTGGGACTTGAACAACGGGCCCAAGGGTGGAGCTGCCACCGCGGATGAGTATGTCAAGAAGCAGTTTGCTGCCTTGCACATCGCTTGGCTGAGTGCTCAGAGTGATGTTAAGAGGCAGGAGATGGCCCAGCGCCATGGGCACAGTCGTCGCTATCAGACTAACGTGTCGTTCAAGAAGGGTGATCGCGTGTTGATTCGACAAGCTGGACGTCGGTCGAAGATGCACATGCCATTTGTTGGTCCTTTCCTTATCAAGACGGTGCTCGAGCGGGATCGATATGAGTTGGTCGGTCGCGGGAATGCTCGACGTGATCATCATGAGTTCCATGTTTCAAGGCTCAAGCTTTGGCCTCAGAACGCTGACGACGATGATATTTATCTGGGCGAGGACTACTACGACGTTGACTTCGTTGTTGACCACAAGGTCGATGGACAGGGCACCACGCTGTACCGCGTTCGTTGGGTCGGGTACGGTGCCAAGGACGATTGTTGGTTGCCACTGACAGCCATGAATGGCGCGTGCGCGACTGCTGCATATGAATACATGCAGGAGCACGCGGGCGATATCGTCGATGACAATGCGGACAATGACAATGACAACGATGCGAGTGACGGTGTCGCTGCTGACGCTGGTGCTAACATTGATGATGGTATTGACGCTGATGCTGATGCTGGAACCAGTGCCGGTGTTGGTGCTGAGAACGATGCCGTTCAGCCTGAACCAACTCCAATTGAAGGGGTCTCGGAGGAGCCAGCTACGCAGGCTCCAGCTTCCGCTGCCAAATCTGATAGCATGAATGAGCGAGATGCACGCCGTGCCGCGCGCGATGAGCGCATGGGCAAGGCTGAGGCAGGAAGCTCAAAGGCTCGGATGCTTCGAGAATTGGAGAACAGTGACTAGGACGATGGTGATGAGGTTTGTGACAAACAGCTGGCGCTGTCTGTTGGGGCACGAATGATGATCTCGCACGAGTGGTGACTGGCATGTCTAGCGTTGAACTTTGAGCGGAGACAGTCGCGGGTCGATGCAACCTGAAGTTCCTTCCGTCCTTGCCTGGACTGGGCAATGTGAGGGATGCGTGCTGGGTTTTGAATGTGTCAACGCGATGGTTCTTCCTTCCGACGCTGGGATGATTGCTTTTGCCGCTGGGATGTTTGAGCACTTGTGCCATCCGGCAGGGCCAGGGGTTTGTGACAAACAGCTTCGCTGTTAGTCGACAAGGGATTCAATCGAGGCGGTCTTTGTGTTTGAGATGCTTCCATGTGCTTGTGGATGCTTGTGGATGGTCGATGCCTACTGTATCGACGACTATGCTTGTGAATGGTCGATGCCTACTGTATCGACGACTATGCTTGTGAATGGTCGATGCCTACTGTATC
>NHBR02000036.1 GCA_002167435.2 Allomuricauda sp. TMED12
TACTTTCTACGTTACCCTTTTTGTTCATTGGGGTTACAAAACCAACATTTCCAGGCTTTAGATTGTTGGATACTACAGCTCCAGCAAGTACTTTTCCCTTAGGTTTTTTTCCTGCATGATACACCACCAAACTTTTTTCGGTTGCATAAAATTGCTGTGGAATGGCATTGGTATGTGCCAATACCTCTGCAGTGGTCTGAATTTTTTTACCTTGTTCACTCATGATTCAATGTTTTTAAGTGTTATACAAAATTTTAGTTTTTGCAATTGGATTTTTCAGAGAAACGGTTGTCATTTATAGGAGGCCTCAAAATCTATTTGCAGTGCCGTAAAGCTGATAAATCATTTTGCAGTCCATCAAATATGTCCAGTATGTTTTTAGAATAAAAAACATATGAGTGGGCGGTACTTAAATCTTAGTGGAGCTATCAGTAAATTGAGTGAATAGTTTGCCAAAATGTTTGATCTGATACCTTTTCGAGCGGGGTAAATAATTTGTGGTGTTTTTGATGCGTACCGCAATTTCAGATTGTTCATCTCTTTGACATGGTCATTTGGCGTTCCCTGTATCAAAAAGACAATGAGTCAAAAAAAATGAGTAAATTCAATTGGATTTGTAAGATGAATCTGTTACACAATCATAACCAACTTTAAAATTAAACCTATGAACCTTTCCATTCAACTTATCGACAACGATAATCCCACCAATTCAGCATCGTATCCCTTTCCTATAGATGTGGAGGCATTACAAGAGGCCGTGCAATACACTGCTATTGGGCCTGGAACCATGACTGAACCAATTGCAATAGATGATTTTATAACCTCTGTCAAGAACAAACTACCCCAAATAGGGTTCAATACTACTGTGAAAGCAAGTTTTGAGTTATTGGAAGGTGACGAAGGATCAAATGCAACACCAATGGTTTGTTGCAAAGTTCAAAACATAGGTAGAACAAACCCCGATTTTAAGAATTGGGAAAAGGTCTTTGATTGTGATGGCCAATATGTTCGGAATGCTCCAGACGGTACCTTGTATGTTACTCCTCAGGAAATATCTGGTTTTCAATCCTATTGTGAGATAAGAACTTTAAAACAATCAGCGGACTCACCAAAATCTGTTTACATCCTTTATAGCGTTTTATTCAAGCTTATCATCGATGATGCTGAAGGGAACCATATGACCTGTTATTGCGAGTTTGATCCCTTGGCAAAGATCAGCTCAAATGTATAGAGGTACGTTTTCTGGGGGTATTTGTTTTTTGTTTTTTTTCATATCAGCCCATAGTTTTTGCTTTTCACAGCAAAAGGACCCTGACAGCTTGATCAATATATTGAGGACTCAAGACCTTACGCAAAAGGAAAGGTCCAAGTTGTTGAGTTTGGCATCCCACTACCATAGGGACATTGATTCTGCCCTCCATATGGCAAAACAGTCACTCCAATTGGCACAAAACATTGAGGAACCCTTATTACAAGCAGAAGCTTTGGAAGAAATAAGTCATTTGGAACGAAGGCTTGGCAATAACACCAAATCGTTCAAGGCTACTTTTGAGGCATTGGAAATATATGAATCCATGGAACTTTCTGAGCGACAGGCGGCATCCTTTACCCAGTTGGCAAGTAATTATATAAGTGATGGGGATTATATACCGGGTATCAATTACCTAACAAAAGCAATGGAAATATACGCTAACTCAGATAAGGCAACAAATTATGCGCTAACTGTTCTAAACCTTGGGGAGGCATATCGTATGAGTGGTCAATTGGACAGTGCTGTATTCTATTTTGAAGAGGCCTTGGAGATGAATGAAACTTTGGATAATGAGGTTTTACTAGGGTATTCCAAAGGTAACCTTGGAATGGTCCAATCGGCCCAAAACAAAATTGGGCTGGCACAGAATAATCTGACCGAAGCGGTTGGTGTATTGAAAAAGCTTGGAGACTCTTATTCTACCTCAGTATATCTCGCCGAATTGGGAAAGGTGCATGAACTAAATCGGGAGTACGGACTTGCAGAGGAAAATTTTTTGGAGGCTCTTGAAATTGCCCAAAAAGAGGGATTTAAAGAGCAAATAAGGGATATTGGCATTTTACTGTCGAAGTTTTATGAAGACCGGTCCCAATATCGAAAAGCCTTGCAGTTTGAACGGATGTATTCCATATATCAAGATAGCTTGGTGAACAAAAAAAACATCCAAGATATAGAGCGCATAAAAGCAAGTTATGAAATTGATAAAAGGGAGTCTGAAATCGGATTGCTGAATAAAATCAATGAGACCCAGAAATATGTACTGTACTTAGTGATGTTGGGATTTGTGTCATTGTTAATATTTGCTTACATACTCCGTAGAGGGTATAGACGGATTAAAAGAGCCAATGCCGTTCTTGCCGAGCAACGAGATCTTATCGCCAAAAAAGAACGGGAAAAAGCTTTATTGCTGAGGGAGCTCAATCATCGTATCAAGAACAATCTCCAAATGATTTCAAGTTTATTGAGCCTCCAAGGTCATCAGCTTAAGGGTCATCCTGCACAAGAAGCTCTTCTGGAAGGAAAATTACGGGTGGAGGCACTTTCATTAGTACACAGAAAACTCTATCAAGATGGAGTGGATACCCGTATAAAGGTTAAAGAATATATGGAGGAACTGATATTTGGACTTTTCCATGGATATGGGGCTACTTTTAAACCCCGTTTGGATATATCTGATATAAATATCACTATAGATAAAGCTATACCATTGGCCTTGATTATCAATGAAGTCATTGTCAATGCTCTCAAATATGCATATGTCAATATTGATAAACCTACCATGAAGGTGGTTCTTAAAAGAACCCGTGGGGATGTGGTAAATGTACAGGTGGGTGATAATGGTATCGGATATGCATCGAAATGTGCAAATGAAAACTCTTTTGGTATTAAACTTATACATTCATTGGTGGAACAGCTTGAGGGTAGCTTAAGTATTAAAGCCGAAAAAGGGACATGTTGGAACATATCAATGAGATTGTTATAACATAATCAGGTTATGGAAAAGGTTAAAATCCTTATTGTGGAGGATGAGATATTGGTGGCCAAGGATATATCAAATAGACTTGGCCAGATAGGTTATGATATTATCGGTACTGCATTATCCGCTCAGAGGGCACTGGGTTTTATGGAAGAGCACAGCTCCATAGATGTTATTTTATTGGATATCATCCTAAATGGAACTCTTGACGGAATAGAATTGGCCAGAATCATTAATGAAAAGTACCAAATCCCCTTTATTTTTTTGACATCCCATGCAGATCAAAATCTGGTCTCAAGGGCCAAAAGCGTAAAACCTTACGCTTATATATTGAAACCATTTAATGACCGTCAATTGAGCGTTGCCATCGAACTGGCCTTGATGAATTATTCTCATGGTAATTCTGAATCAGATTTACTGGGAACATATAACTTTGATGAGGCCGATAATCAAGTAATGAAGATTATGGATAGTTTGTTTCTTAAAAAGAAACATCACTTTGAGCGGGTTCCTCTGGATGAGATTCTTTTTTTACAGGCTGACAGTAATTATTCCGTGATATACACTAAAAAAGAAAGTTTTGTTTACTCTACGGTATTAAAAAACATTGAACTTCAGCTTCCTGTGGACAAATTTTTAAGGATTCATAGGAGTTACGTGATCAATGTCCACAAAGTGAAGGGGTATGAAGGCAACACTCTTTTTATCGGCGACAAAAAAATCCCGGTAAGTAAAACATACAGGCAAGAAGTCTTCAAATTGTTTAAAACCCTCTGAATATTGCCATAAGTGCTGTCATACCTGCCCTATAACGCTATATACTGGATAAACTTAAGTTATTCTCTTAAAATCTGACCCCTAAGGTCAATGACCTTATTGAACTTTGATTATATATTAATTGCTTGGAAGTTAAATATGGTTTGGGTGAGTGACAGTATTCCACGAAAAAGCATCAGATTTAACTTCCAAGGAATTAATTGTTTAGCAATGGATTCTGGATTTTTTATTGGGATGTGGAGGAGTTTTTTCCATTGTAATATGAATATTGGGTTTTTTCTATAGCCTTCTTGTCTCACTGGCTTTGAACTCTTCGATTTTCCAACCTTGGTGCAAACCTCAATCAACAGCAATTCACTTCCAGTATAACTGACTTATTAATAGCCCTTTCAATATGGTTTTGGTTTTAAAAAGATAATTTAGATGTGACAAAACCTTAAAAGGTAAATTGATAACTATGGATTTGGAAGGTATTTTAAATTACAGACGCTCGGTCAGGGTTTATGATAAAGCTAAAAAGGTTGATACTGGAAAAGTAAAGCATGGTCTGGAGTTGGCGACATTGGCACCCAATAGTTCCAATATGCAATTGTGGGAGTTTTATCATATCACAGAACCGGATACTTTAACAAAGCTCTCCAAAGCTTGTTTGGGTCAAACAGCTATTTCTACAGCATCTGAGGCCGTTATATTTGTTACCCGTCAGGATTTACATAAAAAACGCTCAAAATTTGTTCTTGAATTTGAAAAGGGAAACATTCAACGTAACAGTCCCGAAGAGCGACAGGGAAAACGAATAAAGGATAGGGAGTTGTATTATGGTAAGATAATACCACTGTTGTACACAAGATTTTTTGGAATAGTAGGTTTATTTAGGGTTATATTGACCAAGGCCATAGGTCTTTTTCGCCCCATAACCAGAGAAGTATCTGAAAGCGACATACGTGTCGTGGTCCATAAATCATGTGCATTGGCCGCACAGACTTTTATGATTGCAATGGCAAACGAGGGATATGATACCTGTCCATTGGAAGGATTTGACAGTAAACTGGTCAAGAGGCTTTTAAGATTGCCACGTGGTGCCGAGATAAATATGGTGGTCTCCGTAGGAATTAGGAAGGGAAGTTCGGGTATTTGGGGCGAGCGGTGCAGGGTACCTTTTGATGAGGTTTATCATAAACTATAGATGCATGGATTAGTAAATATCAGTGGGAATACTAATTTGTTTCATTTGCGGCTAATCATTGAAAAATGTCAATAAACATAATATGGCATCTATCTGGTTTTTCTTAAATATGTGAATTACTCCATCTCCTGGAGTTACCTCTGCTACTTTCAAATTCCTTATTATGAATACCGCTCATTTTCTTTACAAATCCATGGTCCTCTTTCTTAATTTACTTAAAAACTCTTGGGAAATTCCCAAATAAGATGCGATATGATATTGTGGAACACGTTGAACAACGGTAGGGTATTGTTCAAGGAACATTTGATAACGGTCCATCGCATTTCTGGACATATTTTGAAGCAATCGTTTCTTTAGGGCATGTACATGGCGTTGCATCATAATTCGGAACATTCGATCCAAAGCTGGGATTGTTTCCAAAAGTTGTGTTTTCGACTCTAAGGATAACATCAACATTTCGGTTTCTTCCAAAGTCTCGATACTCACTTGGCTGGGCACTTTGTTTTCAAAACTATTGATTTCACTTATCCACCAATCTTCAATGGCAAATTCAACGGTATGTTCGTTTCCTTTATGATCAGTGAAGAATTCTCTGGCACAACCGCGTTTAATGTAAGCTTCAAAGTTGCAGATGTCTCCCGAACGTAGAATAAGGGAGTTTTTCGGAAACTTCCGATATTCAAAAAACTGGAGAGCCATCTCGGATTCCTCATCCGATAAGTTGATGAAACGTTCCAAATAGTTTTTCAATTCATTTTTCATAAAAGGTATCGAGGCTGTATGGGTGATTTCTTGTCCTAGTTCAATGAAAAAGGCGTAAAAACCCAATAGTTTTGCTTTGACAATGTATCAAAGATTTTGCATAATATACTATATGTTTTTTCAATAGTTATGCTACTCGAAATTCAATTATTAAATGGTCCGAGGTGGTCAAGCCAGTAGACTAAATTGGAAGACACAGCTTTAAATGATTGTTTTTGTGGGTGATATATTGATTTTGAACTATAATTTAAATGTTTATGGAATACCAACCGAACAAGAATAGATATAAAGAAATGACCTATAATCGCTGTGGCGATAGCGGTTTGTTGTTACCTGCTTTTTCACTTGGCCTATGGCACAACTTTGGTGAGATGGATAATTTTGATAATGCCCGAACAATAGTGCATAAGGCATTCGATGCAGGAATTACCCATTTTGACCTAGCAAACAATTATGGTCCCCCGCCCGGGTCGGCCGAAACCACTTTTGGTAAAATACTGAAGTCGGATTTGTCCCAATACCGGGATGAAATAATTGTGAGTACCAAAGCAGGATGGAAGATGTGGGAGGGTCCTTATGGTGATTTTGGCTCCAAAAAGTATTTGGTCTCCAGTTTGGACCAAAGCTTAAAACGAATGGGGCTGGATTATGTAGATATTTACTACCACCACCGTCCGGACCCATCCACACCTCTAGAAGAAACTATGGGAGCGCTGGATTTAATAGTTCGCCAAGGGAAAGCCTTGTATGTTGGAATATCCAGTTATGATGCCAAAGAGACGAAGGCAGCAATAACAATGTTAAAAGAAATGGGAACCCCATGTTTGATTCATCAACCTCGATACTCCATGTTCGATAGGTGGATTGAAGACGGTTTGTTGGACGTATTGGGGGAAGAAGGGGTTGGAAGCATTGTGTTTTCACCCTTGGAGCAAGGTTTATTGACCAACAAATACCTCCATGGAATTCCAGAATCATCCAGAGCTGCTTCTGGCCGTGGAAATGGTGCTTTGGAAGCTGACCAAATCACTTCGGAAAAACTGGAGATGGTAGCAAAATTGAATAAAGTCGCTAAAGAAAGGGGGCAGTCCTTGGCTCAAATGGCCCTTTCTTGGGTAAAGCGAGATCCACGGGTTACATCAGTATTGTTGGGGGTAAGTAGACCCGAACAATTGGAAGACTCACTAAAGGCATTGCAAAATCCTGAATTTAACAAAGAGGAACTGAGTACTATCGAAAACATCCTTGCAGGAAAAGCATAACAGGTACAATTATTTAGCATTCAAAAAGATAACTCGACAATGAAAATTATAAAAGGAATTTTTTCCATACTTTTTCTTTTGATTCTGAACTTTCAATTGGCAGGACAGGAACAAGTGTATGAATTGAGAACCTACGAATTGGAGTTTGGCAGACCGGAACAAGTACTCCATGATTATTTTAAAGAAGCATTTATCCCTGCCATGAACCGTCAAGGGGTAAAGAATATTGGTGTATTTGAAGAAGTTGGGGAAGCTTTGCCAAAAAAACTATATGTGCTTATCCCTTATAATGACATTGCTGCGTTTCAAAAAAGTGGCGAATTATTGATTGAGGACGCAAAATATATTGAGGATGCAAGCCCTTATCTTAAAATATCCGAAAACTTGATTCCGTATAGTAGAATTACAACGGATCTTATTCAATCCACGACAGGTTTTCCAAGTTTACAGAAGCCAGCGGATAATGCAAACTTTTTTGAGCTTAGAATTTACGAAAGTTACAATGAGGACGCCCTGCGCAGAAAGGTTAAAATGTTTAATGACAGTGAATTTGGTATTTTTAAAGATGTTGGCCTTCCTACCGTGTTTTTTGGGTCGAATATTGCCGGGAACAATATGCCGTGCCTAACTTATATGTTGGGATTCAAGGACAAGCAGGCCCACACAGAAGCATGGGGCAAGTTTGGTCCACATCCGGAATGGAAGCGAATCTCCAATATGGAAGAATATGCAAATGCCATGAACAACATAATCCGGGTATTTTTAAAACCTCTTCCATATTCTCAGTTGTAGAATATAGCTAACCCAAAACTTTTCTTTACCCAAGGCAACACTTGATTAATATCATTGCCCAAAGACATTTATTGAGCTAGTTTCAAACCATGAGAACAGCATCAATAGTGGTTGGATATTTGGTCTTTGGCCTAAGTATGTTGCTTTTTGTCGGCACAAAACCCACGCAGGAATTAGCTGCGAAGGAGATTGTTAAAAGGGCCGATGACAACATAAGGGGAAATACTTCCCAAGCAGATATTACCATACAGATCATACGTCCTTCTTGGCAAAGGGAAATGGAGATGAAAGCCTGGACCAAAGGGGATGATTATACCTTGATTCTTGTACAGGCCCCAGCCAAGGAAAAGGGTATTGTTTTTCTTAAAAGGGAGAAGGAAGTTTGGAACTGGATACCGGCCATTGAGCGGACCATTAAACTACCCCCTTCGATGATGTCGCAGAGTTGGATGGGTACGGACTTTACCAATGACGATTTGGTGAAGGAAGCCTCATCGGTAAAAGATTATGACCACAGACATTTGGGCAGAGAACTTATCCAAGGTAAGGAATGTTATAAGATTGAAATGATACCTAAACCCTCAGCGGCCATTGTGTGGGAAAAAGTGATCGTATGGATCGATACCCAAGATTTTCTTCAGCTCAAAGCTGAATTTTATGATGAGGATGGACAATTGGTCAACATCATGAATTCAAGTGATATCAAAGTCTTCGGTTCCAGAAAAGTGACCACACGGATTGAAATGATTCCTACGGACAAGGAAGGTTACAAAACCGTGATCAAGTACAATCATCTCCTTTACGATGAGGAGATTTCCGATAGTTTTTTCACTACACGTAACATGATGCAACTAAAATGATGTTCTTAAAATTGGCATGGTTGAATATATGGCGCAACGGTCGAAGGACAATGATCACCGTTGCTTCCGTTTTTTTTGCCGTGCTATTGGCTATAACCTTTCGTTCGATTACGGATGGGGTTTATGAGAACATGATTCATAATGTGGTCAGTTACTCTTCGGGATATCTCCAAATCCATAAGAATGGCTATTGGGGCGAACAATCGATAGACAATTCTTTTGAAGTCGATGAAGAGCTTTCCAAAAGTTTATTGGACAATCCCAATGTTACAAACCTGATGCCAAGATTGGAAACCTTTGCGCTATCATCCTTTGCCGATAAAACCAAGGGAGTAATGGTGTTAGGGATAAATCCTACCAGTGAAAAAGAAGTAAACCAACTGAATGAAAAGGTTATTGAAGGTATCTATTTTGAAAGTAATAGTACAGACCAAATCCTAATTGGGAGTGGGTTGGCAGAACAGCTCAATGCCAAGGTGAACGACACCCTTGTATTAATTGGACAAGGATACCATGCCAGTAGTGCAGCGGGTAAATTTAATATTGCTGGCATTTTAAAACTGGGGTCTCCCGAGCTGAACAGCAATGTTATCTATATGCCTTTAAAGGCATCCCAATATCTGCACGGGGCCGGAAATAGATTGACGTCCCTATCCATCATGCTCGGTAAAACCTCGGATTTGGAATCTTCTAAAAAAGCTATAGAAAACTCGATTGACACGGTGGCTTATGAAGTGATGACCTGGAAGCAAATGATGCCCGAGATGGATCAGTTCATTGAGGCCGACAGTTCCGGACATTATATCGTCATAGGGATTCTCTATATCATCATATCCTTTGGATTGTTCGGCACTTTATTGATGATGACCTTTGAAAGGAACCGTGAGTTTGGCATTCTAATCGCCATTGGTATGAAAAAGCACCTACTGGCCTATGTGGTATTGTTGGAATCGATCATGATTTCTTTGATGGGCTGCTTGATGGGAGTGTTGGGAGGCACATTGATTGTTCATTTGTTCACGGAATATCCTGTGGAATTTGGTGGTACTTTACGGGAGGTTTATGAAGATTATGGTATTGAGCCCATTATTTATTTTTCGGGCAACATCCGAATTTTCATCTATCAGACCCTGGTTGTGTTGGTACTGGCCAGCTTGCTTGCCCTATACCCAGGATATAAAGTATTAAGAATAAAACCTGTAGACGCGATAAATAGTTGATTATGTTGGTTCAAATAGCATGGCGGAACATTTGGCGTAACAAGACAAGGAGTTTTGTGGTAATTGGCTCTATTGTAATTGGTTTGTGGGCCAGCATTTTTATTTTGGCCTTTGCTTGGGGACTTTACAAAAACAATATTGATGAGTCCGTGAACAGGCATTTGTCACACATTCAGGTACACCATCCAGAATTTACCGATCAACAGGAATCCAAATATGTTATAAAAAACACCGATTCCATTATTTCAGTGCTCCAAAAAGATGACATGGTTCAATCCGCAAGTATGCGTACCATTGCCAAAGGTATGATTGCATCCCCAACTACCGTTTCCGGTGTCACGATTTATGGCATTTCCCCAAAAGCGGAAATAAAACAGATTGGCCTGAATCAAAATTTGATACAGGGAGACTATTTTGCTTCGGGAAAAGACAATGAAATCTTTATCGGTGAAAAGTTGGCCAAAAAGCTCAAGATTAAATTGCGTAGCAAGGTTGTGGTCACTTTTACGGATATTCATGCCAACATAGTTTCCGGTGCTTTTCGGGTGGGTGGTATTTATAAGTCCAAGAACCTTTCTCTTGATGAAGTCAATGTTTATGTCCAAAAACAAACCTTGGACAATCTCTTAGATCTCCAGCCTTCGGAAAGCAATGAATTGGCCATTTTGTTGAAGGATGAGTCTGCACTGGATAGCTACATCACCTATGTCCGCCAGCTAATGTCCAATCAAAAGGTGGAAGATTGGAAAGATCTTGCCCCCGATTTGGAACTGGTGATAGAATCCTTCAACCTATATACCTACATCATCTCTGGTATTATTCTTTTAGCGCTGACCTTCGGTATTGTGAACACCATGCTCATGTCCGTACTGGAACGGATAAGAGAACTGGGCATGCTTATGGCCATTGGGCTCAATAAGAGAAAGATATTTTTCATGATCATGTTGGAGACTCTTTTCCTGACCTTGATAGGCTGTCCTGTTGGGCTTTTTATTGGCTGGTTGAGCGTTCTTGTTCTTGGGACCTATGGTATCAACATTGCCATATTCTCAGAAGGGTTGGCCAGTTATGGTTTCAGTTCCATCATCTATCCGGCATTGGACGGTCAGAACTATTTTACAGTAGCTCTCATGTGTTTGATCACCGCACTGTTATCGGCTATATATCCGGCATATAGGGCTTTGCAATTAAACCCTGCAGAATCAATTCGAAAAATTTAGCACCATGGGAAAAACAATCATAGACGCGCATAACGTTAGTAAGACATATAAGGAAACAGCGATTCCTGTAAGGGCGTTACAAGATGTGCACCTCCATATTGAAGAAGGGGAATTTGTTGCCCTAGTGGGGCCCTCTGGTTCGGGGAAATCCACATTGTTGAACATGATTGGTGGCCTTGACGAACCTACTTCGGGAACAGTGTTTGTGGATGGTGTGGAAATTACCAAACTTCGAGAAAACAAGTTGATAGATTTCAGGCTTCAAAATATTGGTTTTGTATTTCAATCCTTTAACCTGATACCCGTGCTCACTTCTCGGGAAAACATTGGTTTTGTGCTCCAATTGCAAAAGGTCGCAAAAAAGGATAGGGAAAAAAGAGTATTGGAACTACTTCGCGAAGTGGGTCTGGAGGAAAAAATCAACAGTAGACCCGGGGAGCTTTCGGGTGGTCAGCAACAAAGGGTAGCCGTGGCACGCGCTTTGGCCTCCAAGCCGAAAATCATATTGGCCGATGAACCAACGGCCAATCTGGATTCAAAATCAGCAAGTAATTTATTGGACATCATGGCAAAACTGAACAAAGAAGAAAAAATCACCTTCTTGTTTTCCACCCACGACCAAAGAGTGATAGAGAAGGCCAGAAGAGTGATTACTTTGGTCGATGGAAAGGTGGATTCCGATGTCCAGCAAAAGCCCACTTGATCATTATGAAACCTTCAAAGGTCATATGGTTCATTTTTGTTTTGCTCTTTCCTTTTTTTGGGGCAGGGCAGGAGAAGGAACATAAACTGGTTCTCAATGGTTATGTCAAAAACCTGCATCAATTGCAATTTGTGGATAATTTAAACCAATTACAATGGACCACTTTAGTGCACAATAGACTGAATTTTGGCTATACTCCTTCAAAAAGTATTTCCTTGCGACTTGAGTTCCGAAACCGAATTTTTTATGGGGATGCTGTATCAAATTTCCCAGGATTTTCTGAGTTGATGGGAATGGATAACGGATGGGTTGATATGACCTGGAATTATGGAGAAAGTGGGCATATGCTATTTATTACATCAATCGATAGGGCATCTGTAAGGTATAGCAAGGGCAATTGGGATGTTACCTTGGGCAGGCAGCGTGTAAATTGGGGGCGAAACCTGATATGGAACCCAAACGATATTTTCAACACCTATAATTTTCTCGATTTTGATTATGAAGAACGCCCTGGTAGTGATGCAGTGCGTATCCAATACTACACAGGTGATTTTAGCAAGGTTGAATTGGCCGCAAAAAAAGGAAGGTTAAAAGACGATCACATTATAGCACTTTTATACGGGTTCAATAAATGGTCTTATGATTTTCAACTGATTAGCGGTATCTATAAAAACGATTGGGTAATGGGCACGGGGTGGTCAGGTAACCTAAAAAACATGGGGTTTAAGGGCGAGGTGTCTTATTTTGTACCACGAACAAATTATTTGGATGCAGAAAATGTTTGGAGCGCTTCCATATCTCTTGATTACGGTTTTAAAAATGGACTTTACATATACGGGTCAGCACTGTATAATGGCAGTTCTACAGATTTGGGCGGTAGTATTGAAAATCTGGCCTTAAGCGGCATAACGGCCAAAAACTTAATGCCATTTGAGTTTTCTGGTTATCTGCAATTGGCAAAGGAATTCTCACCTATTTTTTCTGGGTCGTTCAGTACTGTGTATTCACCTACCAACCATTCGGTAATAGTAATACCAACCCTTTCTTATTCGCTTGCCAACAACTGGGAAATGGATCTAATTTCCCAATCCTTTTTTGAATTCAATGGTTATAAGTCTTTGGGGCATGGTATATTTTTTAGGATTCGATGGAGTTTTTAAAAGGTTGCTAAAGGACATGCGTTCATAAAAGTGTAAAGACTTATTTGTTCCAAAACCGTAAACATTGAACAGGGAATTTACGTTTAAATACTAAAGAACCTTGGGGCCGGTGAAATTTTAATCCTGCTTAATAAACCCATGTTCCTTGATGATATAGTGGCTATCCGTATCCAATCCATCAATTGGATTTTTATCCATTATTATTATGGTCTTTTTACCCTTCAGACCATTCAACAGGGACTTTATGTAGTTCTCAGTATCAGGGTTTAATTCTTTAAAAGGATCATCAATTAGCAATATTGGTTTGTTGGTCAATAATGCTCGGCAATACATCAATATTTTCTTTTGACTGCCTGTCAATATATTTCCCAAGTCTCCAATTCTATCATCAAGGGTCAAAACATCTTTTGGATGTTCAAACTTCTGAAGGTCCTTTAAAAGAGCCACTGACTTATATTTTTTATGCTTTTTCCTGGAATAGACAATAGCTTCATAAACATCTTTACCATAAAGTGGGAAATCTTTGGAAACGACTGCAATATTCTTACGGATAGACTTTTCGGATAGTTGGTCTATGGTATTCTTCCCATAGGTTATATTTCCCTCATTAGGAGGGTACATTTTAAGTAAGAGACCCACAAAAGCACTTTTGCCAGCTCCAGAGTTGCCAATAATCACAGTTGTATTCCTTGGTTCTATTGTAAAAGAAGTGTTTTCAAAAACTTTTCGATTGGAGTTAGGGTAAATAAATGTAATATCCTTGAAGACTATTTGCTTGTCTTTTACGTCCAAATTTTGAAATTCCAAGGAGTTCTCTGCCTTGAGCGAAAGTATTTTAATCAATTTTTCAAAGGAAATATTTCCTAATTTCCAAACAATACTGACGCGCAAAATCCTTCTAAATATGGGAAGGAAAGAAATTATTAAAAGGATTAATATCAATAAAACCGATTGATCCACTGTACTATTCTGGGCATTTTTTGAATAGTATACATAGGTCATTAAAATACCAAGCATGGCATACGTCAAAGCAGGAATGAGCGCCTGTATGGAACTGGCCACTTTTTGATACTTTTTTCCTATTTCCAAAAGTTCTCCGGAGCGCTTTCTATATCGTTTTTCCTCTGGAGTATATTTATTGAAGGCCTTTATGGTGTGAATACCCCTTAAGCGGGTATTGATAAAGGACAAGATTTGGGATCGTTTATTTCTGCGCTTCACGGAAATTGTGTACAGTAATTTATTGATAAAGAACAGGATGAGCGAGAATATAATAATCGAACCACTTAAGATAAGCCCCAAGTTGATATCTATATAAGCAATGGCGACCAAAAGAATGACAATCAAAAATACATCTTGTAGGAATCGTAACAACCCTCTGGATATATAATTCTGGATGCTTTTTAAATCACCACTGTACCGTAGCAAATATTTTCCAATGCCCTTTTGGTCATAGACTTCTGTGGCAACTTGTAACTGATGGGCAAATAATTTTTCCCGTAGATCCTTTGCAAATTTTTCACAGATAAGAGCAATAAGGTATTTATTGATGTATTCGAATACAAAACGAATCCCCACAATGCAGAAAAAGAAAATCAGAAATTCCGTAAAATCCTGTGTGTTGATAAACGGAACTGATTTAATAATTTGTAATCGGTGTGAGGAAAAACCAAAATTGAATTCGTAGAATCTCCCAATACTTATTGGAATCAACAGCGTGAGTACATTGTACAAAAGGCCACTTAAAAAAGTGGCCAGGAACAAGTAACTGTTGGTTTTAGCAAATTCCGTTATTAGCCGCCATTTTGTTTTCAAAAACTACTGTTTTTTTACTTTGCTCTAAAGTATCGATTATTTCTTTTGACATTAATTCCTCTCCTAACAAAACTTTGTGATCAGACGTATTCCTTACTTCATCAACCATCAAAGGACTGGTCGTGAAAAGTCCTGTAACCCCAATAACATTGTAGTTAAGTTCTTTCAGCATATTGGCGCCGGAGATGGCACTCATACTATCAGTTGCTGAAAACAATACTCCAAAAACATTTTGAGCAAAAACACTATCATTGAGCAATGCGGAAGTTTCTCTTTGCAACAACCCATCGGCTATTTCAACAACAATTACATCAGGAGCAATGCTTTTTGCTTTGTCGAACAAGTATTTGTATAAAATCAAAAGCTCTCGTGTGGAGCACATATATGTGGAAGGAAACCCGAAATCTGAAAAATCCAGGGATATTTTCGCTCCATAATCCCTTACCATGGCCCTATCCTTTGTATAGGCAGTACCCGTTAACTTAATATAGGCCACTTTCTTCTTTGCCAGTTTAAGACCTCTGGTTAAAAAGGCAGCGGAAGTGGTTTTCCCGCTATCCATACCAGTCCCAAGGGAAAGAATTACTTTCGGTGTCTGCGTTGTGGATGGAGAAATAAGTTCCAAAGGAGCCTCATGGTTTAAGTATTTTGTGTTGATTACTTGACCCGTTTCATCCACAATGTAGCCGACCAAGCTTACTGTAGTTGGACCAACCAACTCGAATTTACTGTGAATGGAGGCCATTGTCCCTATAACGCCCCCTTGACCAAGTATTTGATAGTTTGTACAGTATTCTGTAGGTAAATAACCCTCAAGTTGTTCTGTTGCATATCTATTGCCGAATGTTGCCATAATCAGATCTCCGGGCAGTATATATCTATTGTTACCGTTTACAGTCTGCACACGGGTATGTTTGCCTACTTCCTTTATTCGAAATATCGCCACATCTCCAGCTTTTGGAAGATGAGTTCGTTTAATGGATTTATTGACCAATGTACTGGAGACATTTTTACAAATAATTGTTCTCTTAAAATTGGAAGGTTTTATTTTATGAAATTTCATGATCAAAGGTTATTTTAAGGTGAATGAAAGATGGAATCCCAAAACATTGTAATTGTTTTCGGGTAAGAAATCTGTGTTGAACTCTTTTTGAATGATATAATAGATACTGACTCCCATTGGAAAATCTTCGAACGGTTTAAAGTTTACACCCGGCTTTAGGCGGTATCGTTTTATACCACTGCTTATGTCGCCTCCCGCGTAATAGAAGAATTGATTTTCTAAATAGGGCGCCAAACTTGACCTTCTCACATTATAGATCAGCCTAGCTGCATAAAGTCCTCGTACTTGGTATTTCTCCAACGAATTGAAGAAGTATTGTATCTCCGGTTCATGTCTTAGTGAAAGCCTTTTCACAATATCATGTCTATAGGAAAAATTTCCATAAACACGTCCGATTGCCAATTTTCCAAACATAAGAGTATTGACTCCTTGTTCCCGTAATGACCTTGAATCATTAAACAAGCCATTTACATAACCGGCCTCTATATAGGTCCTTCTTTGTATTTTGTATTTAAAAGCCAATTTGGTCTGAGAAAAACTATATCCAGCTGGATTAACATTGTAGCTGAACATTTGGCCGAATGTTACATCAAGTTTTTCTGTGATTCCATATTTCAGGCCGATTCCGGACCAGACCTTTAAATTTTCTGTTAGGTCTTGGGAACGGACAACAGATCCTATCAATATAAAAATAATGATAAGTCCTTTTTTAGATAAGTTCATTGATAATGGGTTAAAGATTTGAATTATTGAGGTTTCATTTAAAACAACTCACATTTCAAAACCCCTACCTTGAAATA
>NHBR02000037.1 GCA_002167435.2 Allomuricauda sp. TMED12
AAGTAAATTTAAGAAAGTAAATTGACATATTGGCTTATAGATTATTAACTGAAAGAAATATCAATATATTTATAGATATCATTTAGGTTACACTTACACCTCTTATGCAAACAATAATCAATACATGGCTAAATATCGCTCTTAATGATTTGGAATCTGCCATCTTGCTACACCGAAACGGAAAGTATAGAAACTCATATTTTCTGTTCCAACAGGCAAGCGAGAAAGCCAATAAAGCCGCGGTTCTTTTCTCTAGCGATTTTACCGAAAAGGAAATCGAGGAGACATCCCACGATCAATTTAAAATCCCAAGAAAGATTATGGTGCAAAAAGAAGAAAAAATGAAGGCCGCAATAGAGCTTCTTGAAAGCTATCCAATGCCGAAAGATCTGGAGCCGCTTTCCCATAAGAGCTTTGCCAAACACCATAAATCAATTTCAGCGGCCATTTGCAGTATAGACAGATTGAAAAATTGCGACTTGGTTAATTTTACATTGGAAGATCTCGATGGCTTTTTAGAAATCCTAACGGGCTTAGAAACCATTGAATATGCATTTCCGGAAAATAGCAATTCAATACTTAGGTCACAAATGCAAGCCATGGCAAGATACTTTGGGGAATTAGGTACGAAGGAAGCTTTGGAAACAAAAAGGGAAATTTTGAAGATGCTTGCGGATAAAAAAAAGTCGCAAATGTATTTTCAAAATTTAATGCATCACTTGATACCAATTCAATTTGATTCTATATTTATAGACCATACATTTTACTTTTGCGCTTTACTGACCATTCAACATAGTTCACAGACAAGATATCTCAAAAACGGGGTCAATCCTGAGGATATTTATACTAAGGAACTACCAATTGTACAGAAACAATTGGATTTTATAAAATTTTTAAAGGAGGCGATTCTGCGATTGGAGAAAATGAATAGTAATAAACAAGTGCTACAAAACCTGTTTTCGAACCCTACAATTACCCAATAATAGAGATGTCGTTTCAAAGAAGTATAAAAGTAGCTTTTGACAAAACTTCTGGAGAGATTCTTGAAGCCGATGATGTCTTTGACACGGCTAAAAATTCATTTGAGCTTCGCAGGCAGTATCATAGAGATGAAGTAGAACTCTACTGTTGCGAGTGTGAACAAAAATTGAACGTTTCAGGTAGTAAGTATGATAGACTACATTTTAAGCATCAACCAAATGCGGCGTTCTGTTATTTAAAGGAGACCGACCTGACGCAGGAGGAAACGGAACAATTGGCACAGCTTTATCGTGGAAAAGAAAGTGCAAGGCATAAAGCACTTAAAAACAAAATAGCCAAGAAACTTTACAATTTAGATGGTGTTCATTCTATCTGCGTAGATGATACCTTTATTTACGATGGAAATGAAAAACGTAGGCCCGATGTGTATTGTAAATACTTGGACAAAGAACTCGTTTTCGAAATACAGCTATCCGATTTATCCTTGCGCTACATTTATGACCGACATGATTTTTACAAACGGAAAGGAGTTTTTCTGATTTGGATATTGGATGATTTTGACGTTCATGGCCAGTGACAAATGGAACGCGATATCAAATATCTTACGGATTTTCAAAACTTTTTCAAACTGGATGAATCTTCAGAACCTTTTAGATTGTTGTGTACGTACAAATATCCATTTCTAACGGAGGATAATAAGTTGCTCTGCAAATGGATAGAAAAATCCGTCAGTCTTGGACAACTCAAGTTCAATGTTGAATCCTATCAGATTTATTATTTTGACTATGGGAAAAAGCTCAAGGTTAGAGAGAACGAACATGCCAAACGTCTTCAAAAGGAAAGAGAAGAGGAAGTCAAAAATCAAGAGCGTCGAAGGAAGGTAGTGGCTGAAGAAAAAACAAACTCTATAATCGATGACCTCCGATTTTTATGGAAAAATAAAGGGTATAATTTTTCTTCCATCGAAGAACAAATGGAAAATTTGGACGAATTCGAACTATCGATATTAAATAAATCCGATGCTTTTAAACCTAAAGATGGTCAACCAAGAATTCACCATTGGTTTTCAATAGCAAAAAAGGGTCATATCGGTTTCTTGGAACACATGATTGATAGTTCATATTTGGAAATCGACTTAAACGAAAAATCCAAAGACGACAAAACGCTTCTTGCAACTATGTTTGAAAACATAGCTATTGAACATAAGATGTGGCTTTTAAAAAGACTTATCCGAAAAGGATATAACTTAAAGAAAGAGGACGAAGCAATATTGGCCCAAATCGAAACAGACCCTATTGAATACGAATCGACATTAATAGTTTTTCATTTGGCAAATGAGCTAAATGGTTGTTATTTAATCGATGAACTTTTCGAACATAAACCCCTTGTATGCATAATTGAAAGCGCAAAAAGGGATAAGATTATTGGTTATCGATATCAAAAAACTCAATGGATAGCTTTTGCAAACAATGCTATACATAGTTACGCCGACTATTGGAGTTATATCGAAAAAGCCTTTAAGAACTATGGTATTTGGGAAAAATTGATGCTTTTTAACAAAAAAAATACCTTTCAAAAAAAGCTGGCAGAGTTCCATGCTACGAATCCAAAACAGAAAGTTGATTGCCTGCCCTTACTAAATACCCTATATCCTGAATTGAGAAATGATGAATCCGTAGGGTAGTTGAATTAGCACCAAAGGATTATTTCTTGTGTTTTGATGCGTAATCATAGATTACCAATTCTTCAGTCTTTCAAGTTTTTGCATAGGTGTTGCATCAATTTTTTTATATTTTTGTACCGTGAAATTTTTAACAATCATATTGTCCTTTTACTTTTTGGCACTCAATGTAGTGCCCTGTGCCGATTCGGGAACGGCTAAAGACGATGCCCAGGTCGTTTCGGTAATGGACTATGATGGCGACCACGATCAAGATTGTGAGCTGTGTTCGCCATTCTGCCAATGTCATTGCTGTCACGTGCATACGATTGATTTTGGTGTAATCGCTTTCACACCCTTACCAAATCCTATTTCACAGGAAAACTTCTCGCACTTCGAGAGCGTTTCCGATGGAGTAGTATCTTCAGTATTACAACCACCTAGAGCTTAATTCAGTTTTTTTAAGGATAGCTATGTCCTAACGTGATGCTTTTCAAAGCAAGCATCGCATCATAAATGCATTGCATCTCTTGTATTGCGAAGTTTAAACTGAATTAAATCTCTTTCTATGATTAACAAAATCATTTCATATTCCATTAATAACAAGTTCATTATTGGGCTTTTTATAGTGGCTCTTGTGGGCACGGGCATTTGGTCTATGGCCACTATAAATTTGGGTTCCGTACCCGATATTACTAATAACCAAGTACAGGTTATCACAGTTGCACCAAATTTAGGAACTGAAGACATTGAACAATTTGTAACGTACCCTGTTGAGTTGGCAATGGCCAACCTTCCTGACGTTATCGAGCTGCGTTCAGTATCCCGTTTTGGACTGTCCGTGGTTACCATCGTCTTTGAGGACGAAGCAGGCACCTATCTTCCTCGGCAATTGGTACAAGAGAAATTAACCGAAGTCGCCGGGGAAATTCCCGAAGGTTTTGGTACGCCATTTATGGCTCCCATTACTACGGGTCTGGGCGAAATATTCCAATACACCTTAAAGGTAAAAGAAGGATACGAAGATAAATACGATGCAATGGAACTTCGTACCATTCAGGATTGGATTGTTAAACGCCAAATGGCATTAGTGCCTGGAGTTGTCGAGGTCAATGCTTTTGGTGGCTATGTTAAGCAGTACGAAGTGGCCATAAATCCTGATAAACTAAAAAGTTTTGGCATTACAATGAATCAGGTTTTTGAAGCCCTGAAAGTGAACAATGCCAATACAGGTGGTGCTTATATCGAGAAAAACCACCAAGCAAATTTTATCCGCGGCGAAGGTTTGGCTCGTAGTATAGCCGATTTAGAAAATACGGTTGTTACCTCACAGAACGGTAGCCCTGTTTTAGTTAGGGATGTAGCCGAAAAAGTGGGCTACGGGAATCAAGTGCGCTATGGTGCGTTTACCCAAGATGGACACGAAACTGTTGGCGGACAAATTTTAATGCTGAAAGGCGAAAGTCCTGGCACTGTTATAGATAATGTGCAAAAGCGTATCGATGAAATTCAAAAATCACTTCCAGAAGGCGTTTACATTGAACCATTTTTAAGCCGAAGTGAACTTATTGGAAGGACCACAAGCACCGTTGAAAAAAACCTTATTGAAGGTTCATTGATTGTGATTTTTGTGCTTGTCCTGCTTTTGGGAAGTTTCCGTGGCGGTTTGATTACCGCGTCGGTAATCCCATTGTCATTACTCTTTGCATTTATCTTGATGAAGCAATTCGGGGTGTGGGCCAACTTAATGTCCTTGGGTGCAATTGATTTTGGGATCATTGTGGATGGCGCGGTAATCATTGTGGAAGGAATGGTATTCCACATTCATCAACGGATGAAAAAAACTACAACCGCCATTGGCCAATCTGAAATGGATGAAATCGCCTATGAATCGGCTAGTACGATGATGAATTCGGCATTTTTCGGTCAGCTTATTATTCTTATCGTATTTACACCGATTCTCTTTTTGACCGGTGTGGAAGGAAAAATGTTCCGACCAATGGCATTTACTTTCGGATTCGCGGTTTTAGGAGCGATTATCCTTTGTCTTACTTACGTGCCAATGATTTCGTCAATGTTCCTTAAACCTGCTAAAAATCAGAACAGTTGGTTTGCCAAATTTGAAAACAAGATTGATAGGTTCAGTGATAAAATAATGTCCGGTTTGAACACGGCGTATGTACCGTTGCTCAATTTCGCACTTCGGTTTAGGGCTGGTGTTGTTATTGGTGCGGTCGGGTTGTTGTTGATTGCAGGATTTATTTTCAGTAATATGGGTGGCGAATTTATTCCCAAATTTGATGAGGGCGATATTGCGTTTCAGGCTTTGATAAAACCGGGGAGTAGTCTTACAGAATCCATAGAGGCCTCAAAAAAACTTCAAAATTTAATCAATGAATTTCCAGAAGTAAAAACAGTGGTTTCAAGGATTGGCGTGGCCGAAATCCCTACCGACCCAATGCCAATGGACATAGCCGATAGTTACATTATTCTTGAAAAAGATAAGAGTAAATGGACTTCAGCAGATAGCAAGGAAGAACTCATAGAAAAAATTCAGGAAAAAATTTCAGTAGTGCCCGGTGTAAACTTCGTGTTTACGCAACCTGTAGAACTTCGTTTCAATGAACTGCTTACAGGTGTTCGGGAGGACGTGGCCATAAAATTGTACGGAGAAGATTTGGGTGTGTTGGCTGACAAGGTGCAAGAAATCGCGGCCGTCATCAGAACCGTTCCCGGCGCAGCCGACCTCAATGTGGAGGCCACGAGCGGTTTGCCGCAAATGACGGTGGAATACAATCGCGCGAAAATGGCACAATACGGTGTAACGGTTAATAAGTTGAATGATTATGTGAGTGCTTCATTTGCTGGAGAGCAGGCAAGTGTGATCTTTGAAGGCGAAAAACGGTTCGATGTGGTCATTCGTTTGGCGAAGGACTTTAGACAGGATATCAACAACCTTAAAAATCTGTATATCGACCTGCCCAGCGGCAACCAAGTACCCTTAAAGGAAGTGGCGGAAATCAGTTACAAACCAGGGCCAATGCAAATTTCAAGGGACAATACCTCGCGTCGTATTTCGGTAGGGGTAAATGTTCGTGGGCGCGATGTAAAATCAATGGTCGAGGAAATACAGCAAAAACTGGAAGCACAAGTAAAATTGCCACCTGGTTATTTTGTGACCTATGGCGGTTCGTTCGAAAACCTGCAACGTGCGACCGACCGATTGATGATCGTAGTGCCCATTGCACTCTTTCTAATATTCATATTGCTCTACTTTGCGCTGAGTTCGTTCTCGCAATCACTTATGATTTATATGGCAGTACCGCTGGCAGCTATTGGTGGTGTGTTTGCCCTTTGGATAAGGGGAATGCCTTTTAGTATTTCTGCAGGTGTCGGTTTTATCGTGCTCTTTGGAGTGGCGGTATTGAACGGATTGGTACTGATAAACAAATTCAATGAATTAAAGGAAAGTGGAATGACAGACTTAAAAAAACGCATATACGAGGCAACACATGAGCGCTTGCGCCCAATTTTGTTGACGGCAACGGCAGCTATTATGGGCTTTATACCAATGGCGATTTCTACCTCGGGAGGTGCAGAAGTGCAGCGACCATTGGCAACCGTCGTTATTGGCGGATTGCTTACGGCAACGTTTTTAACGCTTGTTGTCCTTCCGATATTATATTATTGGCTGGAAGCCCGCAAAGAACGTAAGGGTAAAGGAGATGATCCAAGCTATATCAACAAAAGCACAACAGTTCTGGTGGTGTTATTAGGCTTGGGAGGATTTTTCACTTCCAATACCGTAAATGCACAGGAAAGTGGAATCGCCCAGACCATAACATTGGAGGAGGCTATTTCCCTAGCAAAACAGAATTATCCATCGCTTAAGGAAAGCCAGGCTTTTATTGAGCGCGAGCAGGCGATGAAGGCAACAAGTTTCGATCTGGGTAATACCCAAATCTTTACGGGCAAGGAAGAATATGGCAATGACCTGCCCGGGGTACAGACCACGATCGGGGTGCAGCAGCAAAATGTTGATTTGCTCTCTGGGTTTTCAAAATCCAAGTTTTATAAGGAGCGTGTTCAATTGGGCGAAAAGTTCTATGCCCTAAACGAGCAACAGTTGATACGTAACGTGATGCTGGCCTATGACCGTATCAATTATAACAAGGCACAATTGCGCTTCGCGGAACAATTGGACAGCGTCTATGCAAATTTCAGGACGGCCGCGGAACTCCGTTACGATACTGGGGAAACCGGAAAACTGGAGTTTATTGCGGCGTCCTCGGAATATCAGCAGATACAGGTGCTCAGGCAACAAGCTTATGACGATATCGAAATCGCCAAGCGTGCACTAAAGCAATATCTGGGTATAAACCAAGACATCGAAACGGTAGGCCGAGCCTATACACCGCTAAATTATCGGGCAGTTTTGGATTCCACATCAGTGGGCGACAACCCAATATTGCAATATTCAATGCAAAATGCCAAAGTGAGCAAAGCAAACGTGGGCGTGGAAAGATCACAGTTCCTGCCCCAGTTCAACCTCACGTACGGAAGACAGATAGTAGACGATGTATCAGGGTTCAACACCTATCAGGCGGGTATCAGCATTCCGCTCTGGTTCTTCCCTCAAAAATCCAGGGTCAAAGCCGCCAAAGCAGACGCAATGGTAGCCGAAAATCAGTATCTGGAACAGAAGGCCATAACCGAAAGTAGGGTTTCCCAACTTTTAAAATCTTTGGAGAAGACCCAAAAGACGCTTGATTATTATCAAGAAGGGGCTTTGCTCTTGGCGGAAGAACAGATAGCAACGGCGGAACTGGCCTCAAGGGAAGGGGAAATCGATTATGTGAACTATATCACGATCCTGAACAGTGCCATAAGAATCAAACAAAACCATCTACAATTTATAAATCAGTATAACCAGCAGGCCATTGAGCTGCAATATCAATTGGGCAATCTATAATCTTAAAAAAGGAAAAATGAAGAATATAATCTTAATAAGCACCGTATTATTTACACTTATGTTCATGAGTTGTAACGATGCCCCAAAATCTGAACTTGGGAATAATGAAGCTGAAGGTGTATCAAAAACCGAAGCAGGTGGGGAAGATGCCCACGGCGAAGAGGAAGGCGGCCACGGGGAAGAAGGAGAAGAAGGTGTTGTAGTACTTTCTACACTACAAATGGAGACCATTGACCTGGAGACCAGAACCTTGGAAAAAAGAAACCTCGGTAACAATATCAAGGTAACCGGAAGGCTTGAGCTATATCCTCAGGACAGGGCCAATATTAGTCCTTTCGTAGGCGGCAATGTACGTTCCATCAAAGTAATCGAAGGAGATGAAGTGCGAAAAGGAGAGGTGTTGGCCTATTTGGAACATCCCGATATTATCAGTATGCAGCAGGAGTACCAGGAAAAAAACGATGAACTGGTTTTCCTTAAACAGGATTTTGAGCGAAAGCAGACCTTGTACGACAAAGGCGTTTCCTCCGGGAAGGAATTTCAGATGGCACAGTCAAAGTTCCGTTCCACAACCTCAAGTGTCAATGGCCTAAAATCAAAATTGCGCTTGCTCGGTATCGATCCTTCCAAGGTGGAAGAAGGACAAATCTACTCGGCCATACCCATATCGACACCTATATCCGGCTTTGTGGATGAAGTAATGGTAAGCCTGGGGGATTATGTGGCCCCCCAATCAAAAATGTTTACGGTGAGCGATAATTCAGAACTCCATTTGGATCTCAAAGTGTATGAAAAAGATATCCCCAAGGTTCAGGTAGGTCAAAAAATCCATTTTACCGTTGCCTCAAAACCGGATGAACTGTTAACGGCAGAAGTGCATTCCATAGGCAAGACCTTTGAGGAAGATCCAAAAGCCTTGCACGTCCACGCGGATATCGATAACAAAAATGGCGACCTCTTACCAGGAATGTATGCAGAAGGAAGAATCGTGCAGGGAGAGAAATCGGGCTTTGCAGTACCCGAGGAAGCCATTGTCAAAGAAGGCGAACAGTCCTATGTTTTTATCGTGGATGAGGATGGAGCACCAGAAGAAAATAAAATGAAATATAAACGCATTCCCGTGAGTACAGGAGTCAACGACTTGGGTTTTGTAGAAGTAAACCTGCCTGCAGGAATACCCGAAAATGTCAAAATAGTAACAAACGGAGCCTACACCCTT
The DNA here is from genome assembly GCA_002167435.2 of Allomuricauda sp. TMED12. Lineage (GTDB taxonomy): Bacteria > Bacteroidota > Bacteroidia > Flavobacteriales > Flavobacteriaceae > Flagellimonas. The sequence goes on from NHBR02000037.1 coordinate 8,833, forward strand.
TCTTCGGAAATGGTCAAGGGCGAACTGGAGCACGGACATTAAACAACAATATAGATAAAGGTTTTGATTCCGGGTTTGTTTATCGTCTTAATTAGTTAGTTGAAAATCAGAAAGTAGGCCCGGTTCAAAATCGATTAAAAATCTAAATAGTATAAATATGAAAGAAATAAAAGCATTTGTAAAACCAAACCGCATCCAAAAGGTCATCGAAGCCCTAAGCGACAATGGTTTTAAAAGTATGACGCTTTCACAAGCGGAGGGCACCGGGGCGTTCAAGGCAAAGGGAGCAAGACCCTCCCTTGATTTTAATATAACCGATAGTCCAGTGGTAAAAGTGGAGCTGGTATGTCAAAATGAGGAAGCACAAGCGGCAATCGATATTATTACGGAAAACGGTAAAACGCCCGACCCAGGGGACGGTATCATCTATTTATCGGATATAGAGGATGCCTTCCAGATCAAAACAGGCGAATCCTTAAAACGCTAAGACCTTTAACCCCTTTTAAAATGGAAAGAATTGTCAAAAAACTGGAGAGCAAGGGCATACGGCCCACGCCGATGCGACTGTTAACCTATAAAAAGCTGCTGGAAAGCGAGGTAGCCATCAGTTTGGGAGAGCTGGAGAATTTTTTCGAGAAATCGGAAAGGAGCACCCTTTTCCGGACGATGAAAACATTTGAGGAAAAAAATATTGTACATCAGATAGCGGACGGTACAGGGATTATGAAATATGCACTCTGTGAGGAAAACTGTGGATGTGAGGTGGGCAGCGACCTGCACCTACATTTTCACTGCACCCAGTGTAACGAGACCGTTTGTTTGACCGATCGTAAAATCCCACAGGTAAACCTGCCTCAAGGATATATGGCAGACGATATCAATCTGGTCGTAACGGGAGTATGCAATAAATGCAGTGGCAATTTGGAGTAGCCTTAAGGGCCAATAACATCAAAAGAATACGACGATGATAGCAATCTATAAAAAAGACCAAATCATATATACCATCGCAGATCAAGAAATGTATGCCGATGATGGGGCGACCTTGGTCAAAGCCCTGAATGAACATTTGAAAAGCAATGAACAAGCCGCTTGGTATATGGAAATGGAGCCTCGCAAAAAAGGAGTGAAGAAAAGCAGCGGCGAGAGGTTGGATTTTTCCTTTCCCGAAGAAACACGGCTTAGGAAAATAGCCTTGGTGGGCGAAAAAACTTGGCAAGAACGGTTTACCGAATCGCTATTGCCGTTTAGCGAAGCCCACATAAAATATTTCGGACCTGAAGACAAGGGCACTGCCAAAAACTGGCTCGAACGTAAATAACACTTTATCGATGCAAAGAAGAAAAATAGGGATAGGGCTTTTGGCAGGTTTTGCCTTTGGGGTCTTTATACTGCAACCCTTGGGCCTATCCCTTTTTCTCTTTGACCGGTTGGGCGATTCCGGTCACTGGTCAAGCTATTTTCTTGAAGCCTTCAAAACCGTATGGAACGTTGTCGATGTTGACCAAATTCTTAGAAACCTGTTGTTCGGGACAATGGGAAGCAGCCTTGCCCTGATGGTCTTTTTCAGAAAAAAGATTTTTCAACTGAACAGGCAACGGATGGACAGGCAAACCGTTCTCGAACTCATAAACAAGGGAGAGAGCAGCCGGGTGGAATTCAAGTCAAGCTTGCGATGGGATGTACGGCAGGGCAGGGTAAACAAACAACTTGAGCTTATCATTGCAAAGACCATTGCCGGGTTTATGAACACCGAGGGGGGGCAAGTTGCTCATGGGTGTCGATGACGGGGGAACCATTCTGGGCCTGCAACAGGATTTCGATACGCTTAAAAAGCCGGACAGCGATGGCTTTGAGCAGTATTTGATGCAATTGATCGCTCTAAAACTGGGAACCCATCTTTGTACGCTAGTGAACGTAGCATTTTTCGGGTTTGGTCAAAAGCAAGTTTGCTGTATCGAGATTTTACCAGCCCGAATGCCGGTATATGTAACCCTTGAGGGACGGTCACGGTTTTATATACGCACGGGCAATGCCACGCGCGAACTAGATTTGCCCGAAGCCCTGGTGTATATAGGTAAGGAAAAGGCACAGTACAACTAGAAACAGGAGGTTATTGGGCCATGCAGGAAGGGTTATTTGCACTTCCGTTGCACGTTTGTTTTAATTAGATTGATTAAAAAATATACAAAAATGGTACAGATAGTAAACTTAGAACAGGAACATCTTATTGCCGCTAAAATCAGCGGGAGACTTACGGAAAAGGATATGGAAAAGATGCATCCGCTCATCCACAACATCATAGAAAAAGGCCATAAAGTGGATTTCTATTTTGAAATGGAAGATTTTGAAGGCTATACCCTTAAAGGCTTTTGGGAAGACCTAAAAATTGATTCGGCACACTTGGGAGATTACGGCAAGATAGCCTTTGTGGGCAACAAAAAATGGCAGGAGTGGGTGGCTAAGGCAACTGATTTTTTCACTAGCTCGGAAGTTAAGTATTTTGATATATCCGAGAAATCACAAGCCCAAAAGTGGATTAAATCTTAATTAACGATAACAAAACGATTAATAATATGAATGACAAGGAAAAACATAGTAATGACGATGGCCACAATCACGACCACGGTGGCATCTTCGGCAAAAACACCGAACTCTATTTTGCTATATTAAGTGGGGTCACACTAATAACAGGTTTCCTATTGGAGAAATTTACAGGGGTTTCAGAAAACATTCCTTTTGGACTCTATATTGCGGCCTTCTTTTTTGGAGGTTATTTTACCCTGAAGGAAGCTATTAGCAAAGTGGCCAAGGGCGAATTTGAAATCGATTTCCTGATGCTGGTCGCGGCTGCGGGGGCGGCCTATCTGGGCGAATGGGCAGAAGGTGCCTTGTTGCTTTTCCTTTTTAGTCTGGGTCACGCATTGGAAAACTATGCAATGGGCAAGGCAAAAAAGTCCATTGCGGCACTGACCGACCTCGCCCCAAAAACAGCCCTTCTCAAGAAAGATGACGATACCGTTGAAGTGGGTATTGAAGAACTACAGGTGGGCGACATCATCGTGGTGCGCCCCAACAGCAAGATATCCGCCGATGGTGTAATTGTAAAAGGTAACAGTAGTGTTGACCAGGCACCCATTACCGGGGAAAGCGTTCCGGTGGACAAAACACCAATAGAAAATCCGGACAAAGAGTATACCTCAAAAAGCAATATTCCCAATGAGAACCGTGTATTTTCAGGAACCATCAATGGTAACAATACCCTTGAAATAAAGGTAATCAAAGAGGCAAAAGATTCTACCCTCAACCGCTTGGTTACAATGGTTCAGGAGGCTCAAGACCAGAAATCGCCCACCCAGTTGTTGACCGACAAGTTTGAGCGGTACTATGTGCCAGCGGTCATTATACTGGTCGTTGCACTGAATTTTGCTTTTTTGGTCATCGATGAACCATGGAGCGAAAGCCTATACCGTTCCTTGGCGGTATTGGTAGCTGCAAGTCCGTGCGCGCTCGCCATTTCTACGCCATCTGCTGTATTGAGTGGTGTGGCAAGGGCTGCGCGTGGCGGGGTCTTGATAAAAGGCGGTCGCCCATTGGAAGATTTAGGGGTGCTTACCGCATTGGCCTTTGACAAGACAGGAACGCTTACCGAAGGAAAACCAAAGCTTACCGACGTCGAAAGCTTTGGCAGCATAGATAAAAAGGAACTGTTGGAAATTGCTATTGCGGTTGAGGAACTGAGCGACCACCCCCTGGCAAAGGCAGTTGTACGGGACGGAATGGAACGGCTTGGGAAGGACACCAAAATTCCCGATGCCGATGATTTGGAAGCCGTACAAGGCAAGGGCATAAAGGCAAACTATCAAGGGAATTCCATTTACATAGGCAATCTTGAGCTTTTCGAGGATATTGATAAGGGCGTTCCCAACGACGTATCAGAAAAGGTAAGAGCACTTGAAGGGGAAGGAAAGACCACGATGCTTATCAAAAGGGGCAATGAATTTATAGGGATGCTGGGGCTGATGGACACGCCACGGGAAAAAGCCAAGGAAACCCTGGCCCAACTTAAGGAAATAGGCATCAAGAAAATGATAATGCTTACCGGCGACAACCAGAAAGTGGCCGACGCTGTAGCCGAGGAAATCGGTTTGACCGAAGCACGCGGAAGTCTGCTTCCCGAAGAAAAAGTGGAGGCCATCAAAAAACTTGCGGAACAGGAAAATAAACTGGCAATGGTGGGGGATGGTGTTAATGATGCGCCTGCAATGGCAAACAGTACCGTTGGTATTGCAATGGGTGCGGCGGGAAGCGACGTGGCTTTAGAAACCGCAGATATAGCACTAATGGCAGACAAACTGGAAACCTTGCCTTTTGCCATCGGTTTGAGCAGAAAAGCGAAGGCGATAATCAAGCAAAACTTATGGGTTAGCTTGGGGGTTGTTGCCCTTTTAATTCCTGCGACAATTATGAGCTGGGCAAGTATAGGGATAGCCGTGGCCATTCACGAGGGCTCTACGTTGGTAGTGGTGGTCAATGCATTGCGTTTGCTCGCCTATAAAAAATAAATCCAATAAAGGAGATTGCTTTTGAATCAAGCTTAAAATGACCAAAACGGAAAAAATATTGTCAAATCACGGTATTCGCCCTACTCAAATGAGGTCCAAGATATACAGGTATCTGAGAAGGAAGCAAAGTGCCGTGTCCTTTTCCGATTTAAAAAAGGTCTTTGCCGAAAAGAGCGAAACCAATAAGACCGCAAACAGAACGACCTTTTATCGCAATCTCAAGATTTTTGAGGATAAAGGACTTATTCATCAGATAAATGATGGAACCGGAGTGGCAAAATTTGCAATTTCTGATGAAAATGCAAAAGGTGATTACGGTTCAGATTTACATCTGCACTTTCATTGTACCGAATGTAAGAAAACAATCTGTTTGCCAAATAAAATACCGGAAGAAAGTATGCCAGATGATTATAAGATAAACGATGTCAACCTGGTATTAAAAGGGATATGTGTGAAATGTAAGAAAAAATAACAGGTGGGAGTTCCAAATCTTTGAACCCTTGTGCCCAAGAGTCAAGTCCAAGGTTCTTCCACCTTATTGAACCAAAAAAATACAACTATAGAATAATATGATATAACAATTATTGGTTCGTGTTTTGGCGATAATGGAATTCAGGGCAGCGGCAGAAGATATTGCACGGATGTCCCACGGACACCCCACATTTTCAGAAACCTTTAAGGAAGCCTGCTTGGCCGCTACCGAAGACAGGGCGTTGCATATATAAAATTATAAAGAAACGAAGATGAAGAAAATTCAAAAGCTAACCCAAGAAATCAACGAATTAACAGTAAGGATAGAACAAGAATATCCCGAACTCTATCGGTATTTGGATGAGAACCCCATAACTATTCCCGTAGATGATGAAGCAAAACCGACCATTAAATTGTTCACTGATTATTTGGAGAGCTTAAAATCGATTTTGGAAAAATATATGGAATCCCATAAAAAGTAAAGATTTAAAAGACCAAACGTAGAATTTAATACAGATAAATCAAATGTCCACCATAAACAAAACCACTTTTAAGGTAAGTCAAATGGATTGCCCTTCCGAAGAGCAGATGATAAGGATGAAACTGGAGTCAAATCCTCAGATCAAATATCTGGACTTTGACATTCCAAATAGAAAGTTGGATGTGTACCATCAAGGGAATGCCCAAGAAATAAATGTGGCATTGGGGGCATTAAAGTTGGGAGAAAAACTCTTGGGAACAGAAAAGGCGGAAACACCTATTGCCGAAGACGAGACAAAACAAAAGAAGATACTCTGGTGGGTCTTGTACATCAATTTTGGTTTTTTTGTTATCGAAATGACCACGGGTTGGATTTCTTCCTCGATGGGTCTAATTGCCGATTCACTGGATATGCTGGCCGATTCCATTGTATATGCATTGAGCCTTTTTGCCGTAGGCGGCGCTATTTCCAGAAAAAAGAAAGTGGCGAAATTCAGTGGCTATTTTCAGATGGCGTTGGCCCTGCTGGGATTTTCGGAAGTCGTGAGAAGGTTTTTGAGTAGTAGCGAAACCCCTTTGTTCCAATGGATGATCATCGTTTCCATTTTCGCCCTTATCGGCAACCTCGTTTCCCTATGGTTGATAAACAAGGCCAAAAGCAAGGAAGCGCATATGCAGGCAAGTGCCATCTTTACCTCAAACGACATTATTGTGAACGGCGGGGTAATACTGGCAGGGGTGCTGGTTTATTTTTTAGACAGTAAATGGCCCGATTTGGTCATAGGCGGTATTGTATTTGCCTTTGTGATGCGTGGGGCCATTAGAATTTTAAAATTGTCCAAATAACGTATTGGGAAGAAAAGAAATAGCAAAAGAAAGATTTTGGAAAGGAATCCAAATGCCATATCGAAAAAAGGATTGAAAACCACGCTTGTAGGTATAATAATTAGCGCATTTTTGGCTATAATAAAAGGGCTTGGAGGTATTTTTGGCCATTCTTATGCATTGATTGCCGATGCTATTGAATCTGCTTCAGATGTTTTAACTTCTGCAATGCTTTGGGCAGGTTTAAAATGGTCATCCAAACCACCAGACGAGAACCATCCTTACGGTCACGGAAAGATTGAGGCACTGGTAGCGATAGGTATTGCAATAGCTTTGATAATTGCAGGCGGGATTATAGTTAGAGACAGCATCATACACATTTTTGAACCACATAAAAGTCCTGCGCCCTATACATTGATTATTTTGGTAGTGGTGGTTGCTACTAAGGAACTCTTATATAGATATGTTCTTAAAACAGGAGATGAAATAAATAGTTCGGCCGTCAAGGCAGATGCCTTTCATCATAGGAGCGATGCCATTACGTCGATAGCGGCTTTTATAGGAATTTCCATTGCATTG
>NHBR02000038.1 GCA_002167435.2 Allomuricauda sp. TMED12
AATTTCTTCAAAGCCAAAGCAAAGCGAACCTCATAAAAAATCCAACCCTGATGAAATTCGGTTGAACCGCTATATTGCCAATGCCGGTATCTGTTCCCGAAGGGAGGCGGATACCTTTATTGCGGCTGGGAGTGTTACGGTAAACGGGAAAACGGTAACCGAAATGGGCTTTAAGGTAAAACGTTCCGATGATGTCCGTTTTGATGGCAAACGACTCAATTTGGAGAAGAAGGAGTACATTCTGCTAAACAAACCCAAGAATTTTATCACTACCACGAGTGATGAAAAAGGACGTCGTACTGTAATGGAACTAATATCCAGCGCCTCGAACAATCGTTTGTTGCCCGTAGGTCGTTTAGATAGGAATACTACTGGACTTTTACTATTCACCAACGACGGTGACCTAACCAAAAAATTGACTCATCCCAAGCATAATGTGCGCAAAATTTACCATGTACATTTGGACAATAATCTAAGTTTGGCGGATCTGCACAAAATAGAGGCTGGCCTCGAATTAGAAGATGGACCAATTGCCGTAGATGGTGTTAGTTTTATACAAGGGGCACCCAAACGCGAGGTGGGAGTGGAGATCCATAGCGGGCGTAACCGTATTGTACGTCGTATCTTTGAACATTTGGGCTACAACGTTACCAAATTGGACCGTGTTATTTTTGCAGGACTTACCAAAAAAGATCTCCCACGTGGCCATTGGAGACATTTAACCGAGCAGGAGGTGATTAATTTGAAGAATATAAAGTGATTTCTTTAGGGATTGATTGTTAAAGGGAGGCTTATTGGTTTTGTATAACCCCCAGTTGCGGTTATATATTGTTTAAGTTTAATCCATTAGGATTTGATTTTGCCTCAATACTATTTCATATCAAGATGCACGGCTTGAAGTAGAAAATCAAGTAAGTTTTCCCAGTCTAGGATTGCCCAGAGGATGGGAAAAACAAATAGTAAGTAAATTAGTATGTTACCTACCCTGGTCCTTTTTAGGAAGCTAATGAGGAAATATACAAGAAGATAATACAGAAACAGGAAGCCAAAAGCAATACTAAAAATTGGCATAAACCCACCTAAGAATAGTGAGGCAAGAGTACTTGCCAGAAGCAGTATCAGTATTATTTTGGTTGTAGCTTTTATTTTGTTCATTATCCTAGCCCAATGGTTCTGTTTCGAGGAATGCGCCCGGTCAAGATCGATAATTTATTTTGATAGTACTATTGATAATTGATAAATACACCTTTCGGGTTGATGGATTGAAGTTTACAGGTGGGTTTTAATACTCACCGATTAAACCAATACGTAAATTTGAGCGTCAACGACCATAAATTACCTTCGAGCGGCGATAATTGTTCGTTGTTGTTAAAAACCAAAAACAGGTCGGATGCAGGGGCATAACGCCATTGTAATCTGGAGTTGACACCAAAATTATTACTCTGTTCGTTGTATTGGAACAGCGTATTCCAAAACAGTTTATTGGTAAAGGTAATGTCCGCCTCGGTACCTACGAGCCAAAAATCGGTGGTGTACCAGGGTTCAGGTAAATCCAAATTATTGTAGCTCAGGTTGGCACCCAAACTCACGTAGGGTTGAAAACGGTAGCCCAATTGTGCATTTATATTGGTTCGGTATCCACCAGAAAAGTAACGTCCCAGTCTAGTGGTCATATTATAAGTAAACAGACTTTTAGGACGGGAATTGTATTGTAAATAAACCCCGTTCCAATGATGTTGCGTACCTGCCGCCAATTCCTCTTTTCCAGTATTGGTAGGGTCAAAAGGGGCCAAGAGCTGTACGTATTCGTTAAAAACATCAACCCCCAAAGAGCTACGATCGATAAAATTTACCGCATACCCTACAATGGATACGTAGTCGGTGGAGTTCATGCTGGGGTCGAAATAATAAAACCCGGTGTACTGTGGACCATGGCTAACCACTTTTTCACTCGCGGGCAGAAATAGATGACCTACGGAACCTTCCAATTTGATGTAATTATTCCGTGGCACAAAACCCACTTCGGAGGTAAAGTTTTCGGAAATATATTCTTGTTGTACCCGCCAATTCCATTTTCTGCTCCTATATTCCAAATGCGCACCTTGCGCAAAACCATTGTAAGATGAATCCGGCCCAAATGATTTGAGCATAAATGCCTTACCGTTGTATTTGTTATCGGCAGAGGCCAAATTGTATTCCAATCCAAGGTTTCTGTTAAACTTCGTGTATTCGGTTTTTAGACTATCCGCCAAAGCATTATAATCCAATGACTCCTTGTTTACGAACATTAAACCTATATTGGAACGGGAGAACACTTTTTGTTGCAGCGATAGTACCGCAAAGTTTTGACTGGGCAAACCCGTTTCATCCACATTGTCGGTCTGCATATCCATCAAACCCAAACGGAGATTTCGGTTGAGGTTTCCGCTCACACGGGCACCTGCTACAATAGGAACACCAAGACCGATACGGCGGGAAAAAAAAGGACGAATGGCATCGTAACCGAAATTGGCAAAGAGGTCGGCATTTTCAAGGAAAAACTGTCGTCTTTCAGGGAAAAAGAGCTCAAACCGGGTTAAATTGGCCACTTGCCTGTCTGCTTCAACCTGTGAAAAATCTGGATTTAAGGTCAAGTCTAAATTCAAAGATGAGGTGAGTCCCAATTTTACATCGCCTCCCACCTTAAATTCATTGTCATAGGTAATATCATCTATACTTGAATTCCCCACCGTACCCAATACGTAGGGAATAAGAGAGTAGTTGAGCCCCTGTTTGGGTGGAGGATTGTCCCAGACCATAGTGCCCGTATAGGCCAAGGAGGCCGTTGGAAACTGCCTTGGAATAGGGGTCCAGCTCGATTTTTCGTTGGTACTCAAATCCAATCTTGAAAAATTGATGCCCCATTCCTTTACATCTTTTTCGTATCGAATGGATTTAAAGGGTATGGCCATTTCCACCACCCATTTATCTTCATAATTCTGTACTTCGGATACCCATTTGCTGTCCCAATTGAGGTCTATGCTCCCTCCGTTGGACATGGTACCATCCCACTGCGCTCCATAAGCGTTTGCCCCAAAGCTAAAGCCAGTGGTCTGGTTGTTGAACGGGTCCATGAACAACAGGAAATTATCGTTCCCTCCAAAGGAGAAATCCCTTCGAAGCGATTCCACAACATAAGTATTCCCTGGGGTCTTAAAAAAAGTGGCCAAAAGGTAGAGCTGTTTGTCGTCATAGGCCATTTTTACCTCGGAAGGCTGGGTGGCCTTTCGGTCGTCCATGGGCAATACCATAAAAAAGTCATTGGCAGCTTCTGCTTTTTGCCATGTAGCCTCGTCCCCCTTACCATCTATGATAAAGGTTTCGTCGGTTTTGAACAAATGTATTTTGTAATCGGCATTTTTCTTTTGGGCAAACGAAAACGCGCAAAAGAGCATAGCAAAAGCTATGAAAACGGGGGGTAAATAGGCTCGGTAGATCATTGTTTGTTTAGTGCAGCAAAAGTAATGATTTACTTTCATTTTTAACAATAGATCATAATTGTCCCTCTTAAATTGGCAAATAAATATTTTTAAGGTTAATAATTGCTTATTTGGATGTGAAAAGGTGCAACATCAATCCTCCAAACTACTGAATTCGACAAATTCATATTGAGGAGAAGCCTCCAATAATTGGCGTAAAATAGCGGCATGCCCATTGCCAAAAATCACCAAGATATGTTCTTCGGGACTTTGGGTGATATTGATGAGCTTGGAAAAGATTCGAACATTGCGGTTGTACCACCAAATGGATAAAAAATCCGCCCCTTGCCCGTCACCCGTTGCAATGGAGCCTGTAAGGTAAAGTCCAAAATTAAAATTGTGACCTTCCCGTGTATTCATGGCTTTGATAAAGTCCAATAAGTGCACATCCTTCATTTTTTTGTCACGATAGTCAAAATACTCCTCGGCGTAATCCCAAAATGGGTCTTTTGTCTTTCGATTTATCTTGTTGGTCAGCTTTTTTAATAACATGGAATCCTGTTTCTCCAGATCACTTTGTAACGAAGAGGTATCTATCCCGTAAACGGAATCCAAGCCCAAATCCGTTGCGATGCGCATACCCAGTTGGTAACGTTCATCCCTACTGTTTTTGTGCCCCCCTTTTTTGTATTCCTCAAATTTTTGCATGGCGTTCCAAGATGGTCGTGCTTCGATAGCAATTTTGGTGGGGTTAAATTTTTTGATGTAAGCCACCAACTCCTCTAATTCGGATTTTTTAGGCTCTTTTAAAACATCGATTTTATCCTCATCAGCTGTTTTCACCTCGTCCAACCCCGGAAAATTAAAATGAAAGGTACCTACGACCAGTACTTTGGTTTTTTTGGCTGGGTAGAATTCGGAAGGTGATTTTAATTGAGCTTGACCAAAGGAAAAAGTTGAAACTAAAATGAGTAGAAGAGAAAACTGACGCATGGTTAATGTTTTCTTTTAAGGATGATGTGGAGAGCGTATTGTTACAGTTTCAACTTGAGAATTAAACATTCCATTTACTTCCACTTGATGTGAACTCAATATTTTTTGAAGCAAACATTGAAATCAATTTATTGGCTTCAGTTTGTTTTATGGAAAATTAGTAGCCTTATATATTTGGACTAAAACCAATAATCTTAGTATTTCATATCCTCGAACAACGTCCATTCGTTGGGGTCGAAAACAATGGAATCGGGTCGGTCTTTGCTTTCGATGACTATGTTTTGGTTACGCTGATCTATTTTAATGGTTTTGATGGTCATTCTACCATCTTTCACTATACCTATTTCCAAAGGAAATTCAAATACGTGATGGTCTTGTATTTGCTGTACTTTTAGGTTGACCTTTCCGTTGCTATGATCCCAATTCCATTTGATTTGAGGATGTCCTTTTACAAATAGCCATTGCTCAAAAAAGGACTCCAAATCCTCGCCTGATACTTTTTCCATTACATGCCGAAAATCGTCGGTAAGTACATTGCTGTTTTGGTAGGTGGCGTAGTAGTTTCGGATGCCTTCCCAAAATATACCATCTTCCAATTTGTGACGGAGCATGTTCAACACCCATCCCCCTTTTTGGTAGGTGTTGGTGCTCAATACCTTCATAGGGTCTTTTATGCTGAGGTCCACAATGGGAGCGGGGTTTTTTCGGTAGTAATCAAAGATTTGTTGTTTATCAATGGCCAGTTCCTCTTTTCGACGCTCATCCCCATATACACTTTCCAAATACAGGATACAGAAATAGGTGGCAAAACCTTCGCTCAACCAAACATGGTTCCAGCTTTTCTCCGTGGCGGAATTTCCGAACCATTGATGGGCAATTTCATGGGCAATCAACGGTTCTACCGTTTTGTTGCCCGTTACCGAATTTTCAAAATAGGCTATGGTCCCCGCATTTTCCAGTCCACCCCATTGGGTCTTTGCCTGCATATTGGCCAGTTTGGCGTAAGAATATGGCCCAATGTGATCAATAAAATACTCAAGTACGTTTCCGGCAACGCTGTAATCACCGAATCCTTCCAATCGGTTTTGTGGATAAACCCATGCCGAAACCTCAATACCGTTAATGTTATCCACCAATCGAGAAGCAAATTCGGTGACTCCAATCGTCATCACTTTGGTGGCTACGGGAGCTGGTTCCTTGTAAATGGTCAGTTTATATCCGTTTTCCAGATTGCTTTCTTCCACTTTTTTGCCTGTGGCCACCACATCGTAATGATCTGGCGCGGTGATCTGGAATTCCACACTGGCCTTATCATATGGATGGTCCACCGATGGCAACCAATGTCTGGCCAAGTTGGGCCAATTGTCACCAAAAAAGGAGCGTTTTCCAAATTTTGTGGTGTCAATAACCAAACCTCTTTCTGGAATCCCTTGATATTTGATAGTGTAGGTTTGGGTGGTTTCCGTAGAAGATTTTGGAATTATGTTGATTTGGTTATTGGTAAAGGAATAATTGGCATTGGAATCCCCATCCAGCACCTCGGTCACCTCCATGCCGAATTCACCCAATTTTTGAATTAAATCCAAAGCAAAAGGAACAGCATTTTTTTTGAAAAGAACAGTTACCTGAGCTTCTCCTTTAATTTCGTTGGATCTATCATTTAAATGAAGACCAAAAACATAGTTTTGGATATCAACGTTTTCATTTTTGGGATATTGCTCTTGGGCATTTACAGTAAGCCAAGCTAAGGTAAAAGTCAATACAGCGGTTACAGCTCGTAGTTGCATAAATTAATCATTATAGTTGATGGTTCAAGATACAATTTTGGAAAAGAGCCTAGGTAACTTTTTGCAGGGAACCGAAAAATTAAAAAAAGGAGTTTTTGGAATGGCACTTATCGGTCTCGGCTATGAGTAGCATGGTTTTAGTACTAAACTTAGCAAATACACACCTACTTCTGAAAATCCACAAGGATTTTCAGAAGTAGGTGAGAACAAGCAATTACTTATAGCCATTATTGGCAGTAGTTTTTAAAATTATTCTCCCATAATTACTTAATAAATTATTGACCTCATTCTTGTCTAATTTAAACTCATATTCATCTAGGTAATCAATAGCTCTGTTAACGTGAACAGAACATCTGTCAGATGTTAATATAATTTGTTTGTTGTTTATTTTAAAATCAAAATATTCAAGAGAAGCAAAAGGAAGGTCTTTTAAACAATCCTCATAAAGTTCAAATCTAGAATTATACTCTTCTTTATCCTCTTCTTGAATTTCTTCTTTTTTTAGTTCCAACACATAACTTTCAATAATCTTTCTTTTTTTATTAGATAAATAGTTTAACATTTCTGCCTTTCCTTTTTGTGAGAAAATGGAATCTAATAAAATTTTATTTCCATTTGACAAATCATAATTATAACTATAGGAAAAATATTCACAATATGCTCCACAACCTTCAGCGTTCAATGTGACAGAGTATATTCGGTCGGTTAACATATTTATCTGATAAGTCAAATCTGAAAGTCTAGGAATTGAATTTTTTTTTGTAGCCCAAACATTTTCAAAAATACTTTCAGATTTATTTTCAATGTCAATGTCAAGAAAATCTTTTACAATATCAGAGTTTATTTTTCTTGAAATCATGCTAGATTTACTTGTTAATAAAGGGAACTCATACTTTTGTTTAGGAAAATTAGGATTGAATTCTTGAACTTTATTAATTCGAAAATTTTCAATTGACTTACAGCTAAAAAATAGTATTAGGGTTATTACTATGATAATATTAAAATTGTTCTTCATAATTAATGCCAACATTTACCGGATATGATTCTTTTTAATGAATTATATCGACTGATAAATGAAGTTAGAATTCTTCTGGTTTAAATGCCAACCTCAATTGACCAATACCTTATATGAATTGAAGAATCAGAAAACATAAGATTAAATCAGGGATAAATTTTACTCAAAAAATTTGCCCATTTTCTCCTTTATCTGCTCTAAACACAAATTCCCTAAACTGCCCTCGTGAGAGTGTTCAATGTCTCGTTTGGGTTTAAAGTTGCCATTTTCTATGGCTTTCCCCATAGTTTTATAGGCATCACGGAACGGCATCCCATTTTTTACAAGTTCGTTCAAAGTGTCCACACTAAAGAGATAATCGTATTTGGGGTCGTCCAAAATGTTTTTGTTCACTTTGATCTCTTTAAGACTGAAGGTCATCATCTCCAAACAAGCGTGCATATCCTGTAACGCGGGAAGAATTACTTCTTTTACCAATTGAAGGTCCCTATGGTAACCGCTGGGTAAATTGTTCATGATCATGATCAATTGGTTGGGCACGGCTTGAATCTTGTTGCACTTGGCCCTGATCAATTCGAACACATCGGGGTTCTTTTTGTGAGGCATAATGCTACTTCCAGTAGTAAGTTCGTTGGGAAAGGAGATAAAATCGAAATTCTGGCTCATGTAAAGGCAAATGTCCATCGCCATTTTGGATAGCGTAGCGGCAACGCTGGAGATTCCAAAGGCGGTAGCTTTTTCCACTTTCCCACGTCCCATTTGGGCAGCGACCACATTATATTTTTGAGTAGCGAACTCCATTTCGGCAGTCGTGAAACTTCTATCAATAGGGAAGGAACTTCCATAGCCTGCGGCACTCCCCAAAGGGTTTTGATCGGCTACTTTGTAAGCCGCTTGTACAAAGTACAAATCATCAATTAAGCTTTCTGCATAGGCAGAAAACCAGAGCCCGAAGGATGATGGCATCGCGATTTGCAAGTGGGTGTATCCGGGCAGCAAAACATTTTTGTGCTTGTCCGCAAGTTTTAGCAATAGATCAAAAAGTGATTTTACCTGACTCTTGATTTCGGTCAATTCATCTTTGAGGAACAATTGCATGGCCACTAGCACCTGATCGTTTCGGGAACGGGCCGAATGGATTTTTTTACCGGTATCTCCCAATTTTTCGGTCAGCATAAATTCGATCTTGGAGTGCATGTCCTCAAAATCATCTTCAATAATAAATTTTCCCTTTTCAATGTCCTTGGCAATGGCATCTAATGCTTTTACAAGGTCTTTGGCTTCGTCTTCATAAATCAATCCAACTTTGCCCAACATTTTAGCGTGCGCTTTTGAGGCGATTACATCATATTTTGCCAATACCAAATCAAGTTCGCGGTCGTTGCCTACGGTAAAATGGTCTATTTTTTTATCGGTACTGAATCCTTTGTCCCAGAGTTTCATACTTTTAGTTTTGTCATTCCCATGAAGATGGGAATCTTATGATTTCGATATGTATTGCCCTTCGACTACGCTCAGGGCCCAAGTTTCATTTGCTTTATTGTAAAAATCCAGTCAGGGTTTTGATGTAAATATCTATTCCTTCTTTAATTTCATTTACAAAAATGAATTCGTTGGCTGAATGCGAACGAGTGCTGTCACCCGGACCCAATTTAACCGATTGACAGGTCAAAGCAGCCTGATCGGATAAAGTAGGCGAACCATAGGTTTTTCTGCCAAGAGCCAATCCACTTTTTACCAAATCGTGGTTGGGGTCTATGGAAGATGAGTTCAATCGTAAAGAACGAGGTGTCATTTTACAGGGTGCTTCTTTTTGAAGGATGTCTGCTATTTCCTGATTGCTGTAACAATCGTTCACGCGAACATCGACCACCAAATCGACATGCCCAGGAACCACGTTATGCTGGTTTCCTGCATTGATTTGGGTTGTGGTCAGTTTTACTTCACCCAAAGCATCAGAAACTTTATCAAAGGAATAATCTTTGAGCCATTGTAGCACTTCTATGGTATTATATATGGCATTGTTTCCGTTAGGGTGCGCAGCGTGCGAAGGTGTTCCTTCGACCACTGCATCAAAAACCACCAAACCTTTTTCAGCGATGGCCAAATCCATCAAGGTGGGTTCACCCACAACGGCAACATCAATGTTGGGTAGTATGGGAAGCAAAGCGCGGATACTTTTCTCTCCGGCATCTTCTTCTTCACCTGTAGCAGCCATAATTATGTTATGACTCAGGTTTTCCTTTTCATAAAAATGAACAAAAGTGGCCAAAAGCGATACCAAGCATCCACCTGCATCATTACTGCCAAGACCATACAGTTTACCATCTTCAATATGGGCGTCAAAAGGGTCTTTGGTGTATGCGCTATTCGGTTTTACGGTATCGTGGTGGGAGTTTAGTAGCAAGGTGGGCTTGCTTTCATCAAAATGTTTGTTGAAGGCATAAATGTTGTTATGCTGTCTGTTGGTCTTGACTCCAAATTCCTGCAAAAACTCCTCAATGGCATCACCTGTTTTGTCCTCCTCACCTGAAAAGGAAGGTGTGCTTATGAGTGTTTTTAGAAGCTCAATGGCTTTTTCCGTTAATATGTCTTGGGTTACTTTCATAAAGTCAATGTCGTATAATCTGAATTTTCCGCTTTGAGCATATTTGTGTTTCCCACGCAAACTTTGGATACCTCATTGCGTAAAGCATAAAAGCAGTTGTGCATTTTGGGAAGCATTCCATCGGCAATAATGCCGTAGGCCAATAACTCATCGTAGCCTTTGGAATCGATATGTTTGATTACGGAATTTTCATCTTCCACATTTTGAAGCACTCCTTTCTTTTCAAAGCAATAATATAGCGTAGTCTCAAATTGGTCCGACATGGCAATGGCCAATTCCGCAGCAATGGTATCGGCGTTGGTATTAAGCATTTGTCCTTTTCCATCGTGGGTGAGGGCACAAAAAATCGGTGTGAAACCAGCCTGTAATAGCTTAAAAATTCCGTAGGTGTTTACCATATCCACATCACCGACATAACCAAAATCTACATTTTTTTTTGGTCTTTTATGTGCTCGGATGGCATCGGCATCGGCACCGCTCATTCCAATGGCATCTGTGCCCAATGATTGCAATTTGGCCACTATTTTTTTACTGTACAGACCTCCATATACCATAAGCGCGATGTCCAAGGTTTCGGCATTGGTAATACGTCTTCCGTTTACCATCTTGGATTCTACACCCATTTGATTGGCCAATTCTGTGGCCTTATTTCCACCTCCGTGTACCAAAATTTTGTTGCCGTCCAATTTAGAGAACAGTCCCAATACATGTTTACACTCTTCTGCGTCCTCTATTAGGTTACCGCCTATTTTTACTACGGATAATTTTTGTTTCATGTTATGTATTTATAATTCCCCCATCAATGGTCACTGTGGTTCCGGTAATCCAAGAACTATCATCAGAAACCAAAAAAAGCACAAGTTTAGTAATATCTTCAGGTGTGCCCAACCTTTTTAACAATGTAGTCCTTTTCGCATTTTCAACAGCAGTTTCTGGGTTTTCGAAGGCCTTGGCGGATTCCCATAATAAAGGAGTGTCCACTGGGCCAGGACAAATGGCGTTCACTCTAATCTTTGGTGCATAATCCACGGCCATTTGCTTCATTAGGGCTACGGATGCTGCTTTTGAAGCACAGTAGGCAGGGTGATTGGGAAAACTCTTAAAGGCAGCGATTGAGGCATTGATCAAAATGTTGCCTTGAGATTCTTTTAGTAAGAAGGGAAGCGCATATTTGCAAAGGTAAAAGATGGAGCTCAAATTGGTGTTGATAGTGTTCTGCCAAATATCAATAGGCAGCTCTTGAACATTCCCTAAGCCAAGAACACCTGCGTTTAATGATAGGATATCCAATTTGCCATAAGTTTCCAGAGCGGTATCGACCAATTTTTTGTTGTAAGATGGGTCGGTAATATCTCCAGAAATGAACACGGCATTATCTAGACTTTCTTCCAAAGCCTTTCCTCTTTCTTGGTTTCTGCCAGAAAGTACTAAACTAGCTCCTTCGGAAGAAAGCCCTTTGGCAATGGCTTTCCCCATTCCGCTTGTGGCGCCGGTTACAATGCAGACCTTATCCTTTAGTTTCATTTGTTCTCCAATATTTTTTTCAATACAATCTGTGCAGAGAAGATTCGGTTCTTGGCTTGTTCCACGACCAAGGACTGGTCACTGTCCAAAACAGCATCTTCCACAATCATATTTCTTCTAACGGGAAGACAATGCATAAACTTGGCATTTCCCAGTTTTTCTTTTGTAATCGTCCAATTAGTGTCTTTGCTCAATACTTTGCCGTAATCTGAATAACTGCTCCAGTTTTTCACGTAAACGAAATCAGCATCTTCTAAAGCTTTATCTTGGTCGTATTCTATTTGACATCCTTGGGTCAATTCGGAATTGAGTTCATATCCTTTGGGATGGGTAATCACAAAATCTGCGTCCTGCAATTTCATCATCTGCACAAAAGAATTGGCCACCGCATGGGGCAATGCTTTTGGGTGAGGTGCCCAAGAAAGGACGACTTTGGGTTTCTTTTTGGTTTCGTTTTCTTTCAAAGTTATGGCATCTGCCAAAGCCTGAAGAGGGTGCCCTACCGAACTTTCCATATTTACGACCGGAATTGAAGCATACTTGGCAAATCCATTGATTACTTCTTCCGCTTCGTCCTTTTCCTTGTCCACCAAACCTGCAAACGCACGAATTGCAACAATATCGGAATACTGTGAGACCACTTGGGCGGCCTCTTTAATATGTTCCGATGTACCTTGGTCCATCACGGTGCCGTCGCCATATTCCAGGGCCCAACCTTCATTGCCAAAATTCATGATCATCACTTCCATCCCAAGGTTCATAGCTGCTTTTTGTGTACTCAAACGGGTCCTTAGACTATTGTTGAAAAACAACAGGCAAATTGTTTTCCGCTTGCCCAAATCTTCAAACTGATATGGGTCTTTTTTTAAGGTTATTGCTTCATCTACCCAATTGGGCAGGGATTCTATATCGTTGACTGTTAAATAATGCTTCATTACAATGCTTTTTTCAGCGCTTCAAAGAATAGGTCAATATCGTTTTTGGTAATGTTCAGGGCAGGTAAGAACCGCAATAGCTTTTTGTTCTTTGCACTACCGGTGAACATGTGTTGTTCCACTATCATTTTTTTTCTGAGGTCGGCAACTTCAAAATCAAACTCCAAACCAATCATCAACCCTTTTCCCTTTATATTTTTTATTTGGCGAATCTCCGCGGCTTTTTTCCTGAAATATGTACCGAGTTCCGCGGCGTTTTCAACTAAATTTTCATCTTCCAAAACCTCTAAAACTGCAAGGCTCGCCGCGCAGGCCAAATGGTTCCCTCCAAAGGTGGTTCCCAAAAGTCCGTACGATGGTTTAAATTTTTCATGGATGAGTATTCCGCCAACGGGAAAACCATTCCCCATGCCTTTTGCAATGGAAATAATGTCGGGTTGGATACCATGATGCTGAAAAGCAAAAAATTTACCACTACGTCCGTAACCAGATTGCACTTCGTCTGCAATAAGAACAACATTGTGCTCTTTGCATTTGTTGGCGATGAATTGAAAGAACTCGGTGGTAGGTTCATCCAAACCTCCTACACCTTGAATGGCTTCCAATATTACAGCGCAGTACTCATCGGAAGTTATTGCTTTTTCAAAAGCCTCCGTATCGTTCAAGGGCAAGAAAGTAACTTCTTGCTGTTTGTTGATGGGCGCATTGATACTTGGATTGTCCGTAGCAGCAACTGCAGCTGATGTCCTACCATGAAAACTATTGGTGAAAGCGATTACTTTGGATTTCCCTGTGTGGAAAGATGCCATTTTTAAGGCATTTTCATTGGCTTCCGCGCCAGAGTTGCACATAAAAAGGTCGTAATCTTCACAACTGGATAACTCGCCTAGTTTTTGGGCAAGTTCTTGTTGCAGTGGATTCTGGACAGAATTGCTGTAGAATGCCATTTTATCCAATTGATCCTTGATTCGTTTAACGTAATGCGGATGTGTATGTCCAATAGAAATTACGGCATGACCACCATAAAAATCCAGATATTTTTGTCCTTTATCGTCCCAAACCTCAATGCCCTTTGCCTTTGCCGGCGTGACATCATATAGTGGGTATACGTCGAATAATTTCATTTTATCCTTTTCTAATTTGACTGATTTTTTCAAATGAGGAAACAATTCCCCTGATCAATGATGAACTCAACCCTTGGTGCTCCATTTCGTTCAAACCTTCAATGGTACATCCTTTAGGTGTGGTAACTCTGTCAATCTCTTCTTCAGGGTGACTGCCCGATTCAATCAACAAGCTGGCGGCTCCATTACAAGTGTGCATGGCCAGTTCTTGTGCTTCTTTGGCATCAAAACCCAATTGAATGGCCCCTTGGGTCGTGGCACGTATCAATCGCATCCAAAAGGCAATTCCACTTGCACAAATTACGGTTGCGGCCTGCATTTGTTCCTCAGGAATTTCCATGGTATGGCCCATGCGGTTAAAAATGGCCTTGGCCAAATCAACTCGTTTTTTTCCAAGTTCGTTACTGCAGATACAGGTCATGGATTTACCTACCGAAATAGCCGTGTTGGGCATACTTCGGATGATGAATTTGTCCCTTCCAATAATATCCTCAATTTTAGGAATACTGAAACCCGTAATAGTACTGATTAGTACATGTTTTTCCGTCAACAAGTCCTTGGATTCCTCCAAAATGGATACAAATTGACCGGGCTGTACCGCAAAAATTAGAATATCTGAATTTTTAACGGCTTCCTGATTATCGGAAGTGACGGTTACATTTCCATATTTTTCAAACTCCTGAATGGATTTGGTGTTTCTTTTGGTGAGGTACATGGTAGTGGCTCCATTGCTGTGCAAAATGCCCTTGGCAATGGCCAGTCCCAAATTTCCTGCTCCTATAATGGCTATTTTCATGGTTGTTATTTTAAAATACGCCTGCTTTTAATAACAGACTTTCGGTTTCTGGGAAGCCAAACATCAGGTTCATGTTCTGTACTGCTTGTCCCGATGCCCCTTTCAATAAATTATCGATGGCAGAGGTAATCAAAAGGAGGTCATCGTGTTTGTGCAAATGAATATGGCATTGGTTGGTGTTCACTACTTGTTTCAGGTGTAATTCATCATCCGACATATGGGTAAAGGCAGCATTTTTATAAAAATCGTTGTATAGCTCTTTTGCTTCTTCCAAGCTACCATTATAGTTGGTGTAAGCAGTGGCCAAAATCCCTCGGGTAAAGTTGCCACGATTGGGCAAGAACATCAATTTTCCCACAGACTTTCCGAAGGAATTCAAGCTTTCACCTATTTCTCCCAAATGCTGGTGTGTAAATGGCTTGTACCACGAAACATTGTTGTTCCTCCAGCTAAAATGTGAGGTAGCCGACAATCCTACACCGGCTCCGGTACTTCCTGTAACAGCGTTGATATGGATGTCATCAGCTAACAAACCTGCTTTTGCCAACGGCAACAATGCCAATTGAATGGCAGTTGCAAAACAACCTGGATTAGCAATGGCCTCCGCAGCTTGTATGGCAGACTTGTTCAATTCGGGAAGGCCATAAATGAATCGTTGACCGTTAAACACGGAATCGGCCTGTAATCTGAAATCGTTGCTGAGATCTATGATTTTTGTTGATGTCGAAAATTTGTTCTCGTTTAAAAAGGAAGTGGAATTCCCATGTCCCAAACAAAGAAAAACCACATCCACTTCCGGATTTACCTCTCCAGAGAACTTCAATTCCGTTTGTCCCAACAAATCCTGATGAGCGGAAGTGATGGGTTTGCCCGCTCTAGTGGTACTGTAGACAAAATCGATCTCGGTTTTGGGATGATTAAGCAGGAGCCTGATCAGCTCACCGCCCGTGTACCCTGAACCTCCTATGATACCTACTTTGATCATGAATCTTGGTTTACGTGGTTTGCAATTTTTCCTGAGTTGGACAAAATTTTGATGAATCCCTTGGCCTCATCGGCGGTCCAACCCTTGTTCATTTCACCATAACTTCCAAAGGAAGCATTCATCAAATCATGCTTGGAAGAGATTCCGTTCAATTCAAACCGGTAGGGGTGCAAAGTCACAAAGACATCTCCTGATACGTGTTTTTGAGTATCGGTCAAAAAGGCTTCGATGTTTCGCATGACCTCGTCCAAATAGTTTCCTTCGTGCAACAACATGCCATAAAAATTGCCCATTTGTTCTTTTTGGTATTGTTGCCATTTGCTCAAAGTGTGTTTCTCCAACAAATGGTGTGCTTTTATAATGATCAAGGGAGCAGCAGCTTCAAAACCTACTCTTCCCTTAATACCGATAATGGTATCGCCAACGTGAATATCCCTGCCAATGGCATATTTGGATGCAATGGCGGATAATTTTTCAATGTTCGCCACAGGGCTGCCCTGTTCGCCATCCAAAGCCACTAATTCACCATTTTTAAAGGTCAATTTCAATTCTTTTGGCAATTCTTTTTCCAGTTGACTTGGATAGGCAGTTTCGGGCAGGGAGAGGTGGGAGGTCAAAGTTTCGTCTCCTCCAACCGAGGTTCCCCATAATCCCCTATTGATGGAATATTTGGCTTTTTCCCATGGGTAGTCGATTCCATTTTTTTGTAAGTACTGAATTTCTTCTTCCCTAGCTAATTTTTTATCTCTAATAGGTGTGATGATTTGAATTTCGGGAGCTAGGATTTGAAAAATCATATCAAATCTAACTTGGTCATTTCCTGCTCCTGTACTTCCGTGGGCTATGTATTTTGCCCCAATTTTTTTAGCATGGTTTACTATTTCAATGGCCTGAACAATTCTTTCGGCACTTACCGAAAGGGGATAGGTGTTGTTTCTAAGTACATTTCCGAAGATGAGGTATTTCACCACTTTGTCATAAAAGGTGGAAACGGCATCTATGGAAGTGTAGGAGGTAGCACCCAGGGCAATCGCTTTTTCTTCAATATCCTCGATTTCATCTTTGCTGAAACCTCCCGTGTTCACACTTACGGCATGCACTTCGAACCCTTCTTCTTGTGATAGGTATTTGGCACAGTATGAGGTATCCAATCCGCCACTATAGGCTATAACTAATTTTTCCATTTTTTTTGATTCTTTAAATATTGTTGTCATACCGGAGCATTCTGAACTATGCTCGAACTGACATTTATTTATCTTTCTTTTTAAGAAAAAGGCTTTCTTTTATGCTTTTTAATCTTTTAAAGGCCTTTTTGTTGATTTTTTCGGGTTCTTGTTTTTGTGCTTTTGGGTCGTGCAACATTCCTGTGCACAGGCACATTTTTCTATCGGTTCGTGTGAGTATGTCAAAATTCTTGCAAGTTTGACAGCCTTTCCAGAATTCTGGGTCGTCCGTAAGTTCGGAAAAGGTAACAGGTTTGTAGCCGAGCTCGTAGTTCATCTTCATTACCGCCAGTCCTGTAGTGATACCAAAAATTTTGGCATCTGGGAATTTTTTTCGTGATAGATCAAAAACTGCTTTTTTGATTTTCTTGGCAAGCCCTTGATTTCTATAATCGGGATGCACAATCAAACCCGAGTTGGCCACGAAATCTTTGTTTCCCCAGACTTCTATGTAGCAGAATCCGGCAAACTTATCTCCATCCAAAGCAATAATAGCATTGCCGTTTTGGAGACGTTTTATGATATATTCGGGCGTACGTCTAGCGATACCGGTACCTCGGACTTTAGCCGAATCGGTGATGGTATCACTAATGATCTGTGCGTATTTAAAATGTGATTCGTTAGCAACAATAATTTCCATTGCAAGCGATAGTTCTGTAAAAAATTGAAAAAATGTATTTGGAGATTTTGCGGAAATGGACTCACCTATTTCCAATAGTTATGTTGCACCCTTACGGGCGACGACGGCGGGGAGTAAACGGACTAATGGGAGCAGTGATGCTCAAAGTAGATAATATGTAAAATTGTCCTTTCATTCTGAGGCTAATGTACAAATTAATTCGAATTAGACTAAAGTTCATATTACTTTTTGAAGAAATATAACTTTTTCGGCCTGCTTCCTATCATTTCATAAATAAAAAAGCCAATTACCAAAATGTATTCAATGGCCAATAGCCACAGATTCTCCTTGTAATCGGGATTGGAGTAGGCGTAATAGCTAAGAATAATGGTACAGGACCAGACCAAGGGGAACCTATAATTAGTGAAGATGGCAAAGCCTAACAAGAAAACCACATACCAAGGATGAACAGTGCTGGAAAGAAAATAGTAAATGGCAAGCGCGAAAACCATTGAGGTGATGACACTATCCAGTTTTTGGTTTTTCCGTAGGAATGCAATCAACAATACAATCATTACCATCGCTTTGGTAAGCATAGAACCATAGGAATCGATAAGTTCCCATGGTTTGGCTTCGTAATAGGCGATGGCAATCTTTTTTACCAGATTGTATATGCTGGAGTTGAATTCAAAATTCGAAAACCATAATCCAACGGTCTCCGAGTAATTATCAACAAAAACAGAAGAGTAAAAGGGGTATAGCAGTGCGGCACAACCTAAACCTATTAGAGTGTAAAAAACTACACTCTTTTTAATCCCTAAATATTTAATGAACAGTGGCAAAAACATAAGCGGCATTAGCTTTACCATAATGGAAATGGCATAAATGGGTGTTGCCCATAACCACTTGTTTTTTGATATGAGGTACAGGGCCCACACAAAAAAGAAGAGCATTACGCCTTCAAAATGGAGGTTGCCGGTGAGTTCAATAATGACCAATGGATTCAAAAAGTACCAGAAAGCCATGTGATTTGCCTTGTTGAGGTTCTGTAGTAGCTTTCTTCCGAAATAAAGCACACCCAAGTCTGCCAAGATTACCATTAAACGCATAGCAATCATAGAACCCATTACACTTCCTCCACCTAAAATTGAAGCCAGTGCAAAAAGAATTTGATTTACTGGAGGATAGTTGCTGTAGTGTCGTGCATTGAGGTCAGTCATTCCTTCGCGTAACTCGTTCATACCGGCGAATGATACTGTACCCTGTTCCATAATCTGGTCCGGTGTGTACAAATAAGGATTTATCCCATTTTTAATGAGTTCACCATCCCAAATGAATCGGTAAAAATCTTGTGAAAGATTAGGTTCTGCAATCAAAAACACCAACCTAAACAGGATTCCGACAATCAAAAGGAATTTGAAGTTCCATTTTTCAAACTGGATGAGTTTGTAGCACAAGAAAAAGAGTGCTCCAAAAAGCATGAACAGCTTTACAAAATCCGTACGGACCAAGTTGTAAGCAAAACTCCAATAGAATAAAATACAAGCGACGGCAAATAGTATCGGGTATCTATGCAGTCGCCAAAAAGATTGCATGTGTACGGATTAGGCCTTGGAAGTTAAGGATTTAAAGAATACAAATCCGAAACCTAGGAACAACATGAGGTGGAAAGGGAACAATCCATAGTCGTTCAATGGTATGGCACTGTACATTCCGAAAAGGAAATAAATCATTAAGGCAAACTCCAAAATCATGTTGGGGGACAATTTGGTGGTCAAATATTTATTGCCCTTCCAGGTGTCCTTAATACTATTGATGTTGAACTTTGGAGTTCGAACAAATTCACTTCGTTTTCCCAGATGTCCTTCCAAAACAGCCACGCTATTGTGCAAAGAGAAGCCCAATGCCACCGAGAAGAAGGTAAAGAAGAGTTTAATGTAGTCCACAAAATTATCAAAACTACTGCCCTGGATACTTTTATAGGTAAACCAATAACACACAAATAAGATAATGGTACTTAAGATAAAGAAGCTGGTCACTTCAAACACCCAACCTAAATGTCCGTATGTGTTTTTGATGTAGAGCATTGGAATGCTCAATAAGGCAACGGTGAAGACGCATAGGAACATTGAGCTGTTCAACAAATGCATTACACCGTGAAATTTCGTTTTAAAAGGTATGTTTTTGGAAGTTATGACACTCCAAACTGTTTTTCTGAAGTTTTCGGCTCCACCTTTGTTCCAACGGAACTGTTGCGAACGGGCAGCACTGATTACCACGGGAAGCTCAGCGGGAGTTTCTACATCTTCCAAATACTTGAATTTCCAGTTTTTCAATTGGGCACGGTAGCTCAAATCCAAATCTTCGGTAAGGGTGTCACCTTCCCAGTTTCCTGCATCAAAAATGCATTCTTTTCTCCAAATACCTGCGGTACCGTTAAAGTTGATAAAGTGTCCTTTGGAATTTCTACCTACTTGTTCCAAGGTAAAGTGGGCATCCAAAGCGAAGGCCTGAATACGGGTAAGGGTGGAATAGTCCCGGTTGATATGTCCCCAACGGGTTTGTACAACCCCAATTTCTTCATCCTTGAAGTAAGGAACTGTTTTTTTGAGCCAATCGGCCTCGGGAAGGAAATCTGCATCAAAAATGGCGATAAAGTCACCTTTGGCAATTTCCAAACCTTCTTTAAGGGCTCCTGCCTTAAAGCCTTTTCGGTTTTCCCTACGGATATGTTGAATGTCCAAACCAGTTTCTTGCAGTTCTTTGACCCTTTGGGCTGTTTCTATAACCGAATCATCTGTGGAGTCGTCCAAGACTTGGATTTCCAATTTACTTTTTGGGTATTCTATTTTGGCGATGTTGTCCAACAAACGCTCCATTACATACTCCTCGTTATAGATGGGAAGTTGAATGGTGACGAACGGAATTTCTTTGGGATCGAGCAGGTTGAATTTTGGAGCTTCTTCGTTTCTTTTTTTGTAACCTAGATAGTTTACCAAGAGATTCAATTGTGCAAGGCTGTAAAAGAATATCAAAAGTAAGGCGAAACTGTAAATAGCAATGATGATGTAAGCAATAGCAAGTCCCATTATTTTAAACTGTATTTAAAGATCCAACCCAATATTTTCATGCCCGCAAATATAGTACCTTTTACGGTACCTGATACTTTTGAGATGCCAATTCTTCGTTTGTAACGTACTGGTACTTCGATATATGACATTTTTTTCCTCAAAATTTTCAATTGCATTTCCACAGTCCACCCATAAGTTGTGTCCTGCATTTCCAATTCTTTGAGCTTTTCATATTTTATCGCCCTAAAAGGTCCTAAATCCGTAAATTTTGACCTGAAAAACAATCGCATTAAAAATGTGGCCAAATTGTTCCCAAAAACCTGTTGTGGAGTCATGGAACCTGGTTCGCGAAGTGATTTTTTTCGCGCTCCGACCACAAAATCAATGTCATTTTCCAAAATTGGGGCGACAATCTTATCCAATTCTTCCGGATAATCTGAATAGTCTCCGTCGATAAATACGATGATATCGGGTGTTTTGGATTGTTCGGAGATGTATTTTAATCCTTTTAAACACGCAAACCCATAGCCTTTGCGGTTTTCAGCGATTACAGTTGCTCCTGCTTTTTTTGCATTTGCTACGGTATTGTCCGAGGAACCGTTGTCCACGACCACAATTTCAGATACGTGTTCAGGTATTTCTGAAACTACCAAACCAATGGAATCTCCTTCATTTATTGCTGGGATAATAACTTTAATATTCGCCATTGGCAGGAACAATTTTAGTTAGTGTTTAAGTTGGCAAAACTAAAATTTTCCTTGGATTCCACTTTTAATTTCTCAAAGAGAAGGATAGTTTACTTCTTGTTTACGAGGGTCATTAGATCTACATCATTGCCCAACAGTACTTGATTGCTGTCAATTCTACCTTCCAAAGGACCGTTCTCCAATTTGAGGACGCCTCGAGGACACACGGCGGAGCAGATACCGCATCCAACACAGCTTGCACGAACAATGTTTTCTCCTTTTTGAGCATAGGCACGTACATCAATACCCATTTCGCAGTACGTGGAACAATTTCCGCAAGAAATGCATTGTCCTCCGTTGGTTGTAATTCTGAATCTGGAGAAAAGTTTCTGCTGAAAACCAAGTATGGCGGCCATAGGACAACCAAACCTGCACCAGACCCTACTTCCGAAAATGGGATAGAACCCTGTTCCGATTACTCCAGAAAAGATACTTCCAATCAAAAATGAATAGGATTTACGCAATGTTTCAGATTTAAAAAGAAATACCTGTCCTTCACCACTAAAAAAGTGAAAACCGATTAGAGCGATAATGATCACAAAGTATCCAATGGCTCCATATTGTGCATCCTTCTGGAGTTGTTCGCGTTTAAAAATCATCACCCAACCAAAAACCAAAGTGAGCAAAATTGCTACGCCAATTAAAAAAGTGCTTTTCGTTAACCAATATTTACTGGTGTCGTTTCCCAAATAGGAGTAAATTACCGCTGTGGTCATCAAGGTTACAAAAACTACCACGCTGTGCACTACCCAGCGTTCCACTTTCCAAGCAAAGGTGGACTTATCGCTCAATTGTCTAAAAGAATCACCTGCTGTTTCTGCAAGTCCACCGCAGCCACAAACCCAAGAGCAGTACCACCTTTTCCCATATTTATAGGTAAGGATAGGAGTGATAACGAATATGGATAGAATCCCAAAAATCAATAAGCCAAAACCAATTTCTCCGGAACTTAAAAACATCTTGATTCGGTACCCTTCAAAGTTGTAATAGTTGAGTGGCCAAATATTTTTGAGGTCGTAATAGGGCAAGCTACCTCCATCCAAAATTTTGTGACCGTTCAAACGAGCCATCAATTCTGGGATAATGAAAGCAAATCCGGTTTGAAAGAACATCACACTCAAAGTCCGTAGCCTTTCGTATCGGTTATGGCGGTATTTCCATAGAAACTTGATGCCAAAGGCAATAATGGCAACAGTGTAAAGGGTGCCGTAAACAAACCATTGACTAGCGGGATTGCCATTCAACAATTTACTGAGCGGGTCAAAAAGGGCAATTAAACCTTTGTTGTTTCCATCGCTGACCAATCCAAGGTATTCCGGATAAAAATAAAGCACAATATAAAACCCTGTCAATGATAGACCTGCCACCCACGCCCATAAACCACGACTGGAAATGGACTTGAACCAAACCCCATCGTTTTTTATTCCCGGGAGCTTATTGGTGTATGCGTCCCACGAAAACCAAATGATGCCTATTGCCATTGCTGAAAGTGATAGGGTTAACCAAAACGATTTATTCGGAAAGTTAACATTGAATATTGCCAATAGGAGAATTCCCAATCCTGACAATCCCAATAACGTTGCAATTTTTTGACCGATGCTCAGGCTCTTTGGTGGTTCCCCAGTAAGGGCCATACTTTTGTCGTACGTGCTCATAATTATAGGTTAGGCAATCTGGAAGATGCGTTTAAGGTTTTTCTTTTTCAACTTAATGGACTTTCCAAAATCGGAATTGTATTTTGACACGATCTGTGATTCAAATCCTTTATAGAATTCGGGGTCAAAGTTGGCATCGGTGAGATGCTCCATCAC
Organism: Allomuricauda sp. TMED12; assembly: GCA_002167435.2. Classification (GTDB taxonomy): domain Bacteria; phylum Bacteroidota; class Bacteroidia; order Flavobacteriales; family Flavobacteriaceae; genus Flagellimonas. Next base: position 22,696 of record NHBR02000038.1, read on the forward strand.
AAAGTCAATAGTTCTTTTTTCGCTGAGCCAACGGTCGAACATCCCGTGCCTCAGACGAATCCCAAAAGTGTTGATGCCCAAAACTTCTTCGGATTCCTTATCAAATGCAATGGTGATACAGATTTTTTCTTTGGGATGTCTCCAATGAAAATGGGTTTCCGTATCCTCTTTTCTTCTTTCCGAGAATACCCAGCCATAGGTTTGGTATTCGATATCCAGAAACTTGGCGGAGTTGAACCAATGTCCTGGATTGTATTCCATTCTGTTGCCGCAAATGGTCTGGGCAAGGGTTTCACCCATCATTCGGCCCGTATACCAAACGGCTTCTATGGGGCGTCGATTTCCAATGGCTTCGTGCTGTTCCGCACAATCACCAATAGCAAAAATATCTTCAATATTGGTTTCCAAAAATCGATTCACCTTAACTCCACGACCTAGACTTATTCCCGAATTTTTCAAAAAATCAATGTTCGGGCTAACCCCAGCCGTCAATCCAACCAAATCGCAATCAATTTCCTCCCCGGTTTCTTCGACCACAATCGATTTTACCTTCCCATCTTTACCAGGTTTGATTTCTTTTAGTGAAGCACCCAATCGAAGGTCAATATGATGTTCACGAATATGTTCATTGATCATTTCAGATTCACCTTTAGGAAGCACACCGTTCCAAAAACTGGTCTCTCGAACTAAAAAAGTAACCGGTATATTTCGAGTGCGAAGCATTTCGGCCAATTCAATGCCAATCAACCCACCACCTACAATTACAGCGCGTTTGCAAACCTTATTGTTGGGGGCGTTTTCTTCCAAAAGTTCCAAGTCTTGTTTGGAATAGAGGCCTTGGACGCCATTTAAATCTTGGCCTGGCCATCCAAATTTATTGGGCTTGGATCCCGTAGCAATTATAAGTTTATCGTAGTTGAGGTCTGACACCCCATCAATCTGAATGCTTTTTTCTTCAGTATCTACCTTGGTAACATACCCTTCCACCAATTCAATCCTGTTTTTCTTCCAAAAGTGGTTTTCGTAGGGTTGGGTGTGCTCAAATTTCATGTGGCCCATGTACACGTACATTAAGGCGGTTCTTGAAAAGAAATACTTGCTTTCGGCGGAAATAATGGATATTTTTTTATCGGAAAGTTTCCGGATATGCCTTGCAGCGGTGACACCAGCTATTCCATTTCCAATGATGACAATATGTTCCATGGGTCGGGTTTGATTGTTTTATGTGTCGAGTTTTTTGGAAAGAACTTAACAGTGAAATGAAAATTAAAAAGAATTTAGCAGCTGAAAGCTGTTTTAAAATTATTATTTTAGAAGGGTCCACAATCATTATGAAGAAACTGATTTTTTTATGGGCGTTTATTCTAGCCTCATGCAGTAGTGGCAAATTAGCCAAAGTCAATGGTGTCAGTTTTGTTTCTTCTGGGGAAGAGGCGTCACAACAACATATTGACCCGGTCCTAAAGGTAAGCGCAAATTATGCCGCGATAATGCCATTTGGCTTTATCCGTGATATGGGTTCTCCCGAGTTGGTCTTTAATTCAGACCATCAATGGTATGGTGAGAGAAGGGAAGGTGTAAAACAGTACATAGAAAAGTTGCACCTAAATGGGGTGAGCGTAATGGTAAAACCCCAAATTTGGATATTTAGAGGTGAGTTTACAGGCAATATGAAAATGCCTTCCGAGGAGTATTGGAAAAAACTGGAGGCATCTTATGAGGAATATATATTGCTGTATGCGAAACTTGCCGAAGAAACACAAAGCGATATTTTTTGCATTGGAACAGAGTTGAAAACCTTTGTAAACGAACGACCTGAGTTTTGGAACAACCTTATCCAAAAAGTAAAAAATGTATATCACGGCGAACTCACCTATGCTGCCAACTGGGACGAATATGCTAAAACACCGTTTTGGTCACAATTGGATTATATAGGTGTGAATGCCTATTTTCCATTGTGTGAAAAAGAAAATCCTACTATTCAAACACTTTCCGAGGGCTGGCAACCTTGGAAAACTAAACTCAGGGAGTTGACCCAACAAGAGGGGAAACCTATTCTTTTTACGGAGTTTGGATACCGAAGCATGGATTTTACGGGTAAAAAACCATGGTTGGTGGACCGGAATCAAATGGATGTAAATCTTAAGGCACAAGCCAATGCTACGCAGGTAATATTTGATGAATTTTGGCACGAGGATTGGTTTGCTGGTGGCTTTGTTTGGAAATGGTTCATGCAGCACGATCAAGTAGGAGGTCACGAGGATAATCGCTTTACGCCCCAAAATAAGCCTGCAGAATCCGTCATACGAAAGCAGTATGCACAAGTGAGGAAATCAAGTCGCTAAGGTTAAGAAATCATTTTGTTCAAATTTTAATCTTTCCAATTATAATTGGTAACTATTTTTTTTCGAATTTTGTAGTACACCCCTCCCAAAAACATACAGTAATGAAAATTCGATTATTCCTTCTATTTTGGGTGTGGGCCTCTGCACTTATATTTTCCCAAGAGAACAATTACTTTACGGTTGTTGCCGAACAGGGAGATGGTATTTTTTCATTGCTTCGTAAACAAGGATTGGATCCGGTAAAACATTATGGAGAGTTTCTTGAATTAAATTCGGATAAAATAAAAGAAGGTTCAGCCTTAAAGTTGGGCGAACATTATAAGATTCCCTATGCCGATGATTCTTTTAGAAAAACAGGCGTAATTGTAGAAGCCGAAAAAGAAGTGGAACAGCCAATTTTTGATAAGGAATTGGCCCAAATGTCCCTTAAGAGTGAGAAATTAAAGGATGCGGTATATTATCTGATCACTGAAAAAGGTACAGAGGAGGACGAAAATTTTGTCAAAGATATTTCTGAACAGTTGGCAGCGGGGTTAATGGTACATGGAGCCAAAGTGTACCTTATGGAGGAAAACTCTTCTTTGGACAAGATTGCAGACAGTGTGTCCACCGATAATTCGATGGGCGATTATATCAGGGTGATCAATAAACGTTATCTACAGCATATGGGCAAATACCAAAGGGTACTGATCATACGTGGTGAATATGTTTCAGGTGGCAGAAATATGGATGTTGCGATTTATCACTATAATAAAAGTACCCAAGGTCAACGATTTGCCCAAAGCATTCAGAATGTGTTTCAAGAAAACAGTGTTTCAAACAAAACCTTTGAAGAAGCCAGTTTAATTTTCGAAGATCAAAACAGCCTTTATTTGGCAAAAAACATTCTTCCCGCCATTAGCTTACTGACCATGGAGCCCGCTACCAAGGAATCCGATCACAAAATTCCAATTAAAACAAATAAAAAAGAATTTGCCAACCTTATCAGCAATGGCATACTCAATGATTATGTTGATCTGGATTTTGACAATTGAGTAAATGAATTTCCTGTGTCAAAAGGAATAAATCTATCTCTCCAAAATCTAGCAACATCCACCCCCGTTGTAGTGGTAAGTGCTTTCACTAATATAGATTTCGTTGGATTCTTTTGCTAAAGCAGCTGCCGTTTTATCGCATACGGCCAAGGGTTGGTTTTGTTGCAGCACATGTCCTTTTTTATCATCAAAATACGCCTCATTGCCAAAATATATAGCAGTTTTTCCGGTGAACATACAAGGGCCATCTTCGGGCATTGGATCTTTTATGGCAGCAATTTCAACAGATTCAATATGTATAAGTTCGTCCGTAGGATAATGGTTGGGAGATAATATTCTATATGATCTTTTGCCTCTAATTTCAATAGTGCCGAATCCTGCATCGGTCAATACTTTTACATAATCCTTTAGCGGAATGCTTCCACTCAGGCACTGGGCCCTTAATCTGTCATCGTTTCGCAGTTCATCGCTCATGGGTTGTTCACAAATGGGATCGCTCATCACCAATCTACCGTGTGGTTTCAATACCCGATACATTTCGGAAACTGCTTTCTTTAGGTCTTCTATTTTAAAAATGTTAAATAGACAGTTTTGAGCCGCCACATCAATGCTTTCATCTTCTACTGGTAGATTTAAGGCATCACCTTTTACCAAGTTCACATATTCACTGTTGAACCAATCATTCTCCTCTTCCGCTATTTTGAAGTTTTTCCGGGAAGCTTCCAACATTTCATCCACTGAATCTACACCGATGACCCCTCCTTTTTGTCTTGAAAAATAAGAGAACTGAAGTAGTTCCATACCCCCACCGACACCTACGTACAGAATATTGGGGTTATTAACTAAGTCCTGCGCAGATACGGTGCTTCCACAACCATAGTTCATTTCTTGCATGATCTTGGGAATGGAAAGCCCAGGGAATTGCCAAATAGGATTGGTGGTACAGCAAAGTCCAACATCTGGAGTTAGGGCAGCTTCTTTATATAGGTCTTGGGTCGCGTCTAAATAGCTCATAGTTCTTTGATTAGTTCTTTAAACAGTTTAATCATTTTGGGTTCCGCTTGTCCAGCAATCTTTAAAATCTCTTGGACTTCAACTGGTTCCAGATTGTCTGGGTCGCATTCATCCGTTAAAACGGACACAGCTACAATAGGTAGTCGTAAATGATTCGCAACAATTACTTCGGGGACCGTACTCATTCCCACAGCATCGGCCCCCATAATTTTAAGCATGCGATATTCAGCCTTGGTTTCCAGTTGTGGTCCTACAACAGAAGCATATACCCCTTTTTGAAGCGAAATATTTTCTCGGGTTGCAATGGCTTCAATTTTTTTGCACATTTCCACATCGTACGGCTCGCTCATATCCACAAATCGGTCACCAAACTCTCCTACATTTTTGAAAGCCAGGGGAGACCCACCTTGCAGATTGATGTGGTCTTCAATTAACATGATGTCACCCTTTTTAAAGTTAAGATTGATAGCCCCTGCAGCATTGGATACGAACAATTGTGTTATCCCAAGTTGATGCATCACCCTTATAGGATAAGTAATATCCAAAAAATCATAGCCTTCGTACAAATGGAAACGCCCGTGCATTACCACGGCTTTTTTCCCTTCGATGGTTCCATAAATAAGTTTGCCTGTGTGGAATTCGACCGTGGCCAAAGGAAAATAGGGTATATGGTTGTAGTGAGCTTCAATGGGGTTTTCTATGCTGTCTATAAGTTGGCCCAAACCAGTGCCCAGTACTATGCCTATTTCTGGAGTTTCAAACCCTCGTTTTTTCAAGTATTCGACGGATTCGTCGAGTTGTTTTTGTGTCATTCCTTTATATGTTTTAAAAATGGCTCAAAAGCCTTAATGTCTTTGATATCTTCGTAATAGTCCACATCATTCTTTTCATCCAAAAGAGCGACTTCGTCAGATTTTAAATCTTTTAAAGTATTGGACAGAACAGTGTCCGTTCCCCAGATTTTATTTTGGAACAATTTTTTATTTAATGACTTCATTCCCAAAAGATAATACCCTCCGTCTTCGGCAGGTCCCACAACATAATCATTGTCTTTGAGTCTGGAAAAGGCTTCCTCCAAATCGGATTGGTTAAGATGAAACATATCGCTACCAATAATAATGATATTATCAAAACCAGTTTGGAACCCTTCCTTAAAGGCATTCATCATGCGTTCGCCTAAATCTTCTCCTATCTGAAGTTTTTTTTGGTATATTTTGTTGTCCCAAATATCATCTTCCCAAATCTCCTCGGAATAATAGACCCATTTTTCCACTTCGAGTTCTTTCGTGAAAGATACGGTATGGTCCAAAAGAAATTGATAGATGTCCAACGCAGTTTTATCGCCCACCTTGGAGGCTAGTCGTGTCTTGCATTTACCAAGTTCGGGGTTACGGGTAAGGATTAAAAGTAGGCTATTCTTCAACGATTATTGTTTTGGCCGAGGACGCTTTCAAAGCATAGGTCAACAAGTTGTTCCAATACTTACTGATGTTGTGTAATTTATAGTTTCACTTGTTTTTGCACACAGCATGTCCTTTGTTTGTCCTATCAAATATACCACCATAAAGATTTTGGACATTGAAGAAAGCGGAATTTTTAATTTTTCAGATAAAAATCAGGATATTTTAACCAGATAATTGGGCAAGTGTTTGCGGAGTTTGTCGAACGAAATCGGTTTGGTAAAATAGTCGTTCATACCAACTCCTTTGGCTTCATCAATAGCTTCCCTGGTCACATCTGCAGAAAGACCAATAATGCCAATATCTTTGTTGAATTTTCTAATTTCCCTTGTAGCTCTTAAACCATCCATTTTAGGCATATGGATGTCCATGAATATTAAATGGTAACAGTTTTTCCGCGCAGCTTTTACTGCTTCGAATCCATCGGAAGCCGATTCGGATTGTACCCCTAATTTTTCCAAAGTCTTTTTCAGGACCATTACATTCACCCTATTGTCATCCACTATTAGAACCTTGCAGCCACTTAGATCGATTGATTCGGAATTTGTGGTGCTTATTTTACTTTTGGTTTCTGCCAATGGGAATTTAAGGGACAAATAAAATTCCGTACCCACATTCTCCTGACTCATCACTTCAATTTTTCCTCCTAAGAGCTCCACAAGTTTATAAGTGATGTATAGGCCAAGACCACTACCTTCATGCCGTTTTGCTTTTCCGATATCTACTTGGGTAAACCTATCAAATATGGTCTTTAATTTGTTTTTTGGAATTCCTATTCCGGTATCCTTGATGACCATATCAATGGCCAATTTATCATTGACTATGTTTTCATGATAGGAAATCGTTATCCCCCCTTTTTCGGTAAATTTCAAGGAATTCCTTAAAATATTTGTAATGATTTGCCCATATTTTCCAATGTCCCCAACGGCATCTAGGTCGCTATTGATAGTTGAGTCCAAAGATATATGGAGTCCCTTTTCTTCCGCAGTACGCTGATATATTCTGATGATGTTTTTCAGCTCTTGCAATGGAGAAAAAATATCCTTTCTAAAAGTAGTTTTGCCAGATTCTATTTTATCTATTTCAAGAATGTCGTTTACCAACAGAAGCAACTTTTTTGAGGAAATGTCCATTAGTGACAGATATTCTTGTAAAGAACTATGTATCTCTGACAATTTTAATACCTCAATAAACCCAATAATTGCATTTAAAGGAGTTCTTATTTCATGGCTCATGTTGGAAATAAACTCTGTTTTTGCCTTGGATGATTTTTCAGCTCTCAGCTGTTCTTTCTTTAAGGATTTATTAAGCTCTTTAAGTTTGATGTTAGCATCACCTAAATAATCGTTTTTTCCTCTTGAAGACTGATAAAAATAAACAAGTAAACTGGTAAGAAAGGACAGTAAAAGGCCAAAAATCAAGTATACATAGGTTGCCTCTTTTCTTTCTGCCAAAAAATCCAAATGGGAAGGCATTAAGGAGAATGTCCATTTTTGCCCATCAAGGGCATCGACCTCAAAGCTGGTCGTGAATATGAATTCGTTGCCAATTTCACTGGTATTCGGGTTGTTTTTGGAATAAAAGATTGTTCCTCTTTCATCTTTGACTTCTATGGCATACTTATCCAAACCGGCTACCAGTTCATTGAAGGGTGAGGTGAAATCCATTCCGGCGGTAACCGACCCTTTAAATTTTCCTTCGAAATATACAGGAGCATCCACCAAAAAGGCACTACCTCCTTGGTGTAGCTTTGTCCATTGTGAAATGTTTGTAGATGAATCTTTTACGTGGTGGTCCCATTCTGGATATCTTGGGTGTTTGGAAAGGTCTAGCCCGACAGCTGCCCTATTGGCCTCCAAAGGAGTTATCTTTTTAATAATCATTAAAGTATCCAGCCACTCCACAAATTTAAACGATGGGTTTTGCTCCAAAATAAGGCGGGCATCTTTCTCCCAATATTGAAAATAGGATCCATTGGTCATTTCAATACGCTTTTTTAAATTCTCCAAGGATTTAACATCGTATTTGACCAAGGAGAAGAATTCTTTGGCCCGCAGGCTACCAGTGGTCTGGATTTCGCGTATGAATGTTGCCTTTTGGGTTTTGAGGGATTTATTCCATAAAACCAACACAATGGTGATAAAAACTGCAAATATCGCAATGGGAAAGATCAGTTCTTTTTTTGAGGATTTCAACGACATACCAAGTATCGAAATAGGGGGCTTATGTTAATACTTTTTTTCTAACCGTAAATTCTTACTAATGAACCTTGTCACTTTTTGATTGCTGGAAAACAAGAAGAGTAAGAAAATACAACATTCACTACGGTTGTTAACACTTTTCCAATGAAAAAATTGTATCCAATATCCTCTTTATGAGAAAAATGTAGTGATGCACGGTGTTTTTTATTCAACTAATGCCTTGTATTTGTTAAGTTGAAGGTTTCTTTTAAAGATAAATAGAAGATGGGGTAAGAATTAAAATTTATTTATCTTGAAAGGTCATTCTAAATCAAGGAAATGAATAAACTGATCATTAGTTGCTCAATTATAATTGCATTTGTCGCTTGCAGGGAAGACCACAAGAAGGCTCAGAACGAACCTGAAGAAGAGTCGACATACCAAGAGGAATACCGACCACAGTTTCATTTCTCCCCAGAAGAAAAATGGATGAACGATCCAAATGGGTTGGTTTATCATGAGGGGATTTACCACTTGTTTTATCAATATTATCCAGAAGATATCGTATGGGGTCCCATGCATTGGGGTCATGCGGTAAGCGAAGATATGGTACATTGGGAACATAAGCCCATAGCGCTGTATCCAGATGAAAATGGTCTTATTTTTTCTGGCAGCGCCGTAGTTGATAAGAAAAACACCTCGGGTTTTGGTAAGGAAGGAAAAACACCTTTGGTGGCCATATTCACTTATCATTCCATGGAAGGTGAGAAGGAGGGCAGAAATGATTTTCAGACACAAGGAATTGCCTACAGTTTGGACAACGGGGAGACTTGGAATAAATATGCCGACAATCCCGTTATTGTAAATGGAGAAGGAATAAAAGATTTTAGAGATCCCAAAGTATTTTGGCATAAGCCTTCCAACGGTTGGATTTTAACCTTGGTAGCAGGGGACCATGCCAAATTTTATAGTTCCAAAAACTTAAAGGATTGGACATATTTGAGCGATTTTGGTAAATTACAGGGTGCGCATGGTGGGGTATGGGAATGTCCGGATCTTTTTCCCTTGCAAATAGAGGGTTCCGATGAGGAAAAATGGGTCTTGATCATTAGTATAAACCCCGGAGCCCCAAATGGTGGTAGTGGGACTCAATATTTTGTGGGAGATTTTGATGGTACAACTTTTACTTCCAATCAAAAGAATCCTAAATGGCTTGATTACGGAACAGATAATTACGCAGGAGTGACTTATAACAATGTTCCGGAAGAGGAGCGTATTTTTATTGGATGGATGAGCAACTGGGATTACGCCCGGGATACGCCTACCAAGAAATGGCGAAGTGCTATGACGGTGCCCCGAAAATTATCCTTGCACAAAGTTGAAGATGATTACTTTTTGGCCAATTATCCAATTGACAAAATGGGTGATTTGACCAGTCCCACAGTAATCAATCAAGTTGAAGTAGCTGCTGCTGCAACCGATACACTGCAGGTGGAGGGACTATATCAATCGGAGATTCAGTTGAAAACGACTGCTAAGAACTTTCAATTACTGTTTAAAAATGAATTGGATGAAGTTCTTGTATTGGATTTTGATGCTACAAACCAGATTTTAACGGTAGATAGAACTTTGTCCGGAAAAGTTGATTTTCAAGAAGATTTTGGAGCCAAAAAACATGTGGCACCATTAAAAGGTTTAAAAAAAGGACCACATCAATTCAAAATATTGATGGACTGGTCATCTATGGAATTGTTTATGGACCAAGGGATGCTTTCCATTACAGAACAACTGTTCCCAACAAGCCCTTACAATACATTAATCATTAATAATGAGAATGGGAGTGAGCCAATCATTATTCAATCTATTAAGGAAATGAAATCCATATGGTAATGGTGGGCCAGTCTGACCAATATCAGTTTTTTTAAGCAGTTTCAATGTGATCTTTGTCGTAAATCATGAGATATGAGCGTTACACGGAATCAGCTTCAAAAAATGGCTGTGCAAATAGACCAGGTTGTTGATTTAATTCGGCAACAAGATTTCGCTGATGATGTATTGACCCAAAGTGTATGCCCTATTTACAAGGAAAGTGCAAAAAATCTGATGCATTATGCTACTTTCAGAAGTTTTGATGCCAGAAAAATGCAAAAGGGACTAAAGGAATTGGGTCTAACTCGACTTGCGAATGCCGAAGGAAATATTTTGGGAAGCCTAATCAATCTCAAAATAATTGTACATAGCTTATTGGGTGGCGCACCTGATTTGACCAAGAATGAGTTTTTATCCATTGGCGAGGGAACACAAATATTAAAGAGGCATACGAACGAACTTTTTGGCGAATCGGATAAATTGCGACGTGTCCGCGTTATGGTTACCCAACCAACAGAAGCAGCAACCAATTACAATTTGGTACTGAATATGGTTAGAAACGGAATGGATTGTGCTCGAGTAAATTGTGCGCACGATGGTCCCGAAGTTTGGCAAGCCATAATTAACAATGTTCGCAAAGCAGCGGAGGAATGTTCCACAACGGTTAAGGTGGCGATGGATTTGGCCGGGGCTAAAGTCAGAACAGGGAAAATTGATTTGGGTGCTCGGTTAAAGGAAAAAAAGACCTCAAGAAAGAGGATGAATCAATTCATTAGATTGAATAAGGGAGATTTGCTAATCGTTACGGGGAAAGACAATGGTGCTTCCCTCTCAGAGTTCAATAATAAAGGAGAGTTGGTGAAACCTGCAAGAATATGTTGCGTTCCTCCCCATATCGTGAATCGCGTAGAAAAAGGAGCCCCTATTTTATTTGATGACGGCAAAATTGAAGGTGAGATTATGGAAACTGGACCGGAATCTTTTCAGGTGAAAATTACACGTGCTAAAGAGGGCGGCACAAAACTTAAAGGAGAAAAAGGGATTAACTTTCCAACCCTTGATCTAGGAATTTCAGGACTTACCGATAAAGATAGGGAGGACTTGAAGTTTGTGGTCAATCATGCAGATATTGTTAACTATTCTTATGTAAATGATGCTGAAGATGTGAACGACTTGCTGTTGGAATTGAAAAATTTGGGAGCCGATGAGGATTTGGGCGTTATTTTAAAAATCGAGACCAATTTGGCCTACAAAAATTTGATCAACATCCTTATTACGTCAATGCAACGAAAGCATCTGGGGGTTATGATCGCTCGGGGTGATTTGGCCCTTGAAGTGGGGTGGAAAAATATGGGAATGGTGCAGGAAGGTATCCTATCATTTTGTAGTGCAGCACACATTCCTGTAGTTTGGGCTACCCAGGTTTTGGAGGGTCTGGCCAAAACGGGAATACCATCGAGGTCGGAGATCACGGATATAACATCATCCGTACAAGCAGAATGTGTAATGTTGAACAAGGGCCCTCATATTAATGAGGCCATATCATTTTTGGACGAAGTTTTGCTCAACGTGGAAAGTTCGCACAATAAAAAAGAGGTGCTACTACCTAAAATGGAATGGAAATAAAAAAAGGGCGCCTTTAAAAGGAGCCCCATTGAGATACATAACTAACTATTGGAGATTGCGGTTAGTGTGCTAGTGTTTAGTATAGCTTAATTAATGTATAAATAGATACTGCTTAAAAGAGAGTAAATGGATAGTGCAATTACAACATACCAAAATAGGTATCCTAGTTTTGCGTCTATAGTGTTCATTTTTCTGAGTGTTTCTTGTTTTAGTTGAGTTTAAAACTGCACCCTAAATTATATGAAACAAGCCCATCTACCATCCAAAGTTTTATTGGTTGCACTAAATAGGATATAATTGGTCGTAAAACTTATGTAATTGGAAAAGATGTGTTTTTGGGGAATAGACTACTTAGCGATTTATGGTTTTTTCGCTGAATTACAGTGGTTTGTGATTTGTGGTGCAATGGGGAACAAAGACTTATTGGAAGGATGTTTGCTATAAAGAAGAAACAACACCCTTCCATAAAAGGTGTAAATAGTAGAAATTAAACTAAAGGGGTGCCCTTTAATCGTTTTTCAATTTTTCGCTTTTTAGCAGTTATGTTCTTCATGGTTTCCATTAATTTGGAATCCTTGGTCTTTTTATAAATCTCGTTGATGGAAAGGATTAAACTCTTTGCTTCTCTTGAGGCTTTAACCCTATCACTGGTGGACATATGGCTCATCGGCCTTTTTTCAAACTCTTCCGCCTTTTCAATTAACTCTTGGGTCATTTTTTGTTTTTAAAATTATTCGCAATCGGCTAAATATAAGAGTTAGTTTGATATTTTTTGCTTATAGAACCATTTGATTTCCATATTTATGAAAACATTAAGAAGTCAACCAGTTGAAGTGCTATAAAAATCCAAATAAAAAATTAAAATCAGGGTTAATCGGTTGATAATCTGTCCTTACTTTCTAAATAAGGAACAAGTAGAGTTAAATCAAGAAGAGCTTTCAATGTTAAATTAACGTGTATTAATTGTAAACTAAATATGGTTTAGGCTATTTTTGGATAAAATTTTGAATTGGAAATAATCTGGAAAAATTTAGGGGCTAAAAATAATTGGAATCATGAACGCAGCATCAATCTGGAGTATATGGTTCGCCTTCAGGTGGTAAAAATACTAATTAAAGAAGCCGAGCACCTCATGGATTATCTTTCTTTGGTCGTAATTGAAATCAATTCATCCGACGGTTGTGTTTCAGTTCACGAAGACACACCTGAGCCTCTCTTTTCTAAAATAGCAAGCAACTTGGAGCAACCCAAGGCTAAAAAAGTTTCCAAAGTACCTTCACCTGTGCCCACGGCCATGAATATTTAAGATCATTTAAGTCAATCTAAAAATGGATTGAGTAAATCTTACCAATGCGTTATGGGTAGTTTTGAATAAATAAATTACCCAAAATGGCAATCATAGGAAATATAATAAAAGGAGTTATTGAGGCAAAAGATGCCCTGAGCAAGGAACCGAGTCCAGTTGATGAGCAAAATAAAGTTCTTAAAGAATTATTGGACAAGGCCAAGGATACACAATTTGGAAAGCAATATAATTTTGTTTCTATTTTGGAATCTCATACCATTCCAAAGGCATTTTCCGAGGCAATACCTTATCACGATTACAATAAAATTACTGAAGAGTGGTGGAGTAAAACCATTGAAGGCGAACCTGATGTTGCTTGGCCTGGTAGCCCGGACTTTTTTGCGTTATCATCTGGAACTACTGGTAAAAAATCCAAAAGAATACCGGTGACCAAAGATATGTTGGATTCTATCACACGAGCTGGAAGGCAGCAGGTATTTGCCATGAGTAATTTTAATATGCCTGCAGATTTTTTCGAAAAAGAAATCATGATGTTGGGCAGTTCTACAAATTTGCAGGAGCGTGATGGTAAAAAAGAAGGTGAAATAAGTGGTATAAGTGCCAGTAACATTCCTTTTTGGTTTAAAAAGTATTACAAGCCCGGCGACGAAATTGCTAAAATAGACGATTGGGACGATAGGGTTTTATCCATAGCTAAAAATGCCGAAAACTGGGATATAGGAGCTTTGAGTGGTATTCCTTCTTGGATGGAGCTGATGCTGAAAAAGGTGATTGATTATCACAATGTTGATAACATTCACCAGATCTGGCCCAACTTACAAGCCTTTACCTCTGGTGGAGTGGCCTTTGACCCCTACGAGAAAAGTTTTAATGCCCTTCTGGGACATCCCATTCAGATAATAGATACCTATTTGGCTTCTGAGGGATTTATTGCTTGCCAAGTAAGGCCAGAGACTACTTCCATGAAATTGATTACGGATAATGGCATCTATTTTGAATTTGTTCCTTTTGAACCTAAATATGTTAACCAAGATGGTTCGTTGACCGATGATGCGCCATCCATTACCTTGGATGAAGTTGAAGAGGATGTGGATTATGTTCTTATTATATCTACCGTATCCGGTGCTTGGAGATATATTATAGGAGACACCATAGCCTTTACAGATGTAGAAAGAGCTGAAATAAAAATTACCGGGCGTACGAAGTTTTTCTTGAATACGGTAGGTTCTCAACTCTCCGTGAACAAGCTTAACGATGCAGTAAAGCATTTAGAGGAAGAACTGAGCATAAAAGTGCCGGAATATACGCTTTGTGCCAAACGCTATGATGATGGATTTTACCATTCCTGGTACCTTGGTTCCGATACTGGTTTGGACGAAGAAAAGACGGCGACCGTTTTGGACAATTACCTCAAAGAAGCCAATAAAAATTATAAGGTGGCTCGAAGCAAGGCTTTAGAAGGAGTTAAAGTAAGTTTTGTATCTCAACAAATGTTCGCCGATTGGAGCGGCGCCAACAAGAAAAAGGGTGGGCAGGTAAAAATGGAGAGAGTGATGGGTGAAGATCGTTTTAAGGAATGGGAAGATTTTGTGTCCCAACAATCATAAAAGATTACCATCCTTAATGGAATCTTGTTCTTTTACCATTTCCATAATCTCATCAGGAGATAAGTAATACTGTTTGATTCGGTCTTTGTAAACTTCATCAATTTCGGAATGGTTGAGAATAAACCGTTTTGTTTTCAAAATATAGTCGGACATTCCTCGTGAAACCGCAAAGGAGTCTGCAGCACGCTCTGCTTTTTTTATGAATTCTTTCAATAGCACATAGCGAATCCCAAAGCCTATTAGGTTGAGGTTGCCACGCTGTTGATAATCCAAAACGTGACCTAGTTCGTGACCAATCCAACCAATCAGAACATCTCTCGGTACATCCAATGTTTTGAACTCTTCTCCCGATATTTTAAACTTTTCACTAATAAGAATTTTATAGCTCCGTTTATTTTTTGGTTTGAGCAAACCGCCCCAAGTAGGTTGGGCCTGCATTACTGATTTTTTAATGTTCTTTTTAAACTTGAACTCAATAGGAATCCCTTCGAGTTCAGGAAAATGGTGTAACGCTATGTCCACCTCAGTTTTTATGTTTTTTGGAATCTTTTTTTCGGGTTCTGACACTATAGTAGCTATTAATATTAGAGGTATAAATAGTAGGAGAAGTAGTTTTATTCTTTGCTTCAAAATATTGGGGTTAAAAAAAGGACAAATAATTATTTGCCCCTTTTCAATGTGATTATACTTTATTTAGAACTGGTAACGCAGTCCTAAGGCGATATCCAAGTCTAGATCATCGGAGTAATTGTCGTTGAAACCAATCTCTGGTCTCATATCCAACGAAATGAGCAATGGAAAATCAAAATCATACTCAATACCTAGATCACCTGCGATTAGTGCAAAAGCTCCATCGTTCTCACCAGCATCGAAAGACCCTATTCCACCCCCGGCACCAACATACCAATTAAATCCGTCATCTATGGGCATTACCCATTGGTATAGGCCTACAAGTTTGAAAGCTTCAACATCATTGGAGTCTCTCCAACCTAGATCAAATTCTAATCTGTTGTTTTCCTGTAGATATCTTTGATAGGAAATTTCACCTCCAAATCCATCGTTGTCACCTACTCGAATACCTAATGCGTTTTTTGAAATGCTCTGGGCACTCATGGTTGTTACTCCGATTAAAAATAGAATTAAAATTATGTTCTTCATAAATGTTTTATTTTAATACAAAGGTAGTTTTGACCTATGATTTGCTTACCGCAAATCAATTAATGATTGATCCAAATAGAAAGTGAATCCGTTTTAAAGGAGTGGCTTAAGGAATTTAAAGAGGCCTTCAAGAAATTTTCGCCAAAGGGTGCGGTTCTGAAAGCGTTCCAGAGTGACTGGATTGGCTTTTTTACAAACTTTTTGAAACTCTTTGGTCATTTCAGAATTTATCTCCTTGTTGTAAATAAGAACATTGGTCTCGTAGTTGAGTTCAAAGCTCCGGATGTCAAAGTTTCCCGAACCAATGGATACCAAATCGTCGTCGACTATCATAATTTTACTGTGTGAAAAGTCATCACGCAAGTAAATTTTGACCCCGACATTGAGCAATTCTTCAAAATGTGAGAACATAGCAAACTTGGCTGCTTTGGAGTCTGATTTTTTTGGTACCAAAAGACTGATGTCCACACCTTCAAGAGCGGAAATTTTTAGACTTTGCAAAAATGCCTCTCCCGGAACAAAATAAGGGTTGGCTATGCAAATGGAACGTTTTGCCTGGTTCATCATACCAATATATTGTTGCATAATGGTGGGGTGATTGGAATCCGGTCCACCAGCCACGACTTGCGCATTAACACTTCCTGCCATTTCTTGCTCCGAGAGAAAATCGGAGGTGCGAAAATCCGCTTTTTTGCTGGCAAAAAAGTAATCCTTAAGGAAAACCATATGTAAATCGTTTACAATGGGTCCTTCCAGTTTTAAGTGGACATCTTTCCATTTACCCAGGCCATTTTCCCGTTTTATGTATTTGTCGGAAACATTGACACCTCCTGTAAAGGCCACTTTATTGTCTATTACCAGAATTTTTCGGTGGTTTCTAAAATTAAGTGAGAACAGAAGGTTCCTTAATCGTATGGGCATAATGGGATAGATCTTAACCCCAATATCCTGAAACTGTTTTCTGGGTCGACCCCGTAATTTGTAGCTGCCAAGCGAATCGTAAATTATTCGGACCTCAACGCCTTCTTCGATTTTTCTTTTAAAAAGGTCCGACATTTTATCGAGCAGGTTGCCCCTTTCCAAAATGTAATACTGTACATGGATAAATTTTTGGGCTTCTTCCATGGCTTTGAAAAGTACGTTGAAGGTTTCTCCTCCATCTTGCAGGACTGCTACTTTGTTTCCGGATTTTGCCGTAGTATTGGAGCTTGCCTTAATTAGCCGATTGAGTCTTTCCTTTCGAATATCCTCATCAAAATGGGCCCAAAACTTTTCTTGTTGTGAATTTTCAGGGTAGCCGAACCTATTCCTCTTTTCAAATTCTTTGCTATTGAAGAATTTAAACTTCCGGCGATTCATGCCAAAAAGGTAGTAAAGTATGGCCCCAAAAATAGGTAGGATAATAATGGCCAGTGCCCAACTGATCGAGCGCGATGGCCTTCTTCCATGATAGATAATGGCTCCAATGGCCCAAACGGAGGTTAAAATATATAGGATGGTAAAGACGGTCTTCAAAAAATGGCAGTGTTTGTATGTTCTAAGGTATGAACGAATATTTATATTTCCGTCCATTGGTATAAGAATTATGGTAAGGAGAATAAAAAAACTCTGGCAGATCAGCCAGAGTTTTAAGGTAACTATTAATGGTTATTCTATTGAGGACTGTCGTCGGTGACATCCTCTACTTCATCTTCCACATCTTCTGCTGCATCTTCAATGTCGTCCCCGACATCTTCGGCAGCATCTTCCACATCTTCCGCGGCATCCTCAACGCCATCTTTAACTTCTTCAATGGCCTCTTCGGCCTTATCTTCCTTTGTTTCCCTGCAGCTGGTTATACTCAAGGTAAGTATCATTGCTACAAACATGGTTAATATACTTATTGACTTTCTCATGGATTCTCTGTTTTAATGTTAATGATTTTATTTAGTGTGTTTTCTTTTTCTATAATTTTTTTCTTCCCGTTATCAACGAAATGATAAACAATACGATAAATACGAAAAATAGGATTTTAGCTATACTTGCTGCTCCTGCGGCAATTCCACCAAATCCGAAAATACCGGCAATAATGGCCAATATGATAAAGGCAACTGTCCAACGTAACATAATGATAGTGTTTTTGGTTAACGACTGACTATCTCTTAATCAGTACATTACAAATATCGTGTTATCAAGCGCCCTACCTTGTCCCTTATGCTATTTATCTTGACTCAATAGCATATATGGCTCTTATAGCAAGGATTCCGTAGATATAATTGGACCCAAATCTTTTGATAGGGATTGGTTCGGTACGCGCTTGGCCTCTAGCTTTATCTTTTTTGGATTTTGGATTATTTGTTTGAGCTCATCCATGGTTGTATTTTTATTCAACCATGCAGCCGCTTCTTCTTTGGGAACTATTACAGGTGCCAAATTGCTAATATTATGATAGCTGGAAACGAATGGATCGGTCTTGCTTACGGTCAAAGCTGTGCAGAGAAAACCATCGTCCAAAATATTATAGGTTCCCGCTAGGTAGAAAGGCTTTTCGGATGGCCTATATATGTGGTAGCTGTATGTATTGCCATTTTTTATAAGGTGTGTGTAAAATCCCGTTACAATAATTAAACACCGCCGTTCTTTGAATGATTTCTGCATCCATGTTACGTTTTCCAAATCCTCAACCTTTACATTCAGCGTATTGGCGTTGTCTTGGAAAATTTGCCAATCCTCTTTAAAATCTTGTGGCATAAGCCCCCAAATGGCCAATGTTACCTCAGTTGGGTTTTCCATGGTCACCACACTTAGGTTGATTTCGTGAAAGCCATTGATAATAGGGTTTGGTCTGTATAAATTTGGATATCTGAAAGGAATTCCAAACTCATTTTCTATTTCTTCTCTCCCTGCCTCATTTGAAAGTTTGTAAATCATAATCTTCTTGCATCTAAAAACCAAATAACCAAAAAGCAATAAAACACCTTGACTCAAACCAATTTATTTGTGTTGCTTTTGATTTTTTTTGCTAAAACTGTGATAAAGGTTTTGATCTATGGTTGCTCACTTGCCAACAAAGTCTATCTTTAGGGATTAACACCAATAGTTGAACAAAAAAGTAGGAAGACTTTTTGATGATAAAGATTAAAGTAGATGCTCAAGATACAGCGGAATCGGTTGAGCAGATTAAGAATGTTATTGGAGGCGAGATTGAGGAAAGATGGGGACAGCATACATTGAATGTTTCCAATGATAAGGCAAACGGGAGTATTCGTTTCATCACTTTTGATTGGGGAGTAAGTTTGTTGGAAATTGATATCACATTTTTTGATGAAATTTTGATAGAGGTAGACACTTCGGATTTTAATCCCATTAGTTTTTATTATTGTTTGGAGGGCTATTGTGGACATAAGTTCGGGTATCAGCCAAAGGACGATATTAAGATTATGGAGCAATTCCAGTCTGTTATTTTGACCAATCGTGATGGAGGTATTACGGATAGATACTTTCCTAAAGACGTGAAAATAAGCCAAACGGTGATACAAGTGCGTAGAAAGCCCTTTTTACGTAAAAGATTGAATCAGGGAGAGGAACTCAATAAACAGTTGTACAAAGTATTCTTGGACACCGACCACGAGAAGGTTTTTGCATATTACGGCTCTTACAATTTGAAAATTGCCGAGGTGGTTTCGGAAATCAAGAAAATAAAAGCAAAAGGAATGTTGCGTATTATGATGATAGAGGGTTATGTGTATCAAATCCTTTCCATGCACATGATGCAGCATAACAAGGAAGTACAGAACAAACGGCCCCAAACCAGTTTATTGAAAAGGGAGTTGAAGAAGATTCGCAACTATGCCAAAAAAATAGAGAAGAACATTGCAAAGGATTTCTCTTTGGAAGAAATTTCGGCAGAAACTGGGCTTACCCAAGCAAAGCTGCAAGAAGGGTTTAAATTGTTGTACAATAAAACGGTAACAGAGTACATTAGGAATGCTAGATTGGAACTGGCACGTGATTACATTACAACGACAGAAATGAACATTTCCGAGGTGGTCTACTCCATAGGGTTTACCAGTAGGAGTTACTTTTCCAAAATCTTTAAGGAAAAGTTCGGGTTAAGTCCGAGTGAATTCAAAAACAGTAAAAAAAGTGCTGAGGTAATCGGTTGATCATGATCAGAGGAGGTAAAAACAAAAAACCCGCAAACACAGTTTGCGGGTTTTTTTGTGGTACCTCCAGGAATCGAACCAGGGACACACGGATTTTCAGTCCGTTGCTCTACCAACTGAGCTAAGGTACCAAGCTTTATTAAGCGGGTGCAAATATAATTTCAAAATTAGGATATACAAACAAAAACCCGAAAAAAAGGTTCTGATTTTTTTCAATTCCCGATCTTTGTAATATGAACTTGGTGATCGACATAGGTAATACACTCATCAAATATGCTGTTTTCGAGAACGGAAGAATAATTCATGACCATAGTTTTGGATCTGGATTGTTCCTTTCCAAAATAAAGGAGTTGTTCGAGAAATACCCATATATCAACAATGCCATACTATCTTCAGTAGGTAAATTGGACAGGAAAGAAAGGGATGTGGTCGCTCTTTTTTGCAAAGTCCATGTGCTTACAAACCATTCAAAAGTCCCTTTTAAAAATAGTTATGCTACGCCCCAGACCTTGGGCGTGGATAGGTTAGCTTTAGCTGCAGCGGCCTATCATCATAATCCAAGAGGTAATACCTTGGTAATTGATGCAGGTACTTGTATTACTTATGAGATGGTAAATAATTTTGGCGAGTACATAGGTGGGGCAATTTCACCAGGTGTTAGTATGAGATATAAGGCCATGCACAACCAAACCGCCGGTCTACCTTTGCTCAATCCAGATGAACTTCTCGATTTCATTGGTAACTCCACAGAATCCTGTATGCACAGCGGGGTAATTAATGGTATAGTCCAAGAAGTAGATGGGGTTATTGATCAATATCAATCTCGTTTTCAAGATTTAACAGTTATTTTAACAGGCGGAGACTCCCATTTTTTTGCCAAAAGGCTAAAAAACACCATATTTGCGAACTCCAAATTTCTCTTGGAGGGGTTAAATTGCCTACTGGAATACAACACAAACTGAATGATTAAAAAAATTCTGATTGCTTTTTTCTGCGTGACTGCCCATGGTTTGTTCGCACAAAACGGAACCATTTCACCATATTCTTATTTTGGAATCGGGGACCACAGGAACAACGGAACCGTGGACAATCAAATGATGGGAGGTATAAGCATGTATGGAGATAGTATCCATATCAATTTGTCCAATCCAGCCGCATACTCCAAACTTAGATTAACGGCATATTCTGCGGGAATTTCCCATAAGCAATATAGACTCAAGGATTGGAACGAGGAGCAAAACATTTCAGTGACCAATTTGGATTATCTTTCCATTGCATTTCCGTTGGCAAAAAACGCGGGGATGGGTTTTGGAATAATGCCATATTCGTCTGTAGGATATACGCTCAATTCAACTTCCACTAATGGACAAGGGGCCGAAGTCACCAATTTTTTTACTGGTGAAGGGGGGCTGAATAGATTGTATGCATCCATTGGTTTTGAACCTATAAAGAATCTTAGTCTAGGAGTTACGGCCAATTTCAACTTTGGTACTTTGGAGTATGAAAGAATTCAAAGTGTTGAAGGAGTGCAGTTTGGAACTTTGGACAATCGTGAATCTAAAATAAATGGATACGATTTTAATTATGCCCTGAACTATAATCCCACTATTAAAGATAAATATACCCTCTACACATCTGTATTGGTGAATACCCAGGGTAATTTGATTTCAAAAAACACGCAGACTCTAGGTTCATTTTCCCTTTCGAATGGGAACAACGTGGAGGTTGTAGATGTTGATTTGGACGCTTCCAATTTGCGGAACACCGAGTTAAAGGTGCCTACCAGAACAACGGTAGGTCTTGGTTTTGGTGAGAACAAAAAATGGTTTTTGGGGGCCGAGTACAGTTTTCAGCAATTAAGCGATTTTGATAATAGGTTCCTTGGTTTAGAAAATGTGGACTATACGGATGCCAACACCTACGCTTTTGGAGGATACTGGGTGCCCGATTATCGTTCTCTTTCGGGGTATTATAAAAGAATTACCTATCGAGCTGGATTGCGTTATGATGTAAGTGGTTTGGTAGTGAACAATAAAGAAATAAATAACTTTGGCATAACTTTTGGATTGGGATTACCGTTGGGAACATCTTTCTCCAATCTTAACCTAGGATTTGAATTGGGAAAACGTGGAACAACCGATGCAAACCTGATAGAGGAAAGTTATTTTAAAGTCAATGTGGGCTTATCATTAAATGATAGATGGTTTCAGCAGAGAAAAATAAATTGATAGCCCTTTTTTTTGAAGAATTGATAAATAACCACCCATAGAAGGTCCGGCAAGAGGATTTTTTAATGAAAATTTGTACTTTAACAGCTTTAAAATTAGTAAGATGAAAAAGAGACACTACTTAACAATGATAATGGTCACGATGTTGGCGGGATTAAGTATGGCACAAGCGCAGAACCCCGAGTGTATGACCAATCTGTCTATTTATGCAGAACACGTAAAGGTGAAAAATTATGATGCAGCCTACGAACCATGGAAAATGGTCTATGAGAGTTGCCCAGATATCAACAAGGCCAATTTCTCCTACGGGGAAAGAATTTTGAAAGCCAAGGTTGAAAGCTCAACCGGAGCTGATAAAGACGCTTATATTCAAGATTTACTGACATTATATGATAACAGCTTAAAATATTTCCCTACGAATTATACCAAAGCTGGTGTTGCCATAGATAAAGCATTATTGATGTACGAGAACAAAATGGCTTCCGATGAGGAACTGTTCAGTATGTTGGATAAGGCTTTTAATGAAGATCAAGCCAATTTTAAAAACCCTAGAGCTTTGTACCTATACTTCTCTAGCTTGGTAGATTTGCACGGAGCAGGTAAACAGGACCTTCAGGATGTATTTAATACCTACGATGATGTTACCGCTAAAATTGAAGAGGAAAATAAGAAGTTGACCGATGTTGTAACCAAACTTCTTCCAAAAGATTCTTTAGGCACATTGACATCCAAAGAGAAAAGAATGCTAAGGGTTGCTACGGTAAACTCCGAATCATACGGTAAAGTTGCCAGTAGTGTGGACTCCAAATTGGGCGCCCTTGCAGATTGCGATAACCTTATTCCATTATACGAAAAGAGCTTTGAGGAAAAGAAAGGTGATGTAAAGTGGGTTAAGCGTGCAGTAGGAAGAATGTTCTCCAAAGAATGTATAGACGACCCCATGTTTAGAAAATTGTTCGAAGCACAGTTGGCTTTAGATCCATCTGCCGATGCTTACATGTACGGGGGAGCGCTTAAACAAAAGTCTGGAGATATGAACGGTGCTCTTGCTGACTTTAACAAGGCTGTGGAGTTAGAAACAGATTCTTACAAGAAATCTGACATCCTTTACAAAATAGCAACCACAGTAAGAAGAAGCAGCAAGTCCCAAGCAAGAAGCTATGCACTTAAGGCCATTGATGCAAACCCAGCAAACGGTAAAGCATATTTGTTGATTGCCAACCTTTATGCAACTAGCGCCAATGCATGTGGTAGCACTCCATTCGAAAAGAGAGCGATTTACTGGAAAGCTGCCGATATGGCAAGAAAAGCTGGAAGGGTTGATCCTGCCTTGAGTGGCCGTGCTAGTCAAACAGCAGCCAGCTACGATGCCAAGGCACCATCCAAAGAGATGATTTTCAGTTCAGGAAAAGCTGGTCAATCTATTTCTTTCAGCTGTTGGGTAGGAGGTAGTGTTACTGTACCTACGCTATAAGGTGAAACAAATATCAGAACATATTTTAAAGAGCTTTGCCACGGTTTTTACCGTGGCAATCCTTTTTATATCCTGTGGTGACGATTACGAAAGGGTGGGGGAAGAAGCTGTAAAACCCCTGTTTCCTCAAGGTGTTGCCCAAAACTTCACTTTGACCTACACAGAGACGGTTGAAGCAATGAGCACACAGGATTCTGCAACATCTAGGGTAATCGCCGTTCTCACCAGTCCATTATCTGAGGACTTTGACAATCAAATATTTAAATTCCGTACCTTCCCAAAAGGACTTCAGGTTGATTTCTATGATGAAAAAAATCAAAAAAGTGTAATTGTTGCCGATTACGGTATTGTATATTCACAGACCAATTTGATAGATTTGCAAGGAAATGTAGTTGTGGAGACCCATGATGGAAAAAAATTGGAGACAGACCAGTTGTATTTTGACAGAAAGAACAATTGGATTTTTACCGAAGCATCTTTTAAATATACAAACCCCGAAGATGGAACTGTAATGGATGGCGAGGGAATGGATTTTAATAAGGATTTTAGTTTTTTTAAGGCCCACAAGACTTATGGCCTAATGACTATTAAAGAAAAATAGGATGATTAAGATTTTAAGATATACCGAATACCTTTACTTGGCCGTAGCGGCCATTTCCATTTATAAGATCGCCACACTTTGGAGCATAAATCCAAAGGATACCTACATATTTATCTTCTTTGCGGTAGTATCTATCGCCATGTTTGTTTTTAGGAGAAGATATCGGAAACGTTTTGAGCAGCGAAAAAAGGATAATCAACAATAGCATTGGACTACTCCCTCATCATTATAGTTCTTTCCTTGCTGTTTTCAGCATTTTTTTCAGGAATGGAGATTGCCTTCGTTTCCGCTAATAGGATTCATATAGAAATCGAGAAGAAACAAGAAGGTTTTTTGGCCAAGGTACTCACCTTGCTCACAGATAAACCTTCAAAGTTCATTGCCACCATGCTTATTGGCAATAACATCGCCTTGGTAATTTATGGTCTGTTTATGGGTGATGTGCTCATGAACTGGTTTCAGGGCCTCTTGCCAACCAATTCCCAGTTTGTAAATGCCTTGTTGACGGATTTCAGCATGCTTTCCCAAACCGTAATTTCAACTTTGGTGATTCTATTGACAGCCGAATTTTTGCCAAAGGTGTTTTTTCAGATATATTCCAATACTCTTTTAAAGATTTTTGCCGTTCCCGCATATTTCTTTTATCTACTCTTTTCACTTATATCCTGGTTTGTGATCAAAGTCTCTGATTTTATTTTGAGGGTTTTCTTCAAAACCGATGGGGACGAGGTCCAACTATCATTTACTAAATTGGAACTGGGGGATTATATAACGGAACAAATGGAAACGGTAGAGGAAGAGGACGATTTGGATTCTGAAATTCAGATATTTCAGAACGCCCTGGAATTTTCTGCGGTAAAAGCTAGGGAAGTGATGGTTCCGCGAACAGAGATCACTGCTGTGGAACTAAACGAGACCCCAAAGAACTTGACGAAATTATTTACAGAAACCGGCTATTCCAAAATCTTGGTTTTTAAGGAAAGTATCGATGAGATCATAGGGTATGTTCACTCATACGAATTGTTCAAAAAACCCAAGACAATCAAAAGTATTTTACTTCCAGTGGAGTTTGTCCCCGAGACCATGCTCATTCAAGATATTTTGAATGTACTGACCAAAAAGCGTAAAAGTATGGCCGTTGTTTTGGATGAATATGGTGGTACATCCGGTATTTTAACCGTCGAGGACATTATTGAGGAACTTTTTGGGGAAATTGAGGATGAGCACGATTCCACAGATTTATATGAAGAGCAAATAAGCGAGAACGAGTATAAATTCTCGGCCCGTATGGAGGTGGATTACATTAATGAAAACTATAAACTGGAGCTTCCAGAAGGGGAAGAGTATGAAACCTTAGGAGGATTGATCGTAAACCACACAGGGGAAATTCCGGAACAAGATTCAGAAGTGACCGTGAACAATTTTACCTTTAAAATTTTGGAAGTGTCCAATACCAAAATTGATTTGGTAAGTATGACCGTTCATACTGAAGATTAATAATTTCCGTACCTTTTTTAGCTTTCCTATTTGAAAAGAAAGTGGTATTTTCGCCCACTGAATTTAAAGAAAACAAGCAATAAAATGGCAATATTAGAGAATATTAGAAAACGAACAACAGTTCTAATTCTAATAATTGGTTTGGCGTTGTTCGCATTTGTAATATCGGGAGTGTTCAGCAGTAATAATTTTTCTGGTGGAAAAGTGGGTTCTTCGGTTGCGGAAGTAAATGGAGAGAATATTCCCATCGAAGAATTTAGGACTCAGGTAGAAACAGCTTCAAGAAGATATGGACCCAGTGTTACTTCAACCCAGTTGGTAAACATGGTATATGATCAAGAAGTTAGAAAGACCATTTTAAACCAACAGTTCGAGGATTTGGGAATAGATGTGGAAAGTGATCAAATTATTGATTTTGTCAGAACTTCGGGTTACGCGCAAATTCCCGATTTCCAAGATGAGAACGGGATATTCAACGAACAAGTTTTTAAAAGTGCTATTGCTGATTGGAGAGCAAACGACCCTTTGCGTTACGATGCTTGGTTGCAGGATGAACAATCCATTATTCAGGCCGCTAAGGAGCGTATGTACTTCAATTTGGTTAAAGGAGGAGTTACCGCGACCCTTACAGAAGGTGAACTTGATTATGATATGTCCAATGATAAGGTAGACCTTCAATATGTACGCATTCCTTATACTTCCATACCCGACAGTACCATTCAGGTGTCCAAAAGTGATATCCAATCTTACATAAACGATCACAAAAGCAAGTTCAAACAAGAAAAGGCTCGTGACATCCGGTTTGTGTACTTTGAGGAAAAACCATCTGCTGAAGATGATAGTAATGTAAAAGAAGAAATTACCGCTCTTTTGGATGATACTGTTGAATATTCAGAGACAAAAGATGCAAACGATACCATTCTTGGTTTCAGAAACACCAACGATATGGCGGCATTTCTGGATAGGCATTCCGATTCTAAATTTGATACCATATATAAGGCAAAAAGAGACCTTCCTTCTGTTGCAGCCGATACGCTTATGGCTATGGAAGTTGGTGAAATTTACGGGCCTTACAAGGATGGGAATTCCTATAAAGTGTCCAAGATTATGGACAGAAAAGCAAATGGAACTGTAAAAGCAAGTCACATTCTAATAACTTGGGAGGGAGCAGAAAGAGCTAACCCAGCTATTACAAGAACTAAAGAAGAAGCAGAAGCAGAGGCTAATAGATTATTGGCTGAAGCTAAAAAAGAAGATGTTGTCTTCTCAACTTTGGCAAGAGATAATTCTGATGGACCTTCTGCACCTCGTGGAGGAGACCTTGGGTATTTCCAAGAAGGGGTTATGGCAGATGAGTTCAACGATTTCTGTTTTGGAAACCCAACTGGAACTGTTGGTTTGGTTGAGACCCAATTCGGATACCACGTAATCAAAATAGATGATAAGCAAGATGTGATTCAAGTGGCCACACTGGCTAGAGAAGTGGAGCCATCTGAAGAAACAATAAATACGTTGTTTACCGATGCCACAAAATACGAAATGGCCGTTTTGGATGCGGAGCCAGAAAACTTTGGTGACATTGCTAAAGAAAGTAACTATACGGTAAGACCTGTTAACAAAATCAAGGAAATGGAAGAAAACCTTCCTGGTCTTGGTTCTCAACGTAGTGTTGTACAATGGGCATTCAACGATGATACCAGTGTTGGTGACATCAAGCGCTTTAACGTAAATAATGGTTATGCAGTGGTGCAGTTGACCAAGAAGTATAAAAAAGGACTTATGGCTCCCGAAGATGCTTCTGCAACTGCTTTGCCTGCAATTCGAAAAGAACTTAAGGCAAAACAGATTATAGCCGCCAATCAGGGGAAAGCTTTGGATGCCGTTGCATCGGATAATAATGTAAGTGTAAGTACAGCTTCTGCAGTTACATTAATGTCACCAACGATACCTGGAGCAGGTAGAGAACCATTGGTAGTGGGAACAGCATTTGGAATGGATACAGACCAAACTTCTGATTTGATTGAAGGCAACAGTGGTGTATTCATGATCAAGGTTACCAACAAAACGGAAGCTGCGGATGTAGAGAACTACAGTACCTATGCTCAAAATTTACAGACCAGTGCCTCGGCAAGGGTTAATGGAGCAGTTTATAACGCATTGAAAGAAAAAGCGGAGATAGAAGATAAAAGAGCTATTTTCTACTAGTAGCACATTGAAATAAAACATAAAAAAGCCTCCCTTAAGGGAGGCTTTTTTTATGAACTATAGTTTTATGTTGCCTTATTTACTGTCGGGCTCATCCCATTTCATTTTATAACATATATGGGTGATTTTTCCTTTAGGGTCTACAGAAACCTCAAAACCTTGTTTAGACCGGAAATAGGCATCTCGTAAAAAGTACCATTTACCATTTTTAAAAAAGAATTCCCTTTTATCTGGTTTCCATTCGGCAATGGGATAGATGTAATCCAACATTGATTGGAAAACAGGAGCGGTTTCCTGATTAAGGATAAAGTCTTCACGAATATAGCTAGTTAGTTTGGGTAAGCTGGTATTGGTCTTGATGTGTTCAAACCGTTTTACTTTTTCACCATTGTCAATTACTATGAATTCATTTACGCTTTTTTCCTTTTCATCATATATGTTTTTTGTTTCTTGAATGATGTGGAACACCTCATATTTAAGTATACTCGTAACCGATTTGGAAGTGATTTCGTTGTAACTGATTTCACAACTTTCCTGTACAAAGTTGTCGAGTCTACTATTTACCTCTATATCTATTTGACAGAATGCGGAAGAAGTGATTAGAAAAAATATTCCCACAAGGGATTTACCAACTATGTTTTTATGGATTCGGACCATTTTTCTAAATAGTTTGATGAATATCTTTCAAACTTAGTAGATATGTCCTATGCTAATCGGTTGGATCTGACGAATACCCCTTTTCAATTTATGTATTAGGGAAATCTGGGGATTGGAATCAGGTTTGTTACTAGAATATTTATTATAAAACCATTTTGGAATAAGGAATAATTGTAGGATACCCCTTGGCTTTAAAATAAGGTATAGTTTTGTCATCACCAGTGGCCAATACAAAATCGCCTCCCCATGCCCCTAGACTTTTTACCATCCCAAAATAGTCTGGAAAAAGTTGTTGTTTTACAGGTGCAATATTCAAGATATTGGAAAGCAATGCTTCATGTTCTTCCATTAAAGATTCGAAACCGGACAAAGTGGATGCATTGATTATTTTTTGAGTAATACTGGAAATGTTTTTTATAAGTTGGGGCTTATCAAATTGTTGCTCCCTGTAATTGGTAATGGCCTCTTTACTGCTCTGCTTTTGGTTTAGGTGTACAAAGTATAGCGAATCCTTAAAAATCGGGTCAAAATTTATCTCTTGAACTTTGGGTTCACCATTTTGCAATTGGTAGGTGATTGGTGAATTGTGTTGGGCACAGGCAATATCGTAACCACTTCCGCCAAAAGCATTCCATAAAAGCTGATAAGCATCGACCCGTGCCCATTGGGCCAAGTTGTTAATAAGGGTTGATGATGTGCCCAAACCCCAAGATTTTGGAAAAGTTAGGCGTGTTTCTATCTGGAACCCATCACTATCGGTCAACAACAGTGGATTTTGGGTATTGGCCTCCAAAAGTAATGTGACCAATACTTTGGCGATCGCTTCGTTCGAAGTGGATATCACTTCTAAATTTGAGATATCCAATTTTACAGTGAACCAAACTTCATCATTTTCATCCAAGCTTGCCCATTCCAAAAAACCAGATGTTGTTGGAGTTACATGGAGCGATTGCCCATAGCTTGTGGGAATGGCCAGTCCTAATGCTCCATCCAAAATAGCGTACTCGCCTGAAAGTAATAACTTGCCATTGCTGTAAAACTCCTTTTCCATTATTCTGATTTAATCTTTTCCAACGCTTCTTTTACCGAGGCATTGGTTACGGTTTGGTCCTTAAAATAGGTGACCAGTTGCTGCTTTTCAGATTCGGTGGCGCCTATTTGGTTGAGCATATTGAGCAAGTGCATCTTCATGTGGCCTTTTTGAATGCCCGTGGTGACCAAACTGCGAACTGCCGCAAAATTCTGTGCCAATCCTGCTACAGCAACAATCTGCATTAATTGTTTTGCCGTTGGATTTTGAAGAATTTCCAAAGCAAGTTTCACTAAAGGGTGCAATGTGGTCAATCCTCCAACGGTACCAAGGGCCAAAGGAACCTCAATCCAAAACGTGAAAAAACCATCTTCGATTTTGGCATGCGTCAAGCTGGAATATTGCCCTTCTTTCGCCGCGTATGCATGCACACCAGCCTCAACTGCCCTAAAATCATTCCCCGTGGCAAGAACAACCGCATCGATACCGTTCATAATACCTTTGTTGTGTGTTACGGCCCGGTAAGGCTCAACCTTGGCAATATTGACGGCCTGCACAAATTTTTCAGCAAATGCTGTGGCAGGCATATCCGCAGTGCCCAAGTCTGAAACAGGGCAACTAACTTCCGCTTTTACCAAACAATTGGGCACGTAGTTGGATAAAATGCTCATCACTACTTCGATATTTTTCTCCTCATCGGTAAAAGCATCAAAAGAAAGTGCTTGCTCTTTTAAAGTCACGGCGAATTGCTCTAAACAGGAATTGATAAAATTGGCTCCCATTGCATCCAATGTCTCAAAAGTGCAATGGAGCTGGTAGTAGCCTTCAATTTTACTGCTTAAATCCCTTAATTCAATATTATTGATGCCTCCTCCGCGTTTTTCCATATTCTGTGTAATGGAAGCAACACTTTTAAGTAACTCGGGTTTTACCAATAAGAAGAAATTGGATAGCTTTTCTTTATCACCTTTATATATAAAGTGAACCTGACCAACTTTTTCCGTTCCAAGAATTTCAGCTTTAAATCCGCCACGTTCCAACCAAAATTTGGCGGCTTTACTAGCTGCAGCGACCACAGAACTTTCTTCAATGGCCATGGGAATGGCCAAATAGTCACCATTGATTAAAAAATTGGGCGCAATGGCAAAGGGCAAATAATAATTGGAAATCGTGTTTTCTATAAACTCATCGTGTAATTTTTGAACCTTGGAGTCAGTGTTCCAATACTGCGCCAACAGCTGTTTGGTATTTTCAGGGTCTTTAGTGCAATTCGTGGCTATCCAATCAATTTTTTGGGTTTTGGATAGTTTGGAAAATCCTTGAACGGGAGTCTTCATAAAGCTGGTTTAAAGCATTCAAATATAAGGATATTGATCATTTGGACGAGACTGGTATTTGTTTTGAAGGCCAAAGAGTTGACCAAAGGTTAAATTTTGTTGCAAACGCAACTTCAAAATTTATTTTTCCGATAAATATTAGTAAACTTGGAAGTTTTTAATCTAATGCGCCCATCGGAAAAAGCATTTTAAAGAGCGCATTTTGAATCAATATTGTCAAGTCGAGCACAGTCGAGACAATTTTGTTTGACCTTTTCGACTGCGCTCAAAATGACAAAAACGTTTTTTTGACATAAAAGAGAATATTTAATCAATTTTTCACTTCATGAACAAACAGTCTTTTCTATTCCTATTCCTTCTGGGAGTTTTTACTTTTTCCACAGCACAAAAGAAAAAAATAACCCTTGAAGAGATTTGGGGAGGAGAATTCAGAACAGAATACATGGACGTTCTCCGGTCCATGAACAACGGTACACAATACACTATTTTAAATACAACACGTTCTCCCCGTTCCAGTAGTTTGGACAAGTACGATTATGAAACCTTACAAAAGGTGGAAGCCATAGTGGCTTCTTCGGATGCCATCCCATACTTTTCATCGTACACTTTTAGTGATGATGAATCCCAAGTACTATTGGCAACAGAAGTGGAACCCATTTTTAGGCGTTCCCGTTTGGGTATCTATTATGTGTATAATATCGCCTCAAAAGAATTGGTGGAAATTTCCGAGACAAAGATCCAGGAACCGACGCTTTCTCCCGATGGAAGTAAAGTAGCCTATGTGCTGGATAACAATCTTTATGTTTTGGATTTGGCGACCAGGACCACGAAGCAGGTAACTACGGATGGTAATAAGGGGACCATTATAAATGGAGTAACCGATTGGGTGTACGAAGAGGAATTTGGTTTTGTTCGTGCATTTGAATGGAACAGTGATGGAACCAAGATTGCTTTTCTACGATTTGATGAAACTGAAGTCCCTCATTTTTCGATGGACTTTTATGGTACTGGGCTATATCCATACCAATACGAATTTAAATATCCCAAAGCAGGGGAAAAGAACTCTATAGTCACTTTGCATATGTATGATGTGACTTCAGGAGCTATTTCCGATGTAGATTTGAATGACCCATATTATATTCCAAGAATCAAATGGATGCATAATCCAGATGATTTGAGTGTCCAGACCTTGAACAGACATCAAAATGATTTGAAGCTATACGCAGTAAACGTAAAAGATAATTCAGCTACTGTTTTGTTGGAGGAAACCGACGAAGCCTATGTAGATGTTGATGATGACCTCACCTTTTTGGACGACGACAGCTTTATATGGACAAGCGAAGCAGACGGATACAACCATCTTTACCTGTACTCAAGGGACGGGAAACTAAAGAATCAAATTACCGAAGGATCTTGGGAGGTGACCCGTTACTATGGATATGATGAAGAACATGACCGTATTTTTTATCAATCCGTAGAAAATGGATCCATCAACAGGGGTGTTTACAGTATTTCAACCAAAGGAAAGCGTAAAAAGGCACTTTCCATCGAGGAGGGAACAAACTCTGCTGCTTTTAGTAGTGATTTCACCTATTACATTAACACTTTTTCGAGTGCGACCACACCATATAGATTTACCTTGCACAAAGCTTCCGATGGTAAATTGGTGAAAGAAGTCAAGGACAATTCAACGTTGCTGAACAAATTGGATGCGTATGAGATTGCTCCTAAAGAGTTCTCAACCATCAATATAAATGGTTATGACCTTAATATGTACATGATCAAGCCTGCGAATTTTGATCCTAACAAAAAATATCCATTGTTCATGTTCCAATACAGCGGTCCAGGTTCCCAGCAAGTTGCCAACCGATGGATGGGAAGCAACGATTATTGGCACCAGCATTTGGCATCGCTAGGCTATATTGTTGCCTGTGTAGATGGTAGGGGAACCGGATTAAAAGGACGCGATTTTAAAAAAATTACCCAAAAGGAATTGGGGAAATATGAGGTGGAAGACCAGATTGCCACAGCTCAAAAATTGAGCGAACGCGCTTATATTGATGAAGACCGAACAGGAATCTGGGGGTGGAGCTATGGTGGCTTTATGTCAACCAACTGTTTGCTCAAAGGCAATGAAACTTTTGAAATGGCCATTGCTGTTGCTCCTGTGACCTCATGGCGTTTTTATGATACTATATACACCGAGCGTTATATGCAGACCCCGCAGGAAAACCCAACAGGGTATGATGATAACTCACCATTTAACTACCCAGAACTATTGAAAGGTAAATACTTGTTGGTGCACGGTTCTGGAGACGACAATGTGCATGTACAAAATACTATGCGAATGATCGAGGCATTGGTACAGGCCAATAAACAGTTCGATTGGGCTATTTATCCCGATAAAAACCATGGGATATACGGGGGCAATACACGTTTGCACCTCTATACCAAAATGACCAACTTCGTAAAAGAGAATTTATAACCAAACAATAAAGATATATGTCAGCAATAACCAAACCAGCCCACAAAAAAGAATTATTTGGCCATCCCGTAGGATTGTATGTGTTGTTCTTCACCGAAATGTGGGAACGTTTTTCCTACTATGGAATGCGCGCTCTCCTTACTTTATATATGACGGCTGAGACCTTAAACAATGATCCACAAAGTGGATTGGGATGGACAACTACCGAAGCTTTGGCACTCTATGGTTGGTATACGATGTTGGTTTATGTGATGAGTATTCCCGGAGGTTTTTTGGCGGACAGGTATCTTGGTCAGAAAAAGGCGGTCACCATTGGAGCTATTCTGCTAACTATTGGTCATGGGGTTTTGGCAATCGACGCCATATGGGCGTACTATACAGGTTTGGCCTTTGTTATCTTAGGTGTAGGCATGTTAAAACCTAACATATCGACCATGGTTGGAGGTCTGTACAAACAAAATGACATTAGACGGGATAAAGGCTTTAGTATATTTTATGTCGGGATAAATCTCGGATCATTTCTTGCTTCCATTACAGTAGGTATAGTTGCAGCAGTCTATGGTTGGCATTATGGGTTTGGCCTTGCAGGTATAGGGATGTTTTTGGGGTTGTTGGTGTACTTATACGGACACAGATTTTTGGTGCATGTTGGAAACGAACCCACCATGGAAGAGAGGGCTTCCGATATAAGCTTAGGCCAATTATTTGCTCAATTGTTTAAGTCACCGCTTCAATTAGCTATTGTGGCTGTTTTGTTGGCTTACTCGGTTTATGCGGGATTTACCTATGATGGACCTGACAACTGGGGTTATGGAATACTCTTTATTTTTTTATCACTTATTACTGGAGTGATGATGATGATTTATAAAAACTTAAACGGACAAGTGGAAAAGGACAGATATGTTGTGCTGCTTATTTCACTTTTGATGGTGATTGTTTTTTGGGGCAGTTTTGAACAGATGGGAGGCTTGATGAACCTATATGCCCAAGAAAAAACCAACAGAATGTTTCTGGGTTGGGAAGTCCCAGCCGCATGGTTTCAGGCAGCGAATGCAGGATTTATCATACTTTTTGCCGTAGCAGTGGCAAATTTCTGGGCAAAAAGAAAACTGAAGGGGAAGGAAGCCACCTCCTTGTTCAAAATGGCGGTTGGTGTAATCATTATGGGAGTGGGGTTCATTTATATGGTTTTTGCATCCTTACAGTATGAAAGCTCAGGCTCATCAGCAATGTACTGGTTGGTTTTAACATATCTCTTCCATACTATTGGAGAATTATGCCTGTCACCTGTTTCATTGTCATTCTTTACAAAATTGGCTCCGGCCAGATATATGGCCTTGATGATGGGGGTGTATTGGGCAGCTACCGGATTGGGAAATAAAGTAGCAGGTATCGTAGGAGAAAGCTCGGTACAAGCAGGGGAATTAAAAGTTTTCGGAGGACTGTTTATTTTCGCCATACTTTTTGGGACATTGGTTTTGTTTCTGTTAAAACCTTTAAAACGACTTACACATGGAGCTGAAGATAAAGAAACCGCGGTTTCTGTTGAAGATGAAATAGAAACCATTGAAAGAGCTTAATCTCTCTCCAAGCTAAAAATATAATATCCCTTTTCACCCGTGTAGTGGAAAGGGATTTCTTTTTGGGCACAGGTCAATTTCCATTTTTTTACCAGACTGGGATAATTACTTCCGTCAGCAAATATCTTTTTGGGTTTGATGGAATCCAACAACCGTTCTAGATTGAACTTTGGAGATTGGGTGAGTAGCAGGTAATCCAGTTGTTCTTCCAAAGGAAGAATGGCCAAGCTGTCCAAAA
This sequence comes from Allomuricauda sp. TMED12, assembly GCA_002167435.2. GTDB lineage: Bacteria > Bacteroidota > Bacteroidia > Flavobacteriales > Flavobacteriaceae > Flagellimonas. The sequence continues at coordinate 57,772 of NHBR02000038.1, forward strand.
CAAATAACTTTTTCTGACCAATTTGATAACTGTTTTTGAGTTGAACCGTATCTATATTTTGAATTCTTTCAGCAATAGCATAATTTGTTGCAATGGTTCCAATGTTGGCACTATCCGAGGTGATTATGGAAAGCGAATCTCCCAATTGATTTAATAAAACCGTATTTCTGGAACGGTGAGCAAGTATGACGACTTCCTTTTGATATAATTGAACCTGATTCCAAATAATCCAACTTTGAAAAGCTATTATTCCTCCAAATAATACCAAAACTGCTTTCCATTTGGGTTTGGACAGGAAAACCACCAATGCAGTAATAATGAGGCATCCCAATAGCAACTGAACCGAATCAAAAGGAATATTTTTGATGATGAAACCTTCTTGCTTTGCAACCCAGCCAATAACAGAATTCATCATTTTAATGGTCCAATTAAAATTATCGACCACAAATTGTGGCAAGGAGTCAATTAAGGCCAAAATGATGACTAAAATTCCAGAACCTAAAATCAATCCCAAAAAAGGAATGACCAGCAGGTTGGAAATAAAGAACAACGCTGGAAACTGATGAAAATAGAACAAACTAATCGGTAAAACCCCCAATTGTGCCGCAACGCTTACCGACAACAATTGCCAGGTTTTACGAATGATGATATTCTCGGGAAACCATAGTTTTTGCAACTTGGGATAAATCCAAACAATGGCAAATACTGCAGCATAACTTAGCTGAAATCCAACCTGAAACAAAAACAAAGGCTTTACCAATACTATAAACAGCATGGAAAGTGCTATAATATTGAAGGAATTGGTGGGTCGGTTAAGGTATAGGGCGTAGGCTACAAAAGAGAACATGGTTACAGCTCTTACAATGGAAGGAGAGAGGCCTGCTACAAACGCATAACCCCAAAGTAATAGCACAACCGTTATCAACTTTAGGGTTTTACCTTTAGGTAAACCTTCCAGTGGTGATAGCATAAACTCCAAAAGAAAAAGGATAATGCCCACATGTAGCCCAGAAACGGCTAAAATATGGACAGCTCCTGCATTTTTGTAATTGTTGTAGGTGTTCTCCGAAATGTCGTCGCGTTTCCCTAAAAGCAATGCTTGGATAACACCCATTTCTTCTGCTCCGAAATCCTTCTCTTTCAATTTGGATATGATATGCTCCCTAAATTTGGATGCAACACCGAACAGGGTTTTATGAGCACTTACTTTTGTTATTATCGAGGCAAAATCAGTTCTGATTTGATGTTGAATTCCCTGTTTTTCAAGATAACTTTTGTAATCAAACTGGTGCGGATTGGATGGAGGTCGAATACTTTCAGGTTTTGTATGGATCAAAAGCTCATCATCAACCTGTAATTCCTTTATAGTTGAATCCACCGTAAGACTTAAAAGCAATTTTCCAGACACCAGTTTATCATCGGCGGCAATAATTTGGGTAACATATCGCTGTGAGTAATTGTTTGGCTTAAGTGCCTCTATTACTTTTACTTGCCAAGCTTTTTCTTTGTTTAGGTCCAATCTAGTGTAGTGGTGAGACATTCCTCTGTTCATGGAAATACCCACAACCAAAATACCTAAACATAGTGTTGTTAGCGAAGTTAACACCTCAAAATACGGGAACCCCTCTCTGTGCTGTTTTTTACCTGCCCAATACATTAAGGGCAGCAATACGAACATGGCAATTAAGGGCAGAAGTGGAGCAACTTCAAAATAATAATTGATAACAATGCCCAAAACAACCCACAATGTGAGTTTTATGGACACAAAATTAAGTTGTCGCACGCTACAGGATGCGCATGGCCTTTACAAAAGCACTGTTCCAGTATCCTTCCCGTAAAGAGGATACCAGCACACCGCGTGAGGTTGTGGAGTGAATAAACTTGATGTCATCACCATCAACATCAACTACCAATCCTACGTGATTGATGCGCCTGCCTGTTTTGCTGGTCTTAAAATATAGGAGGTCTCCCTTTTCTACATCGCTTACCCTGATTTTTTGTCCCTCCAAAGCCATTTGGTAAGAAGTCCGCGGGAACATTATGTCGTTCTCTTTTAAAGAAACATAGACCAATCCAGAGCAATCCATGCCCCTTTTTGTGGTTCCCCCGTATTTGTAACGGGTTCCGGAAAAAGTTAATGCAGTGGAAACAATTTCGTTTGCCTTTGCATTTTTACGCCCCTCTTTTTTGGATTTTCGTTTAGGGGAAGTGTCGGTGGTGGACCCCTCTACCGTAACGGTTCGGGTCTTGCTGTAGGTGCGTCGTTTTTTACCTGGTCCACAAGAGGAAATGGTAAAAAGCAACAGTAAGATTATGGTTTTTCGTAACATCCAAGAATAGATTTACATTCTTGGAAGATAAAACTACGCATTTTTCACAATTAATTTTGCTGCCAATTGACTGGCGCCTTTTCCACCCAGTTTTTCTTTTAACAATTTATAGTCGGATAACATCCGCTCCCGCTCGGGTCCATCTACAATTTTGGAAAGTTCCTTCTTAAGGTTTTTTGTTGATAAATCATTTTGAATCAATTCTTTAACAACTTCTCTTTTCATGATCAAGTTCACCAAAGAAATGTAGTCCAAAGTGATTATTCGCTTCGCAATCTGATAGGAAATCCAATTTCCTTTGTAGCACACCACTTGAGGGATGCCAAAAAGGGCAGTTTCCAAAGTAGCCGTTCCACTGGTCACCAAGGCAGCGTGGGAATGCTTTAAAAGTGTATAGGTTTTGTTGGAAACATACTCCACCTTGTCGCCTTTGAGAAACGGAATGTAAAATTCATTGGGAAGACTCGGAGCTCCCGCGATCACAAATTGGTAATTGGGAAAATCCTGTTTTACCGAAAGCATCACCTCCAACATTTTTTGCACTTCCTGCTTCCTGCTTCCAGGCAGCAGGGCAATAATGGGTTTGTCAAGGTGCAGTCCGTTTTCTTGCCTAAACGTTTCATTATCCTGAAGTGGGGTGTTTTCTATGGCATCAATTAAAGGATGACCAACAAATTGTACCGGATAACCATGCTTTTTCTCGTAAAACTCCTTTTCAAAAGGAAGGATTACGTACATATTGTCAATGTCACGCTTAATTTTTGAAATTCGACCTTCCCTTGAGGCCCAAATTTGGGGAGAGATATAGTAATTGGTTTTAAAACCGTTTTCTTTGGCCCACTTGGCAATTCTTAGGTTAAAACCCGAAAAATCAATAAAAATAATCACATCTGGATTGAAGTGTTGAATGTCTTCTTTGCAATACGAAATGTTTTTGAAGATAGTAGGAATGTTCTTGAGCACCTCCAAAAAACCCATAAAGGCCATATCCTTGTAATGTTTGGCCAATTTCCCGCCAGCTTGCTGCATCAAATCACCACCCCAGCAACGGATTTGGGCCGAGGTATCCTCTTTTTTGAGGGCTTTTATCAAGTTTGACCCATGCAGGTCTCCAGATGCTTCACCAGCTATAATGTAATATTTCATGGAATTTGTGCTTAATCTAAGCCATCACTTTATATGATAATATAACCAATGCGGTCACTAAAGTCGCCAACATAACGCCTTTGGCTCGCTGATCCCTTTTAATTCGTAAAAATCCGAAAAAAGCCACCAAGTTCAAGATTGCTCCCAAAGCTAATAAACTGCCAATATGCCCTTGATTAATAGCAGCATTAAAGGTTGCTACAATGCCCAAATCGGAAAATAGCAGAATGTAAAGCAAGGTTCCAAAGGTGTTTGCAATGATTCCTACGATAAATCCTATAATGATTTCTTTCTTATTGTTCATTTAAGTTCCAGTTATTAATTTGCGGTATGAGGTGGTGTGCCGTAAGGTCGAATTGAGTTGGAACTACTGAGATATATCCATGTTCCAAGGCCCATTCGTCGGTGTCTTCACCTTTGTCCAAAAGCTCAAATTCTCCGGTAAGCCAATAATAATCTTTACCGGATGGACTCGTTCGTTTATCAAATTTCTCTTTCCAATTCCCTCGGGCCTGCCTACATATTTTTATCCCTTTGGGTACTGATGCTGTTTTGGGAATATTGACGTTTAATACGGTTCCCTTTGGTATTCCGTTAGTCAATGCTTCCGAGACTATTTTTTTGATGGAACCCAAACCAGGTTCAAAATTGGCATCCCAAGAATAGTCGCATAAAGAAAAACCGATGGCGGGAATACCTTCAATCCCTGCCTCAATGGCAGCACTCATGGTCCCCGAGTAGATCACATTTATGGACGAATTGGATCCATGGTTAATCCCACTTATGCAAATATCCGGTCTTCGGTCCAAAATCACTCGAAGGGCCAGTTTTACACAATCTGCTGGTGTGCCGCTACAACTATATTCACTCGGAGCGCCTTCTTTATGGTCTACGACCACCTTTTTGGAAAATAATGTGCTGTCCACCGTAATGGCGTGTCCCATTCCACTTTGTGGGCTGTCGGGAGCCACCACTACAACATCTCCAAGTTCCTTCATGGTGCGTATTAATGCTCTAAGTCCTGGGGCGGTTATGCCATCGTCATTAGTGACCAGAATAAGCGGTTTTTCCATGTTGGATAATTTAAGCTATAAAAATACGTTTTTCATAAGGATATGAAGCCTGGTGCGTTTAACAAAAAATTAAATCCAGCTATCAGGCGTGGCACGGTTTTTTCTGTATCTTAGAGAATTCATACAAGTAAAAACGACGGATGACGTAATGTAGATTTGACAGTATGAGGTCAGATTATTTCGCTCCAGAAAAAAAAGATATTTATGAAAAAGAATTTCATCTTAGCACTTTTGGTTATTCTAGTGGCGGTAGCCTCCTGTAGTTTTACCAATAAGTCTTTTGATAATGATGATAAGGATAAATTTTTGTTGGAACTGATTTCCTATGTATTGGAAAGAGGTCATTATGAGCCCAAAGAGGTGAATGACAGCTTTAGCTCTAACGTTTTTGATGATTTTATCGACATTGTTGACCCTACCAAACGATATTTTCTCGAAAGTGATATTAGAGAGTTTGAAAAGTACCGGTTCATGATTGATGACGAGATCAGAAACACCGACATTGAATTTTTCAATACTGTATATCAACGTTTGATGGTGCGTATGGAAGAGGCGAAAGATATTTACAAAGAAGTACTTTCCAAGCCGTTTGATTATACCGTTGATGAGACCATAGAGATTGATTACGACAAACAAGAGTTTGCTTCCAGTAAAAAGGAATTGAAGGAACGTTGGAGAAAACAGTTGAAATACAACACTTTGAATGTTTTCAATAATAAAGTAGACAATACTATTTCTGATTCAAACGAAGAAGCAAGCTTGGATTCAAAACCCGTTTTTTCTTTCAATGATCTTCCAAGTTCTGTGGATAAAGTAGCTACCGAAGAAGAGGCAAGAGAAGTAACCAAAAACACTTTAGATGAATTCTTCGATTTTGTGGATGATTTGGAGCGTAAGGATTGGTTTGTACAGTATATAAATACTATAGTGGAGGAGTTTGACCCCCACACATTCTATTTTGCTCCTGAAGAAAAGGAAAAATTTGATATCGGTATGTCCGGTAAGTTTGAAGGTATCGGTGCGAGATTGCAGAAAAAACCTGAAGGTGCTAAAATTGTTGAGATTATTTCAGGTGGACCCGTTTGGAGAGACCAGACCCTGGAAGTGGGTGATGAAATATTAAAAGTGGGGCAAGAAGGCGAAGAACCCATTAATATTGTTGGCATGCGATTGGAAGATGCCATTAAGTTGATAAAGGGACCGGAAGGCACTGTTGTAGATTTGACGGTGAGAAAAGTGGATGGAACCATTGCAACAGTCTCCATAACCAGAGACGTTGTAGAATTGGAAGAGTCCTATGCAAAGTCTGCCACTATAGACGCCGGTGACCAAAAATATGGTTTGATAGATCTTCCTAAATTCTATGTGGATTTTGAAGATTATACTGAAAGAAATGCTGCTACAGATGTTGCCAAGGAATTGGAGCGACTTAAGGAAGCAGGAGCAGAAGGAATTATATTGGATTTAAGAGACAATGGTGGTGGATCTTTAAAGACCGTTGTGGAAATGGCAGGACTGTTCATAAAAGATGGTCCTATCGTTCAAGTAAGATCTTCTGGGCAGCGTAAGGAAGTCCATGAGGACAAAGATGAGCGTGTTCAATGGGATGGGCCATTGGTAATCTTGGTCAATGAACTATCCGCATCAGCATCAGAAATATTGGCTGCTGCTATGCAGGATTATAAAAGAGCTGTAATCATTGGAAGTAAGCAGACTTTTGGAAAAGGGACCGTTCAAAATGTAATTCCTTTGGATAATATTGTACGGGGCAACGAACATGGGGATTTGGGGGCCATTAAATTGACTACCCAAAAATTCTACAGAATCAATGGAGGTTCAACACAATTAGAAGGTGTTAAGAGTGACATTGTGGTTCCCGACCGTTACAGTTATATCGATTTGGGTGAACGCGATCAGCAAAACCCACTTGGATGGGATAAAATAACCCCGGCCGATTACAAAGTTTGGGATGGATATATCGATTTGGATGATGCTGTAGAAAACAGTAAAGAACGTATGGCTAAGAATGAGCAGATAAAGCTTATTGAGGAAAATGCCAAGTGGTTGAAAGAGCAACAAGATGAAAACTTGATTTCTCTTAAGTATGATGATTATGTTAGTAAACAGCAAGAAGCCAAAAAACGTTCAGAAAAATTCAAAAGTCTTAAAGATTATGACTCTAGATTGTCTTTTGGGTCACTACAATATGAGACAGAGCTATTTACACAAGATTCTGTTCTTAGAGAGAAAAGAGATAGATGGCACAAAAATTTGGCCCGCGATATTTATGTAGAAGAAGCTGTTAATGTTCTTAAGGACCTTCACAAGAACAATATCAAGAACGAAGAAAATAAGTTGGCCAGCGTAAAAGGATAGTTTGGTCAGTATTGGAATAATTATTTTAAAGCCGACTCTTATGAGTTGGCTTTTTTTATGCAATTTTGGAGACAAAGTTTTCAAATTGAAAAGTGAATGAGAAATAGGACGAAATACGCCATACTCCTGGCACTTTGTGTCATTGGTTTCTGGTTGTTCGAAAACTTATACACCCCAGCCACTTATTCCAATACTGATGGTTCCATAACCGATTTGGTGGAATCCAACTTTTTACCAAGCTCAACAACTGGAGAAATAATAAAACACAACTACTATACATTTTCATATAGTGAACCACATGAACAGCCCGAGTGGGTAGCATATACCCTTAAAAAGGAGCATCTTACCTACGATGATAGAGAGCGACCTTATTTTATTGAAGACCCAAAGGTGAAATCAAAATCTGCAGATTGGCGCAATTATCGTGGTTCTGGATATGATAGAGGGCATTTATGTCCGGCAGGAGACCGGCGGTTTTCCGAACAGGCATACAATGAAACATTTTATACGAGTAACATTAGTCCGCAGGATAAATATTTTAACGCCGGTATTTGGAACCGTTTGGAACAGAAAGTACGCTATTGGTGCAAAAGATATGGCGATTTAATGGTGGTGACAGGCGGGGTTTTGGAAAGTGACTTAATTGAAATTGGGGACGAAGATGTAGATGTGCCACGTACTTTTTATAAAATTGTAATGAGGGGTAGTCCCGATGAATCGCAGGTACTCGCATTTTTGATTCCGGCCAAAGAAAGTCAAGAGCCCTTAGAGCACTTTTTGGTTTCTGTCGATGCAATCGAAGAAAAGACGGGCATCGATTTTTTTAAAGATCAACCTCAAGCATGGCAAACGGCTGTGGAAGCTAAGGTAGATGTAAAAGGCTGGAAGTTCTAAATACCGTCTTTTAAACGGTTCGAGTCCAATTTCAAGAAGATGAACAAAAGCATGGTGAAAAATATTAATCCAGAACCACCGTAACTAAAAAACGGCAAAGGCACTCCAATAGTTGGCAATAGCCCAATCACCATTCCAATATTTATGAAGTAGTGGAAAACCAAAATGGAAATCACACCATAACCGTACATTCTGCAAAAGTCATTTTTTTGTCGCTCTGCAATATAGATCAGCCTTAAAAAAAATAGCGAAAATAACAGAATTACTGCAGATGTTCCCAAAAAGCCCCACTCTTCGCCGACCGAACTAAAAATATAATCCGTGTGCTGCTCTGGCACAAAATCTCCTTTGGTACGAGTTCCCTCCATGAATCCTTTTCCTATGAACCCACCGGATTCGATGGCTTTTTCAGATTGATAGGTATTATATCCAATGGTCTTTCGGATTTCATCCAGTTTCTCTTCATCTTTTTCCAGACTTAACCATAACGCAAAGCGATCTCGGTGGCGCTGTTCAAATACATTTTCAAAAACAAAGTTTACGGATAGCGAAAAGAGTATGGATATAACAATGACGCCTAACACTGGAAATATAGGAATCTTTACAGATGCCCTTTTAAATGTATAAACCAATAAGGTTAAAATAATCAATCCAATGGCGACCCATACGGTCCCGAACATTAAAGTTGTTGCAAATAGTACGACCGCAAAAATGAGTATCCCTAAATAATAAATTGGAAACCCTTCCCTGAACAGTACAAAAAATAACGAAAAATAAATAAGGGAACTTCCTGGGTCGGGCTGGGGCAAAATCAATAATGCGGGCAATAAAATAATGATCAATGCATAAATTTGATGTTTTCCAGAACGGATATCGGTCTGTATATCACTTAAAAACTTGGCTAGGGCCAAGGCAGTGGCAACTTTGGCCAATTCAGAAGGTTGTAAGTTAAAAAATCCAAGATCATACCAAGATGTTGCTCCTGCTATGGTCTTGCCGAATACAAACAGCCCCATCAGCAAAACAATGGAAACGATATAAAAAATGGAGGCAAAGCGTTCAAAAAAATGAGATTCTACAAAGAGCACGAAGATAATTCCCAATACTGCCAGACCGATAAAAAAAAGCTGTTTTCCGTAGAGTGTGGAAAAGTCAAAAATAGAAGTATGTCCTTCACCAACGGATGTTGAGTAAATATTGATCCACCCGATAAAGACCAAAAGGGCGTAGAGGATTACTGTAATCCAATCCAACCTTCCAAAAAGTCCTTTACCAGACATATTCGTTTATCTTGAAAGGTTCACCACTGTATGGCTTGGCGTATTCGTGTTCCAACGTTTTTTCCAACATTCTTTTTTCCAGGTCTTTTCGTGTAATCTCGCCCTTAATGTATTTTTCTATCAAAAGCGAGGCGATATGACCTGCGTACCGTGAACCGTAGTATCCATTTTCAATATAAACAGCTAGGGCAATCTGGGGATTTTCTATAGGGGCAAAAGCCACAAAAACGGAGTGGTCAGTCAATTGCATACGCTCTCCATCAACTCTAATATAGTTTTCTACTGTACCTGTTTTACCGGCAATATCAATACCTGGTATTTTAACCCATCGAGCAGTACCATATTCATATACATTTGCCATTCCCTCGATTACCGGGTCAAAGTACTTTCTATCAATAGTGGTATATCTCGGTTCGGTGTATTTAGGATCGATTTTACCGTTGTTACCAATACTCTTAATCATATGTGGCGTGTAAAAATACCCACGATTGGCAATTGCGGCCGTCATATTGGCAAGTTGCAGGGGGGTGGCGGCAATTTCACCTTGACCTATGGCATTGGATATGATAGTGGAGGCGGCCCAACTGCCATCCCCGTACCATTTATCATAATAGGCTACATCTGGAATTCTTCCAGGAGCCCCAGTGGGAAGGTCGGTGCCCAAGAAATCGCCAAGACCAAAGCTTTTCATATGTTTTTCCCAAACATCCATCCCTTGATCCGTGGTCTCATATTTGTCAAAAATTTTACGGAAAACCCCAGCAAAATAGGCGTTGCATGATTGATAAATACCGGAATTCAAATCTCTTACACCTCCTCCGCAGTGACATCCTCTAAGCGTGTTGCCCACATAAAAGCCATGGTAGCACCTAAATTTGGTTTTGGTATCAATAACCCCTTCTTGAAGACCAACCAGGGCATTTAAGGTTTTAAATGGTGAGCCGGGTGATGGCTGGGCCAAAATGGAACGATCCCATGTAGGTTTGGAAATAGTATCGTAATGGAGTTTACTGTAGTTTTTGGAACGTTTTCTTCCAACTAAAAGGGCGGGGTCGTAGGTAGGGCCAGAAATCATGGCCAAAATTTCGCCCGATTTCGGTTCAATGGCTACAATGCCACCTCTTTTGCCATGCATTAATTTTTCACCATATTCCTGGAGTACTTTGTCCAATGTGATATGTATTTCCCTGCCTTGTTGGGGAAGCGTATCCAATTTACCGTCTTTGTAAGGGCCAATATCCCTGTTAAAGCGGTCTTTTTGAATATGTTTTACACCTTTTCGACCTCTTAAGGTTTCCTCGTACTGCTTTTCAATACCTGTTCGTCCCTTTAGCTCACCAGCAACATAATATGGGTTATTTTGAAGGTCCCACTCGTTTACCTCACTAATATACCCAAGCACATTAGCGGCACTTTTAGTATTGTAGTAACGCAATGAACGCTTCTGAATATAAAAGCCTGTAAAGTGGCGCATTTTTTCCTGTAGCTTTGCATAATCCTCTTTGGAAAGTTGAGGTACCAAAACAGAAGGTAAACGAGGAGAATATCTTCTCGCTTTTTCCATTTTAGAAAGAAACTCAGGTTTGTCAATCCCTAATAAGCTGCAGAATTCCAAAGTGTCCAAAGGTTTCACCTCCCTTGGGATTACCATTACGTCGTATGCAGGTTGATTCCCTACCAAAAGCTTACCGTCCCTGTCGTAGATATAACCTCTTTCAGGGTAGTCGTAGACTTTTTTAATGGCAGGATCATCCAATATTTGATCCGCTGAAAACCTAAACAATTGTAAATAGGAAAGCCTACCTATAAAGGTAAACCCTATTAGAACAACAACGGATGAAAGCAATAGTTTTTTCATGAACAACCTAAATTCGTGGGCTCAACATATATACCAACGATAAAAAATACGTATTTATTCGCTTTTTGGACTAAATAGTGAACTGAATAATATACAAAGTATTAAAGTTACAATGCCTGTCGCAAAAACTTTCTTCAAAATTAACAGGATATGGGCGATACTTAAAATTTCAAAAGAGAAGAATATTAGATGGTGAATTAAAACAATTATGGCCAAAAAGGTGATTCGCTGAACTTTAGTGGTATTCTTAAAGCTAAAATTTTGGAAATCATAGTTCACCCCAAAACAAAATCGCATAATCGCTGGTCTTGCATAGGCAATGGTTACCGAAGCCAGCGCATTTAAAGCTAGGGTATCGGAGAAAATATCAATCACCAGTCCTAACAAAAAAGCGGTAAGCATAAATATGGCCCGATTTCCTTTGATGGGATACCAATAAAAGAATAGGACATAGATAAATGGGTTAATGAAACCCAAAAAGTTCAAGTTGTTGAAAATGAGAACCTGTGTGAGGACCAACAACACAAAACGCAGAATATTTATGATCAGGGTGTTGTTCATTCTATGGTCCTGGATTCTAGTTCCTCAATTTCCTCTTTGTCCTTGTTTTCTATGAGATACACATTTTTGATGTTGGCCATATCGCTAAACAGTTCAACATCAATATTGTAAAAACTCTTGGATGCATTTAGGTCATATTTTTTGATAATCCCAATGGGTACGTTTTCAGGAAAAATACTGGACATTCCACCGGTTACAATGGTGTCTCCAACCACTAACGGAACCAATCTGGGGATATCTATCAACTGTACGACTTTAAAATTGTTTGTATCCCAAATTAATGAACCAAAATATTCGGTGCCCTTAATTTTTGCATTGATGTTGGATTTGGTGTTCAGTACACTTTGGACCGTAGCAAAATTGTTGGATACATTTTCCACAATTCCCAAAATTCCATCTGTTGTAATAACGCCCATATCTTGATGAACCCCATCCTTCTCTCCCTTATCTATGGTCACATAGTTTCGTGGTGAAGTGTAGCTGTTCTTAACCAATTTAGCGTCCAAGACTTCATATGTTGCCAAGGTTGAATCTAAGGGTTCTTTAGCACCATCGTTCTGCGAATTAAACAGAAGTGTTCGCAATTGTTGGTTTTCTTCCACTAATCTTTTGTTCTCTTCCTGCAAATTAAAATAAGAAGAAACATCAGAACCAGCGCCATAAATACTGCCGGTGACCCATCGGGAAGAGTTAAAAAATTTGGATTGATGGTAAGAATGAGACCTAATCGTCATCACCAACGAGATAAACGCAAAAAAGGCATACAAAAATGCATTTCGATAGCGTAGAACAAAATTGATGATGCGTTGCATGCAATCGTTTCGTTAAGAAGGTTTTTGAACTCCCTGAAGATAATAGAACTGTTAAAAATACAGGTCTATTTAATTAAAATACTTTTATATCGCTCTATATTTTTAAGGGCGATTCCTGTACCTCGAACTACTGCCCTTAAAGGGTCTTCGGCAATGTACACGGGCAAATCCGTCTTTTGGGAAAGTCTTCTGTCCAGTCCTCTTAGCATAGAACCTCCACCAGCTAGGTAGATTCCTGTATTATATATGTCCGCGGCTAGTTCTGGAGGGGTTTGGGACAAGGTTTCCATAACGGCGTCTTCCACCCTAAGAATACTTTTATCCAGCGCTTTTGCAATTTCTCGGTAGGAAACGTGTACCTGTTTTGGTTTTCCTGTTAAAAGGTCTCGACCTTGAATGGACTTATCTTCCGGAGGGGATTTCAAATCCTCTGTGGCCGAACCAATTTCTATTTTTATGGCCTCAGCCGTGCTTTCACCAACATAAAGGTTATGTTGGGTCCGCATGTAATAAATGATATCGTTGGTGAATACATCACCTGCAATTTTCACCGATTTGTCACAAACAATACCACCAAGTGCAATAACTGCTATCTCCGTGGTACCGCCACCTATGTCAACGATCATGTTTCCTTTGGGTTGCATAATGTCCAGGCCAATACCTATGGCAGCAGCCATGGGTTCATGAATCAAGTATACTTCCTTGCCATTGACCCGTTCCGCTGATTCTCGAACAGCACGCATTTCCACTTCCGTAATACCGGATGGGATACAGATGACCATTCGAAGTGCAGGTGGGAACCATTTTTTCTTTAATGCCGGAATGCTCTTGATCATCATGTTCATCATCTTCTCAGAAGCATCAAAGTCGGCGATTACCCCATCTTTCAATGGCCGTATGGTCTTAATGTTCTCATGGGTCTTTCCCTGCATCATATTGGCTTCGCGACCAACCGCGATAATTTTCCCTGTAACACGGTCCCTGGCCACAATGGAAGGACTGTCGACCACCACTTTGTCCATATGGATGATCAGGGTATTTGCAGTACCAAGGTCAATAGCTATTTCCTCGGTCATGAAATCAAAAAATCCCATAGAAATTATTTGTTTTTCGGATTAACGGTAAAAATTATCGGCTAAAGTACTAAAATTAATGTTTAAAATGTCTAGTACCTGTCATCACCATGGCCAATCCGTTTTCGTTGCAATAATCAATGCTCAACTGGTCTTTGATGGAGCCTCCTGGTTGAATCACACTTTTAATGCCCGCTTTGTCCGCAATCTCCACACAATCAGGGAATGGGAAGAACGCATCACTGGCCATCACGGCACCGTCAAGATCAAAATCGAATGACTTTGCTTTATGAATGGCTTGGTTCAACGCATCAACACGTGAGGTTTGCCCTGTTCCGCTAGCACACAATTGTTTGTTTTTGGCCAAAACAATGGTATTACTCTTGGTGTGCTTGCACAATTTGGAGGCAAAAATCAAATCCTCGATTTCTTCCGAAGTTGGTTTTTTATCGGTAACCGGATTCAAATCTTCTTTAGCATCGGTTTTGGAATCTTTTTCCTGAACCAAAACACCGTTCAAACAAGTTCTTACCAAAGTTTCTGGCAATTCAGTTTCATTTTGAATCAAAATGATTCGATTCTTCTTGCCTTTCAAGATTTCCAAAGCTTCATCAGAATAACTTGGAGCAATGACTACTTCGCAGAATAAATTGTGAATTTCTTCTGCCGTTGGCTTATCAATTTCAACATTGGAAATCAAAATACCGCCGAAAGCAGAAACAGGATCACCGGCCAACGCATCCACATAGGCTTGATGAATAGTACTACGTGTGGCCAATCCACAGGCATTGTTGTGTTTTAGAATGGCAAAGGTCGGGTCGTCATTTTTAAATTCGCCCATTAGGTTTACTGCTGCATCAACATCCAAAAGGTTGTTGTAGGATAGCTCCTTGCCATGTAATTTGGAGAACATGGCATCAAAATCTCCGAAGAAGAACCCTTTTTGGTGTGGATTTTCTCCGTAGCGCAAAACTTGGCCCTTGGTCTCGCTGATTTTCAATACGGTTTCTTCTTTCTCCTTGTTAAAGTAATTAAAGATGGCAGTATCGTAATGCGAGGAGATATTGAAAGCCTTGGTTGCAAAACGTTTGCGGTCTTCCAAGGTCGTGGTACCGTTTCCTTCGGTGATTACGTTCAAAAAGTCTTCGTAATCCTCCATGGATGAAACACAAAGTACATCCTTGAAGTTTTTGGCAGCCGCCCTGATCAAGGAAATACCACCGATATCGATTTTCTCGATAATATCTTGTTCCGATGCACCGCTGGCAACGGTTTTTTCAAAAGGATATAGGTCTACGATTACAATGTCCAACTGAGGAATATCAAATTCCTTCATCTGGGACACATCACTATCATTGTCCTGTCTGTTCAAAATACCTCCAAAAACCTTGGGGTGCAATGTCTTTACACGACCGCCCAAAATGGATGGGTAGCTGGTCACATCTTCAACAGGTACCACATCGATACCAAGGTCGCGGATAAATTTTTCGGTTCCCCCTGTAGAATAAAGGGTTACACCAAGTTCATCCAATTTTTTAACTATAGGTTCCAATCCGTCCTTATGAAAAACGGAAATTAATGCAGCGGAGGCTTTTTTAGCAGTCATCTTCTCTGTCTTAGAATCAATTTATTAAGCGCACAAAAGTACTTTTTTTGAATCTAAAAAGCAGAACGGTTTATCAACAAAATTCGTTAAGTTTTACAGAATTTTGGCCACCTCGGCATTGATGAATTCCAAAAAGCGCTCATCTTCGGCGGTAAATGGGTCAGGAGTGTTGGAATCGATATCAATTTGCCCAACATTTTCCCCATTCACAAATAAAGGAACCACAATCTCAGCTTTTACTGTAATGCTGCAAGCGATATAATTGTCCTGTGCGGCCACATCGGGTACTACAAAGTTCTCGTTGCTCATGGCAACCTGTCCGCAAATGCCCTTTCCGAAAGGTATGATGGTGTGGTCAGTGGGTGCACCGGCATAGGGTCCCAATTTCAACTCTTCCTTATCACCATTTTTAAAATAGAACCCTACCCAATCGTAATGATCCACGTTGCTTTGTAGAAGTTCACAGATTTCACCCAAACGGGTATCCACTGATTTGTTCGCATCCTTAACGATGTCGAGTACCTTGGGTTCCAATGATTTTAGCATGAGATGATTTTTTTGCAAATGTATTGAATAGTGGATTTGTACGACAAATTAAAGAGAGCTTACATGTTGAAAACAGATAAAGTTCTGTTAAGCAAAACAATAAATGTTAATATTTTGTAGTTTTGTAATCGAATGAAACAGTTTTTTCATCAAATATTATCCTCATTAATGGCCCTTTTGGTGTTGGCCTCTACGGTTTCGTGGACGGTGGACAAGCATATTTGTATGGGCCGTGTGATGGATATTTCCTTGTTTGCACATGCAGATGATTGCGGTATGAACATGGATATGGCCATGGAAAAATCCTGTTGTGATGATGAATCTTTCACTGTTCAAGGTCAGGATGACCTAAAAATCTCTTTCGAGAACTTTGATTTGGACCAACAAATCTTCTTGGTAAGTTTTGTCCAAACCTATTTTCATCTTTTCGAAATTGATTCCGAAGAACCAAGTACTTTCAGCGAGTACAACCCACCACCATTGATACGGGACGTACAGGTTCTTGACCAGACTTTCCTTATTTGATTTAAACCGATTGAATGTACCCGACCAAACTGGTTGGGCAAATACGTTTATGCGTGTTTTTTGTGTCGATCTAATGTTTAAATCAAATCCTTATGCTGAACAAAAGCATCAAATTTTTAATAGAGAACAAATTGGTAGCCGTGTTGCTCCTGCTGGTTTTTATGGCTTGGGGTATCGTAAGCACACCTTTTAATTGGGATACGGGGGGTGTTTTGCCTAGTAATCCGGTTGCAGTGGATGCCATACCTGATATTGGCGAGAACCAACAGATTGTTTTTACCAAATGGCCCGGTCGTTCTCCTCAGGATATCGAAGATCAAATTACCTACCCATTGACCACTTCCTTATTGGGTATTCCAGGGGTGAAAACCATTCGTAGCTCATCCATGTTCGGGTTCTCGAGTATCTATATCATTTTTGAGGAAGATGTCGAATTTTACTGGAGCCGAAGCCGTATTTTGGAAAAACTCAATTCGCTTCCAAACAACCTATTGCCCGATGGGGTAAATCCCGCCTTGGGACCAGATGCCACTGCTTTGGGCCAGATTTTCTGGTACACCTTGGAAGGTCGCGATAAAGATGGCAATGTGACCGGAGGGTGGGATTTACAGGAACTCCGAAGCGTACAGGATTACTATGTAAAATATGCTCTTTCTTCTGCATCGGGCGTGTCCGAGGTAGCATCTATTGGAGGTTTTGTGCAGGAGTATCAAGTGGATATAGATCCCGAACTGATGAAGCAGTACAATATTGGTTTGTATCAAGTAGTGAAAGCGGTAAAGCAGAGCAATAGGGATATTGGTGCACAGACCCTGGAAATCAATAAAGCCGAATATTTGGTGCGTGGGCTCGGCTACATCAAATCTTTGGACGACATAAAAAACGCCGTAGTTACAGCAACGGATTATACCTCCATTCGCGTTCAGGATGTGGCCCGAGTTTCTCTGGGGCCTGCCGTTCGTCGTGGGATTCTGGACAAGGAAGGTGCCGAAGTAGTTGGAGGTGTGGTTGTGGCCAGATACGGTGCCAATCCATTGGAGGTCATCAATAATGTAAAAGAACAGATTAAGGAATTGAGCGCAGGGCTTCCTTCCAAAGTTTTGAAAGATGGAACCACTTCCCAACTCACCGTTGTTCCTTTTTATGATAGAACCGAACTTATCCAAGAAACGTTGGGAACGCTCAACGAAGCTTTAACCCTTGAAATCCTCATCACCATTTTAGTGATTGTGGTCATGGTGTTCAATCTAAGGGCCTCTGTTTTAATTTCTGGTTTGCTTCCTGTTGCTGTTTTGATGGTGTTCATCGCCATGAAAATGTTTGGCGTAGATGCCAATATTGTTGCGCTATCAGGTATTGCGATTGCCATAGGAACCATGGTCGATGTCGGGGTGATTCTCTCCGAAAATATCATCCGTCACATGGATGAAAACGATAAAAATTTATCTACAAATGAGGTAGTGTACAACGCGACCTCCGAAGTTTCAGGTGCTATTTTAACTGCGGTGTTGACGACCATCATTAGTTTCATTCCAGTGTTTACTATGGTTGGCGCCGAAGGAAAACTCTTCAGGCCCTTGGCCTTTACCAAAACCATGGCATTGACGGCATCCATTATCGTAGCCCTGTTTTTGATTCCACCTTTTGCAGCCATCATTTTTAGAAAGAAAAGTTCCAATCAAACCATCAAATACATTTGGAATGGGCTTTTGATTGCTTTGGGATTAATTGCAATCGCTTTTGGATATTGGTTGGGCTTGGCCTTGATTGCTTTTGGTGTTGCCGGAATCCTCAACTTGAAAAATATTGTTGATGAAAAGAAAGCAGGAATGCTCAATGTGGGTATCTGCGTTGCAACGATTGTTTTCTTATTGGCCACGTATTGGAGGCCTTTGGGCTTTGATCGTAGCATTGGGATAAACCTACTTTTTGTTGGGTTGATTTGTGGTGTGTTATTGGGGGTATTCTACTTCTTCAGACAATACTACAGCCGTATTTTGACATGGGCTTTGGAAAATAAATTGTTGTTCCTGTCCATTCCGACCGTCATTGTTGTTTTCGGATTCTTTATTATGCGAAATACAGGTCAAGAGTTTATGCCTTCCTTAAATGAAGGTTCTTTCCTCTTGATGCCGACTTCTTTACCTCATGCTGGAGTGGAAGAAAACAAACGGGTCTTGCAGCAATTGGATATGGCTGTTGCTACCATCCCAGAGATACAAACGGTAGTAGGGAAATCTGGAAGAACAGAATCTGCTTTGGATCCTGCACCACTTTCCATGTATGAGAACATTATTCAATACAGGTCGGAATATCAAAAAAATGAAGCGGGAAGTCCACAGCGATTTAAGGTCAATGCTGACGGCTATTTTGAATTGAGTAATGGACAAGTGCTTGCCAATCCAAATATGGAGGTAAGCAATGAACAGAACTATGCCGATAACCATGTGAGCGAACCCTTGCGAATCGATAGAGACCTTTTGATTCCTGATGATGATGGAGAATATTTCCGAAACTGGCGTCCCGAGATTAAGAAACCAGACGATATCTGGAATGAAATTGTGAAAGTGACGAAACTGCCTGGAGTTACCTCGGCTCCCAAACTGCAGCCCATCGAAACGCGGTTGGTGATGCTTCAAACTGGGATGCGTGCCCCTATGGGAATTAAAGTGAAAGGTCAGGATTTAAAGGAAATTGAAAACTTCGGACTTCAACTGGAACCTATTCTAAAAGAAGCTATGGGAGTTAAGGATGAAGCTGTTTTTGCAGACCGAATCGTTGGAAAGCCCTATCTCCTTATCGATATTGATCGAGAAAAACTCGTTCGGTACGGTCTTGTTATCGAAGATGTACAGCAAATCTTGGAGATTGCCCTCGGCGGGATGACCTTGACCCAAACCGTGGAAGGAAGGGAGCGCTACGGTGTTCGGGTTCGTTACCCAAGAGAGCTCCGGGAAAATCCGACCGATATCGGGAACATTTATGTTCCTGTGCAAAAAGGAAGTCCTGTTCCCTTGAGCGAATTGGTGACCATACGATACGAGCAAGGTCCACAAGCCATTAAGAGCGAGGATACTTTTTTGGTCGGCTATGTGCTATTTGATAAGCAAGATGGCTATGCCGAAGTTGATGTGGTGGAAAATGCACAGGCCAAGATTCTGGAAAAAATCGAAAGTGGCGAATTGGTGGTGCCAAAAGGCATCAGTTATCAATTTACAGGGACTTATGAGAACCAGTTGCGCGCAGAAAAAACATTGTCCGTGGTAGTTCCATTGGCATTGTTGATCATCTTTTTGATTCTTTACTTCCAGTTTAGGTCGGTTGCCACATCCTTGATGGTCTTTTCAGGGATTATGGTGGCATTTGCCGGTGGATTTTTAATGATTTGGTTCTATGGTCAGGATTGGTTCCTCAACTTCAGTTTTATGGGTGAAAACCTGCGTGACCTTTTCCAAATGCATACCATCAACTTGAGTGTGGCCGTTTGGGTTGGCTTTATTGCTCTTTTCGGTATTGCTACAGATGATGGAGTGGTGATGGCCACGTATCTAACCCAGACTTTTGATAAGAACAAACCAGAAAGCCTGAAGGGAATTCGTGCTTCGGTATTGGAAGCAGGCGAAAAACGAATCAGGCCTTGTTTAATGACCACAGCGACCACTATTTTGGCCCTGTTGCCTGTGTTGACCAGTACAGGTAGGGGTAGTGATATTATGATTCCAATGGCCATTCCAAGTTTTGGAGGTATGTTGATCGCATTGATCACCTTGTTTGTGGTGCCTGTGCTCTACAGTTGGAAAGCAGAATTAAGAGTGAAAAACGAAAAGTGAAGAATCAAAGTTATGGCTAAAAGTGTTTTAAGAGAAAAGAGCTATGGTTTTGCAATAGAAATTGTAAATCTATCACAGCTTTTAATTGCTGAAAGAAAGGAGTTTGTGTTAAGCAAGCAACTTTTAAGAAGTGGGTCTGCCATTGGAGCATTAATTCGAGAAGCTGAATTTGCCCAAAGCAAAAAGGATTTCATCAATAAAATGAGTATTGCTCTTAAGGAAGCAAACGAAACCCTTTACTGGTTAGACTTATTAAAAGACACACATTTTTTGGAAGTTGACAGCCACCAAAAATTACATTTCACTTGTAAAGAATTAGTGGCTATGTTGGCAAGTTCAGTAAAAACTTCAAAATCCAACCTCTGATGAAAAAACAAAATAACATGAAAACCATTTTTCACTTTTCATTTTTCAATTTAAATGTAAGGAGAACATATATTTTTATCTTTTCGCTTTTCACTTTTCATTTTTTAAGTGCTCAGTCCTTGGAAAGCTACCTTCAAGAGGCGGAATTGAATAGTCCAATGATTCAGGCTTTGGAATTACGCTATAATATTGCCAAGGAAAAGGTAAAGGAGGTAAACACCTTGCCCAATACCACTTTTGGAGCAGGATATTTTGTGAGCGAACCAGAAACGAGAACTGGGGCACAACGGGCCAAGTTTTCGGTGTCGCAGATGCTGCCTTGGTTTGGTACTATCACAACTCGTGAAAATTATGCGAGTTCCATGGCAGAGACCGAGTATGCAGAAATTGTAATTGCCAAACGAAAATTGGCCCTTTCCGTAGCGCAATCGTATTACAAACTTTACGGGATTCAAGCCAAACAAAAGGTGCTTCAGGAAAACATTCAATTGCTCAAAACCTACGAAACTTTGGCCCTGACCTCTGTGGAAGTGGGAAAAGCTTCGGCTGTAGATGTTTTAAAACTTCAAATTCGACAAAACGAATTGCAGCAACAAAAAGAGGTATTGGAACAATCCTATATCGCAGAACAGGCCGTTTTTAATAATCTATTGAACCGCGATGAAAGTATTGCCGTTGAAGTAGTAGATGATATGGATGTTCCCGAGAACGACCCCATCCTCAATAAAGAGGATTTGAGCCTCAATCCCGAATTATTGAAGTACGATCAGTTGTATGAATCGGTTACCCAATCAGAGCTGCTTAATCAAAAAGAAAACGCCCCAAGCTTTGGGATTGGGTTGGATTACATTCCTGTCTCGGAACGCGATGACATGGTGTTTAGCGATAACGGGAAGGATATTGTAATGCCAATGGTCACTTTTTCAGTGCCTATTTTCAACAATAAGTTTAAATCTGTTTCCAAACAAAACGAGCTTCGTCAAAAGGAAATTGAATTACAAAAAGAGGAACGATTGAACGTCTTGGAAAATGCCTATGCCAATGCCATTTCGCAAAGGAACCAGGCGAGAATAGCGCATCAAACCCAAACAAAGAATTTAAAACAGGCCAAGGATGCCGAAGAAATCCTGATCAAGAATTATGAAACGGGAACTATTGACTTTAACGATGTGTTGGATATTCAGGAGTTACAGTTAAAGTTCCAGACGAATCAAATACAATCTGTGCAGTTGTATTACCTACAATCTGCCATCATCAATTATTTAATTAACAAGTAAATTTAATTTATCAAAAATGAGAACAAACATTAAAACTATTATCGGAATCGCATTCGCTTCAGTTTTGGTACTTACCGTATCATGTAAGGGAAAAACAGAGGAATCCAAGGAAACTTCCACGGAGGCCACTATGGATCATGAAGGGCACGACATGGATAATATGGACCATGAAGGACATGATATGGATAACATGGACAATATGGAAACTGCAGGAATGCAAGGAATGGAGTACACCTCTAAATATGTTTGCCCTATGCACTGCGAAGGCAGTGGTAGTGACGAAGAAGGGAAATGTCCAGTTTGTGGAATGACCTACGTGTTGAACGAAGAGCACATGGCTGACGGTCACACCCATAATTAATCAATATCCCATTTGTACCGAAGATGCGTATAAAAGTAAAAAATATGGTTTGCGACAGATGCAAAGCAGTTCTGAAACAAGAGTTTGAGAAGGCTGGTATCGAAGTGGTGCAAATGGACTTGGGCGAAATTCAGTTTTCTGAAAATCTCCAAACACAAACGGAACGGATTCGGGAGGTTTTGGTCAAAAATGGTTTTGAGTTGATAGAGGATTTGAATAACAGCTATATTGCTGACATTAAAAAATACTTGATCAATGCCTTGAATGATGATTTGCACCAGAATCTCTCGAAATACCTTTCAGAAAAAATGAACAAAGATTATTCGTCGCTCAGTAAAATGTTCAGTGCCAAAGAAGGTCTGACCATTGAAAAATATTTCATCCTTTTAAAGGTTGAGAGGGTTAAGGAAGAAATCCAAATGGAGACGAAAACATTTTCGGAGATCGCTTACGATTTGAACTATAAAAGTAGTAGCCATTTGGCCAAACAATTTAAATCGATAACCGGAATGTCGATGAGCGACTATCGAAAAGTACAAGATTGGAATCGGAAGCCTTTGGATGAAATTGTATAAAAGACATCCAGAATTGTAAAAGGCTTCCAACTGGTGTTCAGCTAGTTTTGAATAAAAAACAAACAAGATGAAACATACCTATCACATACACGGAATGAGCTGTAATGGCTGTAGAAATCATGTAGAGGAAACCCTATCCAAAGTGGAAGGAGTGAATGCGGTTGAGGTGAATTTGGAAAAAGCCGAGGCCGTGATCGAGATGGAGGAGCATATTCCGATCGAAAAATTCCAAGAAGCCATGGAAAAGGATGGTGGTGGCTATAGCATTCATATGCCTGGACAGCATCATGAACCGAAAAAAGAAAAGAAACAAGCTTCAACCAATGGTACAGGAACCTTTTATTGCCCCATGCAATGTGAAGGTGACAAAACCTACGACAAGCCCGGTGATTGCCCTGTTTGTGGGATGGACTTAGTGGAGGAGCAAAATACATCTACCAGCTCCAAACAGCAATGGACCTGTCCCATGCATCCCGAAGTTGTGGAGGATGGTCCCGGTTCCTGTCCAAAATGTGGAATGGACCTTGTGCCCAAGGAACCCGAAGCCAGCGCAGAGGAAAAGACCTATAAAAAACTGCTCAAGAAATTTTGGTTGGCGGTAGCTTTTACGTTGCCCATCTTTTTGATTGCCATGAGCGATATGATTCCCAATAATCCGCTTCATGAAGTACTGGCTCCGAAATATTGGAATTGGGTGCAGTTTGCGTTATCGATCCCCGTGGTTTTTTATGCCACATGGATGTTTTTTGAGAGAGCCTACCGAAGCATCAAAACATGGAATTTGAACATGTTTACCTTAATCGGGATTGGTGCAGGGGTAGCTTTTGTGTTCAGTGTACTTGGGCTGTTGTTCCCTGGGTTTTTCCCTGAACAGTTTAAAGGGGAAACAGGTGCGGTCCATGTTTATTTTGAAGCAGCAACCGTAATCCTCACCTTGGTGCTTTTAGGTCAATTGTTGGAGGCCAGGGCACATAGCAAAACCAATAATGCCGTAAAGGAATTATTGAAATTGGCACCGAACAAAGCCATAAAAGTTGTGGATGGGGAAGAAGTAGAAGTAAGCATCGATGATATTGAACTTGGTGACATTTTACGTGTTAAACCCGGAGATAAAATTCCTGTGGATGGAGTCATTACCGAGGGAGAAACTTCCGTGGATGAATCCATGATCACAGGTGAACCCATTCCTGTTGAAAAAGGGGTAGAGGATAAAGTAAGCAGCGGGACCATTAATGGGAATCAAACCTTTTTGATGAAGGCCGAGAAAGTAGGTAGCGATACCCTGCTATCACAAATCATTAAAATGGTGAATGATGCCAGTCGAAGCAGAGCACCCATTCAAAATTTAGCAGATAAAGTTTCGGCCTATTTTGTGCCGACCGTGGTCATTATTTCCATTTTGACCTTTGCTGTTTGGGCCATTTGGGGACCACAGCCCACCTATGTTTACGCATTGATTAATGCCATTGCCGTTTTGATTATTGCTTGCCCATGTGCTTTAGGGCTTGCTACACCAATGTCCGTAATGGTGGGTGTGGGAAAAGGTGCCCAAAATGGCGTGCTCATCAAAAATGCCGAAGCCTTGGAAAAAATGGCCGATGTGGATACTTTGATCATTGATAAAACGGGAACCATAACTGAAGGTAAACCCACCTTTGACCATTTGGAGGTGTTTTCTGATGCCTATTCCGAAGAAGATTTACTTCAATATGTGGTTTCTGTAAATGCCAACAGTGAACACCCTTTGGCCCAAGCGACCGTGAAATATGGCAAGGAGAAAGGCATCAAGATTCTAAAAACAGAATCTTTCAATGCAGTTACAGGTATGGGTGTTGAGGGTAAAATCAACGACTTGAAGATACATTTGGGGAACATCAAATTGATGGAAAAGGCGAATGTTGAAGTCTCGGATGGGATGAAGGAGAAGGTAAAAATGGCACAAGAAAAAGGGAAAACCGTTTCCTATTTGGCCATTGATGGGAAATGCCAAGCTTTTGTGAGTATTGGAGATAAAATCAAGGAGACAAGTGGTAAAGCCATCAAAGCGATTCAGGATAAGGGAATAGCGGTGATCATGCTCACGGGTGACAATACAACCACGGCTCAGGCGGTTGCCAATGAGTTAAACCTGAACGATTTTAAAGCAGAGACCCTTCCTGAGGATAAAATGAAAGAAGTGGAGCGCTTGCAAGGTGAGGGCAAGGTAGTGGCCATGGCGGGTGATGGCATCAACGATGCTCCAGCATTGGCGAAAAGTGACTTGGGTATTGCTATGGGTACCGGTACCGATGTTGCCATAGAAAGCGCCATGATCACTTTGGTGAAAGGTGATTTGCACGGCATTGTAAAAGCACGGAACCTCAGTGAGTCCGTTATGAAAAACATTAAACAAAACCTATTTTTTGCATTGATCTATAACACCATCGGGGTGCCAGTTGCAGCAGGTGTGCTCTATCCTTTCTTTGGGATTTTGCTTTCACCCATGATTGCTGCACTGGCCATGAGCTTTAGCTCTGTGTCCGTTATTGCCAATGCATTAAGATTACGAACTAAATCAATCGACTAAAACAAAATGGTAAAACGAACAACAGCGGTTAAAATTAGAAAGGCCCACAGGTATTTGGGTATATTCTTGGGGATTCAATTCATTATGTGGACAGCCAGCGGATTATATTTTAGCTGGACGGATATTGATGAGATCCACGGAGATCATTTTAGAAATATGGACTATGAACCCGCTGCTTTTGATGGGCTCATTGGGTTTTCAGAGGTTGATTTGCCCGCTAAAATCAGTTCGTTGAGCTTAAAGGAGATTGCAGGGAAACCCTATTATTGGATCAACAATGAGTTTTTGGTGGATGCCAGAACAGGAGACCATAAAGAAGGGATTTCGGAAGAAGAAGCCTTGGCTGTTGCCGAGCGTGAAATGTCATCTGAATTAAAGGTGAAAGGAGTTGAGGTTATTGATGAAACGGATAAACATCACGAGTACCGTGAGCGAAAATTACCTGCTT
This sequence comes from Allomuricauda sp. TMED12, assembly GCA_002167435.2. Lineage (GTDB taxonomy): Bacteria > Bacteroidota > Bacteroidia > Flavobacteriales > Flavobacteriaceae > Flagellimonas. The sequence goes on from NHBR02000038.1 coordinate 83,275, forward strand.
ATGTGATTAGCTACGATTCACCAGAAAATATTAAAGCCTACGTTTCAGTGGCTGATGGGTCGTTCCAAACCGTTAGGCATCGCGATTGGCGTTGGTTCGATTTTCTATGGATGACACATACTATGGATTACGAAGGCAGGGATGATTTTAATACTACTGTGCTTAGAGCTTTCTCCCTTTTGGGGCTGATTACCGTGATGAGCGGATTTTTACTTTGGTTTACCTCGTCACCTACGATGAGGAATTTGGTTAAAAGAAAAAAATGATACGATGAAAAAGGAAAACATCATTTATATCGGAATTGCCGTGGTGGTCGGTCTATTGGTTGGTTACCTCATATTTGGAAGCAATACGGAAACTACTTCAGTGGACGAACATGACCACAGTGCTGAAATAGCTTCGGGTGAAATGTGGACCTGTTCCATGCATCCACAGATCATGCAGCAAGAACCAGGCTCTTGTCCTATTTGTGGCATGGATTTGATTCCTGCGGATAATGGAGGAGAGGGATTGGCCGTTAACCAAATTAAAATGACGGAGAATGCCATGGTCTTGGCAGGTGTGGAAACGGTGATGGTCGGTTCCGGAGTTGATGGGGAAGATCATGTGAAAATTTCGGGTAAAGTAGCCGTAAATCAAGAATCGGATGCGGTACAATCGGCCTATTTTGATGGAAGAATAGAAAGTATAAGTGTCAATTTTGAAGGTGAAGAAGTGCGTAAAGGTCAAAAGTTGGCCACAATTTATGCCCCAGCCTTAGTTTCGGCCCAGCAGGAATTATTGACGGCTGCCAATTTAAAGGAATCACAACCGCAACTGTACAAGGCAGTTCGTAACAAGTTAAAGCTATGGAAACTGTCAGACGCACAAATTGACCAAATCGAAAGCTCTGGAAAGGTATTGGAAAACTTTCCTGTGTATGCCAATGTTAGTGGAGTGGTTTCCGAGATCATGGTGGAAGAAGGAGATTACATTAAGACAGGTTCACCTTTGGTGAAAGTGGCCAATTTAAATTCGGTATGGGCCATTTTTGATGCTTATGAAAACCAATTGAGCTTATTTAAAGAAGGTCAAACATTGGATGTGAGTACCAATTCCTATCCGAATGAAACTTTTACGGCAAAAGTTTCCTTTGTAGCTCCCTTATTGAACAAACAAACGAGAACTTTAGAAGTTCGTGCTGAGCTTGACAACAAAAAAGGGATGTTGAAGCCGGGCATGTTCGTACAAGCAGAGGTTGAGGTGGCAAATAAGCGAGATGGGAAAGTGTTGACCATACCCGAAAGTGCTGTGTTGTGGACAGGAACGCGTTCCTTGGTGTATGTGCAACCTAACCCAAATAGTTCCACTTTTGAAATGCGTGAAGTGGAGCTCGGAAATTTGATGAATGGCAGTTACGCTGTCAATTCAGGATTGCAATCGGGAGAAATGATCGTGGCCAAAGGAACATTTACGGTGGATGCTGCTGCTCAATTACAAGGCAAAAAATCCATGATGAATCAAGATGGAGAAGCCATGCAAATGGATCACGAAGGACATTCCGAAATGGGCTCTACCATGAAAATGGAATTTTCCCAAGAAGCGGAAACAAAGTTCGGCGATCTTTTAAAAGTGTATCTGGATTTAAAGGATGCCTTGGTTGCTTCTGACCAAGAACAAACTCAAGCTTTGGCGAAGAATGGAGCGGGAATTGCTTCTGAACTAAGTGGGATGCAAATGGATGATATGGGTAAAAGTCATATCACACAACTAGCGAATCAATTAAAAGAGATGGGTTCAAAAAGTGACTTGGAAGGTCAACGTGAAACATTTGTTTTGCTTTCCCAAAACATGATTCAAATTGGCCAACAAATGCAAGGGTTGGATGCAAAAATCTATGTGCAACACTGCCCCATGGCCAATAACGATAAGGGTGCCAACTGGCTCAGTATGGAGGAGGAAATCCGAAATCCTTATTATGGTGATGCTATGCTCACCTGTGGTAGTGTGGTGGGTGCTATTGATTGATTTTTATTTTAGTTAATATTTAGCCAATAAAAATCTACGGATTCAAATCTAAAATACATTTACATCAGTTTTTAATTTATTGACTGATGAAAAAAGCAAAGTCAAACGGAAAGTCATCTCCTGCAAAAGCTGTTAAGCCTGTAGCAAAGAAGACTGCCCAAGCTACTGGTAAGAAGAAGTAACTTGTGGTTTTTGGTTCTCTCGGAGAGCCGTACAACTGAAAAGAAAAGAAAACGCCCCGATTTGCATCGGGGCGTTCCTATTTAAATCCGAATAAGATGTTATTACATCATGCCTGGCATTCCACCGCCACCTCCCATTGGAGGCATTGCAGGGGCATCTTCCTTAATGTCGGTCAATGCACACTCTGTAGTAAGAATCATACCAGCTACCGAAGCTGCATTTTCCAAAGCAATACGGGTTACTTTTTTGGGATCAATGATTCCTGCTTTAAGCATATCCACGTATTGGTCGGATTTGGCATCGTACCCATAGTCTTTTTTGCCTTCCAATACTTTGGCAATAACTACAGAACCTTCACCACCAGCATTCTCCACGATAGTACGTAAGGGAGACTCGATAGCTTTGGCCACGATTTGTACACCTGTAGTTTCATCCAAAGAGTCGGTTGCTAATTTTTCCAGAACTTTTTTAGCTCTTACCAAGGCAACACCTCCACCTGCAACGATACCTTCTTCTACAGCGGCACGGGTTGCGTGCAAGGCATCATCCACACGGTCTTTTTTCTCTTTCATTTCTACTTCAGAAGCAGCACCTACATAAAGTACGGCAACACCACCAGCCAATTTAGCCAAGCGTTCTTGAAGTTTTTCTTTATCATAATCAGATGTTGTAGTCTCAATTTGAGCTTTGATTTGGCTCACTCGGGCTTTAATGTCATCTGCATTTCCGTTACCATTAACAATGGTAGTATTGTCTTTATCAATGGTTACGGTTTCAGCAGTACCCAACATGTCCAAAGAAGCATTTTCCAAAGAGAACCCTCTTTCTTCAGAGATAACAGTACCACCGGTTAGGATGGCGATGTCTTCCAACATGGCTTTTCTTCTATCACCAAAACCTGGAGCTTTTACAGCGGCAATTTTAAGACCACCTCTCAATTTGTTCACTACCAATGTAGCTAGGGCTTGCCCTTCAACATCTTCCGCAATGATCAAAAGAGGTCTTCCTGATTGTGCCACTGGCTCAAGGATAGGAAGGATTTCTTGTAGATTGGAGATTTTCTTGTCAAAAAGAAGAATATATGGGTTCTCCAAATCGGCAATCATTTTATCAGTATCGGTCACGAAGTAGGGAGAAAGGTATCCTCTGTCAAATTGCATACCTTCAACTACGTCAACATAAGTATCGGTACCTTTTGCTTCTTCTACGGTAATTACACCCTCTTTTCCAACTTTATCAAATGCCTTGGCGATTAGGTCACCAATGGTTTGATCGTTGTTTGCGGAGATAGAAGCTACTTGCTTAATTTTATCAGAATTGTTGCCAACTTCTTTGGTTTGTTTTTCCAAATCGGCCACCAAAGCTTCAACAGCCTTGTCGATTCCACGTTTTAAATCCATAGGATTTGCTCCAGCGGCTACGTTTTTAAGACCTTCTTTAACGATGGCCTGCGCCAATACAGTTGCGGTAGTGGTACCATCACCGGCTTGGTCGTTGGTTTTGGAAGCAACTTCCTTCACCATTTGCGCACCCATGTCTTCGAGGGCGTCTTCCAATTCAATCTCTTTTGCAACGGAAACACCATCTTTGGTTACTTGTGGTGCTCCAAAGGACTTGCTGATGATTACGTTTCTACCTTTTGGTCCCAATGTAACTTTAACTGCTTCGGCCAATTTATCAACGCCTCTTTTCAGTCCGTCACGTGCATCTATGTCAAACTTAATATCTTTTGCCATTTCTTTCTAGTTGATTTTTAATTATACAATTGCCAAAATATCGCTTTCGCGCATCATCAAATAGTCGGTGCCATCGAACTTAAGTTCGGTACCGGCATATTTTCCATAAAGAACAGTATCACCCACTTTAACGGTTACTTTTTCGTCCTTGGTTCCTGGACCAACAGCTACAACAGTTCCCTTTTGTGGTTTTTCTTTTGCGTTGTCCGGGATGATGATGCCGGAGGCAGTTTTTGTCTCGGCCTGTAGAGGCTCGATCAAAACCCTGTCTGCCAATGGTTTGATATTTACTTTAGCCATATTTTAAATTTTAGGTGTTTGTTTTAAAAATTCTTGAATCTAAAGGACAGAAATTGTGCCAATGCTCAAAAACTGACATTCTGGAAAACAAAAATGCCAGCTTGTCATTCAAGCTGGCATTTTTCTATACTTTGTCACTTTTATTATCCAATAGTGTCTACTGGACTTGTAGTGTCGGCAGGCGGAAGTTGTTCAGGTACTTCCTCTGGAATAGTTTCTGGTATTTCTGTATCGTCGCCTTGAAGTAATTTGGAATCTGCCTGGCTATAGTTTCCTTTTAAAGAAACGTTGGAAACCAATATCAAAACAATCAATAAGGTGGCAAGGGTCCAAGTACTTTTATCCAAAAAGTCCCCGGTCTTCTTTACACCGCCAACAACTTGGTTGCCGCTTCCTCCAAAGGATGAGGACAAACCACCTCCTTTTGGATTTTGGACCATAATGACCAAAACCAACAAAAGGCACACGATAATTATCAGTACCAAAAAAATTGAAAACGTGCTCATTTCTTATCTTTTTCTTTCTGCAGCTTTTTCACCGCCTGAATTTGGTCTGCAAAGAAACCACTTTTTTCTGGATATTTCAAACTCAATATTTTAAACGCCTGAATGGCCTTTTTATACTTTTTCTGCTCCAGATAAACCTTGGCCAAGGTCTCTGTCATCAACTCATTTTGGTTGATTTTGGTGGACTCTTTTATGTTGACTTTGGGGTTGGATTCCTTTGGAACTATCTTGGGGTTGTTCTCAATAAACTTGTCCAAGAGTTCAAATTTCTTTTTACGTTCCAGTTCGTCCATCACATTTTCTTCCTGGTAGTCCGCATTATTTGCTTGCTCCTCTGATGGTTCTTCAGAAGTGGATGTTAATTGAAGCCACTCGGTAAAGGAATGTTTTTCTTTTTTGGTGAACGGGATGGGTTTTCCCAAATTTAAATCGGTATCCAGTTCCTTTTTGGGTTCCTCAACTTTTTTAACTTGCTTTTCAGGCGCTCTGGATTCGAAAAGTTCAGGGTCCAGAATTTGTTCTGCATCGTTTAAATTCTGTGGTAGCGCAGGTTCGTTTGATTCTGAAAGCATACTTGCCGTATTCGGGTTGGGCTGAATTTCTTCCGAAACCGCTTCTTGGTCTTCAAGTTTAGAGCCCCTGCCAGCAATGGTATCTGCAATATTGTTTTGAATGAATTCTTTGGAAGTTATATAATCGAAAAGCACATCCCTATCGGAAGTATGGGCAGCAGTTACCTTTAAGGCATTATTGTACTTATAACTGTCCAGGTTTTTGAGTCCCTTTAGATGCAGTGCACGAGCTGCCTGAAAATAAGGGTATTCCTCAATGATATCTTCTAACTCCCTTGTTTGTTTGGGAGATAAGATAGTATTCGAGTTTTGAAGAATATGTATAAAATCTGAAACGTTCATAAAATATTACCAATTTCCCAAGGACGCATTAAAAATGTCCTGGGTAAGTCGTTCAAAAATTTCTTCGTGGGCTGCGGCTTGTATGGATGGCAATGAAGCTGCTGCGTCAAAATCGTAAAAGAAAGAAAACCGTTTTTCAAAATCAACATCTTCCTTGGTGGTGTTGTAGAACCGAACATTTACGCTCATGGTCAGGCGATTTTGTGAGGTACGCTGGTCTGCCGTCGCGGTCATGGGAACAACCTTGTATTCTACAATTTCTCCTTCATATATCAAATCACCATTGCTTCCAGTAAGGGATAAACTTGTAAGGTTATTTATCATATCCTGAAGCGCCAAGGTAAAATCCCGACCTAATCCGGGTACAATGGTGGAACCAGGGGTTTGGTCTGCATAATTCTGAAAAAAGTTTACTTGAAAACTCTGTGCGGTACCGATATCAGCACCGGAAAAATTATACGCGCCACAACTGGATAGAAAAAAAGTCAATCCCAGTAGTCCAATCTTTATCCCTTTTTTTATCATCATTTTCTTCAAACTTTTATTAAAGATCGTACTGCTTTATTTTTCTGTATAGCGTTCTTTCAGAAATTCCAAGCTCGGCGGCAGCGGCTTTTCGTTTTCCTTTGTTACGCTCCAATGATTTTTTGATCAATTCAATTTCCTTTTCCTGTAAAGATAGGGTTTCTTCCTCTTCAATCTCTTCTGCAAAATGATACCTGTCTTCTGGTGGTTGATACGCGGGACTTGGCGCCGATGCTTCTACCACTGGTTCCGGAAGGTGAAGCAATTCTGGCTTGGAACTTTCTTCGTGCTCTATATCTTCCTCTTCCTGATTTCCATATATTTTACGAATCAAACCTTCATTTTCCCGTTGTACTTTGTTGGAATCATTATCCTTGAGAAGTTCAAGCGTTAGTTTTTTGAGGTCGTTCAGGTCACCTTTCATATCAAAAAGGACCTTGTATAAAATTTCCCGTTCATTACTAAAGTCCCCTTCTTTTTTAGATTGCTCTATCACGGCCGGCAGATTGGAACTGCTTGCATCTGGCAAATAGCTATTTAGGGTAGCTGCCGAAATACTTCGGCCTTCTTCAAGTACGGAAATTTGCTCTGCAATGTTTCTTAACTGACGAATGTTTCCGGGCCAACGGTACCTGAGTAACAATTGGATGGCATCATCCTCTAAACGAATAGTGGGCATTTTGTATTTCTGTCCAAAATCTGATGCAAATTTTCTGAACAACAAGTGAATGTCCTCACGTCTGTCGCGAAGCGGGGGCAAATGAATTTCTACCGTACTCAACCTATAATACAGATCTTCCCTGAACTTTTCTTTTTTGATGGCCTCGAACATATTAATGTTGGTAGCAGCCACAATGCGAACATCGGTTTTTTGCACTTGGGATGACCCCACTTTCAGGAACTCACCATTTTCCAAAACACGTAGTAATCTAACTTGGGTGGTCAATGGCAGTTCACCGACTTCGTCCAAAAAGATTGTTCCGCCATCGGCTACTTCAAAATAACCGCTACGGGTTTGGGTAGCTCCTGTAAAGGCTCCTTTTTCATGTCCAAATAATTCACTATCAATGGTTCCTTCTGGAATGGCACCGCAGTTTACGGCAATGTATTTGGCATGTTTTCGGTGGGACAGCGAATGGATAATTTTTGGAATGGATTCCTTTCCCACACCACTTTCACCAGTCACCAAAACCGAAATATCTGTTGGTGCCACCTGTATGGCTTTTTCTATGGCTCGGTTGAGTTTGACATCGTTTCCGATAAGCTCGAACCGTTGTTTTATGGATTGTATACTTTCCATATGTTGTCATTCCTGTGAAGGCAGGAATCTTAGTTTTTTTTGGATTCTGCATCGTACTTCGGCTACGCTCAGCATCAGTGCGGAATTACAAAAGGTTATTAATTATTTTCTGAATACCCTACAGCTTCCCCAATAAGAGTTGCCGAGGTGCATTCATTGATTTTTACATTCACAAAATCGCCCACTTTGTAGTGTTCCTTTGGAAAAACTGCAACAGTGTTTTGTGAATTTCGACCCATCCAATGGGCATCCGATTTTTTCGAAGTTCCCTCGATGAGAACTTCTTGAGTTTTACCCAGATGTTGTTGGGTTCGATAATGACTGTGCTTTTGCTGCACTTCGATGATTTCCGATAGACGTCTTTTTTTGGTCGCTTCAGGAATGTCGTCTTCCATTTTACGCTCTGCCAATGTTCCGGGCCTTTCGGAATAAGCGAACATAAAACCAAAATCGTACTTTACATATTCCATCAAACTAAGAGTGTCTTGATGGTCTTCTTCTGTTTCCGTTGGGAAACCGGTAATCATATCTTGGCTAATCGCACAATCTGGAATAATTTTACGGATATTGTCGATCAGCTCAAAATATTCCTCGCGAGTGTGCAAACGGTTCATTGCCTTTAAAATACGGTTACTTCCGCTTTGCACTGGTAGGTGAATGTATTTGCAGATATTTTCATATTTGGCCATAGCCTCGATTACATCCAAGGTCATATCCTGAGGATTGGACGTTGAAAAGCGGATTCGCATTTTGGGTTGGGCCTGAGCCACAAGTTCCAGTAATCCGGCAAAGTTTACGGAAGTGGCTTTTTGCATATCCGAAGCTTTGTCAAAATCCTTTTTCAATCCACCGCCATACCAAAGATAGCTGTCCACATTTTGGCCCAGTAGCGTAATTTCCTTAAATCCTCTTTCCCAAAGGTCGTTTACTTCTTCTAAAATGGATTGTGGGTCACGGCTACGTTCTCTTCCACGGGTGAAAGGAACCACACAGAAAGTGCACATATTGTCGCAACCACGGGTAATGGAAACAAAAGCTGAGACTCCATTGGTATTTAATCGAACGGGAGCCACATCGCCATAGGTTTCATCTTTGGAAAGAATCACGTTTACGGCATTCCTGCCTTCGTCAATTTCTTGGATAAGGTTGGGTAGGTCTTTGTAAGCATCTGGGCCCACGACCATGTCCACTATTTTCTCCTCTTCCAAAAACTTGCTTTTCAATCGTTCGGCCATACAACCCAGCACTCCGACCTTCATGTTGGGTTTGGTTCTTTTTACAGCATTGAATTTCTCCAGTCGCTTGCGCACGGTTTGCTCGGCCTTTTCACGAATGGAACAGGTGTTCACCAAAACCAAATCGGCATCATCCAAGTTTTGAGTGGTATTGAAACCTTCTTTGGCCAAAATGGACGCTACAATCTCGCTATCGGAAAAGTTCATCTGGCAGCCATAGCTTTCTATGTACAGCTTTCTTCCGTTCTTTTCTTTGTTTTCAAGCGACAAGGCACTCCCTTGTTGGCTTTCATCTATTACTTTTTCTATAGTATTATCCTTGATCATAAATGTTTCAATGGGGTGCAAAGATAGTGCTTATTCCATTTTAGTGACAATATGGCAGTATTTTTTAATAATATATTGTGGAATCACCTGTTAGTGTTACCTTCAAGCTTAAAACATAACCATATTCACAGATGAATTTCACCAATCTTTCCCAAAGAATAAATCAAAGTGCCCCGGTAGAGTTTGGGACCGTGTTCAATAATTCTGTTGAACTATTTAAAAAAGTGTGGCTACATGGATTCATTACGCTTGTACTGACCTTTGTTAGCATTTTGCCTTTTTACTTAATGATTTACCTGCCTATGATTGCTATGGGGATAAGTGACCCCGATGCGTTTGACCATCAAAAAATGCCACCTGCGTTTGCAGGATTAATGTCTTTGATTATGCCTATATTTTCAGTGGGTGTTATGACCGTTGGTGTTTGCTTGAATGCTGCTTTTTTAAGGATCTGTAGAAAGTATGATTTGAATGAATCTGGTAAGGATGATTACTTTTTTTACTTCAAAAAGGAGTACTTGATCAAAGCGTTGATTCTTTCCTTGATAATGATAGGTTTATCCTTGTTAGGACTCTTGGCCTGCGGATTGGGAATTATTTATCTAATCGTGCCGATGTCTTTGTTTCCAGCCTTTTTTGCTTTTGATAAGGAACTTTCCGCTATGGAAATTGTGAAATCCGGATTTGCGCTTGGCAATAAAAATTGGCTGATGATATTTCTTTTGGTGCTCGTAGCAGGATTGGTCTCACAATTAGGTGTGATATTATGTTTGGTGGGAGTCTTGTTTACGGCTATGTTCAGTAAAATACCTGTTTACTTTATTTATAAAGATGCTGTGGGGATTTCCATGGATGCATAAAAAATTTAAAATAAAAAAGCGCCCTTTTCGGAGGGCGCTTCTATTTTAAGTGAAATTTGATTCTATTCTGTGGAGATCATTTTAATTTGATTTTGATCTACCTTTTGGTTGATCAATGTTGCTTGTTTTTCAACTAAAGCATTTAAATCATTGATTTCCTTGTTGAGTTCCTTGGTAACTTCCACAAAAAACTCTTGGGCTTGTTTGGTCGGTTTTTGGTCGCCACGCTGCGAGTCCACCATCAAAAATGCCAATCTGTTATTGATTCTAATGCCATAATTCAAAGGATCTTGTCTACTTTGGTTTTTGGTCATGTGAATGTTATTCTCAATAACGGAGAGCTCCGTTTCAAAATCCTTGGCCATTTTCTGGATTTCGGTATTGCCCTTTGTTTTCTCTCTTAAATAAGTCAAATCCTTTTTAATGTTCCTAATGTTGATGATGGCATTGTTGGCGCGGCTAACTTGATCACGCACCTTCATCACAAAGTCAAATTGATCTTGAAAATCTTTTTGACTAAGCGGAATCCTAGGATCCTTAACAATGGTGAAGGTTTGCTCTACAGAGTTTCCATTAACGGTAAGTCTTGCTTTGTAGTTTCCAGGAACCGCTTTTGGTCCCATGTTGGGTGAGGAATAGAACACCATTCCCTTAAACTCTTGGTAGCCGGGATACCTCAGGTTCCAAATAAACCTATTGCCGCCTTCGGCAACTTCCAATTTTTGTATTGAGGTCGGGTCCAGTTTATCGGGTTGGGCATGATTGGAAAAACTTTGAATGACGCCCCCATCGGTTTCCAAAATTTCCATGGAAACGGTATCTGTTTCTTTTAAACTTTTCAGATAAAAATTGATAATGGCTCCATCCGGATGATTTTCCCCGACCAATTTGGTATTAGGTTCCTGCCAAGATCTATCTTGGTGCATTCTGTATGCCATGTCGGGTTTGTACAGATAAAATTCACTGTTGGCAACTTCTTCCGAAAGCTGGTGAAGCGGAGATAAATCATCGATCATCCAAAAACTTCTTCCGTGGGTGGCTGCAATCAAATCATTGTCCCTAACATGAAGATCACGGATTGCGGTAATTGGCAGATTCAATTGGAACGGTGTCCAGTTGTCCCCATCATCAAACGAAATATACATACCCCATTCAGTCCCTGCATACAATAAACCTTTACGAACCTTATCGGAACGAACAACCCGGGTATAATAATTCTCCTTAATACCGTCTGTGATCAATTTCCATGTTTTCCCATAATCTTCCGTTTTGTATAAATAAGGCGTATAGTCGCCAAATTTGTATGAAGTAGCGGCAACATAAACAGTTCCTTTGTCAAATGGGCTTGCATCAATAGAGTTGATCATGTTCAATTTGGGTGACATGGAAGAGGGTGGTGTTACATCTTCCCATGTTGCTCCATTGTCTCGGGTCACATGAATCAATCCATCATCACTTCCTGTCCAGATAACTCCTTTCTCGAGGATGGATTCAGTAATCACAAAAACATTGGAATAGAATTCTGCTCCCGTGTTGTCCTGGGTGATAGGTCCACCAGAAGATTCAATGGTTTCTGGAATGCCTCTTGCCAATTCTGGAGAAATGGTTTTCCATGATTGACCACCATCCGTTGTTGCATGCAAATAGTTTGAACCCGCATAAAGTACATTGGAATCGTGTCGGCTAAAAGTCAATGGGTAATTCCAGTTGAACCGGTACTTCATTACCTCCGCCCCTGAACCTGCTGGGTTGTCTGGCCAAACATTGGTGGAGATGGTTTGTCCTGTGGTATGGTCTAAACGGTTCATGTACCCTTTATAAGTTCCTCCGTAAACCAATTGATTGTTTTTAGGGTCTGGCGCCAAGTGTGCACTCTCTCCTCCAGCAGTGGATTCCCAATCACTTTCTGTGATGCTTGAGCCCGAAGAGCGATGGAAAATACGTAGGGCGGTATTGTCCTGTTGTGCTCCGTATATTCTGTAAGGGAAAATACTATCCGTAGCAATGCGATAGAACTGCATCGTGGGTTGATTGTAATAGGTGGTCCAGTTATTTCCGCCATCATTGGAAATTTGAGCACCACCATCATCGGCAATGATCATTCTTTGATTGTTGTTGGGGTCTATCCAAAGGTCGTGATGATCTCCATGCGGTGCATTTTTTAGGGTGAAAGTGTTTCCGCCATCTGTGGAAACGCCATAGCTCACATTCATTACCCAGACCTTGTCTATGTTTTGGGTGTCGGCATAAATTCTACTATAGTACCAAGCCCTTTGTCTAAGGCCTCGATTTTCATTTACTTTTTTCCAAGTTGTCCCAGCATCATCGGAACGGAAAACGCCGCCATCTTCGGCCTCGATTATGGCAAATACCCTGTCGGAATCGATGGGCGATACCGTTAGTCCCACAATTCCCCATGGAAAACCAGGTAATCCTGAATTTTCTGAAATATCTTTCCAAGTGTCCCCACCATCGGTGCTTTTAAACATTTTACTGTCTGGGCCACCACTATCCATACGGTATCCATTTCGTTTCATTTGCCAAGTGGCGGCATATAGGATTCTACTATTGTTGGGGTCCATGACTAAATCGCCAGCACCAGCTTTATCACTTACGTATAAAATCTTTTCCCAGTTTTTCCCTCCGTCCGTAGAACGAAAAACACCTCGAGTTTTATTGGGTTTCCATAGATTGCCAATGGCTGCGACATAAACAATATCAGGATTTTTAGGGTGAATGCGTATACGCGCAATGTGTTCGGAATCTTTCAGGCCTATGAATTCCCAAGTTTCACCGGCATCCATACTTTTCCAAAGGCCTTTACCTGAGGAAACATTTCCTCTTAAGGTTTGTTCACCTTCCCCTACGTAAATAATATTGGGGTCGGATTCTGCTACGGCCACAGCTCCAATGGAACCTCCGTAGTAACCATCGGAGATACATTCCCAGGAATTACCGGCATCTGTTGTTTTCCAGACGCCACCACCTGCAGTACCCATATAATATAGGTTAGGATTGTTGGCCACACCTGTAACAGTTCCTGCCCTACCTCCTCGGTGCGGGCCTACCATCCTCCATTCCATTCCGTTATAGAGCGATTCCTTAAATTGAGGAGTGTTGTCTTTATTCTTTTTTCGTTGTGCGTTAGCGGGATAAAAACATAGTAACGCAAGTACTATGATTAGAATACGGTTGGTCATTTTAGTTGGGTTATCGAGTTAGTCTCCCTAAAAATAAGAATTATTTTGCCCAGTATTGCCAGAGAATTTCGAATAATATGAGTTTCCGAAATTGCATGATGTTTTTTTGATTTTAAAATCAAAAGCATACCATTGAATGCTGATGTTTAAATTTTAATATACTTTTGTTGAGACAAAACCCAGTGCATGCCAAAGAATTTAGTTATTGTAGAGTCCCCCGCCAAAGCAAAGACCATTGAACGATTTCTAGGAAAGGATTTTCAAGTGGAGTCAAGTTTCGGTCACATTGCAGACCTTCCGTCCAAAGAGCTCGGTGTAGATGTGGAAAATGATTTTAAGCCAAAATATACCGTAGATAAGGAAAAGAAAGCTTTAGTAAAAAAACTTCGGGACTTGTCCAAAAAAGCAGAAACCATTTGGCTTGCAAGTGATGAGGACCGGGAAGGAGAGGCTATTTCATGGCATTTGGCAGAGGAGTTGGGATTGGATAAAAGCAAGACCAAGCGAATTGTTTTTAACTCCATTACCAAATCGGCTATTCAAAAGGCAATTGAAAATCCAAGGGACATTAATTATAACTTGGTCAACGCGCAACAGGCACGTAGGGTATTGGACCGATTGGTGGGATATGAACTGTCACCAGTACTTTGGAAAAAAATAAAACCAGGACTTTCTGCAGGTAGGGTACAATCTGTTGCGGTACGCTTGATCGTGGAGCGTGAACGCGAAATCGAAGGTTTTACCCCAGAAGCATCTTTCCGGATAAAAGCAGAATTCAAAACAGATGGCGGTAATACATTTGCAGCCAAGCTGAACAAAACATTCCCAACAAAGGAAGCTGCTGAGAAATTTTTAAAAGAAAATATAGGAGCGGACTTTTCGGTTTCCGATTTGGCCCAGAAGCCAGCAAAGAAATCACCCGCCGCGCCATTTACCACTTCAACTTTGCAACAGGAAGCTTCAAGAAAGCTCTATTTTTCGGTAAGTCGAACTATGCAAGTGGCGCAAAGGCTTTACGAAGCAGGTCTCATCACTTATATGAGAACGGACAGTGTCAATCTTTCCAGCGAAGCGCTAGCGGCGGCCAAAGATGCCATTGTGGACAACTATGGGCAAAAATATAGTCAAACCAGAAACTTTAGGGGAAAATCCAAAGGGGCACAAGAGGCTCACGAGGCTATTCGCCCGACCGATATGAAATTACAGTCACCTCAGTTGGAGCGTGACCAAGCGAAATTATACGAGCTTATCTGGAAACGTACCCTGGCCTCGCAAATGAGCGATGCTCAGCTCGAACGGACCAATGTGAAAATAAAAGCAAGCACCCACAGCAAAGAATTTTCTGCCAACGGAGAAGTGGTGAAGTTTGATGGATTCCTTAAGGTGTACCTTGAGGGAACCGATGATGAAGATGGTGAGGAGCAAGAAGGAATGCTTCCGGCTATGCAGGTTGGTGAACCGCTTCAAAACGTATTTATTTCAGCCACCGAAAGATTTTCAAGACCACCTTACCGTTATTCGGAAGCTTCTTTGGTAAAGAAATTGGAGGAACTGGGTATCGGTCGACCATCCACCTACGCACCTACCATATCCACTATTCAAAACAGAGGGTATGTAGAAAAAGGTACCGTTGAAGGTTCTGAACGAAAATATGCACAATTGGTTTTGGAAGATGGAAAAGTGTCCGATAGCCAACTAAGCGAAATGGTGGGGTCAGAAAAAGGAAAGATTGTTCCGACCGACATTGGAATGATCGTAAACGACTTTTTAGTAACACACTTTACGCAAATTCTAGATTATAATTTCACCGCTCAAGTAGAAGAAGATTTTGATGAAATCGCTTCCGGTGATGAAGATTGGCAGGAAATGATGAAAAATTTCTACAAAGATTTTCATCCCAATGTCTTAGAGGTTGAGGAAAATGCGGAACGTGCCAGCGGTGAACGGGTATTGGGAACAGATCCAGAATCAGGGAGGCAGGTGTCGGTTAGATTGGGTCGTTTTGGTCCTATGGTACAAATTGGCACTGTCGATGAGGAGGAAAAACCACAGTTTGCCAGTCTATTGCCGGACCAATCCATAGGCACCATCACTTTTGAAGAAGCTATGACGCTTTTTGAGCTTCCCAGAAAACTGGGAGTTTACGAAGGTGAAGAAGTAGAGGCTAATGTAGGTCGTTATGGTCCATATGTGCGATTTGGAAAAAAATTCATTTCCTTGGCCAAAGGTGAAAGCGCCTTTGATGTAGATATGGATCGTGCCATAGAATTGATCAAAGAAAAGCAAAAGGCCGATGCGCCAATCGCCACTTATGAGGGTAAAGATGTTACCAAAGGTAAAGGGAGGTTTGGACCCTTTATCAAATGGGACGGCATGTTCATTAACGTGAACAAAAAATATGACTTTGATGATCTTTCCGAAGGGGATATTGCTGAATTGATCGAGGCCAAAAAGAAAAAAGAAGCTGAAAAGCTGATTCAAGAATGGCCCGAAGAAAAAATCAGGATAGAAAAAGCCCGCTGGGGGAGACACAATATTATAAAAGGTAAGGTTAAGGTTGAAATCTCCAAAGATGTGGATGCTACAAAAGTGACTTTGGAAGAAGCACAAGCCTTATTGGAAAAGAAATCACCAAAGAAAAAAGCTAAGACAAAAGCAAAAGCTAAGAAATAGTATGGCCTTTGATTTTCTGGTTCCGGTCAAGGACAAGGTATTGGCACATTCCGAATTGTTGCCAGAACAAGCATTGGGAAAAAATGTGCATATGCACACCGAAAAGGATGGGCTTCCCGTATTTGCCCACGCCGATGTGGCCATTTTTGGCGTATTGGAATCCAGAAACGCATTCGAGAAAAAGCCCGAAAAACTGGATTTGGACGAAGTTCGTATCCAACTTTACCGTTTAATGATGGGCAATTGGAACTCTACCATCATCGATATAGGGGATGTGGAAGAGGGCGATACGGTTGAGGATACCTACTTTGTGGTAAAGGAAATTGTGGCCGGATTGCTCGAGGAAAATATCATTCCCATAGTATTGGGGCTTACCCAAGATATTACTTTTCCCACCTATCGTGCTTTTGATAAAATAAAGAATATGGTGAATCTGGTCTCCATCGATAGTCGTTTTGACTTTGGTGAAGACGATGAATTGATTTCATCACATTCTTATATGAGTAGAATAATTACCGATAAACCCAACAATCTTTTCAACTTTTCCAATATTGGATACCAGAGTTATTTCAATGCGCAGGAGGAAAAGGATTTAATGGAGCGTCTTTTTTTTGACGCCTATCGGTTAGGTGAGATTGCGGCCAATATAGAATTGGCAGAACCCGTTTTGCGAAGTAGCGATATTGTGAGCTTGGATCTCCGGGCAATCCGGGCCAGCGAAATGGGAATGTCCAAAAACTTTTCTCCGAACGGTTTTACCGGAAGGGAAATATGTGCCATTGCCCGATATGCAGGTATTAGTGATAAAGTTTCTCTGTTTGGCATCTACGAAGGGGAAAATTCATATCAGGCATTTCAGATGATTGCCCAGATCATATGGTATTTTATAGAGGGCCTGAGTTTCAGGATCAAAGAATACCCAAGCTCTAAGAGCGAAGACTTCACGAAGTTTACAGTACCCACGGACACGGAAGAATTGATTTTCTTCAAAAGCCATGTCACAGAAAGATGGTGGGTAGAAGTACCAACAATTTTAGCAGAACATACTAAAACAAATTCGGTGGCGTTATTACCATGCACTGAAGAGGACTATTTGGATGCTTGCAACCAGAACATTCCTGAGAGGTGGTTCAAAGCCTATAGAAAAGGCTTGAACTAATTAAATTAAATTTTGACCATTAATTGTTTTTGCACAATAATTTATTCAAAAATCAGTTTTGAGAATAATGAATCTGTGTAGAACAGTTAAAAATCTTGAATCGATAATTTAACCTAAAGTATGAGAAAGCTATTCTTTTCATCTATAGCACTTGTTTTTTTGCTCACTAGTTGTGGCTCTAAATCAAGATCAAAAGGTGAACTAGTTGGGGTCCAGGGAAAAAAGTGGCATCCAGAGAAACCCTACGGAATGGAGCTGATTCCCCGAGGCGCCTTTGTAATGGGTAAAGCCGAAGAGGATCAGGCAAAAGTATTGAACGCACCCACAAGAACGGTTACCGTACGTTCCTTTTACATGGATGATACGGAAATCACTAATAGTGAGTACCGCCAGTTTGTGGAGTGGGTCAAGGATTCCATTGTAAGGACAAGGTTGGCCATTTTGGCCGATGAGTTAGGTATTAGCCCAGAAGATGAGGGTATAGGTGAGTACGCCTTTAAGGATACCGATACTACAGAACTTTCGGCATACGATAAATATATGCTCGATAATTATGCAGGTCTTGGAGAGACCGGCTATGAAGGACGGGCATTGAACAAAGATGTTGATCTTGTATGGGATACCTCTGAATATCCAGATGAGTACTATGCTGAGGTAATGGACTCCATTTATCTGCCAGAAGAGGAAAGTTACAATGGGTTAAGAAGTGTTGATGTTACCAAAATCAAGTACAAGTACAACTGGATGGATATTGAAGCCGCTGCCCGTGCAAGATCTGGTAGTAGAAAAGATTTCATTAAACAGGAAGAATTGGAAATTTATCCAGATACCACAGTGTGGATTCGAGATTTTGAATACAGCTACAATGAGCCAATGCACAATGATTATTTCTGGCACGATGCCTATAGTGATTATCCTGTAGTAGGGGTGAATTGGATGCAGGCCAAAGCTTTCTGTAACTGGAGGACCAAATTCAAAAACGACGATCAAAAAAGCCGAGGGAAACAGTTCGTAAACCAATTTAGGTTACCTACTGAAGCCGAATGGGAATATGCCGCCAGAGGTGGAATCGAAGGAGGTACATATCCTTGGGGTGGTCCATATGTGATCAGTGACACAGGATGCTTTATGGCCAACTTTAAACCACAACGAGGGGATTACGCTGCCGATGCTGCCTTATATACTGTGGAAGCAAAATCTTTTGAACCCAACGATTATAATTTGTACAACATGGCTGGTAACGTATCGGAATGGACAAACTCTAGTTTTGATGCCGGTGCTTACGATTACTTATCCACCATGAACCCGAACATTGGTTCTCAGGATAATCAGCGTAAGGTTATTCGCGGTGGTTCTTGGAAAGATGTAGCATACTTCCTCCAGGTAAGTACAAGGGATTATGAATACCAAGATTCTGCAAGAAGCTACATCGGATTCAGAACAGTCCAGGATTATATGGGAGAAGAAGATTCTACCGACGGAAGAAGCGGATTATAAAAAAAACAACGAGAGAACATTATATAAACAAGTAAGAGTAGTAACCAAATACTTATTTTTTATATAACTTAATTAAAACTAGAATTATGGCGCAGTCAAAATCAACAAAAAAGCTGTTTAACATGGCCTACGGGCTTGGAGCATCGGTAGTAATTATTGGTGCATTGTTCAAGATCCTTCACTGGGAGTTTGGACCACTTACAGGTGGACTTCTTCTTGCAGTTGGACTTATAACTGAAGCATTAATCTTTGCTATCTCTGCATTTGAACCAGTAGATGATGAATTCGATTGGTCTTTGGTATATCCGGAATTAGCCGGTGGAGAAGCAGATGCTTCCAGAAAACAACAAGCTAAAGATGCTAAAGAAGCCGAAGGACTTCTTTCCAAAAAATTGGATAGTCTTCTTAAAGAAGCTAAAATCGATTCTGAACTTTTCTCCAATTTGGGTGAAAGTATCAAGAGTTTTGAGGGTGCCGCTAAGAATATCACTCCTACAACAGATGCTATTCAGCACACTAAAAAATACTCTGAGGAATTGTCTCATGCAGCAGCTCAAATGGAATCTTTGAACAGTTTGTACAAAGTACAATTGGAAAGTGCAAGCAGACAAGCTTCCATCAACGAAGAAGTTGTGCAAAACGCAGGTGCCTTGAAAGACCAAATGGAGTCTTTGGCCACCAACCTATCCTCTTTGAACGGAGTATACGGAGGTATGCTTACAGCCATGGGCGGAAAAGTCTAATTAGAAGTTTTCAAATCAACAGAAAACAAAACCAAATCAAATTAATTATTAAATCTAATTAGAAAAACATGGCAGGAGGAAAACAAACACCACGTCAGAAGATGATCAACCTTATGTATTTGATCTTCATCGCGATGTTGGCACTTAATATGAGCAAGGAAGTACTTGCAGCTTTCGGACTAATGAACGAAAAGCTGGAAACTTCCAATACAAACATGGACGCCAATAATGCTAGCTTTTTTGCAAGCTTGGAAACCAAAGCTTCTGAAAACGAGGAAGAGTATGGCGAACTGTACGAAGATGCTCAGCAGATCAAACAACTTTCAGATTCTTACTACAGTTATTTGGAAGGATTGAAGAAAGAAATGACCGCAGATTTGGAAGATGACAAAGACTATGTGGTTATGGACAAGTCTGACTACTTGGACCAAAAATTCTTTCAGGGCGACAATTTGGGCCCAGAAGGGAAAAAGTTCATGGATCAGATCAATAATTATCGCGAAGGTGTGATTAACGCATTACCGGAAGGCGAGTTTGAATCTTTGAAAACAGCTGTTAAAACCCGATTTGCCACTGGTGATGAAGATGGTAAAGTTGAGAAAAGAGACGGTACACGTCAAGATTGGATCAACTATCATTACGAAGGGTTCCCATTGGTAGCTTCTTTGACCAAAATGACCCAGTTGCAGGCCGATATCAAAACTACCGAGCAAGAGGTGTTGAAAACCCTTTTGGAAGGTGAATTGACCGAAGCGGTTTCCTTGACAAACTTTGCTAGTACATTGTCCGCTCCAAAAACAGCTTATTATGCTGGAGAAAAATATGATGGTAAGATCATTGTTAGCAAAACTGACAAGACTTCTACTCCAGTAAAAGCTGAATTAACATTGGATGGAAGACCATTGACAGAAGGCAAGGACTACGAATTGGAAGCAGGTGGTATCAAAATGTTGATCAGTGCCGGTACTCCAGGAGACCATACCGTTAAAGGTACAATGGTGTTTATGCAAGATGGTGAAGAGGTACCTGTAGAAGTAAACAATACTTTTGCAACTATCTCCATGCCTAATGCAGCAGTAATTTCTGCTGATAAGATGAACGTGGTTTACCGTGGTGTTTCCAACCCAATGACCATCTCTATTCCTGGTATCCCTGATAACAAGGTTTCAGCTTCAGCTCCAGGTTTGAGCAGAAGAAGCGGTAGCAATTACATTATGAACCCTGGAACAGGTAGATCGGTAACCATTACAGCTTCAGGTACATTGCCAGATGGTAAAGGAATCCGTACTTCGTCTGAATTCCGTATTAAGGATATTCCAAGACCAAGCGGTACCGTTCGAGGAGAATCTGGTAGCATAAAAATGCCTAAAAATAACCTTGAAATCGCAACGGTTAGTGCTATGTTGGAAGACTTTGATTTTGACTTGAACCTTGCAGTAAGCCAGTTTAAGTTCAAAGTACCAGGTCAACCTACTGTAGTTGTTAACGGAAACAAATTGGACAATAGAGCTAAATCTGCACTTAAAAGAGCAGGTAGAGGTGAGTCTGTCCAGATATTTGATATCCAAGCTTACATCACAAACAACAAGAGCTACAAGTTGAAAAAAGTATCTCCGGTTGTGGTTGAGCTTACTAACTAAGAAGTATAAAAAGTATACAAGTAATCATGAATTGGAAAAACGCATTATTAATTGGATTGTTGGGCATATTGCCGGTATCAATCATGGCGCAGGCAAACATTTTAAATGCCAAGCTGCCCGAAGATATAGGTAAGAAAACCCAAGCTCAGATAGAGCAAGATGCCGATGAGCCTTTAGAGTACGGTTATGTGGATGATAGGGATATCCTTTGGTCCAAAACTGTATGGGAAATCATTGATCTTGACGAGCGAGTTAACTTTCCATTGTATTACCCAACCGATACCATAGGTATTGGAAAGGATAGAAGGTCACTGTACCACGTTTTGATGAAAAACATCAGAAATGGAAACCTTACCGAGGTTTATGCAGACTCCTACTTTACTGAAAAGAGAAAGTTGTCCGACCTTTCGGCGACCTTGAGCAAAGTGGATACCACAGACCTAGGATACGAGCAAGTAAATGCTGGAGAGCAGGTTTCCCCTGAGTTTATCAACAAAAGGGATCTAACTGCAGCAGATGTTGAAGAGTATCGTATAAAAGGAATCTGGTATTTCGACAAGCGCCAGGGAGAGCTTAAGTATCGCTTATTGGGAATTGCACCCGTTGCACCCGATGTAAACTTTATCGATGATGAGTCTATAGATCCGGGGCAGAACAAGGTAGAATTGTTCTGGGTTTGGTTTCCAGCGGCGCGTAAAATTTTGCACGATGCCAAGGTATACAACCAGCGTAATTCCTCAAGACCTATTTCTTTTGATGCGTTGTTGAACGCCCGTCGTTTCAACGGTGTTATCTACAAAGAGGAAAACGTTCACGAAGATCGTGAAATAAGCGATTACATTTTTGATAATGCATTGTTCCAGCTCTTGGAAGCCCAAAGAATCAAAGAGGGCATACGAGACAGAGAGCAAGATATGTGGGCGTATTAATTTAATCGTTCATAAAATATTTCCAATTCAATACAGCAAAACGCCGCACTAAGTGCGGCGTTTTTTTTTGCATTAAACCAAAGCTTGAATGATTGAGAAATCAAACAGATGGCTAATTTTGTAGTATGGTGGATTATTTAGTAGTAGGTCTGGGTTTGGCCGGAATCTCTTTTTGTGAGGTTCTGGAAGAAAAAGGGAAAACCTTTAAGGTGGTAGCCGATGGGTCGCAACAGGCTTCCAAAGTAGCTGGAGGCCTCTACAATCCTGTTATTTTGAAGCGATTTACCATGGCATGGAAAGCCAAACAGCAGTTGGAGTTGGCTAAACCATTCTATCAACGATTAGAGGGAAAACTTGGTGTTAAATTAGATTATGAACTTCCCGTACTACGAAAATTTGCATCTACAGAAGAACAAAATATGTGGTTCGAAGCTTCCGACCGACCAGAGTTGGATTATTTTCTGTCTACCAAAATTTTGCCGAACAATAATCCAAAAATTGATGCTCCACACGGTTTTGGCAAGGTAAAATATACAGGGAGGATTGATACGGGTACTTTGGTTAGGTCCTATAAAAGTTATTTGGAAAAGAAAGGTCAATTTTTAAACGAGTCTCTTGATTTTGACGCCCTTTTCATTTCAGATGAAGATATTACGTATAAAAAAATCACTGCCAAAAACATTGTATTTGCTTGTGGCTATGGTCTTAAACAGAACCCATATTTAGCCTATTTGCCGTTGAACGGAACCAAAGGAGAGCTATTGATCATTCATGCACCCGAGTACAAGGAGAAAAATGTAATTAAATCATCCGTGTTTACCATCCCTATGGAAAACGACAAGTATTTGGTGGGAGCTACCTATAAATGGAAAGATAAGACCAATACCCCCACAGAGGAGTCTAAGGGCGAACTCTTGGAAAAACTAAAAACTTTTTTAAAATGTGATTTTAAGATTGTTGGCCATGTAGCTGGCATTCGTCCAACTGTGGTGGATCGCAGACCCTTGGTGGGAGGGCATCCAGAACATCAAAATATGTATGTTTTGAATGGCTTTGGTTCTAGAGGAGTACTTATTGGACCATATGCCTCAAAACAATTGTTTGATTACATTGAAAACAAAACCGACTTGGACCCCGAAATGGATATCCAAAGATTTACCAAAAAATACTACGTCAATTAGCCTTTTATAGTTTGATGCTTTTTGACCGCATTAGGGTCGTATTTAACAAAAAAATTAATCCAAATGTTTCGGGATAACCTAACTATTATCGGCATAAAAACAATCAAAGTGCCTACAATCGAAATAAAAGTGGTCAATAAAGTAGTGCCTATAAACAAAAAGGAAATTACAAAAGCCGCTACGGCAAAAGCAATCCCTACACCATAGCTCACGTACATTGCCCCATAAAAAAAGGAAGGCTCAATCTTGTATTTTAAACCACAATGTGAGCATCTTTCATTCATGCTAAAGATTTTGGACAATGCATAAGGGTTGGACTTCTCATACATGCTCTCCTCTTGGCATCTTGGACAGTTTCCTGTTAAAATGCTGTACATTTTGGTTCCTTTTTTTAACATTTGCAGGGCTTTTGTGCAAAAGTATAAATTCGCCAACTAATGTATTGTAATCAAGGTCACATATAATGTTAAACATTCATAATCTTTCGGTAGCCTTTGGAGGAGAGTATTTGTTCGAGGAAATATCGTTTCGTCTCAACGGAGGGGATAGAGTAGGTCTTATTGGAAAGAATGGAGCAGGGAAATCCACCATGCTTAAACTTCTCGCTAAGGAAATGCCTTTGGACCAAGGAACCATAGCAATGGAGAAAGATGTAAAAATCGGTTTTCTCAAGCAAGATATTGACTTTGAAGAAGGTAGGACCGTTTTGGAAGAGTCCTATCAAGCGTTTTCGGAAATTAAAGCATTGGAGCTCAAGCTTGACGAGATCAATACTGCTTTGGCAGAGCGCACCGATTATGAAAGTGATGGATACCATCAACTTATGGTGGATTTAAATGACGCAACGCACCGATATGAAATTTTGGGCGGATACAACTACCAGGGGGATACCGAAAAGGTGCTTCTGGGATTGGGTTTTAAAAGAGAGGACTTCAATAAGTTAACGGATACCTTTTCCGGAGGTTGGCGTATGCGTATTGAGTTGGCTAAGCTTTTACTTCAGAACAACGATGTACTTCTGCTGGATGAGCCTACGAACCACTTGGATATAGAATCGATTATATGGCTGGAACAATTTTTACGAAATTTTCCCGGTGCCGTGGTAATTGTTTCCCACGATAAAATGTTCTTGGATAATGTTACGAATCGTACCATAGAAATTTCTTTGGGCAGGATTTACGATTATAGCAAACCTTATTCCCAGTTCTTGGTCCACCGAAAAGAAATAATGGAACAGCAGCTAAGTGCGCAAAAGAACCAAGAAAAACAAATACAGCAAACCGAAAGATTGATTGAAAAGTTCAGGGCAAAATCCAGCAAGGCTTCCATGGCGCAGTCCCTTATCAAAAAGCTGGATAAAATGGAGCGTATCGAAGTGGATGAAGAGGACAATAGTGTCATGAACCTTCGGTTTCCCGTTTCTGTAAACCCAGGGAAGGTTGTTGCAGAGTTGAACAGTGTAGCAAAAAGCTATGGTTCCAAAAAGGTGTTGGAAGATATTGACCTTTTGGTTGAGCGTGGAGGTAAAACCGCTTTCGTAGGTCAAAATGGGCAGGGTAAAACCACCTTGGCCAAAATTATGGTGGGCGAACTGGATTATCAGGGCCATTTAAAAATGGGGCACAATGTACAGTTAAGTTATTTTGCCCAGAATCAGGCCGAATACTTGGATGGGGACAAAACTGTTTTGGATACGATGATTGATGCGGCCAATGAGAAAAACCGGAGTAAGGTTAGGGATATTTTAGGTTCTTTTCTCTTTAGAGGGGATGAGGTGGATAAGTATGTAAAAGTACTTTCTGGAGGCGAGAGAAATAGATTGGCCTTGGCTAAAATGCTTCTGCAACCCTTTAATGTGTTGGTGATGGACGAGCCTACCAACCATTTGGACATCAAATCAAAAAATGTCCTAAAACAAGCACTTCAAAACTTTGAGGGAACATTGATTCTTGTTTCTCACGACCGCGATTTTCTTCAAGGATTGACCGATAGAGTTTACGAGTTTAAGGATGGTGGAATAAAAGAATATTTGGGAGATATCGATTTCTATTTGGAACAACGTAAGATGGAAGATTTCCGAAGCGTAGAAAAAGGCGATCAAAAGATGGAAGATAAGCCCCAAGTAAAAACCAAGGAAAATGATTATCAGGCTCAAAAGAAGCAAAAATCCTTAAAAAATAAGCTCAGTGGAGTCGAAAAGAAGATTTCGAAACTGGAAAAAGATATAGCCGATATTGATCATGACTTGCTCATGGACTACGATGCAACGATAGCAAAACCTGATTTTTTTGATACTTACGAGGGTAAAAAGAAGGATTTGGAATCCTTAATGGAAGATTGGGAAAATCTGTCCCATGAATTGGAATCACTGGAATAAAGCAACTATCCAAATTTTTCACAACGTTTTCTTGCTAATTCACAACATAATAGGGTGAGTTCACCGATTATATTTGTAAGGTAATTCTTCTTTAACGTAATTTGTAGGTAAATTCTTTACAAGTAAATAAGTATTCAATGATGAGAACAGCCATTTTTTTCTTTTGTTTGGTGTTTTGTGCTAGCATTTCCTTTGCGAGTGGGCAGGTTTCTCCTAAAGAAAAATCTGCATTGGTAGATTTATACAATAGTACCAATGGTAAGGAATGGAATACTTCATGGGATCTTAATGCACCAGTTAATACTTGGAAGGGCATAGAAATTAAGGATGGGCATGTAGTTGGAATAACGCTGTTTATGAATAATTTGAATGGAGTTCTTCCGGAAAGTATTGGAAATTTAAAACATCTTACCAATTTAAATTTAGCTTTTAACCAGATTACAGGTGTTCTCCCAAAGGACATTGTAAAGCTGGGTAAACTAAAAGTTTTCCGTTTGGAGATGAACCGAATCAAGGGAGCAATTCCTGCAGGAGTTAGTAATTTCGTGGAATTGGAAGTTTTTTCCATGTTCAACAATTTTTTGAGCGGTCCTATTCCAGAGACATTTGGAGAGCTTAAAAACTTAAAAGAACTAAATCTTTCTAGCAACAATATAAAGGGTGTAATTCCTAAATCAATAGGTAAGCTTTCAAACTTAAAAGCCCTTGGTCTTTTTGAAAATAGGTTGGAGGGTGAAATACCTGCCGAGATAGGAAATTTGGTGGAGTTAAAAGAGTTGGTTTTGTCCAACAACCAATTAGGTGGTGAAATACCTGAGGAGTTTAGACAGTTGGCAAGTTTGGAAATACTGCAACTTCAAAATAATCAGTTCAATTCTCTCAATGTTCTCCATAACATGAACACACAACAGTTTTTAGTTTTAGATACTGATGATAAGTCCTTGAATCCTAGATTTAAAGATATTCAATTTGAACGTACTCGAATGGCAGATACCAAATTTGAGGACGAAGAAGAAAACGAGTAGTTAGTTATTACTTTAGTTTGTTTGGTTCGGGGATGCCGTTTGGGGTCCCCTTTTTGCATTTGACAGGGTTTAAAATGTAATTTATGAAATATTTAACCATTGTAAAAAACGTAGAGATATAGATTTGCAGTGATTAAACCAACTAACGCATGCGAAAGCTCATAATATCGGCAGTTGCCGGTGGTATTATCATTTTTGCCTCCTTGTACTTTGCAGGGGTTATTGCAAATAGCAAGGATAATAGAAGGCCGCCTTCCCAAAAGGTGGTAAAAACCGTTTTTGTTGATACGGTTAAAAACATAACTGTGCCCATCATGGTGCCTGCCAATGGTAACTTAAAGGCAAAAAAACGCTTAGAGCTATATTCGGAAGTTCAAGGTGTTTTTAGACCTGGCAGTAAACTGTTCCGAACAGGACAGGAGTATAAGGCGGGTCAAACACTTATTAAAATAGATGCAAGCGAATATTATGCTTCTGTGCAATCGGCAAAAAGTAATCTTTACAACCTACTCACTTCCATAATGCCCGATTTGCGATTGGATTATCCTGAGATTTATCCAAAATGGCAACAATATCTAAATGGTTTTGATTTGGAGAAGACTACTCCGGAATTACCAAAAATGGATTCAGAAAAAGAAAAATTCTTTATCACTGGAAGAGAAATAATTACCAATTACTATAATGTAAAGAATCTGGAGCAACGCTTATCCAAGTATACTATAACTGCTCCTTTTACTGGGGTTTTAACAGAAGCTTTGGTCACTGAAGGTACCTTGATCAGGTCCGGTCAAAAATTGGGTGAGTTCATCAATACAGGATTGTACGAACTGGAGGTTTCCGTAAGCAAGACTTATGGAGACTTTTTGAAAGTTGGAAAAAAAGTGGAACTTTCCAATTTGGAAAAAACCCAAACTTTTGTTGGAGAGGTAACTCGGGTTAACGCCAGTGTTGACCAAAACTCTCAAACGATAACCGTATATATTGAAGTAAGCGGAGACAACTTAAAAGAAGGTCAATACCTCGAAGCAAACCTTGAGGCGAAAGAAGAGAAAAATGCCATAGAAATTAATCGATCCTTGTTGTTGGACAATGATCAAATTTTCGTGGTCAAGGATTCCATCTTGGATTTAATGGCCGTACAACCTATATTTTTTACTGATAAGACGGTGGTCCTCAAGAATGTTCCAGATGGAGAAGTGATCGTGGCCAAACCAATCACTGGAGCCTACGCTGGCATGTTGGTAAAAGTTTTTGAAGAAAGTAAATCCTAAACATCCTCAGCCGTGAGAAAAATCATCTCGTATTTTATTAAATACCACATGGCAGTAAATGTCTTTATTTTGGCATTTTTTGTTTTTGGGGTTGTGGGGATACTTTCCTTGAAATCATCTTTTTTTCCGCTTAACGAAGCGCGGAATATTACTATCAGTATTGCCTACCCAGGAGCTTCGCCACAAGAAATTGAAGAGGGTATCGTCTTAAAAATCGAGGACAACCTTAAAGGGCTTGAAGGGGTCGAAAGGGTAACCTCTACCTCAAGGGAGAACAGTGGTACGATCAATGTAGAGATTGAGAAGGAAAGAAATGTGGACTTCATGTTGTTGGAAGTCAAAAATGCAGTAGATAGGGTGCCAACCTTTCCTACCGGAATGGAGCCTCTGATTGTTGCGAAGCAACAGCCCGTTAGGCCTACGATAAGTTTTGCCGTGAGTGGAAAAGATATTCCTTTAGCTACTTTGAAACAAATTGGCCGTCAAATAGAAAATGACTTGAGGGCAATTGATGGTATATCTCAAATTTCAGTTTCCGGATATCCCAATGAGGAAATCGAGATTGCCGTTGATGAGAACAATCTTCTTGCCTATAATCTTTCCTTTAGTGATGTTGCCCAAGCGGTTTCCAACGCAAACATTTTAGTTACTGGAGGAAATATCAAAACTGTTACCGAGGAATACCTTATCCGAGCCAATAATAGATCATACTATGGCGACGAGCTGTCCAACATAGTTGTTCGAGGAGATGCGGCAGGGCGTACCATTAGGTTAAAAGATGTGGCAACCATTAGGGATCGCTTCTCTGAAACACCCAATGCCTCCTATTTTAATGAGCAATTGGCTGTTAATATTACAATTACCAGTACCAATACAGAAGATTTAATGGGCTCCGCCGAAAATGTGAGGCAGTACATTAAAGATTTCAATGATAAATATACCAATGTTCAATTGGATGTAATTGATGATAGATCTATAACCTTAACGCAGCGCACTGAACTTTTGACCGAAAACGCCATCGTAGGGATGATTTTGGTATTGGTGTTTTTATCCCTCTTTTTAAATACCAGATTGGCATTCTGGGTAGCTTTTGGACTACCTATTGCATTTTTGGGGATGTTCATTTTTGCCCCCATGTTCAATGTTACGATTAATGTATTGTCCTTGTTCGGGATGATTATCGTAATCGGTATTTTGGTGGATGATGGAATTGTGATCGCCGAAAATATCTATCAGCATTATGAAGATGGGAAATCACCTGTAAAAGCAGCGTTGGATGGAACAATAGAGGTGCTTCCACCGATTATTTCTGCTATTATCACAACGGTTTTGGCCTTCTCCATATTCTTGTTCTTGGATAGTCGTATAGGTGAATTTTTCAGTGAAGTATCTGTAATTGTGATACTTACTTTGGTGGTGTCGTTAGTAGAGGCTTTAATTATATTGCCAGCTCACTTGGCACACTCCAAGGCACTCCATCGCCATAAGAAGGAACCCAAAACGAATATCGCCAAAATTTTTGCGGAGCTCAGGGTAATCAATAAAATAGGAGATAAAATAATGAACTATATGCGGGACAAATGGTATAGTCCTGCGCTTCGCTTTATGTTGAATTATAAGATTTTGACTTTTGCCCTGTTCTTTATGGCATTGGTTTTAACCTTTGGTTCTATCGGTGGAGGTATTGTAAGAACATCGTTTTTCCCAAGGGTGGCCAGCGATCAAGTATCTATAGAGCTTACCATGCCCAACGGTACCAACGAAAAAGTAACGGATTCCATAATAAGTCTTATTCAAAAAAAAGCACATATTGTAAACCAAGAACTTACCGATAAGTATTTGCAGGGTATGAATAAAATGCTCTTTGTAAATATGATTAAGAATTTAGGACCCGGTTCTTCCGCGGCCAGTTTGGAGATCAATCTTCTTCCAGGAGAGGAGCGTCCAGATGGTATTCGTTCCGATATGGTTACTACAAGGCTAAGGGAATTGGTTGGCCCTGTAATTGGTGTGGAAAGTTTGATATATGGATCTGGCGGTAATTTTGGAGGAAGTCCGGTTTCCGTATCCTTATTGGGAAACAATATTGCTGAGTTAAAAGCTGCGAAGGAAGAACTTAAGCTGGCAATGGAGAGCAACGCCAACCTAAAAGATGTTACCGACAATGACCCTGCCGGTATAAAAGAAATAAGATTACAGTTAAAGGAAAATGCATATTTGTTGGGATTGGACCTTCGTACGGTAATGAACCAAGTTCGGGGCGGGTTCTTTGGAGCACAGGCACAACGTTTTCAAAGAGGACAGGACGAGATAAGGGTTTGGGTACGCTATGATCGAGAAAACAGATCTTCTATTTCCGATTTGGATGAAATGAGGATTTTGGCTCCTAGCGGAGACCGTATACCATTAAAAGAAATAGCAACCTATACCATTGAAAGGGGAGATGTAGCCATCAATCACCTGGAAGGAAGAAGAGAAATCCAAGTATCTTCAGATTTAACAGATCCCGAGACCACTAGTGGAACCGATGCGATGTTATGGATACGAAACGAGGTGCTGCCGGATATTTTATCAAAATATCCATCAATATCACCCTCCTACGAAGGGCAGAATAGGGAAGCTAACAAATTAATAGGATCCTTAGGCTTTGTTGGGCCCATTGTACTGTTTCTCATATTTGTAACCATAGCCTTTACTTTTAGGAGTATCAGCCAACCATTGTTGTTGATTTTTATGGTGCCCTTTAGTTTAACAGCTGTAGCATGGGGACACTGGATACATGGTTTTCCTATCAACGTACTTTCCATGTTGGGAATCATTGCGTTGATTGGTATTATGGTTAACGATGGGCTGGTGCTCATAGGTAAGTTCAACATCAATCTGCGCACTGGGATGAAATTTGATGATGCATTGTATGAAGCCGGCCGTTCCCGTTTTAGGGCCATATTTTTGACTTCAGTTACCACAATAGCAGGTTTGGCACCCTTGCTTTTGGAAAAAAGCCGTCAAGCCCAATTCCTTAAACCTATGGCCATTTCCATTGCTTATGGGATTGCCTTTGCTACTTTGTTGACATTGCTTATGCTACCATTGCTTTTATCCTTTGGAAATAATGTAAAGGTCCTGGCCAAAAGGTTATGGACTGGAGAAAAAGTTACAAAAGAAGAAGTGGAACGAGCTATTCGCGAACAGCAAGAAGAAAATGAAATGGAAGCAGATAGCGTTGCATTAAATGGAACCGACAGTAAACACGTTTCTCATAATGGAGAAGAAACCTCAAAAGTTGTAGAAGAGACCACATAATGAAAAGCATTTTTTATACAGTATCCCTAACGTTATTGTTATTTGGTCCATTGGCTTATGCCCAAGACCAGATGCTCACCAAAGAAGAGGCCATTGATTTGGTTTTGGAAAACAACTTGGATATCCAAGTGGCCCGCAATACCAAGTTGATTGATGATAACAATGCCAACATACTCAACTCAGGCTATTTGCCCAGTGTAACGGGAAATGCCAGCGGAAGTATCGATAAGCAAAATTCTGAAGGGGTTTTAGGAAATGGTGATACAAGAACAGCAGAAGGGGCAGAAACTAGAAGGTATAGTGCCGCTGTAAATGTAAATTATACCTTGTTCGATGGATTGGGAAGGTATTATAATTATAAAAGTTTTCAAGAGAGGTCCCAGCAATCAGAGCTCGAGGTAAGACAGACCATCGAGAATACCATTTTGCAACTGTTCACTGTCTATTATGAAGCTGCCCGTCTTACGGAGAATACAGCTACTTTGGAGCAAGCTTTGGAAATTTCAAAAGATAGGCTTAAAAGGGCCCAGTATCAATTTGAATTTGGGCAGAATACCGGTCTGGATGTTTTGAATGCAGAAGTGGACATTAACACGGACAGTATCAATTTGTTGAATTCACGTCAGCAACTCAGAAATACCATGCGAGACCTGAATTTAATTCTGAACAGGCAACTCTCCTCACAATTTTCCGCCGATACAACGGTCAATTTTGTTCCCGAGCTTCAGATGGAAAGTATGTTCAATGAAGCCCAATTAAACAATGTAAGACTACAAATTGTTGAAAAGGACCTTAATATGGGCCTTAACGATATTAGGGTCGCCAGAAGTGGTTATTTGCCCACTATTGGTTTGACTGGAACGTATGGTTGGAACGAATCGAACAACAACAGTCCGTTGGCATTTGTACTTCAAAATACATCTACAGGAGTAACAGGAACGGTTAATCTGACTTGGAATTTATTTGATGGTGGATCTACCATTACGGGAATAAAAAATGCCAAAATCGCCTATAAGAACCAAGAAATAGCGAAAAAACAGATAAAGTTGGAGGTTGAACGCGATATACGTAACGCATGGGACAGTTATACCAACGCATTATATGTCTTGGAGGTACAGGAGAAAAACTTGCAGACCAACCAAAATAACTTCAATAGAACAGATGAGCGTTATAAGTTGGGACAAGTAACTTCCATTGAATTCAGGCAGGCCCAGTTAAATCTATTAAATGCAGAATTGGCCAAAAGTCAGGCAAAATACAATGCAAAATTGGCCGAATTACAAATGCTTCAAATTAGCGGTCAGTTGCTCAATGTAGATTTTTAACTATGTACGAGCATTTTTTTCAATGTCCTTATTGTTGGGAAGAAATCTCATTTTTGTTGGATGCCTCCGTATCGCAACAGGCTTATGTAGAAGACTGCGAGGTATGTTGCAATCCGATTGAAGCGACTGCCAAATTCAATAATCAGGAACTTGTTTATTTTGATGTTAAGGAACTAGGGCAATAGAGATTCATCCTCTATTGATAAATTCTTACATAATCAATTTCAAGGATATCCTCGGTAAAAGTTTCGGGTAATTCTCCGCCCAGATTTCCACCTATGGCAATGTTCAGAATTAAATAGTGTCCGTGGTTGTAGGGTTTGTCCTTTGTATTTTGTAATTCAAAAACCAAAGTATCATCAACATAGGTCTTTATACTTTCGCTGTCCCATTCCATTGCGTAGATGTGATATTCATTGGATGCA
Organism: Allomuricauda sp. TMED12; assembly: GCA_002167435.2. Taxonomy (GTDB): domain Bacteria; phylum Bacteroidota; class Bacteroidia; order Flavobacteriales; family Flavobacteriaceae; genus Flagellimonas. The sequence goes on from NHBR02000038.1 coordinate 115,916, forward strand.
TTGGGAACAGTTGCTTCTCCTCCAGTATTCCTATACTCTTTGGTTTTTAGGTCGCCCCAATGGAAATGGGATATCGTTTTGTTTTTGTCCCATCCAGTTTGTTCCATAATGTCTATTTCTCCAGAGAGTGGCCAACCTACTTCGCCATACTGATCTCCAAAATAGTTGCCTGTTTCGTTTACATTGGCACCCAAGGTCCAAATTGCCGGCCAAGTTCCTGCGGTGCTAGGCAATTTTGCGCGAACCTCTAAGCGTCCGTAGGTAAAGGTAAATTTAGAATTCAGCCTTGCCGAGGTATATTCCTTTGTACTTCCATGATAAGAGTACTGTTCCTTAATGGCCTTGATTTTTAGCGTACCATTGTTTGCATATGAATTTTCTTCACTATCCGTATAGTGTTGCAATTCATCATTATACCAGCTACCATTATTGGGTGGAATTATTTGATGATGCCATTTTTGGTTATCGGGCCTACCCTCGTATTCAAATTCATCGGCAAAGACCAATGTCCTAAACTCAGCATCCTGATCTTGGCTGGTAAAGACAGCTTTATCTTGGCTTATCAACCCAATAAAAATGAAAAATAAGATGAAAGTTCTCAACAGCTAAATTTTAATCATTTATCAAAACTAATATACCAAAATGATTTAAGTAGAATTTATGTTAAGTAAACAGTGGAAGCAAAACTGTTCTTTAGTTATTGGGATGTTTTCTTTTTCCGTACTTTTTGTGAGTATAAAATTGTAATTCCAATGCCTGCACCAATGCAGGCTAGAATACCACCCACTACACTGGCATAGTTCACCCCAAGACCAAAGACCATAGGTAACCCTCCAAAATAGGCGCCCGAGGCATTCCCCATGTTAAAAGCACTTTGGTTCATGGAAGAGCCTATTTTTTCTGCTCCTTTAGCAGCTTTTATTATGGCTATTTGGATTGGTGCAGTTATAGAAAAGGTGATAACGCCAACAATAAAGCTGAGAACAAATATGGCAACACTATTGCTTGCAAAAATGGAATTTAAGATGAGCACAGTTGTCATTGAAAGCATGCTTATGACTACAGATTTTACAGGATTGAAGATTTCAACCATTCTTGCTCCCAAAAAATTACCAAAGAACATTCCAAGCCCGGCAACTATCATAACATACCCAACGTTGGCTTCGGGCAGTTTTGTTACCGAAATAACCAAAGGGGCAATGTAGCTGTACCAAGCAAAAAAACCGCCACTGCCTATCGTAGTCAAAGCTATTAAAGCCCACAATTTCTTGTTTTTTAAAACATGAGGACTGCTTTTGGTTTCTAGATCATCAATTTCTTCCAGATTTTCTTTGGGCATCCAAAAATAGAGACTGGACAATGTGGCCAAGCCTGCAATTCCAACAAGTACAAACGAATATCCCCAATGCCACTCTTGTCCAATATAAGTGCCCAATGGAACCCCTAAAATATTGGCAACGGTCAAACCTGAAAACATAATGGCCATGGCTTGGGCAGCCTTGCCCGGTTTAGCCAAATATCCAGAAACCACTGCTCCAATACCAAAAAAGGCGCCATGTGGCATGCCGGATAGAAAACGAAACAGCATCATTACCCAATAATTGCCGGAAAAAGCGGATAGTGTATTAAAGACTGTGAACCATAACATTAAGAACAACAAGATTCTTTTGGGGTTTAGGTTATTTGTGATGCGTGCCATTATAGGAGCACCTATTACAACACCTAAGGCATAAATAGCGATAAAATGGCCAGCTTTGGGTATGGAAATTTCCATGGAATCCGCAATATTGGGAAGAATCCCCATGATTACAAATTCTGTAAGTCCTATGCCAAAACCTCCTATCGCAAGCGATAAAAGGGCCTTTTTATTGGTTGATCGAGAAGTGTTGTCCAAGTCGGTTTTCTTAAGATGCAAAGGTAAGACCTAAGAAATGAAAGAGGTGCAAGGATATTCCCTAAATTATATTTTGAATTGTCATGGAAGAAGATAAAAACAGCCTTGAGGATTGGACTAATTCAAATACATTCAAAAAATGAAACAAATACTTTTGAAAAGATATTTTGGGTTCAAGGCTGTTTTGAAGATTACTTTTTACATACCTCTAAACTACATCAACATTCGGTTTTTTTCGTAAACCCTCAACCGCTAGTACTTATCCCGATTTATATGAACCATTTTTTAGGTAAAAATAAAAGGCCCGCTCCAATTGGAGCGGGCCTTTTTGTTGAACAATATGTAAAAATCAATTGATACAGGGAGACGGGTTTGGTCCAAAAGGTCCTAACACTTCGCCATCCGGAGTTTCAATAGTGTAAACATGTTCTTCTTCAAACGCACCACTAGTGTACGAGATAACCAACTCACTTCCGTCCGGTACATCAACATTGAATGTTGCCGCATCACCTCCGGTAAATGTGTAGTCTGTGGCTACACCATCAATTTCAAAAGTTACAAAAGCACCATCCCATCCATCGCCAAAGAGATCTTGCATTTCAATGACCCATGTTCCAGGTACAGTGGTTCCCGAAATTGGAGAACATTTGACCAGTACAATGAAGTTAAAAGCTTGTAATTGTTCTGGTTGACCAGTTACGGTTGCACTGTAGTTTTCTGCAGTTGTTACAGTGCCATCAACTCCAGTGGATTTTCCTAAAAATCGGATAAAATCACCTCCGGAGATGTCATCTACCGTTATACCCAAAGCACTTGCTATGTCCGTATATGGTATTGAAACATCACTTGGGAACTCCGTTATCGTCGTTAAGGATATAGTGTCGGTAGAGACCCCTCCTGATTCCAAAGTCACGCTCAACTCCCAAGAAGCAACATTGTCGCTTGGGTCATCAACAGTTCCTGAAAAACTTGAAGTGGAAAGGTCACCTTTGGCCACAATGGTCTCATCCAGTACGATTCTTACATACGGGGCTGCCGAATCCTCCAGTTCGAACACATTGAGCGGGTTTTTGTCGTTGTCCTCGCATGCTGCAATTCCCAAAGTGAGGAGAACAAGACCGAATATATATTTAAAGTTACTTTTCATCTGTATTGTTTTTTAGTTAGAAATCAATCAACGAATCCTTCAGGGTTAGTGTCCCAGAAAACCGGAGTACTTGGAGCACTTTTCTGTGTAATGTTCGTGTTGCTGTCCGCTGCGGTTTGTGAATACCACATAGATCTTAGGAAAGTTCCTGGATCTGGGGTGGTAAATGCGGGTGTTAGATTATCAGGTTGACCTGTTCTTCTGTAGGTATTATAGGCCTCAATTCCATTACACCACAATGCGATAAAATACTGTTCCACAATTATGCGGAGTTTATCAGTATCGTCTCCAGCATCATAGCTTGCCAATATCTCTGCAACATGGTCATCTATATCCGTGGTGCTAGGCTCAAAACCTGAACCACTGGCCAGGGATGCACCAAAATCGACCACTGTACCAATGGATTGTCTGATTCCTGTTTCTAGATAGTCTCTGGCATTACCAGTTGTATTCAAGGTCAATGATGCTTCCGCCAACATGAAATAGGTGTAGGATGACATTAGAATAGGTGATATACCTGCTCCTGCCAATCCTTCGTTAACAGCTCCGGAACCGGATACATTTCTATATGAGTTATCATCGAACGGCCCTCCAACAGGATATGTGCCATGTAATGTTCTGAAGGCATCATCTGGTGGAATACCATCATCATCTAAATGGTTTCTCCCCCAATAGCCGCTTAAACCATTGGTTGATGGCACTAAACAATAGGGCTCTGTTGGATCCCACCAAGCTGGTAACGATATTTCTGTAACACATTCTTTGGTAATCACATCGGCACCGGAAAAATCCTCTTGTTGTCGGTAAAAATAGTACCGTATTCTTGGGTCGGGTTCGCCGTACTGATTGGCCATCAAATTCATGTAATAATTAGACGTGTAAAAATCCGAACTTGGTCCAGCACCATCATAGTTGGCATCAAAATAGGGATGTCTACTATCTGGTGAGGCATTATTGGTGCCCCATTGGAAGAAGAAATCATCGGAAGCGTCCAAAATCAGTTGGTTTCCGCTAATCAATTCGTTGATCCTCGAAGTGGAAACCGACGCTCCAAAACCTTCGGTACTGGCCAAGCGTGTTTGTAGATAAAGCTTCAAACGCATGGTATTGGCCACTTTTCTCCATTGACCTTCATTACCATTGTAGAAAAGATCATCTGATGGGAGCGAGGTCTCATCTTTGTTAAGATTGGCAATGGCATCAACTAAAAGTTGGTCTGCTGCCTGATAAATGGAAGCTCCCGAATCCACAGCGGGATTCAAAATTCCTTCACCACCCGAAACAGCTTCAGAGTAAGGTACATCTCCAAAGAAATCTACCATTGACATCATGATATAGGCTTCCAGAATCTGCCCAATGGCAATATGGGTAAACTGGCCAGCTTCTTCCGCTAGAGGGTTCATTGTTCTAATATCGATTAATGCTCTTGCATAAACATTGTCCCAAACCCTATCAAAATCTGATGGATCATAATTCTCACGATAGGTTGGGCCAAAACCATGCTGCATTCTTACAGGTTCCATGCCGAATTGGCTAAGTCCATTTTCGTTACGGCCTTCTTCACCGGAGTGGATTTGCGCGGTCATGAGTTGTATTTGATTTAAAAAGAAATCAACACTCGCCTGCGAAGGGTTTAATGCATTCGGACTCTCGACCACATCCAAGGAAGTGGTCTCACAGCCCAACATAACTGTCAGTGCAGCGATTACAAGACTGAGTATATTTGATATTTTTTTCATAATATATTTTTTGATTCTAGTTAGCTGCTATTAAAATGATGCTCTTACAGTAAGACCATATCTTCTTGTTGATGGTCCGGTAAAGAAATCGATTCCCTGCCCGTTACCAACACCTGTACTTGAAGAGTTGGTGTCGTAGCGAACATCATCAGGGAAGTTTACCGCTTTGTACCATAGATTGGAGCCGGAAAGAGTTAGAGATAAACTACCAAAAGGTGTTTTATCCAACATTTTCTTTGGAATAGAATATCCTAAGGAAGCTTCTTGCAGCCTGATAGTCGAACCATCAAAAATATTTACTTCGTTTATTCCGCCGGCAAAAAAGGTATTAAACCCAAACTCAGTGGCAGTGATGGCTACATTGTTAGGGCTACCATCGGCAAAAACTCCCGGTAGTACATAGTTGGATTCTCTATGGATAGGATCATCTGCATCAACAACACCACGACCAATAAGACCTGCGGTAGTGACAGAATAAACATCACCTCCGTGACGATATTGTAGATTGGCCGATAGAGTAAAGTTCTTGAAGGTAATTGTTGGAATAAGAGCAGTGGTCCAATCGGGATTGGGATCACCTATTTCTGTAATATTGTTGTCCACTAAATAGCGTCCATTACTACCTACCACTTTGTTTCCATTATCATCTCTTTGGATAGTACTTCCCAGCAATACACCAAATGGTCGCCCTTCTACGGCGTAATTTGCCGCTTCACCTGAAACTGCAAAAGTTAAAAGAATATTATTGGTGCCTTCTGCCAAATCGGTCACAATGGTTTCACTTGCTGTAAAGTTTCCAGCTAGGTTAAAGCCTATTCCCGATTCACTTTCCCTAAAAAGGTTAAGATCGTAATCTACCTCGACACCTTTGGTCTCTACTTCACCTATGTTCACAAAAGTGGAGCGGAATCCAGTTGAGCTATCCAAGGTGCGATTAGTGATAAGGTCTGTTGTAGCTTTTTGATATAAACTGACGTTAAAGTTGAGTCTATTGAACAATCTGGTGTCCAAACCAATTTCCAACTCTTGCACCCTTTCAGGTGATAGATCACGGTTACCCAATACATCGGAAACTGTGTTTCCAGAAACTACATTGCCATTGAAATCTACAAATGTTCTAGAACCTAATGAAAGTACGTCCCTTGTGTTGAATGGAGTAGGGAAACCTGCGGAGGATCCATAACCCAATCTAAGTTTGGCATAATTTAGTACTTTTCCTTGCAATGCTGGAAATGCCGTTGTTGGGATAAAGGATAAGCTTGCCCCAGGATAGAACAATGAATTATTCTCTCTTTCCAATGTTGAGGACCAATCGTTTCTGCCTACCATGTTGAGGTAGACAAAGTCTTTATAGGATAAGGTTGCGTCTAAATAAATACCAACTAAATTTTCTTCAAAATTCTGGTTCAAATTGGATCCAGAGAAAGAGTTGACGGAAGATGGAGTTGTAAAGTTATAGTGTTCCAACACTCCAAAAACCAACTGTCCTTGGCTTTCTATACCATCTTGTGCATAGGTGTCTCTTCGACTGTTCGCCCCTAATGTTGCTTTTAGATTTAAATCTTCAGAAAGATTCTTATCCGCACTCAATAGTAGGTCATGATTCCAAATGGAATTTCTTACTGAGGTTGTTCTTAGAATACCCAAGGTCGGGCCATCTACACCACCTCTGTTTTGTCCATAGGAGTTTAACTCGGTGTACGTATCCAAACCTACTCGGTATGTTAAGTTCATCCAATCGTTAATAGCATAGCTCATAGACACGTTTCCTGTAAAACGATCCGTTTCCTGGGACGTTTTTGAATTGGCTACTGTCCAATAAGGGTTTTGGATGTCGTTTCCTGAACGATAGTAAAGGCTTCTTCCATCTACCGCTTGGAAAGGAATATTGGTTAGATCCACACTCCTCGGGGTATATAGTACATCACCGAATATTGCAGAACCATTAAAAGCGGCCCCACTACCGGTACTTACTGCATTTGGAGGGGATTTATACCCTGTTCTTGCAAAGTTGAACACTCCTGATACGGTAAAATTGTTGGATAAGGCGGCATTACCCCCTAAACTAAAGTTGTTACGCAACAATCTATTGCCTGGAGTAACCCCTATGTCCTCTGTACGGCCATAGTTTGCATTGAAATTTACTTTTTCCGAACCTCCTCGTACATTGACAGATGTGCTGTATACATATCCAGTTCTAAAGAACTCCTCAACACCGTTATAAGGTTTATAAGGGTACTCATCATCTAGAAAATCCTCGTAACCAGCAATCAATGTTGGGTCTGCGATATAGTTGAATGGGTGTTGTAGAATGGCAACACCGTTGGGACCAGTGCGTATAAATTGTCCTGCACTGGCTACACCATCATCATCCGTTCGGTCAAAACGGGGCCCCCAGTTACTAAAGAAATATCCAAACCCTTGGTGGAACCCACCTCCATAATTGTCTTGGAACTTTGGTAGTATTGCGTTCGACATGAATACCGACTGCGTAACGGAAACCTCGGTTTTTGAAGGAGCATCACCGGTTGCCGCCCCTTTTGTAGTAATCAAGATTACCCCGTTTCTACCATGGTTACCGTACAATACGGTTGCACTTAATCCTTTTAAAACACTTACACTTTCTATATTGTTGGGATCAAGGTCCAAAAATCGGCTTGACTCTGTGTTTCCATCCAAAAAGTTGGTCTGAGTGTTTGTACCAGAATCAAAAGGAATACCATCCACAATAAATAAGGGTTGGTTGGATTGTGTAGCGGATGAATATCCTCGAATAATGATGTTGGTACCTGAACCGGACATCCCGTTGTTCGAAGTAATGTTAACACCAGCTACTTTTCCGTTCAAAACACGGGCTACGTCAGCTTCAGGTCTGGATTCTACCTTTTCGGATTCAACAGTGGTCACGGAATATCCCAGCGACCGTTTTTCCCGCACAATACCTTGGGCAGTTACTACTACCTCTTCCAGTTGGGACGCATCTTCTTCCATTTGCACATCAATAGTACTCCCGGCGCCAATACTTCTTTCTTGTGTTCTTTGACCTAAATAGGAAAATACAAGAACATCTCCTACACTGGCTTCAAGGGCATAGTTACCGTCAAAATCGGATTGCGTACCCTTTACGGTACCCTTAACAATAATGTTTACACCGGGCAAGGGTACCCCTTCTTGGTCGGTAACCGTTCCGGTAACCGTTTTTTCTTGAGCATGGGCAAATGCTATCGATAGACACATGGCCAACAATGCTCCAAACAGTTTCTTTACTTTCATACGAATAAAGTTTTGTTAGTAATTTGAAATGAGTTAGAGCAACTGAGAAAGGTGGACGGCGCTAGGAAATTGATAGCTAATTCAAATAATACTTCTGGGAAGTGAACAAAACTCAATGGATTTTGTTTTTTTAAGAAGTAGAGCCTCTCACCGCCCTACCTTTACAATTGCATAACAAATCAACCCAAAACTGTTATGAGTCAAGTACTTTTTAAACGGCAAGAACCTCAAAATCAAGAATGCCCATGGGGAAGTACTCTTTTTAACACATCAAAATCGATTTGATAACCATTTGATAATGAGATCAAAAAAACCCTCTTGCAGGGCAAGAGGGTTTAGCGAATAGCTTCAAACTATTTAATGAAGTTGTTTGTTAGTGGTTATGCCATTTGTATTTCGTTCTGGACAAAACTCATGGTGGCAGCAGACCTGTAATCGTTGGGGCTTAACCCCGTAATTTTCTTAAAGGCACTGTAAAAACTATTCTTACTGTTAAAACCCACTTCGTACATAATTGCTTTTACGCTCAATGTAGAGTCAGAAACCAATAAATGTTTTGCCTCTTCAATTCTATAATCGTTTAAAAATGAATAAAAGTTTTTAGAGAAGTACATGTTGATCACTTGGGATACTTTGTACCTATTGTCCTGGATATGTTCCGAAAGTTCGTCGAGGCAAATAGTATTGTTCCGGTAGATCTTGTCTTCCTCAAAAGCTTTTTTGATTTTTTCTCGAATGTAGAAGGCTTCTGATTCTGTTAGTCCAGACTTTTTGTACTTTTCATGACTGTTTAATGGGGCGTGGGTCCGTTTCTCCTCCCCAATATACTTAAGGACGATTTGCTTTAGTAGCCGTTTCATATGATTGATGATTTTTGATTGATGACTACTAGTTAGCTATAAAACCAAGGTTTCTAGGTGTTCCCGATAAGAGTTTACCCTTGTTTTGCGCGATATAGGTATTCGCTAGGTGTAAGTTGGGTATCTTTTTTAAAAGCCTTGTTAAAAGATACTTTATTGTTGTAACCTACTTCGTAGGCAATATCAATAATATTGAGCTCATTTTCTTGTTCCAACAATTCCTTTGCTTCTTGAATACGATGGGAGTTCACAAATTCACGAAAACTCATATTAAAATGCTCGTTGATTAGCTGCGATGTGTTATGTCGGGTCGTATCCAGTTTTTCTGCTACCATATCAAGGTTTATATCATTATTCCGATACAATTTTTCTTTTTGAAAAAGATGTTTAAGGTTGTTCTTAAGTTCTTGAGATAAACTATCTGTTAAACCGGATTTTACATATTTAGGAAACAATCGGTTTGTGTAAGAATACAACCCACTGAATACATCGGGTTGCACATTGGCAGCATACCCCACATATAGCACCATAGTGCTCATTAAAACAATGGGGGCGTGGTAAAAGACACCGCTGTTCACCCCCGCAGTAATATATACACCATAAACTATATAGACCACCACATAGCTTACATGGATCAAGTAGATATTTTTTTGCCAGATTCTCGTTTTTTTGCTTAACCCATTTTTATTCCTGGTGAGAATCAGATGGACAAAAAAAGCATAAACACCGAGAGAAATTGCTTTAAGAACTACCAGTAACAATAATTTGGTGGAGTCACCTGGATTTAAACCTTCTTCCAACCTTTGCAGCATTTGTATTACTTTTTGCGAACCAGAAAAACCATAAACTGTAACAATTAAATAGATGGTCAGAATCAGTGTGGGTAAAAAATGCCAAAGGTCTTTTTTGTTCAAATCCGTAGACTTGGAGACTCTTTTAAAATAAAGAAAAAGTAAGGGGCCATATAAAAAGGAAGACCAAGTGGACATAAGATAAGTGTGAGGAAACTCAAACACGTAGTTTGTTTGGTTCACACAGATATTTAGAATAAATAAGGAGTGGATAAAAACGAAACTTCCTATAAGAATGCGCGCCTGTTTGTCAATTCTTTTATTGATTAATAGCACAAAAGTGATATAAAAACCTATCAAGGAGACAAAAAAGTAAAATATGGACCAAACTGTAAACTTGGGCAGTACGGTTCCAGAAAGTTTAACAAAACCTTGTTCTTTTCTAATGCCGTCAAAATCTTCGTGCAGGAGAAAGGTAGGATGAAAATCTATTTTGAAATAATCATAGATGTACGAAATGGATTCTTCTGGATGGTCCATTGCCGCTTCACTAAGCGCCAGTTTTTTTAAAACATGGATTTTTTGTTCTTTATCTGAGTCCTCAAGGTTTTTTTTGTACAGTGGTACGGCATCTTCAAATCTATGGATGTTAAAATAATAGTCCGCCCAATCCAGAGAATCCTTAAAGGTTTCTGCGGTTGGCGTAGGGATTCCGGTATAACTTTTCACTACTATGCCATAGGCAAACATAGCGTTAAGCCATAGAAGAATTAAGACAATATATTTGGTAGATTGTCTCATTTTTGATTGATGATGAATTAGTTGTTAACAATTTATGAAAATAACCGGTCAAAATTGTTAAGGAACTATTAAAGAAGGTAAGCCCCGATAAAAGTTTACTTCGTAAAACCTACTAGAACACTGGTGTTTGGATTTGAAACATAAAAAAAAGCCGAGAAAATTTTCTCGGCTTTTTTTCTTTTTAGTAGCGGGGACTGGACTCGAACCAGCGACCTTCGGGTTATGAGCCCGACGAGCTACCTACTGC